>FSRV01000002.1:1980405-2640540 GCA_900142905.1 Burkholderia sp. GAS332 | reverse complement strand
CGGTTAACGGCACGAGCGGTTTCGGTGTGGACCCGGCCTGCCTGCAACGATCGACCAGCAACGGCAGCGAATGCAAAGGCAGCGCGCATTACGACATCACGGCCGATCTGCTGTTCTACCCAACCGCCCAGATCATCGTGAAGTTCGAATACCGGCACGACCAGGCGAGTCACGCGGTGTTCCTCAACAGCAACGGCAGCTATTCGCGCGGCAACGATATCGCCGCGGCGCAATTCATCTACTCGTTCTGAATCTTTCTACGTACCGCTTATGAATCGAGAACTTTGCTACCTGTCAGCCTCCGATGCGATGCGCCGCTTTCGCGCCGGCTCGCTGTCGCCGGTCGATTTGATGTCGAGCGTGCTGGAGGCCGCCTATGAACAGCAGGCCAGTGCCAATGCGACCACGGTGATTCACGCCGACGCGGCGTTAGAAGGCGCGCAGCTTGCTGCGCAGCGCTACCGTGACGGCACCGCGCGGCCGCTGGAGGGTATTCCGGTGGCCGTCAAGGACGAAAGCGCGGTGGCTGGATGGACCATCACCAATGGTTCGACGGTGCGGGAGTACGTCGCCGATAAAAATCATCCGATGGTCGACAGACTCGTCGACGCCGGCGCGATTCCACACGTGCAGACCACGACGCCTGAATTTTCCTGCCTCGGACAGACGTGGAGTCGACGCTGGGGCGTGACGCGCAACCCGTGGAATCTGCATTACACCTGCTCCGGTTCCAGCGGCGGCACCGCGGCGGCGCTCGCCGCAGGCTGCGCGCCGATTGGCACGGGCAGCGACATGGCGGGCTCGATCCGCTTGCCGGCAGCGTTTCAAGGGCTCTACGGCTATAAACCGCCGCTTGGGCGCGTGCCGACCGCGGCCGGGGATGAGCTCTTCGCATTCGCCACCGAAGGGCCGCTGGCGCGCAGTTTCGACGATCTGGTGGCGATGCAGAACGTCATCGCCGGGCCGCATCCTGCTACCTACGCTGCATTGCCAGCCGCGCCGCTGCCCACGCACTACGACGATCTGAGCGGCTGGAAAATCGCCTTCAGCGCGACGCTCGGCAGTTCCGCCATCAGCGCGGATGTCGAAGCGAATCTGCATCATGCGCTCGATGGCTTGCGCCGCCGTGGCGCGATCATCGAACCCGTCGCGATCGATTGGGACCTCAAGGAGATTGCCGAGACGTTGATCGAAGGCATTTTCGGCATTTACTTTGGCGACCACTTTCGTTCATTGCCCGACGATGCATATGGACAACTGAATTCGTACGTACGGATGCTTTGGGACAAACATCGTGATCGCCGTGCTTCGTTGACGCCCGCTGCGCAATGCGCCGCGAAGCTACAGCAGGATATGCACGCGAAAGTCTGGTCTCAGGGGTATCGCGCGTTGTTGTGCCCGGCTTCCTTTACGACTGCGCTGCGTGCCGATTTCGATCCCTCCGTCGAGCCGGAACTAGAGATTGCAGGCAAGTTGGTCGAGAGCTATCTCGGCTGGGCCGCCTCGCCGCCGTTTAACCTTCTCAGCCGGTCTCCCGTGATCTCCGTGCCGACCGGTTTCGGCGCGAATCACGTGCCGACGGGCATGCAGATCGTCGCGCCTTCGTATCGGGACGAGGTCGCGTTCCAGATCGCCGCCAATCATGCGGCAGCCGACCATTCTGGCCTGTACACCCGCGTGTTCCCGGATTTTCGCAGCGCGCCGTGAGCCGTTTCACGTGATCGCAGAAGGAAAACTTTGAATCAACATGGAGTGAGCATGAATACAGAGGCAGCCGATTATGTTTTCGTCAATGCACGCGTCTATACCGTCGATCAGCAGAAGCCGTGGGCCGAGGCCGTTGCCGTGCGCGGCGACCGAATCGTTTGCGTCGGCGATGAAAGCGCGGTGCGCGCGTTTATCGGCGAAGGGACCCGATGCATCGACGTCGGCCAGAGATTGATGCTGCCGGGTTTTGTCGAATCGCATTGGCATTTTTCGACGACCGCTTTCGCGTTTCAGGCCTTTGTGAACTTCGAAGACCCTCAGAAGGTGCTCGACGCATTGCGCGACTACGTGATTGGCCATCCGCACGAGAAGGCGATCAGCGGCATGGGCTGGGTCCAGGCCACCATGCCCGCGCATTTGCTGCGTAAGGAGACGCTCGACGAGATCTGTCCCGACCGCCCGGTCTGCCTGCTCTCTACCGATTTCCACAGCATGTGGACCAATTCGAAAGCGCTGGCGATCGCCGGGATCGATCGGGACACACCGGTGGTGGAAGAGGGCGCGAGTTGGTTCGAGAAAGATGCGGTGAGCGGCGAACCCACTGGCCTCGTGGTGGACGGCGCGGCCTATTCGCTGCTGATGCGCAGATTGAGCGACGCCGGCTATTTTCCGCAAGGCATCGACCTGTATCTGCAATCGTTTTCTGTCTGGCAGGAAAAGCTTGCGGCGGCGGGCATCACGACGGTTTTCGACGCGGGCTTTCTCGACCCGAGCGGCGATCAATCGCTGCTCTACGAGACCTTGCAGCAGATGGAGCGCGAAGACCGCCTCAAATTACGTGTCGTCGGCAGCTATGCGGCGCTGGGCGCGGTGACCGATCCCGTCGCGACGCTGCTGGATTACCGCTCGCGCTATCACTCGCCACTGGTGAGAGCCCAGGTGCTCAAGCTATTCGTCGACGGCACCGAGATGAACCATACGGCGTATCTGCTGGCGCCATACGCCGACCGGCCGCATACGTGCGGCGACACGGCGATGCCGGAGGAAGATTTCAGGCGGCTGTTGCTCGAAGCGGACCGGCACGGCATTGATGTGATGATGCATTGCGTGGGCGACGCCGCGGTGCGGCTCGCGCTGGATGGTCTGGAGCAGGTGAATGCGACGAATCCCCCGCGCGAACGGCGCCACGTGATTACCCACGCGTTCCTGACCCACCCTGACGATATTCCGCGCTTCCGGCGGCTCGGCGTGCTCGCCAACACCCAATTGCAATGGGGCGTGGTGGATGCCTATAGCGAGTTGATTCGCGAATACTACGGCGAAGAGCGCTGGAGCAATATGTACAAGTTCCGTACCTTCATCGATCAGGGCGTGACCGTTTCGATCGGCATGGACGGACTGGCGTGTCAGTGCCGTTGCCAGCACCGGCCGGTCGAGCATATCGAATCGGGGCACACACGCCAGTTGGCGGGCGAGCCGGATGCACCGGTGTTGCCGGACCGCCATGAGCGCTTGAGCATTCCGCAACTGATTGCCGCTTACACGATCAACGGTGCGTATCAACTGCGCATGGAGCATGAGATCGGATCGGTCACGAGCGGCAAGCGCGCGGACTTGATCGTGCTGGAGAGCGATCTGTTCGAAGTTGCGCCGCATGACATCGGGCGCATGAATGTCGCGCTGACGATGATGAACGGCGCGGTCACACACGGGTCGCCGGAAGCGTTGGCCTTCTCCGTATCGCGTTCCTGCTAGCGGGGCTTGCCTGATCGACTGCCGCTGCTATGCAAAATCGGATGGGCCGGGCGCTGGCACGCCGGGAGGCGTGTCGGTGTCGCCCAAGGTATCCTCGGCCTCTTCTTCAGGCGGCGGGGTATCGCCTTTTTGTGGCAGCGGCTGATCCAGACCCGGTTCGACCGGCGTTGGAATCGCATCGCCGATGGGCTTGGAGACTTCGGTGGGCGGGCTGCCCGGGTCTTCATCAGGCGCGTTGCCGTGCTCGTTTGGGGGATTGGGCTGACTAGTCATGGCGGTTCTCCTGTGGATGAATGGCCAATCATCTAGCAGCAATGCGCGTTCCACGGCATCGCCTTACCGGCGGGCACAGCCCAAAATCCCTATAAAACCCCGGATTTCCAAACCATTTGCGCCGCGGCTGCCAGAACGAATACCAGAACCAGCACCCGAAACGCCCCCGGTGGCAGCCTGTCCCTAAGCGGCCGCACTATCATCATTCCCACGATCACCGGCACACTGGCGCAGGCCGAAATGGCCAGATCGCTCAAGCTGGCATGTGCACCGCCACTAAAGGTGGCGACCAGCGTGATAATCGACACCACCAGAATAATCGCGATCTGCTTCGTAAAGACTTTCCCGGTGGCGCCCGTGGCGAGCAGATACATCGCCAGCAAAGGCCCTGGCACCGAAGCGATGCTCTCCATCACCGCGGCGCCGAATCCCAGCACGAAGCCCGCCGGCTTCGCCCATGCCGGTGAAAGCGTAAGCCGCGGCGTAAGCAACAGGAGCAGCGCCGCCACAATCAGTAATACGCCCGCGGCAGCCTGCGCGCGATGGGGCGCCAGCGAGATCAATACGCTCACGCCGACGATGTTGCCGATCACCGTCCCGATCAGCGGTGCGGCAATGCGCCGGACCGTGGGCAGCATGTCGCCGCCTTCCAGCGCCTGGGGAATATTGCCGAGGATGATCGGCATCGACAGCAGTAGAACGGCCTCCTTGATTGGCATGAACTGGCTGAGAATCGGCATCGCAACCAGCGGTACGCCGATACTGACCACGCCCTTGACCATGCCGCCCAGCAACAGCGCCGCAATGATGCCAAGCAGCGCGTAAAGGCTGAGCGTCTGCAGGCTCGCGCCAAGTACGCCGTTGGCGAAACTGAAATGAAACATGGTTGAGGTCCGCGAGCCAAGCGCGCGGACCAGATGGGCCGGATGCGCGGGCAGTGGCTTGTTTTTATCGTTCGGCCAGTTCAATGCCCGCGTGTTTCGCAAGGATCGAAGCGACCGGCTAAGTGAGGCCGCATGATACCGTGCCCTTACTCAGGCTGCATGAAAGCAGAATGTAATGATCGATGCCTTCAAACGGCATCTGAAGCCGCGCCTTCATCTCTCAAGGCACGCTCGTTGCGAGCGGCAATCGGGGCCGGTGTTGGCGTAGCCGCGGGCGTCGCGGTGTCCACCGGCGCGCGCCGCGTCTTCAAGCGAAGAATCGGCGCTTCGATCAGGCGCCAGGACAGCACGGCCATCGTCAGCGAAATCGCAAACGACGCGGCGATCCCGGCGAGGTGTGCCCACAGCGGCACGGTGCCGCCGAAGAACGCCGTCGCGTGACGATTGCGGGTCAGGTCCGGAATCAGATTGTGATAGAGATAAAAGCCGTAACTGATGCGCCCGAAGCTCACCAGCCAGCCGGTTTCAAGCAGGCCGATCACCGCCGCGTTGCGGCAGCACGCAATCGAACACACAAGCGCCGCGATACAGACGCCATACACGGCACTGACCGTCGTGAAGGCAAGCGAACTGCCCAACTGACTCCATCTCGGCTCAGTCGCACACAAGCCCACCAGGCAAACGCTCAACACGAACAGCGTCATGCCATGCCCGAGCATGATGCGCAGGCGGCTCTCTTTCCCTGCGATCATCAAGCCGCCCATCCCGCCCAACGCCAGCAGCCAGAAGTTGGTCAGTGGGTGCGTATAGATCGTGATTTCCTGCCACTGTGCCGCACGCATCGCCAGCAGCGACACCAGCCCAACCGCGACGATCGTGAGGCACACCGCGCGATGCCGGCGCGCCGCAATCAGCAGCAATAACGGCGCAAACACGAGATAAAACTGCTCTTCAATCGCGAGACTCCAGAGATGCGAGTAGCGCCCCGGCCAGTCATGCAGCACCGAGCCGATCCAGAAGTTCGACAGGTAAGCGAAATGGAATGGCATGCCGCCAGCCAGTTCGGGACTCGCCATCCCGAACGCCATCAGCACACACATCACCACCAGCATCAGGTAGTAAATCGGAAATATGCGTAGCGTGCGGCGAAACAGGAAGCGCTTCAGTTCAGCACCGAACCGGCTGCCGTTTCTTTCGATGCGCGTGCGTTGCGCGGACAGGATGCCGATGATCAGAAAGCCGCTCAGTGCGAAGAAAATCCACACGCCGAGGTGCCCGATCTCGCCGATGTCGCCGAATAGACGGTGCTGAAAAAATACCATTAGGACTGCAATCGCGCGCAATCCGTCGAAGCCGGCAATTCTGTTTTTCATGGGATGGTGTTCTAGTGCGGAGGCAGCGCGTGAAACGCGGGGTGCCCGACGGGCCTGTACGAATCCATCCTACGATGGAAAAAAGCGAAAAAAATCGCGCACCGCAACCGGCGATTTTTTTCCGCAGACCTTACCGATTGCGCTCACGCCTGAGGCATTAAAAGCTGCAAAACTTCCCGCGAATCCAAGGCGCGGTGACGCAGTATTACCGCACGCCGACATCCGAATTTCAGATTGCTGCCACTTCGCCTGCGTTTAAAGGGTGGTTGTTAGCGCACGTCGACGGGGCGATCGGTATCGATGGGAACGTTTTACTGTTATGGCGTTCCTAGTGTGAACAACGGTACATGACTGCATTTCACGGCGCATTGCCTGCACGCGCCATCATGCGAGAACCTGTATGGACCCACGCCGCGGACGCTCGATCGAAGTGGATTTCTTTCGCGGCGTTGTACTGATTGTTATCGTGTTGGACCACATGCCCGGCAGCACGCTGTCGCATTTGATGTTGCACACGTATGCCTTGTGCGACTCGGCCGAAGTGTTCGTGTTCCTCGGCGGCTATGCGTCGGCGGCAGCGTATACGGCGGTGCTCGCGGGGCGCGGCGAGAACGCGGCGAAGATGCGCTTCGTCCGGCGCTGCTGGGAGATCTATCGCGCCTATCTATTGACGGCCGTATTGACGCTGCTGTCCGGCGCTGTCCTTGCGCAATGGCATCTGAACCCGCCGATGGTCGACCTGAGCGGCTGGCAGCCGTTCGTGGTCCAGCCGCTGCGCGAGGCGTTCGATATTGCCGTGCTGCGGCACCAGCCGTATTTGTCAAGCGTGCTGCCCATGTACGTCGTTTTTGCGTTATGCGTGCCGTTCGTGGTGCCGCTGGCGCGCCGTTCGTCGCTCGCGGCGCTGGGCTTGAGCGTGACGATCTGGGCGCTGGCCCGGCCACTGGCCGGACTATTCAGCATTGACGACGTGGCCGACTGGGCTTTTAATCCGTTTGCATGGCAACTGATGTTCGTGCTTGGTATTCTGTGCCGGGTGCAACCCGTCAGCGAGCGTTTTCACGCGACCCGCACCGCGCGCTGGTTCACGCGCGCCGCGGTGGTTGCGGTGCTGGCATTCGCCATCGTCAAACTTTTTGTGCTGACGCAGCCGCTGCCCGGCGTGCTTAAGCAGAACCTTTCCGTGGAACGTGTGATCAACTTCATCGTCATTGCCTGGCTCGCTGCGCAGTTCGTGCGCCAGGGCCGCGTCGCGTGGCTTGCACAGCGGTTGCCGGCGGTGGTGACGGTCGGCCGTACCGGGCTCGTATGTTTTGTCACCGGCACGCTGGTGTCGTTGATCGTCGATACGGCAACGCCGCATACGTTCCATGGTTTTCGCGGCACGCTGATCGGACTCGGCGGCGATCTGGTCGCCATCGGCGCGTTGCTGATGATCGCGCGCGGCTGGAACGGCTGGAAAGGGCAGCCGTCGCGCGCGGCCGTCAACGGAGCGGGTTACGGATGAGGGCGCGTGCGCGCCATACGTGTTATCAGCGCCATGGGCGCTCTACGCGAGGTTCGCGCACGATCATCACGGTCGCCGGCGCCGCGCTATGGCTGATGAGCGCCTCAGAGGCATGGGCCGCGCCCAAGGAAGAGCCGCTCGCCATGCATTGCGCGGAATTCGCGGGCGCAGTGTTACCCCCTGAACTGATCGCTTTGCCCACTGCCGGTGTACAGATTGAAAGCGCGACGATGGTGGCCGCCACAGCGCTCGGCAATCAGCAAGGCGGCGAATATTGCCGCATCACCGGCCGTATCAAGGCGCTCAAAGCCAGTACGCCCGATATCCGCTTCGACTTGAATCTACCGCGCCGCTGGAACGGCCGCGCGCTGCAGATCGGCGGCGGGGGCTATAACGGCGTGGTGGTGAGCGGTACGGGCGTGATGCCGTTCTCTCCAAATCGCGCGCCGCTTGCAGAAGGCTATGCGACCTTCGGCGACGACTCCGGGCATGTGGGCGATTCGTCGCTCGCGATCTTTGGCCTCGTCGACGAAGCGGTGACGAATTTCGGCTACGCGCATCTGAAGAAAACGCACGACACCGCGCTCGCACTCATTGCGCGCGCTTACGGCCGGCCGCCGCAACGAATGTATTTCGCCGGCGGCTCGACGGGTGGCCGTGAAGGCTACACAGTGATGCAGCGCTATCCCGACGACTACGACGGTGTGATCGCCAATTCGCCCGCGCTCAATTTTACCGGCGTGCGTTTGATGGGCGTGAAGCTCGGCCAGGCGGAATTCGCAACGCCCGGCGGTTTCATTCCACCGCTCTTGCTTGAGCACGTGGTTCAACGCACTCTGGAGGTTTGCGACCGGCTCGACGGCGCGGCGGACGGCATCATTAGCGACGTCGCCGGGTGCCGGCAACACGAAGCGGAGATCATCGCCTCGTTGCGCTGCGCCGGACGTGCGCCCTCGCACGACGAATGCCTCACTGACGCGCAACTCTCCACCTTGCTGGTGATGCGCGACGGCCTGTCGTTGCCGTACAAGCTGGCGTGGGGCGTCACCGGCTATCGCGGCTACAACGTCTTTCAAGGCACGCATCTGAGCGGCGTGCTTGGTCTCGCGCATCAACCCGAGCGCTTGCCGGTGCCAACTTTCTTCGCCAACGGCTACCTGTTCGCGCAGGGCGATGGCTACCTCCGCTATTTCGTGACACGTGACGCGGCGTTCGACTCGCTCAGGTTCGACCCGCTGCATCCCGGCAAATATCGCGGCCAGCTCGTCGCGCTGTCAGAGACGATTGGCGCGATGAACCCCGACCTCACACGCTACATCGCGCGCGGCGGCAAGCTCATCACGCTGCAAGGCCTCGCCGACGAAGTCATCAGCCCGAACCAGACCATCGCCTACTACGAAGCGCTGATTGATCGCTTCGGCATCGACCAGGTCGATACGTTCATGCGGCTGTATATGGTGCCGGGTTTTCAACATGGCAGCGGCGTGTTCATCCCCTCCGTGGATCTGCTTGGGGCGCTCGATAATTGGGTGACGCGTGGTATCTCGCCCGAAACGTTGACCGCTACGGATATCGCGGCAGCAACCAACGGACGCTCGCGTCCGTTGTGCCGTTATCCGCTGTTTCCCCGCTATAGCGGTAAGGGTAATGTGAATCTCGCCAGCAGCTTCGCGTGCGCCGAACCGTGACGGCATCTGACCGCAGTGGCAAAGACTACGGCCGGTGTTGAAGTACGTTAATGAGCGAGCAGGAAGTGTCATCATCATCGCACCGCACGAGACGGCATAACTATAGGTATCCGAAGCAATATTGACCCGTCGGACGTGCTGGTCTGTCGCGCAGATCGTATTTCGCAAACGTTTGGCGGCGTTGCAGCAAACGTCGCCGTGGGGGGCGGGCTAGCGAAACGGCCAGCGCGATGTGCGTCAGGGCAGGCAATAGTTACCTGGCTTTGCGCGCGGGGTCGCTGTCGCATGTAAAAGAAGCCGAGTCAAGATGCTGGCAAGCGCACCGACGGTGCTGCCGATATCGCTTGCGCAGGACCCGGGGCCGGAGCATTGTTAAGGCGCCTCTCACCTGCTAAAGTCCAATGCGCTTAATCGGCTGCAGGCTTGACCAAGAGTAAAAATGCACGGCCCGGCGCCTTGCGCCGCCCGCTGATAAACGACTGGGGACACTGTATGGAAACACTCGGCGGAACGCGTCTCGCCCAACTATTCAACGATCGGCAGAACGAGCTGCTGGGCGAATGGGTTGCCCAGCAATACGCGGTCGCGGCGCGCCGCGGGGGCGTTACCGAGGCGCAATTGCGTAACCAGTTCGTGCAGTTCGTCGCACTGACTTGCGCTGCGCTCGGCGCATCCGACCGTGTGGACTTCAGGACGCCGGCGTGGGACGACGTGCGCAGCCTGCTCGCTGATGTGTCGACGCAACGCGCGCGGCAGGGCTTTACCCCGGTCGAAACAGCAATGTTCGTGTTTTCGCTGAAGGAACCGCTCTTTGCACGCTTGCGCGGCGAGTTGGCGGACGATCCCGCCAAACTGTCCGAACTGACCTGGACCATCAGCACGTTGTTCGATGCGCTAGGCCTCTACACCACAGAAATATTCCAGACGAGCCGTGAGCAGGTCATCGTTCGTCAGCAGCAGGAGTTGCTGGAACTGTCCACGCCAGTCGTGCAACTGTGGGACGGCATCCTCGCGTTGCCGCTGATCGGCACGCTCGATTCGGCACGCACCCAGGTTGTGATGGAAAGCCTGCTGCAGAAGATCGTCGACACCGGCGCCGCGATAGCAATCATTGACATCACCGGCGTGCCGACTGTCGATACCCTCGTTGCGCAACATCTGCTCAAGACCGTGGCGGCGGCGCGGCTGATGGGCGCCGATTGCATCATTAGCGGGATCCGGCCGCAAATCGCCCAGACCATTGTTCATCTGGGTGTGAATCTGTCGAACGTGATCACCAAGGCCACACTCGCCGACGCGTTCACTATCGCGCTTCAACGTACCGGTAAGTCCGTATCGAACGCCGGTCATCATGGCGAAGCGCCAGGGATACCCAGCACGCCCGGTTCGCCAGGCGCATTGCGCGGCAACCAGTTCGCCGGCGACTGACGCCGGCTCACGCGAACACCAACCGGGCCCGGCGATGGAACGTATTCCGATTTTGCGGATGGGCAAGCTGCTGCTGGTTACCATCCAGGTAGACATGCATGACCGTCTTGCGATGACATTGCAGGACGATTTGACTAGCCGCATTGTCAAAGACCGCGCTAAAGGCGTACTGATCGATATCTCGTCGCTCGACGTGGTGGATTCCTTCATCGGCCGGATGATCGGCGACACCGCGGCGATGGCGCGCGTGCTCGACGCGGAAACTGTCGTGGTCGGCATGCAGCCGTCCGTCGCGATTACGCTGGTCGAACTCGGCTTGGCGCTGCCGGGTGTACGCACGGCGCTGAACGTCGAGAAGGGCATGGCGTTGCTAACGGGCACGGAACCGCTTTGAGCGCCATTCCCGGTCAGGCGCCCGGCAGCGCGCCCCTATCCGCCATGACGAGCAACGACAATGCGCCTGCCTCGTGGGGTTCGGCCAGTCCTGATGGTCAGCCGCCGGAGGAGATCATGCCGATCCGCTCGGACGAGCAGATCGTACGGTTGCGTCGGTTCGTGCGTGAAAAAGCGGTGGCGTTAGGACTGTCATTAATCGATCAGACGAAATTGGTCACCGCAGCGAGCGAACTCGCCCGCAATACACTCACATACGGCGGGGGCGGCGACCTACACTTTTATACGGTTCGGCGAAACGGTCGTGTCGGTTTGCGTCTCGAGTTCGTCGACCATGGACCGGGAATTGCTGACATTCAAAGAGCGCTCACCGACGGCTATACCAGCGGCACTGGTTTGGGGCTGGGGCTCGGCGGCGCGAAAAGGCTGTGCGACGAGTTCGAGATCCGCTCGGCGCCCGGCGAAGGTACCCATATTTCCGTGACGAAATGGAAACCGTTCTGAACGGATTGAGCGCGTCCCAACAGCGCTTCGAGGTCGGCGATCCGAGCCAGGTTTCGTATGCGCGGCGCGGCATCGGGGAATTGGCGCATAGCATCGGCTGCGGCGAAACGGTGATCGGCAAGCTGGCGATCATCGTGACTGAGTGCGCGACCAATCAACTCAAACACGCGCAGCGGGGGGAATTGCTCGCACGGCCGATCAGCGAGGTGGCGCTGCCGGGCAGGGCGCTGCCGTCGCGTTACGGCATCGAGCTGCTCGCGATCGACAGCGGTCCGGGTATTCGCGATCTGCACGCTTGTTTCGTCGACGGCTATACGACGGCTGGCAGTCCAGGTAACGGCATGGGCGCGATTCAGCGCCTCGCCGACGACCTCGACATCTGGAGTGCGGCGGGTCTTGGCACGGTGTTGCGCATCGTGGTCTGGGCCGATCCCGGCGGGGCGGCCGCGCAATACCGCGGGCCAGTTGAATACGGCGCGATCAATCTGCCGCTGCAGGGCGAGACGCTATGCGGCGACGCGTGGACGTGTGGCTACGCGGAGGACGAATTCACGGTGATGGTCGCCGACGGCCTCGGTCACGGCGCCCTCGCGAATAGCGCGGCGATTGCTGCGACCGACACATTTGGCCGGCTTGGGCCCTCAAGCGTCGAGCAAATCGTCGAGGCCTCGCATGAAGCGCTGCGGCCCACCCGCGGTGCCGCGCTAGGCGTGGCACGCATCCCCACCCGGGCCGCCGCCGCCGGCACATCCAGCGTCGCGCGCTTTTGCGGCGTAGGCAACATTGCCGCGAGCGTCTGGACACCACAAGGTCATCGCCATCTGGTGTCGCACGCCGGCATCGTCGGCCATCAGTTGCGCAAGGCGCAGGAATTTCAGGTCGACTGGCCGCAAGACGGTTTGTTGATCCTGCACTCGGATGGCCTCGCCACGCGCTGGGATCTGAGCCGCTATCCGGGTCTCACGCTACGCCATCCAACCTTGGTCGCCGCCACGCTGTATCGCGACTTTACGCGCGGCCGCGACGATGTCACGGTGTTCGTCGCACGAGCCTGTGGCGGGGAGCCTCTGTAATGGCCGACATGCTTTATGCCATGCCGATCGACAGCGAGGTCGCCGTGGTGGCTGCGCGCCGGCGCGCGCGCGAACTCGGCGAAGCGCTGGCCTTTACCGCGCACGATCAAACGCGCATCGCCACGTCGGCCCTCGAAGTCGCGCGTGCGGTGCTGAGCGCCACGCTGCACGGCCGCGCCGAATTTCTGCTCGACGAAGCGAGCCGTCCGCAAGGCTTGCTGATTCGTTTCGTTGCGCCCGCAACCACGCTCGAAGACCTCTGCGGACGGGCCGGCGGCGCCGCGCGCGCCGCCGGTACCGAAGAACCTGCCGGCGCGCTGGGCGTACTCGCCGCCCAGCGTTTGATGGATACGTGCGTGCTCGAAGACGCGGCGGGAGACGCCGTCGTCACATTGACCAAACATGTGCCGGAGCACGCGCCGCATGCCACTGCCGCCACCGTTGCGGCTGCCGCCGCGCGTGCCGAAGCGGCCGCTGCCTCGGGCGCGCAAGGTTCGTTCGACGAAGTCCAGCGGCAAAACCTCGAGCTGGTCAACGCGTTAAGCGATTTGCGGGAGCGTCAGGAAGAGCTGGTCCGGCTTACGCACGAACTCGAGGACACCAATCGCGGCGTGGTCGCGCTCTACGCCGAACTGGACGAGCGCGCTCACCACCTGCGCCGCGCCGACGACGCGAAGTCGCGCTTTCTGTCGAACATGAGCCACGAATTCCGCTCGCCCTTGTATTCGATCCTGGCGCTGGCCAAACTGCTGATGGATCGCGTGGACGGCGAGCTGACCGACGAGCAGGCCAAGCAGGTGCGTTTCATTCGCAAGGCGGCCGAGGAACTGTCCGAGACGGTCGACGACCTGCTCGATATCGCGAAGATCGAGGCGGGCAAGATCGAACTGCGGCCCGCCGAATTCGAAGTCGCCAATCTGTTTTCGGCGTTGCGCGGCATGTTGCGTCCACTTTTGCCGGCGAGCGGCGTCGATTTGCTGTTCGACCCTTGCGACGATATCCCGCCGGTTGTCGCCGACGAAGGCAAGGTCTCGCAGATTCTCCGTAATTTCATATCCAATGCGCTCAAGTTCACCGAACAGGGGGAGGTACGGGTGCGGGCGCACTATGACGCCGCTCAACACCTCCTGACCTTCTCGGTGTGCGATACCGGCATCGGCATTGCGCCTGAGCACCAGCAACGCGTATTCGAAGAATTCGAGCAGGTGGAAAACCGCCTGCAGGCCTACGTGAAGGGGACCGGGCTGGGTTTGCCGTTGTGCAGCAAGCTGTGCAAGCTGCTGGGCGGCACGGTCGGGCTGGAAAGCGAACTGGGCAAAGGCTCGACCTTTACCGCAACCATCCTGGTGGACACGCCGGCCGTACCAGGCGATTCGCCACGGGCAGCCACTGAAGTACACACGGAAAACGATCTGCCATGAGCGACGCGACCACCACTCTGATATTGAACGTCGACGACAATGACGGCGCACGGTACGCCAAGAGTCGGGTTCTGTCGCGTGCCGGTTTTGTGGTGATCGAAGCCGCTAACGGCACGGAGGCGATCGAACGCACGCGCATCTCGTTGCCTGACCTCGTGCTGCTCGACGTCAAGCTGCCGGACATCAACGGTTTCGAAGTGTGCCGTCAGATCAAGTCGGCGCCGGAGACAGCCGGCATCCTCGTGCTGCAGACTTCCGCGGCGGCCGTGCAGAGCATCGACAAGATTCGCGGCCTTGACGGCGGGGCCGACAGCTACCTGATTGAGCCGATCGAACCGGCGGAGTTGATCGCGCATGTGCGTGCCCTGTTGCGGGTGCGTCGCGCGGAAGGCGCATTGCGCGAAAGCGAGGAGCGCTTTCGCCAGATGGCCGAGAATATCGACGACGTGTTCTGGATGCTCGACCCTTCAACCGCTCAACTGCTGTACGTGAGCCCGGCCTATCGCCGCCTGTGGGGCGACGAAGCGCTCGCGCCGGTACCCGGCGCGGGCCACTGGGCGGGCCGCATTCATCCGCAAGACGAAGCGGCGGTCGAGACCGCGTACCGCACGCTGGCAACCGGTGTGCCGTATGAGATCGAATACCGCATCGTGCGGCCCGATGGTGAAACCCGTTGGGTCGCCGAGCGCGGCTTTCCCGTGCGCGATGCACGCGAGCGTATCTACCGGCTGGCCGGTATCGTCAACGATATCTCGGAGCGCAAGGCGAACGAAATGGTGCTGCGCGACGCCGATCGTCGTAAGGACGAATTCCTTGCGATGCTCGCGCACGAACTGCGCAACCCGTTGGCGCCGATCCGCAATGCAATCGAATTGCTTGATCCGAGCCGCTCGCCTTCGCCGGAGAATTTCGATGCGATGCGCGCGGTGATCGGGCGCCAGGTGAAGCATTTGAGCCGTCTCGTGGACGATCTGCTCGATGTGGCGCGGATCACGCAAGGCAAGATCACGCTACGGCAGGAGATCGTCGGACTCGCCGCCGCCATCGAAGCGGCGATCGAAACCGCCGAACCCACGCTCACCAGGAAGGGCCACACGCTGAAGACCCAGATGCCCGATGAGCCGCTTTTCATTGTCGGCGACGGCGTGCGGATTGCGCAGGTGCTTGGCAATATCCTCTCGAACGCAGGGAAGTACACGCCGCCAGGCGGCGAAATCCTGATCGACGTTCGCGGGTTGCACGACAACGTGCAGATCAGTGTGCGCGACAACGGTGTCGGCATGACTGCCGGAACCATTCCGCATATCTTCGACTTGTTCGTGCAATCTGAGAGTTCGCTCGAACGCTCCGAGGGCGGCCTCGGAATCGGCTTGCCATTAGCGCGCACGCTGGTCGAATTGCACGGCGGCACAATCGAGGCATTTTCCGACGGGCCGGGGCAGGGGAGCGAATTCATCGTGTGCCTGCCGCTCACGCGTCTGTCGCAAACCGGTCAACCGGTCGTCACCGCGCCCGCTGCCGTGCCGCAAGGCGCGGGACCGGCTCTGCGTCTGCTGCTGGTGGACGATAGCGCCGATGCCGCGACGGCGATGTCGCTGGTGCTCGAATCGGACGGCTATGACGTGCGCGTCGCGCACGAAGCCGGGCATGCGCTCGAGATTGCCGCGCAGTTCGAACCTGAGATCGTGTTGCTCGATCTCGGCTTGCCCGGCATGGACGGCTTTCAACTCGCGCAGGAGATGCGCAGGCGCGCGTCTACGGCCAATGCACTGCTCATCGCCGTGACGGGTTATGGACAGGCGGCCGACCGTCAGCATTCGAGCGAGGCAGGTTTCGATCACCATCTGGTGAAGCCGGTGTCGTCCGAAGAACTCCAGCGCGTGATCGCCAGCCGCTTTCCCGGCGGCCATCGTTGAGCATGCAGTTTTGTGCGGTTGGCATGACCATGGCCTTGCCGGGGCTTGACTTCCATCGCATCGATACGGAAGCCGAACTATTATGCGCTGCAGCGAAATAGCCGGCCTTTCAGCTTTTCTACGCCACGCCGGCGGGAGCTGATTCGAGAACTCGGCCGCCGGACACGTTCGTCCTGATACGATGCCGCGCTGCACGTTTTCTCACTTTCATTTACATTGCGGGTGCGGCCGCGCATTCGCTCCGCCCCCTTTCAACCCAATACCGGTGTCTGCCATCGTCGAATCCATGCAGCCAATCGTCTCAGTCACGAATCTGTCGAAAACCTACGCCACGGGTTTTCATGCACTCAAAAACATCAATCTGGCGATCAACCGCGGGGAAATCTTCGCCTTGCTTGGGCCCAACGGGGCGGGCAAGACCACCCTCATCAGCATCATCTGCGGCATCGTCAAGGCAAGCGTTGGCAGCGTGACGGTGGACGGCCGCGACATCGCGACGGACTATCGCGGCGCGCGCTCGCTGATCGGCCTCGTGCCGCAGGAGCTCACCACCGACTCGTTCGAAACCGTCTGGGCGACCGTCTCGTTCAGCCGCGGGCTGTTCGGCAAGCCGAAAAACCCCGCTTACATCGAAAAGGTCTTGCGCGATCTGTCGCTGTGGGAAAAACGCAATAACAAGATCATTACGCTGTCGGGCGGCATGAAGCGCCGCGTGCTGATCGCGAAGGCGCTCTCGCACGAACCGCGTGTGCTGTTTCTCGACGAACCCACGGCCGGTGTCGACGTCGAGTTGCGCCGCGATATGTGGAAGCTGGTGCGCTCGCTGACCGCCAACGGCGTGACGATCATTCTCACCACGCACTACATCGACGAAGCCGAAGAGATGGCTGACCGCATCGGCGTGATCAATGCGGGCGAAATCATGCTGGTGGAAGAGAAGACGGAGTTGATGCGCAAACTCGGCAAGAAGCAGTTGACGCTGCAACTGGAGAGTCAGCTCGCGGAGGTGCCGCCGGCGCTGGCCGGATATGGACTGGATGTCGCCAAGGGGGGCAACGAGCTGATCTACACGTATGAGGGCGACGGCGGGCGCACCGACATCATCGCGCTGCTCAAAGCGCTCGACGACGCCGGCATCCGTTTCAAAGACCTGCATACGACGCAAAGTTCGCTCGAAGACATCTTCGTCAGTCTGCTCCGAGGTAACCAATGAATATCTACGCAATTCGCGCGATCTATAAGTTCGAGATGGCGCGCACCTGGCGCACGCTGATGCAGAGCATCATCGCGCCGGTGATTTCAACGTCGCTTTACTTCGTCGTGTTCGGCGCGGCAATCGGTTCGCGCATCAAGGAAGTGGACGGCATCAGCTACGGCGCGTTCATCGTGCCGGGTTTGATCATGTTGTCGCTGCTGTCGCAAAGCATTTCGAATGCGTCGTTCGGGATTTACTTTCCGCGCTTTACCGGCACGATCTACGAGTTGCTGTCGGCGCCGGTGTCGTATCTGGAAATCGTCGTGAGCTATGTGGGCGCGGCGGCCACCAAATCGATTCTGCTCGGGCTGATCATTCTGGCTACCGCCGGCCTGTTCGTGCCGCTGCAAGTGCAGCACCCGTTCTGGATGATTCTGTTTCTGGTGCTGACCGCGGTGACGTTCAGTCTGCTCGGTTTCATTATTGGCATCTGGGCGGATAGCTTCGAGAAGTTGCAACTCGTGCCGCTCCTGATCATCACGCCGCTCACCTTTCTCGGCGGCAGTTTCTACGCGGTCAATATGCTGCCGCCGTTCTGGAAGGTCGTGACGCTGTTCAATCCGATTGTGTATCTGGTCAGCGGATTTCGCTGGAGCTTTTATGGGCTCGCCGATGTGGATGTCGGTGTCAGCCTGGGAATGACCGCGCTGTTTCTGGCGGTGTTTCTCGGGATCGTTGCGTGGATCTTCAAGACCGGGTATCGGCTGAAGAGCTGACGGTACGGCAAGCGCGCCGCGCACGGCACGGCGCGCTTATACGATATCACCCTGACACAGCCTGCATGTGTTCTTCAAAACCGGTCAGCATGCCGACCGCGTTCACACCGATCTCCTCCACTGCGTAACCGCCCTCCATCACGAATAACGTCGCTAAGCCGAGTTGCGCGATGGCTGCGCCGATGCGCGGATAGTCCGCGCTCGTGAGGCGGAACTGCGAAATCGGATCGCCTTCGAAAGTATCCACCCCGAGCGACACCACCAGCGCATCCGGCGCAAACCGGTTGATCTGCTTGCCGGCGTGGGCGAGCGCTGCGGAGTAGCCGGACCAATCCGTTCCCCACGGCAGTGGATAGTTGAAATTGAAGCCTTCGCCGGCGTCGCGGCCGGTTTCATCCGCATAGCCAAGCAGATACGGATAGTCGATCGACGGGTCCGCGTGCAGCGACGCGAACAGCACGTCGTCGCGTTCGTAGAAGATCGATTGCGTACCGTTGCCGTGGTGATAGTCGACGTCGAGAATGGCGACGCGTTTCGCGCCGTGCGCGAGCCAGTGTTCAGCCGCAATTGCGGCATTGTTCAGGTAGCAGTAGCCGCCCATCACGTCGCGCCCCGCGTGGTGTCCGGGTGGCCGGCACAGCGCGAAAGCCGCGCGTTCGCCGTCGCTCACGCATTGCGCGCCAGTCAGGGCGACATGCGCGGATTCTTCGATTGCGTGCCACGTGCCCGAGGTAATCGGTGCGCCCGCGTCCATCGCATAGAAACCCAGCTTGCCGTCGATACTGCGCGGCGCGCGATCGCGCCGCAGTCCGCGCGCCGGCCAGATAGTTGGCAGCGCATCGTGTGTGCGGCCGAGCGCGCTCCATTCCTGCCACGCCGTTTGCAAAAAATCGAGGTAGGCGTCGCTATGCACGCGGCTCAAAGCGTCGATGCCGAAGCGAGTGGGCGCGATCACCTCGCCGAGGCCGACCTGGCGCAAGCGCTCGTGGACGATATCGACACGCCGTGGCATCTCGAAGCACGGCTTCAATTCGCCGTCGATCAGTTCACTGCGGCCATGATGAAGGCGATGGCGTTCGCCATAGATAGTGATCAAGCATGTCTCCGGAATTAAATACTGCTTAATGTAAGCGAGCCGTTGTATGCCGACTATCGCCGCAGCCGCATTTCCTTTGCAAGAAGCTTAATCCGATCCAATGGAGAGGCACCGTCTATGCAATCGTCGAGCCGCTGCGCCAATCTATGCATTTTGAGAAAGATATAGGTAAAACCAATTCAATAGAAAGCAAATTTGTTCTTTCGGAGGTTTTTTTGTCGTTGAACAGTCGGGCTGTGAATCCCATTCGACGAACCTCAAGGAATAAGCCGATGAAACAGGAAGATACGATTGGCCGTCTGGAACAAAGCACGATCCAACCCATTCCTACCGCCGAGCGGCACGGCAAGGCGAGCGATCTGTTCACGATCTGGTTCGGCTCGAACATCATGTTGCTCACTATCGTGACCGGCGCGTTGGCAGTGACGGTGTTCAAACAACCGTTCTGGTGGGGCGTGCTGGGCATTGTGATCGGCACACTGGTCGGCGCCGTTTTCATGGCCCTGCACTCGGCGCAAGGACCGCAACTGGGCGTCCCTCAAATGGTGCAAACGCGTGGCCAGTTCGGCTCCATCGGCTCGCTGCTGGTGGTGGGCCTCGTGGTCATCATGTATCTGGGCTTCTTTGCGTCGAATCTCGTGCTCGGCGGTCAGGCGTTGCGCAGCCTGACGCCTGCCGTCAGCGTGAATGATGGCGTGATCGTGGTCGG
Source organism: Burkholderia sp. GAS332 (assembly GCA_900142905.1). Classification (NCBI taxonomy): domain Bacteria; kingdom Pseudomonadati; phylum Pseudomonadota; class Betaproteobacteria; order Burkholderiales; family Burkholderiaceae; genus Burkholderia; species Burkholderia sp. GAS332. The sequence goes on along the minus strand of FSRV01000002.1, from coordinate 2,620,842 downwards.
CATACTGAGTCTGGTGGCGACGATCTTCGGTTACAACCTGATTCACGCCTATACGCGTTTGATGACCTGGTGCTCCGGCGCGGTGCTGGTGCTGGTCTTCGTGTGGATCATTTTCGTGCATGGCTTGCCGGCTGATTTCTTCACGAAGAACAGCGCGAATCTGACCGGTTTTCTCGGCACGATTTCGGTCGCGGCGCTCTGGCAGATCGCGTATGCGCCCTACGTGTCCGACTATTCGCGCTACATGCCGGCTAACACGGGCTCACGCGCTGCGTTCTGGGCGAGTTACTGGGGCTGCTCGCTCGGCTCCATTTTCCCGATGGTGCTGGGCGCCATGATCGGTTTGATGGTGGCGGACGGGGACGTGGTCAACGGTCTTACCACGCTCACGCACGGCATCAGCACCTTGGTGGTGATCGTGCTGTCGATCGGAATCGCCGCGACCAATGCGATGAATCTGTACTGCGGCGCGCTTTCCACTATCACGATTCTTCAGACGTTGTTTCCCTCATGGTCCGGCAAGGCGCGCGCGCGTGCCATCACTGCCCTGGTGCTGTTCGGCATTTCGCTGACGATTGCATTGTTCGGTCAAAGCAATTTCCTCGCGGCCTACACGAACTTCATTCTGTTGCTGCTCTACGTGCTGGTGCCCTGGACGGCGGTCAATCTGATCGACTACTACCTCGTCTGCCATGGCCAATACGATGTCGACTCGTTTTTCCGGCAGGACGGCGGCATCTACGGGCGCTTCAACGGCATTGCGATCTTCTCGTACCTGTTCGGCATTGCGGTGCAACTGCCGTTCGTCGCAACCGACCTGTATACCGGGCCGATCGCGAAGAAGCTCGACGGCGCGGATATTTCATGGGTCGTCGGTCTTGTGTTGACCTCGCTGGTTTACTACGTGGGTTGCAAACGGTTTTCCCGTACAACGGCTCGCGCGGCTGCCTGATCATTCCCCACCGCTGGAACGCGCACAACATGAGTCAAACAGCACAAACCATGGATTTCGACTTTGTGATCGTCGGTGCGGGTTCGGCCGGTTGCGTGATGGCGAACCGGCTGAGCGAGGATGGCCGCTATACGGTGTGCCTCGTCGAGGCGGGCGGCTCGGACAGCACAGCGCGCGTACAGGTGCCGGCCGGCACCATCACGCTGTATAAGAGCCCGCAGTACAGCTACAACTTCGAATCCGCCCCGCAAGCGCGCTTGAACGGACGTACGTTGCATTGCCCGCGCGGCAAGGAGATGTTGCCTGGCGCTGACGTGCAGTCGGATGTTGCGCTGCTCGATTACATTCGCGCCCACGCGGCCACGGTGTTCCATCCGGCGGGAACCTGCAAGATGGGCATTGACGCCGACAGCGTGGTCGATCCGCAATTGAAAGTGATTGGCCTCGAAGGCCTGCGCGTTGCTGACGCGTCGATCATGCCGACGCTGGTGAGCGGCAATACCAATGCGCCGTCGATCATGATTGGCGAGAAAGCTGCCGACATGATGCTGGGCGACGCTCGCCGCGGCAAAACCACGTACGAGTCCGCAACGTCCGCCGCATAAGCGCTCAAATGAAAGAGCCGCGACTGCGGAGAAAGTGCGGGGCCGACGACACAAACGCGCGCGACATGCGAAACTGACGGGCATCCCCCACCAAGAAGCCGATAGCCACTATGTCCGTCGATTTGAGTCTCATTGAGCGAAGCGCGTGCGAAATTGTCGATCTGTTGCGCGAGGAGGCAGTCAGTCCGCATGATCTGCTCGATACGCTGGCCGCGCAGGTGGAGCGCGTCGAACCGCGGGTCAACGCGCTGCCCACGCTGTGTTTCGAGCGCGCCCATGCCCATGCCGACGCGCTGCTGAAGAAGCCGGTCGGCGAGCGCGGCCTGCTATGCGGGTTGCCGGTGCCGATCAAGGATTTGACCGATGTAGGCGATGTGCGCACCACACGCGGTTCGCTCGTCTATCGCGATCGCATTCCGGAAACATCCGATGCCGGCGTGGCGCTGCTCGAAGCGCGCGGTGGCGTGGTCTATGCAAAATCCAACACGCCGGAATTCGGCTCGGGTGGTCATACGTATAACAGCGTGTTCGGTGTGACGCGCAATCCGTGGGACCTGTCGCGCTCGGCGGGCGGCTCGTCCGGCGGCGCGGCTGCCGCGTTGGCGTCGGGCACGGCGTGGGTCGCGCAAGGCTCCGATCTGGCGGGTTCGTTACGGACGCCTTCGGCGTTTTGCGGCGTGGTGGGCCTGCGTCCGACACCGGGGCGCGTGTCGTATGGCCCGGCCGCCAATCCGTACGAGACCTTGGGCATCCATGGTCCGATGGCGCGCAACGTGACGGATGCCGCGCTGTTGCTCGACGCGATGTGCGGCGATGTCGATGGCGCGCCCCTGTCGCTGCGCGAACCGGCGACTTCGTTTCTGGCGCATGCGCGCAGGCCGCAGCGTCCGGCGCGTGTTGCCTTCAGCGAAGGGCTCGGTATCGCGACAGTCGAGCCCGAAATTCTCGCGATCTGCCGCAAAGCGATGGACCGCCTCGCGGCGTCGGACGTCGGTGTGGATGAAAGCGATATCGATCTGAGTGGGGCGCCCCAGGCGTTCCACACGCTGCGTGGGATCGCGTATGCAGCGAATTATGAAGAGGTGCTCGCGCAACATCGCGACGTGCTGAACCCGAACGTGATCTGGAACATCGAGTTCGGTCTGCAGGTGGACAACCGCGCGATGCTCGCGGCACACCGCACGCGCGGCGTGTTGTTCCACAAGATGAACGCGCTGTTGCAACGCTATGACGTGCTGATCTGCCCGGCTTCGATCGTGCTGCCGTTCCCGGTGGAAGCGCGCGATATCCGCGACGCAGTCGGCCAGCGCTTCGATACGTATATCGATTGGCTCGCGATCACCTACGCTTTGACGCTCACCGGCATGCCGGTTATCGCGATTCCGTGCGGGATGAGCGCCAGTGGCTTGCCGGTCGGCATCCAGATCGTCGGTAAGCCGCGCGGCGAGGCTGCGCTGCTGTCCGCTGCGCGCGCGATCGAAGAGATCATTGGGACGTGGTTTACCGGTAAGCCGCAAACGGCCTGACGCGCACACTGACGCAATCCCTCCTGCAGTCCCCCCTGCAGTCCCCCGGCAGTCCCTCAGGCGACCCGTCGGGCAATCCCCTTAGTCCATCCGGACGATGACCGCGCGCGTCGAATCGCCGTCAATGGCGGTATGAACCGAGAACGGTGCGACATGGCTTCCCGTCCACCGTATCGAGGCGCACAGCCGCGCGGCAGGCGTTGGGGTCGCGTATAGGGATGGGGCAGAGCGTGATGCGGGAGGGCTGTAAATGAAACCCAGAGTTCAGCGGGACGGCCTGATTGCCGGCGTACTGGTGGCGATCGGTGTGGTCGGCGTATCCGTGCGGCAACTCTACGCGTGCGCCTGGAGCGACGAGTTTCCCGGCATGGTGTGTACGGCCGGTTCGTCGCTGTCGGTGTTTCTGGGCATCACCGGGTTGGCTGCGCTGGTTGGAAAAGTCTGGGCACGCCACTCGGGCGCGGACGAACAGTGCTTCACATTCCTCGGCGCGGTGGGCGGTGCAGCGCTGGTGTTTGCAATGGTGGTGACAGGCTTCTAGTTGCCGGTCCCGCAGGACCCGGCACGGCGCCGCGCCGCACCACCTACGCCGCAGCCGTATCAGGCCACGATCGCGGGATGCGCCTGCACCGGGCCGCCCAACGCCTCGCGATGCGAAGGAGGCTGTCGGCCGTCGAGCTCAGTGATACCGTACTCGCGAGCAAGCTCCGCACCGACCAGCACTAAACCGGATTTCTGCTGACGGTGCGGGTCGCGATACAACGCATCGATCAGGCGTCCCGTGAATTGCGGCGTCTCCGCGAGTTCGCTGAAACCTGCGTACTGTTCGGGATGCTCAGCGATCACGCGTGCGGTCCGCTCGGTTTGCAGCATGCCCATCCAGATGGAAACCGCCGCGACGCCATGCGGTTTCAGATCGACGGCCATGTCCTTGGCGAACTTGTCGACGCCCACTTTCTGCGCGCCGTACGCCGCGCCGTGCATATAGCAGCTCGCGCCGAACGAGGACGTAAAGGCAATCAGCCCGTCGCCTTGCGCGGCCATCAATTGCGCGGCATGCCAGCTCGCGACATACGCGGAGCGCAAGCCGACATTAAGAATATCCACGAGGTCGAGCGGCTTTTCCCAGAACGGTGCCGGGCGAATCAGTTCATCGTGCAACGCGGTGGCGTTGTTGACGAGGATGTCGAGGCGCCCGCTATTCTGCCGGATGGTGTCGAACACTTCCGCCACCTGCTGGTCGTCAGCATGATCGCAGGTGAGCGCGATGCCTTTGCCGCCGAGCCTGTCGATTTCGATGGCCGTCGCGTGCACGGTGCCGGGCAAGGGCGCATCGCCTTCGCGTTGCGTGCGCCCGGTCACGTAGACCGTCGCGCCAGTCGCGGCGAGCGCGAGGGCGATACCTTTGCCGGCGCCGCGTGAGGCGCCCGTGACGAGCGCTACATAGGGTTTTGCAGGTTGAGTCATCGAGGATTCACCATCAAGAGGCTTCGAGTTCGTATGAAGCGGGCTGAGCGTTTACCTGCACCGTCGCAGCGGACCGGAACGGCGCGGACATCGGCGCTGCGCCGACCCTCGCCACAGCAGGGGCGCGTTCGAATGCGTACGGGTTATCCAGATCCGCTTCGCCAAGCGGAATGAACGCCATGATTTCGAGTTCATGACCCGACAGCGCCGGCAGCCTGAACGGACTTGACAGCACATTCAGACGACGCACGCCGAGGTCGCGCAGAATTTGCGAACCAATCCCGGAGAGCCGGCCGTCCCTGCGCGCCGGCGTGCCGTTGCCGGTGCCGTTCATCGTATCGGCCCGCATGTCGCAATCGAGCAGCACCGCTACGCCGCAACCGGCCGCGTCGATCTTTTGCAACGCTGCGTGCAACGGCCACGAATGCGCGGACGGTTCGGCATCGAGCAGATCGAGCAGCGAAAAGCATTCATGCACGCGCGTGAGGACCGGCACGTTGGGCAGAGGCGTGCCGCGCACCAGCGCCAGATGCGTGGATTGGCGCACGGTGTCGCGATACTGAATAGCGCGAAACGGTCCCCACGGCGTGTGCAACGGCCGCTCGCCGACACGTTCGACGAGCGACTCGTGCGTGCTGCGATAGTGAATCAGATCGGCGATGGTGCCGATCTTCAACCCGTGCAGTTCCGCGAATTCGATCAGTTGCGGCAGGCGCGACATCGTCCCGTCGTCGTTCATGATTTCGCAGATCACGGCGGCGGGCGTCAGTCCGGCGAGCGCGGTCAGATCGCAGCCGGCTTCCGTGTGTCCGGCACGCACCAGCACGCCGCCTTGGCGTGCCGCAATCGGAAACACATGGCCGGGTTGCACCAGATGGTCGGCGCGCACCTCCGCGTGAATCGCGGTGCGGATCGTATGCGCGCGGTCGGCGGCCGAGATGCCGGTGGTGACGCCTTGCGCGGCCTCGATGCTGACCGTGAACGCGGTGCCGTATTGTGTGCCGTTCTGTTCCGCCATCGGCGGGAGCTTGAGGCGTGCGCAATGCTCGGCGCTCAGCGTCAGGCAGACGAGGCCGCGGCCAAAGCGCGCCATGAAGTTGATCGCTTCGGGCGTGACGTGGTCGGCGGCAATCAGCAGATCGCCTTCGTTCTCGCGATCTTCCTCGTCGACCAGAATGATCATGCGGCCGGCTTTCAGTTCGGCGACGATTTCGTCGGTAGTGGCGAGTTTCATGGGTTTATTCCTGTGCTACTGCTGTTGCTGTTCGCTGTTTGCTGTCGCTACGAATTAGTAAGAACGGCTAGCGTGCGCTGGAGCCAAATACGGGTGCGCGTTTGTCGAAGAATGCGTCGATGCCTTCGCGGAAATCGTCGCCTGCCGCGCAGTGCAAAAAGCTGCGCTGCTCCGCGTACAGATGCTCGACGAAGCTGCGCTCGGGGGCATGCTGGATCAGATTCTTGGTATGCGCGAACGCGTCCGGCGAGAGGGCACCCATCCGCTTCAACAGCGCGCGCGTTTGTGCGACGAGGTCGTCGTCCGCTACGACCCAGTTGACGAAGCCTGCTCGCAACGCTTCGTCGGCGGTATGCCGTTCGTCGAGATACATCCATTGCGCGGCCTGCTTGGTGCCGAGCGCGCGTGGCAACGTGTAGGTCGCTCCGCCATCCGGTGAGGTGCCGATGCGGCTGTACGCCGAAGTGAACGTCGCACTCTTTGCGGCAATCGCCAGATCGCAGGCCGCGACGAGGCTTAAGCCGAAGCCCGCCACGGCGCCGTTGACACTGGCGATGACCGGCTTGCGCGAAGCCGTGACGGTCTCGGCCACGGTTTGCGCGAGCCGCACGAGTTTGCCGATCGAGCGGTCGCGTACCACGGGCTTCGCATCGAGCGCGGCGCGCATGCTCTGCAAATCGCCGCCCGCCATGAAGGCGTTGCCGGCGCCGGTCAGCACGATTGCGCGGATTTCGTCGTGGTGAGCGAGGCGTGTGAGTTTGGCGTTCAGTTCGATTGCCATGGCTTCGTTGAGGGCGTTCAGCGCCTCGGGGCGGTCGAACGTGAGCGTCGCGATGCCGTCTTCGGCCGCGAGGCGGATCAATGCAGTCATGTCTGTTCTAGTCAGCGGAGTCAGGTGTTCTAGGCGTGCAGCGCATGGCTTAAGGTTTGCGCTGCCAGTGTGAGTGCGTGGTCGGCCGCATCGAGCGCGCCGAGCAAACTGGCGAAGCCGTGCATTTGCCCCGGCCAGCGCAGATGAGTCGTGAGCACGCCCGCCTGGGCGAGACGTGCCGCATAGTGTTCGACCTCGTCGCACAACGGGTCGTATTCGGCGCTGATGATGGTGGCGCTGGCCACGCCGGTGAGATCGGTGGCGGCGAGCGGACTGGCGAGTGGATCGGCGCGATCGGAACCGTTCGCGAAATACTGGCTTTTGAACCAGCGCATCATGTCGGCCGTCAGCAAATAGCCTTCGCCCATCGATTCGTATGAGGGATGTTCGGTGGCGCAATCCACCACCGGATAGAACAGCACCTGATGCGCGATATTCACGCCGCTATGACGCAACTGCTGCGCGGCGACCGCGGCGAGATTGCCGCCCGCGCTGTCACCGGCTACGGCAAGGGCGCCGGGCCGCACGCGTAAATCGGCGGAGTTGGACGCGGCCCAGCGCACGGCGTCGCATGCATCGAGCGCGGCGGCCGGAAAGCGCGCTTCCGGCGCGAGCCGGTAATCGACCGATAGCACGACCGTTCGTGCCCGTTGCGCCAGACAACGGCACAGGTTGGCATGCGTATCGAGCCCGCACGAAACGAAGCCGCCGCCGTGAAAGAAAACCGTAAGAGGCAGTAGACCCTTGTCATCGCCACCTTCTGTCACCGGCCGGTAGAGGCGCGCAGCAATCGGGCCGCTTGCGGTGGGAATCATCAGATCTTCTTCCGCCGCGATCGCGTCGCCGGGCGCAAAACCGCCGCCTGCGGCGAGCATCGCGCGGTAAGCGGGCGCGGTGAGTTGTGCGAAATCGAGCGGGGGCATGCCGGCGAGAGCGGCGAGCACGGCCTGCGCCTGGGGATCGAGCGCCATCGGGTCTCCTGAGAAAGCTGTCATGAAAGCGGCTATACCGGGTATAAGCGATGCGGCCGCACATGACGCGAATCGAGCCGCAAATCCGGGCACTTAGCGCGCACGCCGCACCAATGAATGCATTGAAGCGCGGCGGCTTTAAGGGGGCATCGTCCGATTGGACGAGAGTTCGTTCGCACGCTCAGCGAAACTCTTGTCAGCTAAGTACTTCCCCCGATGCCAGCAAACAGATCGGCCCTTAAGCTTGGCGACGCGATGCAAAATCGCTTGGAGGACGGAGTGTTGATGGAGACAAAATTGGCCCCTGAAGAGGGCCAGGCCATGAGTGAACTGGCCGAAGTGAACGTGGCGCAGTTCAGCGAACTGACCGCGCGTATTTATCAGGGGGCGCTGGAAGGCACACCGTGGGCGAGTGCGCTCGAGTTGATCCGCACCTCGCTCGGCGCGAGCTACGCGACGCTGATTCTGCGTTCGCCGTCGAGCGACCGGCGCGGTTTGATGGTGCACGCGTCCGAAATGGGGTCGGGCGTGCCGGGCGAAGCGTCGTACAACAACTACTACTATTCGCTCGACCCGTTCGTCGGCTTGCCGGCGGATCGCGTCGTCACGGTCGACGAAGTATTCGGCGACACGGGTTGGCTCACCAGCGAACTCTACAAGCAGTTCCTGAAGCCCGCGGATATCCGCTACATCATGGGTGCCGATCTGCGCACGGATTCCGGTGTCGAATGCCGGTTTCGCGTGTGCCGCAGTCACGCGGCGAAGCATTTTTCCGCACGCGACAAGGCGTTCTGCGCGCTGCTGCTGCCGCACTTGCGGCGCGCGGTCGAACTGCATTCGCGCCTCGATATCGTGGAGTCGGAGCGCACGCTCTATGCGAGCGCGATCGACCGGATGCTGGTGGGCACGGTGACGCTCGACGAGAGCGGCGCGATCATGCGCACCAACAGCGTGGCCGATGAGATTCTCGCGCAGAGCAACGGCCTGCGTATCGTGCACGGCAATGTCGAGGCGACCGATGCGCAGGAGAACCGCAATCTGCAACGGCTGGTGCGCCATGCCCTGATGGGGCACTTCGGCACCGCTGCGCCGATCGTGGAAGCCATGCCGATCACGCGCGGTTGCGACAAGCCGAAGCTCGGCGTGCTGGTGCGCACGATTCCGCTATCGGACTGGTCCGAGGACAACAAGCGCCGTCCGGCAACCGTGCTGTTTTTGCGCGATCCCGATCGCAAATCGCAGGGCTCGCAGGAGATCGTGCGCAAGCTGTTCGACCTCACGCCCGCGGAGACCTCGCTCGCCTTGCTGTTGACCAATGGCTTGACGCTGGAAGAGGCGGCCGACGATCTGGGCATCAGCAAGAACACCGCGCGGGCCCATCTGCGGGCGATCTTCTCGAAGACCGGCGTGACACGTCAGGCCACGCTCGTGCGCATTCTGCTGGGTAGTGTGGTGCCGCTCGGCTGAGATCCGGCTGGCATTCAGCTGGAGTGAGGCTGAACTCGCCTGATTTGAAGAAAACCACTGGGTGTGCCGCGCTTGTATCAAGCGCGGCACACCCCCCAACGCCTTAAACCGCGCGCTTTTGCGACAACACCAGCAATGCGCCGTTCTTGTCCTCCAGCACCGCGCGCAATTCGTGCGGCCCTTGCTGAACCGGCGCACGCACTGACGCACCCGCGGCGACAACACGCGCCATCGCTGCATACAGGTCATCGTGTTCGTCCACGCGAAACACCAGCGCCGCGCGCTCGACGATCCGTTCTTCACCCGCCACCAATGCGATAGTCAGCGCAGCGCCATCGAGCGCGCAATAGCGTTCGCCGTCGCGGAACTTCACCGTTAATCCCAGCCCGTCGACAAAGAGCGGCAGCGCCGCATCGATTGTGTCGACCGGGTACAGCATCATCGAAGCCTTCATTGCATTGCACTCCCATCGGTTGAGCCGCGTTGTATAGCGACTTGATCGTAGCGCCGCCCACACGCGCCGCACGAGGTCCAATCGGACTATCCGAAGGGCGAAAGAATCGCGAAACAGCAGGCAAAAAGCACCGTCGATCAAAGTTCTACGCCAAAGCGCGCACCGTTAATCCAAATAGACGATGCCGGTCTGCACGCGCGAACTGAAACTTCATTCCGTGGACCGTCACGATCATCGTACGAATCGGTGGGTCGAGAGCGGACCGCCCGTTTCAGCACAGTCCAAAATTCATGGAGACGCACGCAATGAAGTTTTCTCTGATTTACGAAGCCCAGACCACGGACGCTTCGCGGGAAGGCGATCACCGGGTATTCAAGGAGACCGTCGAGCAGGCGTTGCTCGCCGAACAGATGGGTTTCGATACCGTCTGGTGCGTCGAACACACGTCGTTGACGAACTACGCGCATATGAGCGCCCCGGAAACCTTCCTCGCGTATCTGGCCGGACGCACGACCCGCATCGGCCTTGGCCACGGCGTGATCTGCCTGCCGCCCGCGATGAATCACCCGATCAAGGTGGCCGAACGGGTGGCCATGCTCGACATTCTGTCGGGCGGCCGCGTGCATTTCGGCGTTGGCAAAGGCGGTAGCCAGCAGGAGGCGGGCGCATTCGGCTATGACCTCGCCGAGCTGCAACCGATGATCGACGAATCGATGTACCTGGTGCCGAAGATGTTCGTGCAGGACGAGATCGAACACGACGGCAAATACATCAAGATTCCTAAACGGCCGATTCACCCGAAGCCGCTCCAGGACCCGCATCCGCCGATGTACATGGCATGTACCAACAACGACGGCTTGCTGCGCGCCGGACAACGCGGTCTGGGCGCCCTGGTGCTCGGTTTCGGCGGCCCGGATGAAGTGGCCAAGAAGAACGCGATTTACCGCGAAGCATGGGCGACCCGCAAAGCCGAGGACCAGGTCGGTTTCCGTCCGACGCAGCATCTGGCCGCCCTGTGCCCGACCGTGGTGCTGAACGACGGCCAGCAGGCCCGCAAGATCGGTATCCGCGGTCAGCGCTACTTCATGGAATCGCTGGCTTACTGGTACACCGGCGGCGAGCGCCCGAACCCGGATAGCTGGGGCGATGACCTCGTGAAGGGCAATACGGGCGAAATGGTGATCCGTTCGCGCTTTGCGTCGGAAGAGGTGGTGGTCGACTTCAGCGATCCGGCGCTTTCGATGATGAACCCGAATCACGCTTACGGCACCGTCGACGATTGCATCGGCTATGTGGGCCGTCTGATGGAAGCGGGTGTGGATGAAGTGCTGTTCCTCTGCCAGATGGGCACGGTGTCCCAGGAAGCGCAGCTCGAAACGATCCGCAACATCGGCGAGCACGTGATTCCGTACTTCAACCGTCTGAAGGCCGAGAAGCAGAAGGCGCAGGTTGCCGCCTAAGGTCGCTGCATAAGAGCGGGCGAGGCAGGCGTCGCTAGTCCCTTCAGACGATGCGACGCCGCAGCCGCGGCTCGAAGATGAACCCAACAAAACAGGCGCGACACCCCTCTCACGCGCCATCATGGAGACAGCCGTGCATCGCGACAACGATTCGAAAGCCCTTGCAGCCGAACTGATCGCCCGCGCCGAAGCGCTCGCGCCGGTCCTCGCCGGGCGTGCTGCGCAGGCCGAGGCGAATGGCCGGATTCCCGCTGAAACGGTGGCCGATTTTCAGGCTGCCGGCTTTTTCAAGGTGCTTCAGCCGAAGCGTTACGGCGGCTATGAACTCGATCCGCAGACCTTCTTCGAGATTCAGATGGCCGTGGCGCGCGGCTGTATGTCGACCGCGTGGGTGTACGGCGTGGTCGGCGTGCACAACTGGCAACTGGCGCTGTTCGACGAACGCGCGCAGCAGGACGTGTGGGGCAAGGATCAAAGCACGCTGATTGCGTCGACCTATATGCCGGTGGGCCGGGTGACGCCCGTTGAAGGCGGCTTCCGGCTGTCCGGCCACTGGAAGTTTTCCAGCGGCAGCGAACTGTGCGAATGGGTCTTTCTCGGCGCGCTGGTGCCGCCGGCGAAAGAAGGTGAACCGCCGGAGTACCGCACCTTCCTGCTGCCGAAAAGCGATTACACGATCGAACAGGATTGGGACGTACTGGGCCTGCGCGCGACGGGCAGCCACGACATCGTGGTGAACGATGTATTCGTGCCGGACTATCGCACGCACAAAGCCATCGACGGCATGATGGGCACGAGCCCCGGCCTTGCGCTCAACGATGCGCCGCTGTTTCATCTGCCGTTCGCGCAGATCTTTGTGCGCGCGGTCTGCACCGCGTGCATCGGCGCATTGCAAGGCGCGCTGGATGACTTCACGTCCTACGCGGCGACGCGCGTGAGCGCCAACAGCGGCGCGAAAACCACCGACGACACGGGCGCGCAAACCGCCTGCGCCAACGCGGCGGTCGCGCTCGACGAAATGAAGGTGCTGCTCAAGCGCAACTTCGCCGAACTGCTCGCGGCAGCCAATGGCGGCCCGGCGGTATCGATCGAGCGGCGCGTGCACTTCCGTTATCAATCCGCGCAAGTGGCCGAACGCTGCGCGCAGGCGGCCAACGCGCTGCTGCGCTACGCGGGCGGCAACGGCATTTACAACCGCAATCCGCTGGTGCGGCGCTTTCTCGATCTGCATGCGGCGCGCGCGCACTACGCCAACAACCTCGACCGTTTCGGCCAGAATCTCGGCGCCGTGATGCTCGGTCGTCCGAATACCGACTTCTTCGTCTGATGGATGCCGCCATGAGCGAACAGCAAACGCAGACGCATGTGTTCGACGTCGTGGTGGTCGGCTCCGGCGCGGGTGGCATGCTGGCCGCCTGCCGTGCGGCCGACCGCGGCCTGTCCGTGGTCGTGCTCGAAAAGAGCGACGTGTACGGCGGGACCTCGGCGGTGTCGGGCGGTGGCATCTGGATTCCGTGCAACCACCATATCGCCGAACTGGGCGTCACGGATACGCGCGAGGCCGCACGAACCTACATCGACGCCTGCACCCAAGGCGTGACCGCGACCGACCGGATTGACGCCTACCTCGACACGGCGCCGGAAATGCTGCGCTATGTCGAAGCGAAAACGCCGGTGCGTTATGAGTCGTTGCCGAAGTACGCGGACTACTTTCAGGACCTGCCAGGGTCGATGCCGGGTTACCGCGCGCTCGATCCCTTGCCGGTGGACGGCGCGTCGCTCGGCGAAGAATTCGCGCGCTTGCGCCTGCCTTCACCCGGCACGCTGATCGGTGGGCGAGTGGCCGTGACGTCGAAAGAGGCGCACATGCTGCTGTCGAAAGCGCCGGGCTATATCGGGCTCGCGCTCAAGCAATTCGGCCGCTACTGGTTCGATCTGCGCGCGCGCAGCCGCTCGCGGCGCGACCGGCGCTTGACGCTCGGCAACGCGTTGGCAGGTGGCCTGCGCCGCGCCTTGCTCGATCGTGACGTTCCGTTGTGGCTCAACGCGCCGATGACCGAATTGCTCGAAGCAGATGGCCGCGTAACCGGCGTCGTGGTGGAGCGCGGCGGAGAGAATGTGCGTGTGCTCGCAAAGCGCGGCGTGATTCTCGCGGCCGGCGGTTTCGAACGCAATCAGGCGATGCGCGAGCGCTATCTGCCGCAGCCCACGCAGGCACAGTGGAGCGCGACGCCGCCGAACAACACGGGTGATGCGATTGCAGTCGGCCTGAAATTGGGCGCACAGATTGCGTTGATGGAACACGTGTGGGGCGCGCCGACCGTCCACGTCGATCATGAGGAAAAGCAGCGTGCGTTGTTCGTCGAACGCAATCTGCCGGGTTGCGTGGTCGTCAACGGACTCGGCAAGCGCTTCGTCAACGAGGCGGCGCCGTATTCGGAGTTCGTGCCGGCGATGTATCGCGACCATGCGCAAACCGGTGCATGCGTGCCGGCGTGGATGGTGTTCGACGCGCAATTCCGCCAAAAATATCCGTGCGGGCCGATCATGCCCGGTGCGATGATGCCGGACACCCGCATCCCCGCGGCGTTTCGTTCGCTGCTCTACAAGGCGGATTCACTCGATGCGCTGGCTGCAAAGATCGGCGTCGATGCACCAGGCTTGCGCGACACCGTGTCGAAGATGAATCGCTACGCCGCGACCGGTATCGACGAAGAATTCGCCAAAGGCGGCAACGCCTTCGACACTTACTACGGCGACCCGAGCGTCAAGCCGAATCCGTGCCTCGCGCCGATTGAAACCGGACCGTTCTACGCCGTGCGTATCGACGCGGGCGACATCGGCACCAAGGGCGGTCTCCTGACCGATGCCCGGGCGCGCGTGCTGCACACCGACGGCACGCCGATTGTCGGGCTCTATGCGATCGGCAACACCAGCGCGTCGATGATGGGGGCGAGCTATCCCGGCGCGGGTTCGACGCTCGGTCCTGCCATGACCTTCGGCTACATCGCCGCGAATCATCTCGCCGACGGTGGCGACGATCGTGACGGCGAGGGCAGCACTTCAGCAACAGCACGCGCTGCAAGCAGCGAACTTCGTGGAGTCACGTCATGACCGAACTCAATTCTCACCCATTGCGCGGCGATATGCTGCTGGCGATGCGCCGCCTCGCGCGCTCGGTCGCGGTCATCAGTTGCAACGACGGCGAACGGCGCTATTCGATGTCGGCCACCGCGGTCGATTCGCTCTCCACCGAGCCGCCGTCGCTGCTGATCTGCATCAACCGCACGTCGTCGATATTTCCGCCGCTCGACAAGGGCGCGGCGTTTTGCGTGAACGTGCTCTCGGCGCAGCATCAGCACATTGCGATCGATTGCAGCGGACGTCTCAAAGGCGAAGAACGTTTCTCGACCGGCAACTGGCAGAACTCGGATCACGGCGTGCCCTATCTGCACGATGCGCAGGCGAGTCTGATCTGCACGCAGGACGGCCGCTTCGATTACGGCACGCACGCGATCTTTATCGGCCGCGTCGAGCAAGTGCTGATCAGTGGCGAGGTCGATCCGCTGGTGTATGTGGACGGTGTCTATACCACCGCTGCGGCGCCCGTGCGCTGCGCAGCGGCCTGATCGGGCACGCGCGCGATGCAAAGCCCTTGGTCCGCGGAGCACGGATCGGCCACGCCGGTTGAAGCGCCGCTCGTCGTCGACGATCCCGCCTGCGTGCGTTGGGACGATGTGTGCGACGTGCTGGTGGCGGGCTTCGGTGCGGCGGGGGCATGTGCCGCGCTGGAAGCGGCGGCGGCCGGCGCGAAGGTGCGGATTGTCGAGCGTTTCGAGGGCGGCGGCGCGAGCGCGAAAAGCGGCGGCGTGGTCTATGCGGGCGGCGGCACGCGCTATCAAAGCGAAGCGGGCTACAACGACACGCCCGAGGCGATGTTCGCCTACCTACGGGAGGAAGTGGGCGATGCCGTGTCCGTGGCGACGCTCAAACGCTTTTGCGCGGGCAGCGTCGATATGCTGCGCTGGCTCGAACGCCTCGGCGTACGCTTTGCCGCGTCGGTGCCGCCGCGCAAGACGTCGTATCCGCAGAATAGCTATTACCTGTACTACTCAGGCAACGAAGCCGTGGGTGACGGCGCGCGCGAACATGCGCCCGCACCGCGCGGACATCGGGTGGTCGGCGACGGCATGTCGGGCCGCGTGCTGTACGACACGCTGCGGCGCGCGGTGGACGCGCACCTGTTCATCGACACGATGTGCCATGCCAGTGTGCGCCGCCTGGTCACCGACCGCAGCGGGTGCGTGATCGGCGCGCAGGTCTGGCAAGTGGCGCCGGGCCGGGCCCAGCGCGCCCACCGGCGGCTCACGCGTTGGGCGGAGCGCTTGCATAACGGCATGCCGGCGTGGGCCGACCGGCTACGCGCCGCGCTTTATCGCCTCGAGCAGCGCGAGGGCCGGCTCATCACGATCAAGGCCGATGCGGTGGTGTTGAGCACCGGCGGGTTCATCTTCAACCGGTCGATGGTGGCGCACTACGCGCCGCGTTATCTGCCGAACTGGCGTCTTGGCACCACCGGTTGTGACGGCTCCGGCATCCGGCTCGGCCTGTCGGCCGGCGGCGTGGCACAGCGGCTCGAACGCGTGTCCGCGTGGCGCTTCATCAACCCGCCTTATACGTGGGCGCAAGGCTGCGTCGTGGATCGCCGCGGCGAGCGCTTTTGCAACGAGGAAGTCTATGGCGCGGCGCTCGGCCATGCCATGTGCGAAACGCGCGACGGGCACGCGTGGCTGATTCTCGATGCGCGGCTCGTGAAGCAGGCGCTCAGGGAATGCTTGCGCGGCAAGCTGTGGGCGTTCCAGAGCGTGCCCGCGACGCTGCTGATGCTGGCAGGCCGCAAGCGTGCGTGGTCGCTGGCCGATCTGGCCGCACGCATCGGCAGCGATCCGGCGGTGCTCGAGCGAACCGTCAATGCCTACAACCTGGGTGCGCTTAACGGCATCGACCGCGCGTTCGGCAAATCCGCCGCCATGTTGCAGCCGCTTATGTACGGACCTTACTACGCGATCGATATCTCATCGGACAGCCGCGTTTTCCCTTGCCCGTCGATCACGCTCGGCGGCTTGCAGGTCGACGAGACCAGCAACGCCGTGCTGTCGCCGGACGGCGCACCGATCGAAGGTTTGTTCGCCGCCGGCCGGGCCGCGTGCGGCCTGGCATCGAATCATTACGTGAGCGGGCTTTCGCTTGCGGACTGTATATGGTCCGGCCGCCAGGCCGGCCGGGCCGCAGCGGGCGTGGTTCTCGCGAACACCGCCCATTCCCTGACTGAAACTGACTGACACTGAAGAGAGAATGAAGATGGGAGACAGACTCAAAGGCAAGATCGCCGTCGTGACGGGCGCTGCGAGCGGCGTCGGCAAACAGGACGCGTTGCTGTTCGCCCGTGAAGGCGCACGTGTCGTGCTCACCGACGTCAACGAGGAAGCCGGCCGCGAAGTGGCAGCGGAAATCGGCGACGCCGCCCTGTTCGTGCGTCACGACATCTCGTCGGAAACCGGCTGGAATGACGTGTTCGGCGCGGCGCAAACGACCTTCGGCACGCCGGATGTGCTGGTCAACAACGCCGCTGTGCTGTTGCTCGGCAGCATTGAAGACACCACGCTCGAACAATGGCAGCGCGTGCTGCGCATCAATGCCGAAGGCTATTTTCTCGGTTGCCGCGCAGCAGTCAAGGCGATGAAAGAGAAGGGCGGGTCGATCGTCAACATGTCGTCGGTGGCGGCGTTGGGCGGACTCGGTATGTTCTGCGCCTATTCGGCCAGCAAGGGCGCGGTGACGGCGATGACGCGTGCGATTGCCGCGCACTGCAAGCAGCAGGGCTATAAGGTCCGCTGCAACACGATTCACCCGGACGGCATTCTCACGCCGATGACCGCACCGTTCTTCGGTACAGCCGAAGAAACCCGCGACGCGCTCACGCAATCGGTCGATCCGCACGGTCGGATGTGTCTGCCGGAAGACATCGCGAATCTGGTGCTGTTCCTTGCGTCCGATGAATCTCGCTTCATCAACGGCAGCGAGTATCGGATCGACAATGCGCAGATGATCATGGGCATCGCCTGAGTTCGCACGCCATGGCCGATTCGCGTTTTCACCGGCTCAAAGTGGCGGACGTGATCGCGGAGAGCGCCGACGCGCGCTCTTTCGTGTTCGATCTGCCGCAGGCGCTGCATGATGCCTTCAGCTATCGCCCGGGGCAGTTTCTCACGCTCAAGGTGCCGTGCGCTGATGCCATCGTGCAGCGCTGTTATTCACTCTCGAGCGCGCCGGGCATCGACCGCGCGCCGAAGATCACCGTCAAGCGGGTGCGCGATGGGCGGGTGTCGAACTGGATGTGCGACAGCATTCAGCCCGGCGACGAACTCGACGTGATGGCGCCCGCGGGCGTGTTCACGCCGCGCTCGCTCGACGGCGATCTGCTTCTGTTCGCGGGCGGCAGCGGGATCACGCCGGTGCTGTCGATCCTCAAGTCCGCGCTGGTGAATGGGCGCGGCATGCTGACGCTGATCTACGCGAATCGGGACGCGCAGTCGGTGATTTTCAGCGAAGAACTGCGGCAACTCGGGCAGCGGCACGCGGGAAGATTGCGCGTGATTCACTGGCTCGATAGCGTGCAGGGCATTCCGCAGCAACGTCATCTGGAAGAATTGGCGCGACCGTGGAGCACGCAGGAATGCTTCATTTGCGGGCCGGCGCTGTTTATGGAGAGCGCGCTGGCAGCCATGCTTGCGCTGGGCTTGCCGCGAGCGAAGGTGCATGTGGAGCGGTTTGCTTCGCTGCCGGATCTGCCGGCTACGCCTGGAGCGTCTGGCGCGACCGGAACGTCTGGCGTCACCGGAGTGACCGGGCTGCCCGTCGCGCGCACCGCGTTCGTGGCGCCCGAACGGCCAGACGTGCCCTCGGCGTCTGAAGCGCCCCAGACGGCCTCCGTCGCCAACGCCGCAATCGAAACCGTGCTCGACGGCAACACCTTCGCCTTCACCTGCGAACCCGGTGAAACCCTGCTCGACGCGATGCTGCGTGCCGATGTGCCGGCGCCGAACTCGTGCCGCAGCGGTTTGTGTGGCGCCTGCATGTGCCGGGTCGAGGCCGGCAGCGTGAACCTGAACGCTAACCACGTGCTCGATGCGGCCGATCTGACCGACGGCTGGACGCTTGCCTGTAGTGCGACACCCGCCAGCGCGACGCTGCGCGTGGTTTTCCCCGACTAGGTTCGCGGTTCGCACGCGCGGCTCTCGCGCGTTGCGCTTGCCGCGAACCGCATCAATCAAACTCATCATGACGCTCAACCCCATCCTGACGACGCCCGCGCTGATCGCGCGCGGCGCCGCGCGCTTCGGCACGCGTATCGCGATCGAAACAGTCCAGGGCAACCTGAGCTATGCGCAACTGGACGCGGCGCGAATCGAAGCGGCGCGCGCGTTGATGAGCTGCGGCATCCAGCCGGGCGAGCGTGTCGCGATCTGGGCGCCGAACATCGCGGAATGGATCGTGGCGGCGCTCGCGATTCACAGTGCAGGCGCGGCGCTGGTGCCGATCAATACCCGCATGAAGGGCCTGGAAGCCGCGGCGATTCTCGAGGACAGCGGCGCGCGACTGCTGTTCTGCTGCGGCACCTTCCTCGGCGATTCGTATCCGGCCATGCTGGCCGCACACCGTCCCGCGACGCTTGATCGGGTGGTGGTGTTCGACGGCCCGGCAGCGGAATCGAGCGACGGCCACGACGAAACGTGGGAGGCGTTCCTGCTGCGCGCGGCCGCCACCCCGATGGACGCGTTTCACGAGCGCGAGGCGGCGGTGCGCCCGGACACGCTGATGGACATCATGTTCACGTCCGGCACCACGGGCCGCCCGAAGGGCGTGATGACCACGCACGGCCAGAATCTGCGCGCGATTCACGATTGGGCGCAGATCGCGACGCTGCGCGAAAGCGATCGCTATCTGATCGTCAACCCGTTCTTTCACGCGTTCGGCTACAAGGCAGGCTGGCTCGCGGCGTTAGCGAGCGGCGCGACCGTATTGCCGCATCTGGTGTTCAACCCGGAGCGCGTGCTTGAACGCATCGTGCGCGACCGCGTCTCCGTCTTGCCGGGTCCGCCGACGCTGTATCACGCGTTACTCGACATGCCGGACCTGGCCACGCGCGACCTGTCGTCGTTGCGGGTGGCGGTGACGGGCGCTGCCGCAATCGCGCCGAGTCTGATCGAACGAATGCGCGCGCAACTGGGTTTCGAAACCGTGTTGACGGGCTATGGCCTGACCGAGTCATGCGGTTTTGCCGCGCTGTGCCGCAGTGGTGACGACGCTGAGACCGTCGCTCAAACGTCGGGCCGTGCAATGCCCGGGGTGGAGATCCGGATCGCCGACAGCAGCGGCGATCCGGTTGCCCTTGGCGAAACAGGGGAAATCCTGATTCGCGGCTACAACGTGATGCAGGGCTACTTCGGCCAGCAGGAGACCACCTTCGAAACGATCGACGGCGAAGGCTGGTTGCACACCGGCGACCTCGGCACGCTCGACGAACGCGGCTATCTGCGCATTACCGACCGCATCAAGGACATGTTCATCGTCGGCGGTTTCAATTGCTATCCGGCGGAGATCGAGCGGCTGTTCAGCGCGCATCCGGCGGTGGCGCAGGTGGCGCTGGTCGGCGTACCCGACGAGCGGCTCGGCGAAGTGGGGCATGCGTATGTCGTGCTGCGTTCGGGCGAACTGGCGAGCGCGGAAGATTTGACCGACTGGGCGCGCAAGAACATGGCGAACTACAAGGTGCCGCGATACCTCACGCTGGTCGATCAGTTGCCCGTTAGCGCGGCCGGCAAGGTGCTCAAATACCGCTTGCGCGAAGCGGTCAAAAATGACCTGAAAGGCGGCGTCGAAAACAACGAAAAAACCGCTGAAAACACCGCCGCAAGCTAGTCCCAACAGACGATGTTGGCCGCCCCCGGGACCGCCAGAATAAGCCTGACAACAACAGGTTCTGGAGGAGTCGGAGATGATCGATGTACGGGCTTTAGGCTACGTTGTCGTGCAGTCGGCGGATGTCGGCACATGGCGCGGCTATGCGGAAAACGTGCTGGGCATGCAGGCGCAGGACGCAACGGACGGCGCGCTGTACGTGAAGATGGATGAGCGCGATTTCCGCTACCTGATCGTGCCCGGCGACGCCGATCGCTACTTCGCATCGGGTTGGGAACTGCCTGACGCGGTCGCGTTCGACGACGCGATCCGCGCCCTGCAATTGGCCGGCGTGGAACCGATCCGCGCCAGCGCACAGGAAGCCGCGCTGCGCCGCGTGCAGGCGATGGTGTGGTGCACCGATCCGTCCGGCAACCGGCATGAGTTTTTCTGGGGCGTGCGCACCGATTTCCGGCGCTTCGTTTCGCCGCTCGGCGTATCTGGTTTCGTCACCGGCGCGATGGGCCTCGGTCATGCCGTGCTGCCCGCACCGCAGTTCGACGCGACCGATGCCTTCCTGCGCGACGTGCTCGGCTTCGAGCTCTCCGACATCTTCCGCGTGCGTTTCACCGACGACCCCGCCGAGCCCGAGAAGCGCATCCATTTTCTGCACTGCAAAAACGCGCGTCATCACAGCCTCGCGATCATGGACCTCGCGGTGCCGTCCGGCTGCATCCACGTGATGGCCGAAGTGGACTCGATGGACGAAGTGGGCCGCGCGCTCGACCGGGTCGCGGCACAAGGCGTGAAGCTCTCCGCCACGCTCGGCCGGCATTGCAACGACCACATGATCTCGTTCTACATGAAAACGCCAGGCGGTTTCGATCTGGAGTACGGCTATGGCGGCCTGACGGTCGACTGGGCGCAGCACAGCGTCTACGAGGCGACGCGCGTGAGCCTGTGGGGCCACGACTTCAGCGTTGGATTCCGCTAGACCCTTGATCAGAAAACTCGCGGAAAACGCGCAGCAAACTCGCAGCAAACCTGCCGGAGACAAGCAGGAAGCCGCAGGAAACACGCAGGAATAACGCATGAAACCACTCGATAAAACACTCAGCGCACGCGATGCCGTCGCGCAACTCGCCGACGGCATGACGATCGGCATTGGCGGCTGGGGTCCACGCCGCAAGCCGATGGCACTTGTGCGCGAGATCGTCCGCTCGAATCTGAAGGACCTCACCGTGGTCGCGTATGGCGGCCCGGACGTAGGACTGCTGTGCGCGGCGGGCAAAGTCCGCAAGCTGGTGTTCGGCTTCGTCTCGCTCGACGTGATTCCGCTCGAACCGCATTTTCGCCGGGCACGTGAGCAGGGCGCGCTCGACGTGTGGGAGCTCGACGAAGGCCTGCTGCAACTCGGCCTGCGCGCGGCGGCGGCACGTTTGCCGTTTTTGCCGACGCGCGTCGGCCTCGGCACCGATCTGCTGAAACACGCACCGCATCTGCGCACTGTGCAATCGCCCTATGGTGGCGAGACGCTGCTGGCCATGCCGGCGCTCGAACTCGACGCCGCGCTGCTGCACGTGAATGCCGCGGACCGCATGGGCAATACGCGCATCGACGGTCCGGATCCTTTCTTCGACGCATGGTTCGCACGCGCGGCGAAGCAGTGCTTCGTCAGCAGCGAGACGCTGGTCGATTCGCTCGCAAGCGACGACCTCGATCTCGCGCGCCGCAATACCTTCGAACGATCGCTCGTGAGTGGCGTGGTGCATGCACCGTGCGGCGCGCATCCCACTTCGTGCGCACCGGCCTACGGCTGGGATTTGCCGCATCTGAAGACGTATTGCGCGAGTGCGGAAGATCCGCAACAAACAGCCGCTTACCTAAGTGACGTAGTAGGCGCCGACGAACCGGGCTATCTGCAACGCGCAGGCGGCCGGTCCCATGTAGCGGCGTTGCCGTTGCCGATTCTGTAATGGAGCGCACATGAGCGACTCTCTCGATTATTCCCTCGCCGAATTGATGATCGCCGCGGCGGCACGCGTCTGGCGTGATGACGGCGAAGTGCTGGCGACTGGCATTGGCACGGGGCCGCGCCTCGCCGCTGGTCTTGCGCGCCTCGCGTACAACGCGGGTCTGATGCTCACCGATGGCGAAGCCTATCTGGTCGAAAGCCCGGTGCCGCTCGGACCGCGTGAAGCGGGTTATCGCGTGCAGGCGTCGGGCTTGATGACCTATGAACGCGTGTTCGATTGTGTGTGGCATGGCAAGCGTCACGCGTTGGTGATGCCCACGCAGATCGACCGCTTCGGCCAGGCCAACATTTCCTGGCTCGGTGACGACTACGCCCGCCCGAAAACGCAATTGCTCGGCGCGCGCGGTTTCCCGGGCAACAGCATCAATCACGCGAACTCGTTCTTTGTCTCCGGTCATAGCAAACGCGCGTTTGTTGCCGGTGAAGTCGACATGGTGTGCAGCGTCGGCTACAACCCGGCGCGCGAAATCTCCGGCATGCGCGCGTTCACCGATCTGCGCAGCGTGATCACCGATTTGTGCGTGATGGATTTCGGCGGTGCGAATCATGCGGTCCAGGTGCGCTCGCTGCATCCTGGCGTGAGCTTCGACGAAGTGCAGGACGCGACCGGTTTCGAATTGCGTGCGCATCCCGAGATGCAGGTGACGCCGCCGCCCAGCGCGGACGATCTGCGCATCGTGCGCGCGCTGGATCCGCACAACCTGCGTGCGAGCGTCGTGCGCAATAACCCCGCGCCGCGTCGCGTGTGAGGGACATCATGCAAGCCACCCACGAAAGCGTTGTCGAATACAGCGTGAGCGATGGCATCGCCACGATCACGATGAATCGCCCCGAGTATCACAACGCGCAGAACTCGAAGATGACGTATGCGCTCGACGCCGCGTTCAAGCGTGCGTCGAACGACGATGCGGTGAAAGTCATCGTGCTGGCCGGTGCAGGCAAGCATTTCTCCGCGGGCCACGACATCGGCACGCCGGGTCGCGACATCGACCAGTCGTTCGAGCGCACTTCGCTCTGGTACGACCATGTCGGCAAGGAAGGCGGCGAGTTCCTGTACGCCCGCGAACAGGAGGTTTATCTCGGCATGTGCCGCCGCTGGCGCGATCTGCCCAAGCCGACCATCGCGATGGTGCAGGGCGCGTGCGTGGCGGGCGGCCTGATGCTGGCGTGGGTATGCGACCTGATCGTCGCCTCGGACGACGCGTTCTTTTCCGATCCGGTGGTACGCATGGGTATTCCGGGAGTCGAGTATTTCGCGCATGCGTATGAACTGAATCCGCGCATCGCCAAGGAGTTTCTGTTTCTCGGCGAGCGGATGGATGCGGCGCGCGCGTATCAGATGGGCATGGTTAATCGGGTCGTGCCGCGCGAACGCCTTCAAGACACCACGACGGAAATCGCCGCGAAGATCGCACGTATGCCGCGCCTCGGATTGACGCTGACCAAGCAGGCTGTGAATCACGTCGAAGAATTGCAAGGCAAGCGCGCCGCGATGGATGCGGCGTTTGCATGGCATCACTTCGCGCATGCGCACAACGAACTGGTGAGCGGCGACAAGCTGGGTGGTTACGACGCCCGCAAGATGGCCGAGTCGCAGCGGCCCGACCCCACTGTCGCCGCGGCCGTCAGCGATGCAAAGGCCGACGGAGAAGCCGCATGAGCGCGACCCTGCATACGCCCTTGTGTAATCTGCTCGGCTGCCGCTATCCGATCGTGCAGACGGCTATGGGGTGGGTCGCCGATGCGAAGCTCGTCGCCGCGACCTGCAATGCGGGCGGCTTCGGCTTTCTGGCTGGCGCGACGCTCGAAGCCGAACGTGTGGAAGCGGAAATCCTGCGCGTGAAGGAACTGACGGACAAACCGTTCGGCATCAACTTCCATATGTTCCAGCCGAACGCGGCACAGGTGGTCGATCTGGCGATCAAGCACCGGCTGCGTGCGGTCAGCTACGGTCGTGGCCCCGACGCGAAGACGATCCGCCGTTTCAAGGACGCCGGCGTGATGTGCATTCCGACCGTGGGCGCGCCGAAGCACGCGGCCAAAGCGGTCGAACTCGGCGCCGATGCGGTCACCGTGCAAGGCGCCGAAGGCGGTGGCCACACCGGTTCGATGCCGACGACGCTGCTGCTGCCTAAAGTGCTGGATGCCGTGAACGTGCCGGTGATCGCCGCAGGCGGCTTCTTCGACGGACGCGGTCTCGCGGCGGCGCTCGGCTACGGCGCCGCAGGCATTGCGATGGGCACGCGCTTTCTGATGGCCGAAGAGTCGCCGGTGCCGCGCTCGACGCTCTCGCGCTACGTGGCGGTCAACGATCCTTCGCAAATCCGCGTGTCCGCGGCGTTGGACGGCCTGCCGCAGCGAATGATCGACAACCCTTATCTGCTGCGCCTCGAAGCATTCGGCCCGTTGCGCCGCACGCTCTTCGCGTTGCGCACGGCTGAAGCGTGGCGCCGCCAGAGTGGCATGAGCCTGAGCCAGATGGCCGCGCTCGGCTTCAAGGCACTGCGCGATCACAGCTACACCGCGAGCCAGACGCTGATGGCGGCGAACGCACCGTTTCTGATCCAGCGCGCCATCGTCGACGGCAAGCCGGACGAAGGCGTATTGCCGAGCGGCCAGGTGGCCGCGGTGATCGGCGCGATCGAGCCGTGCGAGGTCCTGATCGCCCGCATCGTCGACGAAGCCGTGGCGCGGCTCGACGCGCTGGCGGCGATGCGCGGCGCGCCGGTTCACGCGTGAATCGACCCATGACGCCGCGCCCGATCCATCGTATGCGCCACTGCACGAGGCCACGCGTGACCCAGCGCGTGACCCGCTAAAACAAACCCACATCATTCACCAGGGACGGAGACATGACAGAACCCATCAATAGCGTTCGCTCGCTGCCGTTCAAAATCGAACGCGAAGGCGGCATCGGCGAACTGGTGATCGACCAGCCGCCGGTCAATGCGCTCGACGCACGCGGCTGGCAAGCCCTGGCCGACGCCATCGACGCGCTCGGCCGCGACGACAGCGTGCACGTGATCGTGCTGCGCGGCGCAGGCCGCGGCTTCTGCGCGGGCGTCGATATCAAGGAGCTGGCGGCACATCCCGAACGGATCGTCGCGGTCAACGCCGGCAATTACGCGACCTTTCGCGCGGTGCACCGCAATCCGAAGCCGGTGATCGTCGCGGTGCATGGTTTCGTGCTGGGCGGCGGCATCGGCATCTGCGGCGCGGCGGACGTGATCGTTGCGTCTGAATGCGCGCGCTTTGGCGTGCCCGAGATCGACCGGGGCGCGATGGGCGGCGGCGCGCATTTGCAGCGCATGTTCGGCGTGCAGAAAGTGCGGGCGATGTATTTCACGGGCGACATGGTCGACGCCGCTGAAGCCTACCGGCTCGGCGCGGTCGAGCGCGTGGTGCCGCGCGAACAACTGCGTGAGGCGGCGTTCGAAATCGCCCGCAAGATCGCGGCGAAGAGCCCCGCGATGCTGCAACTCGCGAAAGAAGCGCTGAACGGCGTCGAAGATGGCGACCTGGAAGACAAATACCGCTGGGAGCAGGGCTTCACCTTGCAGGCGTATATGACGAACGATTCGGCGGAAGCACGCTCGGCCTTCGTCGAAAAGCGCGACGCGCAGTTCGATGATGCCAATGAGGCCGAACGTAAAGCCGGAGCGCGCGTATGAAGCTCGATTACACGCCGGCGCAACGCGCGTTTCGCGCCGAGATTCGCAGCTGGCTCGCGGCCCACGTGCCGCGCGAGCCGCTGCCGAGCTTCGATACCGAAGTGGGTTTCGCCGCGCATAGGGAATGGGAACGCACGCTGCATTCGGGCCGCTGGAGCATGGTGACGTGGCCACGCGAACTGGGTGGACGCGGCTGCGACCTGATCGAGTGGCTGATCTTCGAAGAAGAGTACTGGCGCGCCGACGCACCGATGCGCGTGAATCAGAACGGCATCTTCCTGCTCGGCCCGACCTTGATGGACTTCGGCACGGACGAGCAAAAGGCCCGTTTTCTGCCGGCCATGGCGGCGGGCGAACACGTATGGGCGCAAGGCTGGTCCGAGCCCAATGCAGGCTCCGACATGGCCGCGATCCGCGCGAGTGCTATTCGTACGGACGGCGGCACGGGCGGCGAATACATCCTCAATGGCCAGAAGATCTGGTCGACTCGCGCGGTGTGGGCCGATTGGCTGTTCGGTCTGTTTCGCAGCGATCCGCAATCCACCCGCCATCACGGCCTGACCTTCCTGATGGTGCCGCTCTCGACGCCTGGCATCACGGTGCGGCCGATCCGTCAATTGAACGGCCACACCGGCTTCGCTGAGATTTTCTTCGACGACGTGCGTGTACCGGTGGAGAACCGTCTCGCCGGTGAAGGCATGGGCTGGCAGGTCGCCATGGCAACAGCCGGGTTCGAACGCGGCCTGATGCTGCGCTCGCCCGCACGTTTTCAACGCACCGCCGAAGCGTTGCGCGCGCTCTATCTGGCGCACCGTGCCCAGGCTGACCGCGATCCGACCTTGCGCGATCGGGTGATCAGCGCGTGGATGGATGCGCAGGCTTACGCGCTTTCCACTTACGCCACCGCGAGCCGTTTGCAGAAGGGCGGCCACATCGGTGCGGAGTCGAGTACCAACAAGGTGTTCTGGTCCGAACTCGATCTGCGCATGCACCAGACCGCGCTCGATATTCTCGGCGCGCGCGCCGAGGTCGTGCCGCACACGCCCGAGCAACACGCGGCGCTCGGCAATTGGCTCGAGGGTTTCCTGTTCGCGCAGGCCGGGCCGATCTATGCGGGCACCAACGAGATCCAGCGCAACATCGTCGCGGAACGGATGCTGGGGATGCCGCGCTCGTGATGCCGGTGCTGTTAGCGGCATGCAAGCCGCCGCAGCCCGCATTCAGACGCTTAAAGGATTGAGCGAGGAACTATGGATTTCGTATTCAACGAAGATCAGGAAGCATTGGCGAGCAGCGTCAAGCGCTTTCTGATGACGGAGATGACGCCGGAGTTGATCCGTGAGTTGTGGACCACCCCCACGGGCCGCTCGGAGCGCATGTGGGACATGTTCGCATCGCAAGGGCTGACGGCCGTGTCGGTGCCGGAAAGTCACGACGGGATGGGGCTCGGCGAGGTGGAGTGGGCGCTGCTCGCGCAGACCTATGGCTATTTCGGGGGGCCCGAACCGCTGCTCGATACGGCGCTGGTGGCCGTCGGCATGCTGGAAGGTTTGCCGGCGAGCGCGCGACGCGATGCGCTGTTGCGCGATATCGCGGCGGGTTCGGCGCGTGTGGCGATTGCGCATCCGGTGAATCCGTATGTCAGCGATGCGCACGTCGCGAAGGTTTTGTTATGTGAGCTGGATGGCGAGCTGCATTGGCTCACGCCCGACGCGTGCAGATTGACTGCGGTGGAAAGCATCGACCCTTCGCGCCGGCTGTTCGAACTCGATTGGCAGGCGACGCCGGGCACCCGCGTGGCCACGGCCGCCGAGGCGCAACCCTTGCTGGCGCGCGTACTCGATCAAGGCGCGTTCGCCGTCGCCGCGCAATTGCTGGGCCTCACGCAACGCGTGCTCGACATGGCGATCGATTACAGCGCGCAACGCAAGCAGTTCGGCAAACCGATCGGCTCGTATCAGGCGCTCAAGCACCTGCTCGCCGATGTCGCGATCCGTTACGAATTCGCACGGCCGGTGGTGTATCGGGCCGCCTGTGCGATCGCGGACAACGACCCGAACCGCGCGCTTTACGTCTCCCACGCGAAACTCGCCGCCACTGCTGCGGCGCAGCTCGCCGCGCGCCATGCGATGCAGGTGCACGGCGCGATTGGCTACACGTGGGAGCTGGACTTGCAGATCTTCATGAAACGCATCTGGGCGCTCTCGGGCAGCTGGGGCGACACGACGTTTCACAAGGCCCGCGTGGCCGACGCGCTGATCGAGTCCTGTACTCCGATTGGACCGGCACGCACTTTCGAACTGGAATCCTAATGAAACAGGCTTATATCGTCGATGCGTTGCGCACGCCGACCGGCCGCCGCAAAGGCGGACTCGCGCAGGTCCATGCCGCGGATCTCGGCGGCTTCGTGCTGAAGGAACTGGTCGCTCGTAATGGCATTCCCGCCGATGAGTACGACGACGTGGTGTTCGGCTGTGTGGACACGATCGGCCCGCTGGCCGGCAATATCGCGCGCACTTGCTGGCTCGCTGCGGGCTTGCCGTTGACGGTACCCGGCGTCACGGTGGACCGGCAATGCGGTTCCTCGCAGCAGGCCGTGCATTTTGCCGCACAGGCCGTGATGAGCGGCACGCAGGATGTGGTGGTCGCGGGCGGCGTTCAGACCATGACGCAGATTCCGATTTCGTCGGCGATGACGGCAGCCGAGCCGCTCGGTTTCACCGACCCGTTCTCGGGCAGCGTCGGTTGGCGCGAGCGTTTCGGCGATGCGCCGGTCTCGCAGTTCCATGCGGCGCAACGGATCGCGGATCACTGGAACCTGTCGCGCGAAACGATGGAACAGTACGCGCTCGAGAGCCACCGGCGCGCGCTGGCCGCGATTGAGGGCGGTCACTTTGCGCGGGAGATCGTGCCAATCGCCGGCGTCGTACACGACGAGACGCCGCGCAAGGACACCACGCTCGCCAAGATGGCCTCGCTCCAACCATTGATGCCGGGCGGCGCGCTGACTGCGGCCGTCTCGAGCCAGACTTGCGATGCGGCGGCAGCGCTGTTGATCGTCTCGGAAGACGCGCTCAAGCGTTACGGCCTCACGCCGCGCGCTCGTATCCATCACCTGAGCGTGCTCGGCGACGATCCGCTGTGGATGCTCACCGCGCCGATTCCGGCGACACGTCACGCGATGAAGAAGGCCGGCCTCGCGCTGGACGACATCGACGTGGTGGAGCTGAACGAAGCATTTGCCTCGGTGGCGCTCGCGTGGCTGGCTGAGACGCGCTATCCGCACGAGAGGACCAACCCGAACGGCGGCGCGATCGCGCTCGGCCATCCGCTCGGCGCCACCGGCGCGCGGCTGATGACAAGCTTGCTGCACGAACTCGAACGCACGCAAGGCCGCTACGGCTTGCAAACGATGTGCGAGGGCGGCGGTCTGGCCAACGTCACGATCATCGAGCGCCTGTAAGCGCATCACTGTCTACGAGGATCAAGCATGGGAATCTGCAACGAACGCACCGTGATCATCACCGGCGCGGGTGGAGGGTTGGGCCGCGAATACGCGCTGGCGTTTGCCGCCGAGGGCGCGGCGGTGGTGGTCAACGATATTCGTCAGGAAGCCGCGCAAGCCGTTTGCGACGAGATCGTGCGAGCCGGCGGCCGGGCACTGGCCAATGCTGATGACATCACGCGTACCGAAACGGCGCAACGCATTATCGACGCCACGCACGAAGCCTTCGGCGAGATTCATGTGCTGGTGAACAACGCAGGCATCTGTCGCGACCGGATGTTCACCAGCATGACCGAAGCCGATTGGGACGACGTCATGCGGGTGCATCTGCGCGGGCATTTCTGTCTTTCGCAACTGCTGGCACGTGAGTGGCGTGACGCGTCGAAGGCGGGGCGCGAGGTGGATGCGCGCATCGTCAACACGAGTTCGGGGGCGGGGCTGCAAGGGTCGATCGGGCAGGCGAACTATGGTGCGGCCAAGGCGGCGATCGCGGCCTTGACGTTGATGCAGGCCGCGGAGTTGCAACGTTATGGTGTGCGGGTGAATGCGTTGGCGCCGGCGGCGCGCACGTCGATGACCGAAGGCGTGTTCGCCGAGATGATGAAAAAGCCCGCCAATGGTTTCGATTACTTCGATCCGGCCAACGTCGCGCCGCTGGTCGTCTGGCTCGGCAGTGTGGAATCGCGCGATGTGACCGGGCAGGTGTTCGAAGCGGCGGGCGGCATGATCGCAGTCGCCGAAGGCTGGCGCACGGGGCCGCGCATCGACATCGGTGCGCGCTGGCAAGTCACGGCGCTGGGTGGCGCGGTGGCGGCGCTGGTTGCAGAACGTGAGCCGGCGCAGCAGGTCTACGGAAGCTGACGCGATGAACCTCGCTCTCTCCGAAGAACAAACCATGATTCGCGATTCGGCGGCCGAGGTGCTGGCCGAGCGCAGCGCATCGGCGGCGGTGCGGCAGGCTATTGAACACACTGCGGGCCGCGACGATGGTCTGTGGCACACACTTGCTAGCGAACTCGGCTGGTGTGCGCTGACCGTGCCGGAAGCGGCGGGCGGTGCGGGGCTGGGTGCGATGGAGCTGGTGTTGCTGATGGAACAGATGGGACGGCGCCTTGCCTGCGTGCCTTACTTCAGCACGGTGTGCCTGGCGGCGACGGCGCTGGCGCAGTGCGAATCCGATGCGGCTCGCGCGTGGCTCTCGCGGATCGCGAGCGGCGAGGTGAGCGCGACGCTGGCGTTGGATGCGGCGGCTGGTTTCGATGGGCGCGCGGCTTCGGCGTCCGCAGCGGGCGGTGTCGATGGGCGCGCGGTTTCGGCGTGCGCAGCGCGCGGTGTCTATGGGCACGCGGCTTCGGCGTTCGCCGCGCCCGGCTTTGATGCACGTACGGTGACGGTCTACGCGGAAGAGACGGCTCACGGCTACCGTTTGTCTGGGACGTTGGCACAGGTTGTTGATGGAGCGAGCGCCGATCTGGTGCTGGTGCCCGCTTTGATCGCGAACGAAGCGCAAACCATCGCGCTGTTTGAATTGAACTGCGCTGATCTTGCGGGCCTCATTCGTACGCCGCTCATCACGCTGGATGCGACGCGTCCGCTGGCGCGTATCGAACTGAATGCGGTCGACGTGCCGCGTGACGCGATGCTGGCATGCGGCAGCGAGGTGCAACGCGCGCTTTCAGACACCGCTTGGTTTGCAGCGCTGGCGCTGGCAGCCGAACAGCTCGGTGGTGCGCAGCAATGCCTCGATCTCACGCTTGCCTACACAGCAGAGCGCGTGCAATTCGGCCGTGCGATCGCTTCGTTTCAGGCGATCAAGCATCGTTGCGCGCAGATGATGGTCGACATCGAGGCGACGCGTTCGGCCGTGTTCGGCGCGGCGTTGGCGTGGGATCAGGAGCGGGATCAATGGCGGACTCAGGTGCCGGATCCAATGCGCAATCAAACCGGCACTTCGTTGCCACCGGACGTGCTGGCCGATATCGCCACAGCCAAAGCCACCGCCAACGACGCCTTCCGCTTCTGCGCTCAGGAAGCGATCCAGTTGCACGGCGGCGTCGGCTTCACCTGGGAATACGACCCACAACTGTATTTCAAACGCGCGCAGGCGTGCAGCGCGCAATTCGGCACGACCGCGCAGATGTTGTCGTTTATCGCGGAGCAGGTGATCGACCGTAGCGACGCGTCGGGCGAAGTAGCGCAGTTGCCGCTGGCACATGCCGACCACGCACAAGCCGTCCTCGCAGGAGTGCTCTGATGAACAGCGAAACGCAACAGCAACGCTTGCGAGTGGAGGTCGCCGACTGGATGCGCACGCATCTGAGCGGCGAGTTCGCCTGCCTGCAATACCGCGGTGGTCCCGGCGACGAAGAGGCCTATCCGGCGTTACGCAAGAAATGGGAACGTGAACTGGCAAGCGGCGGCTGGACGGGTCTCGGCTGGCCGACAGAACAAGGCGGCCGTGCGATGTCCGTCGCCGAACAGGTGGTCTTTCACGAGGAATACGCCCGTGCCGGCGGTCCAGGGCGTATGGGGCATATCGGCGAGGGCTTGCTCGGGCCGACCCTGATCGCATGCGGCACCGTTGACCAACGTCAGCGCTTCCTGCCCGGCATCCTGAACGGCACGCAGTTCTGGTGCCAGGGCTATTCGGAACCGGGCGCGGGTTCGGATCTCGCGAATGTCCGCACGCGTGCAGTCCGCGACGAGAACGGTAATTGGCGTGTGCATGGACAAAAAGTCTGGACATCGCTCGCACATGATTCCGACTGGATCTTTGTGATCGCGCGCACCGATCCGGAATCGCGCGGCAATCGCGGACTGTCATTCCTGTTGATGCCGCTCGATCAGCCCGGCGTCGAGATTCGTCCGATCAAACAATTGAACGGCGGCGCCGAGTTCAACGAAGTGTTCTTCGACGGCGCACTCGCTGCCGCTGAAGACCTGGTCGGCACACCCGGCGACGGCTGGCGCATTGCGATGACGCTGCTCGGCTTCGAGCGCGGCATGTCCACGCTCGGTCAGCAGATGCAGTTCATCCGCGAACTTGAATGGGTGGTCGACGCGGCGCATGAAGCGGGCGTCGCGAATGACCCGCTGATTCGTCAAAGGATCGCACGGGCCTGGACCGGTTTGCGCGTGATGCGCTACAACGCGCTGCGCATGCTGGCCGGTGCCGACGCCGGTGAGAACGGCAGCGGTGCGTTGGGCCGTGAAGCGCTGATCTACAAGTACTACTGGTCGAACTGGCATCGCGAGCTCGGCCAACTGGCAATGGATGTGCTTGGGTCAGACGCCAATCTGATCGACAGCGCCGATGCGAAGCGCACCCGCCTGCAGGGCGTGTTCCTGTTCTCGCGCGCCGACACGATCTACGCGGGCACCAACGAAATCCAATTGAACATCATGGCCGAGCGCGGGCTCGGCATGCCAAGAGAACCCCGAGGAACGCTATGAACGAATCCCAAACGGTGCGGACCGCGCCTGCCTATGTGCCGGGCCATCAACTGCTGGCCGGTAAATCCGTGCTGATTACGGCGGCCGCTGGTGTGGGCATCGGCTTCGCCGCCGCCAAACGCTGCGCGGAAGAAGGCTGCCGCGCGCTGTTCATCTCCGACATCCACGAGCGGCGCCTCGCGCAAGCAGTCGAAACCCTGCGTGCCGAAACCGGTTTGCAAAAGGTTTACGGCCGTCTGTGCAATGTCTCGGTGGAAGAAGACGTACGCGCGCTGGTGGCGGACGCCGAAGACAAGATGCAAGGCGTCGACGTGCTGATCAACAACGCCGGGCTCGGCGGCGCGCGTCGCATCGTCGAAATGGACGATGCCGAATGGTCGCGGGTGATCGACATTAGCCTTACTGGCACTTTCCGCATGACGCGGGCGATGTTGCCGCATATGCAAGAGCGCGGCCGGGGCGTGATCGTGAACAACGCTTCGGTGCTCGGCTGGCGGGCGCAGGCGGAACAGGCGCACTACGCGGCGGCGAAAGCCGGTGTGATGGCGCTGACGCGCTGCGCCGCGCTCGAAGCCGCGCCGTACGGTGTGCGCATCAATGCGGTGGCGCCAAGTATTGCGCTGCACGATTTTCTGAAGAAATCGGCTTCGGCCGATCTGCTCGATCAACTGGCGTCGCGCGAAGCATTCGGACGCGCCGCCGAAGTGTGGGAGGTAGCGAACGTGATGGTCTTTCTGGCAAGCGACTACGCGTCGTATATGACCGGCGAAGTGCTGTCGGTCAGCAGTCAGCACGCGTGATGGATAACGTTATGGCTGAAGTCAACGACATCAGCAGCACCAGTGGAATTGGCTGCATGGGCGACGTTGGCGACCCTAGCCAGCCCGCTCGCGTATTCGCCCATCCCGAAGCGCTGATAGCCGCGGTGGGCGAAGCGCTCGGAAGAAGCGCGTGGCTGCAGATCGATCAACCGCGGATCGATCTGTTCGCCGACACGACGCTCGATAACCAGTGGATTCACGTCGACCCGGAACGCGCTCAGCATGGCCCGTTTGGCGGCTGCATCGCGCACGGCTTTCTCACGCTCTCGCTCGTCAATTTCTTTCTGCCGCAGATCGTGCGTGTCGACGGCGCGCGGCTCGGCGTCAATTACGGCTGCGACAAGATCCGTTTCCCCGCACCGGTGCGAGTCGGCGCCCGGATTCGCGGCGTGGGCCAATTGCTGCGCGCCGAAGCGATGGAAGGCGGCGTGCAGGCCTGGATTCGCGTGACCGTGGAGATCGAAGGTGAGACCAAACCCGGTTGCGTGGCCGACACCATCAGCCGCTACTACCTGTAGAACCCGAAGAAACCTGTAGAACCCGTAGAGGAAATTTCATGAACGAAGCGGTCATCGTCTCGGTTGCGCGCACACCGATCGGCAAAGCATTTCGCGGCGTGTTCAACGACACCGAAGCGCCCGCGCTCGGCGGCCATGTGGTGCGAGCCGCGGTCGAGCGCGCGCAACTCGCCCCCGCCGATATCGACGACGTGCTGATGGGCTGCGCCGCGCAGCAGGGTACCCAGGGCTACAACATCGGCCGGCTCTCGGCGGCTGCGGCGGGTTTGCCGGCTTCGGTGCCGGGCATGGCGATGGACCGGATGTGCTCGTCGGGCTTGATGACGATTGCGACGGCCGCGCAGAACATCCTGTGCGGCGACGCGCGGATCGTGGTGGCGGGCGGCGTCGAGTCGATCACGCTGACGCAGAACAAACACAAGAACACGTACCGGGCGCGCTCGGACGCAGTGCTCGCGCATCAGCCGGCCGCGTATATGGCGATGATCGAAACCGCGGAAATCGTCTCGCGCCGTTACGGCATCTCGCGTGAAGCGCAGGACGAATACGCGCTGACGAGCCAGCAGCGCACGGCCGCGGCGCAGGCGGCGGGCCGCTTCGACGAAGAGATCGTGCCTTTCGATGCGCAGCGCGCGCTGTTCGACAAGGAAGGCAAGCCGACAGGCAGCGAAAGCGTGCGGGCCACGCGCGACGAATGCAATCGCGCGGACACCAGCGCGGCCAGTCTGGCGGCGCTGAAGCCGGTCTGGAGCGGTGGCGAGGCGGTCGTGCAAGGCGAGTTCATCACGGCTGGCAATGCGTCACAGCTGTCCGACGGCGCGGCGGCAGTTGTCGTGATGAGCGCCGCCGAGGCGAAGCAGCGCGGTTTGACGCCGCTCGGCATCTATCGCGGCATGGCGGTGGCGGGCTGCGAGGCCGACGAAATGGGCATCGGTCCGGCGCTCGCGGTGCCGAAACTGCTGGCGCGTCACCGGCTAACGGTGAACGACATCGGCTTGTGGGAGATGAACGAGGCATTCGCGTGCCAGGTCATCTACTGCCGCGATCAGCTGCAGATTCCTGCCGATCATCTGAACGTGAACGGCGGCGCGATCTCGGTCGGCCATCCGTTCGGCATGTCCGGCACCCGCATGACGATGCACGGCTTGCTCGAAGCGCGGCGGCGCGGCGTGCGCTATGTCGTCGTGACGATGTGCGTCGGCGGAGGAATGGGCGCCGCAGCACTCTTCGAAACAGCGGCATAGACCGCGCTCGGAGCTTTGCATGGGACCAGAGTAAGGCGTTAAAGCGCCAACCCTGGTCGACAGGAGACAAAAAATGAAATCAACATTACCTGGTTTGCTGCTCTCGGCGGCCGTGCTGGGCGCGGCGCTGTTTGCGTTTTCACCTCGCCCGGTACCGGCCTTCGCGCCTACCACCATTCAAGCCGATCACCTGCAGATCAACGGGCTGGCTAAAGCCGGCACTCGGCTTGTCGGGGTGGGCGAGCGCGGCGTGATCCTCGTGAGCGACGATGCGGGCGCATCGTGGCGGCAAGCCGCGGTGGCGACCGACGAGGCCTCGGCACTCACCCAGGTGTTCTTCATCTCGCCGCGTATCGGTATCGCGGTGGGGCATGACGGCTGGATCCTGCGCACGGTCGACGGCGGCGCGCACTGGAGCGAGGTGCACTTCGATCGCAAGCATTCGGACCCGCTGCTGTCCGTGTGGGGCAACGCGGACGGATTGGTCTTCGCCAGCGGCAGCTTCGGCCAGCTATTCGTCTCGCACGATGCGGGCGCCACCTGGGCCCAACAGAAAACCCCCGCCGACGATCGCCACCTGAATGCGATTGCCGGCGATGCGAGCGGGCGTCTGATGATTGCCGGCGAAACCGGCACGCTGCTGGTCTCAACCGACAACGGCGCGAGCTGGGAGAAGCGGCCCGTGCCCTATCAGGGTTCGCTATTCGGTGTGCTGAAGCTGGCTGACGGCGACTGGCTCGCGTACGGGATGCGCGGCAATGTGCTGCGCAGCACCGACCAGGGCGACACGTGGACGCATATCGATAGCCACATCGGCACCTCGTACTTCGGCGCGGTGCAACTCGCCGACGGCGAACTGGTGCTGGTTGGCCAGGGCGGCGCGATCGTCACCTCGCGCGATAACGGACAGAGCTTCACGGTGCGCAAAGTGGGCGGCGTGCAGAGCCTCGCGGCCGTGGTCTACGCTGGGCATGGCGAGCTTGCGCTGGGCGGAGAAGCGGGCATCGCGTTGCTGCCGGTAGTGCCCGCAGCCCGCGCTCCGCTTGTGTCTCCCCCTGGGTCTGCGCCTGTGCCGCCCAGCGCGTCATCGTCCTGAACGCGCGGATTCGTTCGCCGAAATTCCATAGCGCGCTCGCCGGCCACTGATTCGCCACGCCCG
Source organism: Burkholderia sp. GAS332 (assembly GCA_900142905.1). Lineage (NCBI taxonomy): Bacteria > Pseudomonadati > Pseudomonadota > Betaproteobacteria > Burkholderiales > Burkholderiaceae > Burkholderia > Burkholderia sp. GAS332. Next base: position 2,584,468 of record FSRV01000002.1, on the reverse strand, counting down.
CCGCGCTTCCCGTTGCTTTGCTGTTGCCTTGCCGTGAGACGCATCATGAACGCATCGTCCCGTCCTTCTTCATCCCGCCTGTCCCGCTTTGTCGAGCGTTGCGCCGACGCCATCATGCGGCACCGGCGCATCCTGCTGACGCTGTGCCTCGCGGTGACCGTCGCACTGGGTTGTTCCGCGACGCGCTTGCGGCTCGATCCCGGGTTCAACAAGATGATCCCGATGCAGCACCCGTATATGCAGGTGTTCAACCGCTATGCGAGCGCCTTTCCGGGCGCGAATACGATCCTCGTGAGTCTGCGCTGGAAGAGCCACGGCGACATCTACAACCAGGCGTTCATGGACGACCTGCGTCACGCGACCGATGACGTGTTCTTCATCCCCGGCGTGAATCGCTCGCGGGTGTTCTCGCTGTTCACGCCTAACGTGCGTTATACGGAGGTCACCGAAGCGGGCTTTCGCGGCGACGTGGTCGTGCCCGGTCAGTTCAGCAGCGCGAATCCTGATGACCTTGCCAAAGTGCGCCGCAACGTGGCGCGCTCCGGCCAGATTGGCAGGCTGGTCGGCAACGACCTGCATTCCGCGCTGATCCGCGCGGAGTTACGCGAAACGGATCCTGCCACCGGCAAGCATCTGGATTACGGTGCGGTGGCGCGGCAGCTCGAGCAGATCCGCGCGCGCTATTCGAACCAGGATGTCGAAGTCGACATCATCGGCTTTGCGAAACTGGTGGGGGATGTGGAGGCGGGGATCAGCGGCGTGATCGGCTTTTTCGCGCTCGCGTTTCTGATTACCGCTGCGCTGCTGTTTGCGTACACACGCTCGGCAAAGACCACGGTGCTCGCGCTGTTCGTCGCTTTGCTGCCGGTGGTGTGGCTGCTCGGCGCGTTGCCGATCCTCGGCCTCGGCATCGATCCGATGTCGATCCTTGTGCCGTTTCTGATTTTCTCGATCGGCGTCTCGCATGCCGTGCAGATGACGAATGCGTGGAAGCAGGCGTTGGTTGCCGGCATGTCCTCGACCGATGCGGCACGCGACGCGTTTCGCAAGCTGTTCGTGCCAGGCACGGTGGCGTTGCTGACGAATGCGCTGGGTTTCATGGTGATCATGCGGATCCAGATCGAGATCGTGCGTGAGCTGGGTGTCACGGCGTGCCTCGGCGTGCTGCTGATGATCGTCACCAACAAGGTGTTTCTGCCGATCCTGTTGTCGTACACGCGGCTGGAAGCCGGCACCCTGGCGCGTGCGCAAAGCCGTGCGGCGCAAGGCGGCAGCCGCCTTTGGACGCGCTTTGCGATGTTCGCACGGCCCGCGCCGGCGCTTGGCGTGTTTGTGATCGCGCTGCTGTTGCTGGCGTTTGGCGCGAAGGAGTCGCGCAATCTGCAGATCGGCGACATCGGCGCCGGCGCGCCTGAGCTGCGCAGCACCTCGCGCTACAACCTCGACAACGCGCGGATCACGAGCGAGTACAACATCGGCGTCGATGCGCTCGCCGTGATCGTCGAGACGACCGGTTTCGACGATGCCTGTCTGCATTACCCGGTGATGAGCGCGATCGAGCGCTTCGAGATGCAGATGCGCGGGGTGGCGGGCGTGCAGTCGGTGGTGAGTGTGCCGTCGCTCGCAAAGGTTTCGATTGCCGCCTTCAACGAAGGCAATCCGCGCTGGGGTGCGCTGCCGCGTTCGAGCGACGGTCTCACGCAAGGCGCGAGCGCGTTCGATCCGGACAACGGCATGAACACCGAGAACTGTCAGGCGATCCAGGTGTTGATTTACACCACCGATCACGAGGGCAAAACGATCGCGCATATCGTCGATGAAATCAAACGACTGGCAGCGGAAGATCACACACCGAATATTGCCTTCCGGCTCGCGGGCGGCAACGTCGGCGTGATGGCGGCGACCAACGAAGCGGTGGGCGACGCCGAGGTGGCGATGCTGCTGTCGATTTTTGGTGCGATCGCCTTGCTGTGCTTCGTGACCTTCCGTTCGTGGCGCGCCGTGTTGTGCATCGTCGTGCCGCTGACCGTCGTGTCGATTTTGTGCAATGCGGTCATGGCGTGGCTCGGCATCGGCCTGAAGGTCGCCACGTTGCCGGTGATTACGCTGGGCGTGGGGGTGGGTGTCGATTACGGCATCTACTTGTATGAACGGATGCAGCATGAGGTGCGCGGCGGCGCCACGCTGCCCGATGCGTTCGCGGCGGCGATGCGCCAACGCGGTACCGCAGCCTTGTTTACCGCGGTGACGATGTTCATCGGGGTGGGGACGTGGGCGTTTTCCGCGCTCAAGTTCCAGGTGGATATGGGCGTGCTGCTTGCCTTCATGTTCCTCGTCAACCTGTTCGGCGCGGTGTTTCTGTTGCCGGCGCTGGCGGCATGGCTCGGCGTCGAGCGGGCGGAACGGCGTGCCGGCGCGCGTGATGTGGCGGCGAACGCGGCAGTGGGGAACGTGCCGAATGTCGCCGGTACCGCCGGTGCCGCGAGTACGGCCAGCACCGCGAATGTCGCGAATGCAGAGGGGATCCGGTGAATGTGCCAACAGCGCCAGGCGCATCCGAGCTCAGTGCTGCATCGGCGCCGCGGGGAGATCGAGGCGGCTGCGCTCGAGCATGGCAATCCGGGGCGCTAAGGGGGCTGCGAACGGTCGCTGAAGGGTAGATGAAGTCCCTAGTCCGTCGGGACGATGAAGGCGGGGTGCGTCGCGCTTATCGTCAGGCGTGAGCGCGAAGGTTTGCGCGCGTCGCAAGAACACTTAAGACGGCGGCTATTCAGAAGCGCCGCCTTTTCCATTGGAGGAGATAAGAGATGTCCGCACGTCCGTACAAAATTGAATCGCAGCCGCTGGTGCAGCGTTATGCACGCGGCTGGCATTGTCTGGGTCTCGCGAGCGACTACAAGGACGGCAAGCCGCACACGCTGAACATCTTCGGCCAGCGCCTTGCTGCGTTCATGGATTCGCAGGGGCGCGTGAATGTGGTCGATGGCTTTTGCCCGCACATGGGCGGCGATCTGAGCACTGGCCGTGTGGACGGCGACACGCTGGTGTGTCCGTTTCACGGCTGGCAGTGGGACGGCGAGGGCAACTGCCAGTCGATTCCTTACTGCAAGCGGATTCCACCGAAGGCTAAAATCGGCACATGGCACACCTGCGAACAGAACCAGTTGCTGTTCATCTGGCACGATCCCGAGGGCAATCCGCCGTCTGAAGAAGTGATCATTCCCCGTATCGATGCGTGTTTCTCCGACGAATGGTCGGACTGGGTGGTCGACCTGATGAAGATCGACACCAACTGCCGCGAGCTGGTCGACAACATCTCGGACATGGCGCACTTTGGGACCGTGCATGGCGCGCCGGTCGACTACTTCGCGAATCTGTTCGAAGGACACAAGGCCACGCAACTTCTGGTGGGCCGTAGCGAACGGCTGGGCGACGACGAGCTGATCGCGCTGTCCACCTACTTTGGACCGGCGTATCACATCACCGAGATGACGGGGCAGAGCGGCGGCCATCCGATTCATTCGATTCTGCTGAACTGCCATGTGCCGACCGACATGAACAGTTTCGAGTTGCGTTACGGCGTGATGGTGAAGAAGGTGCCGGGCTTGTCGGAAGAGCAGAACATGGAGATTGCGCGTGCGTATTCGAAGCAGGCGCAGGCGGCGTTTTATGAAGACGTGGCGATATGGGACAGTAAGACGCGCATCGACAATCCGCTTTTGTGTGAGGGCGATGGGCCGTTGTATCAGATGCGTGACTGGTACTCGCAGTTTTACGTCGATACGGCTGACGTGAGGCCGTCGAGTGTGGCGAGAAAGGTGGTGGAGATCAAGGTGCGCGAGGGCGGGGAGCCGCCGCCGCTGCGGCACGTGTTCGAGGGATAAAGCGGTTGAGAAGGCGGGGCATGTGCCGTCTTTGGATTGCTGACTAACCCCACGTTTTTCGGAGCGTGGGGTTTTTACTTTTCAGGCGAGGCGAGGCGAGGCGAGGCGCGGCGTGAAGCGCGCGTATTGCGTCAATCAAGGCGGGTCAATCAAGTCCTTTTGCGCTTACGGGTTCGTCGCCGCAGCGTGTGTCGCCGGTTCCAGATAGTTCTGCTGGATCTTCTCCATGTTCACGTGCAACACGTCCACGAGATAGTGTTGCATCCCGCCGTACTGCTGATCGATGACTTCCATGGCTGCACCGATGTAATCCGGGTCGACGGCGAGCAGCGGCGCGAGTACGTCGGGCGCGACGCCGATCTTCTGCAACTGCGCGGTGGCTTGTGCGTTGCCTGCGGTGTTGTAGCGGTTCGACTCGAGGTAATTGGCGATTACCGTTGCGCGATCGACGCCCAGGGCGGACAGCAACAGGACGGTCGCGAAGCCTGTGCGATCTTTACCTGCGGTGCAGTGATAGAGGATGGTTTTGTTGTCTTCGGCGAGTTTGAGGAAGCGGGCGAATTGGGCTTGATAGGTGCTGGGGAATTGCTGGTAGAGCGACACCATGAATTGATGCATTTGCGCGGGTGTCGAGCGCTTGAGCATGGGGATGACGGCTTCCGGTGAGAGGTTGCCGGCGAGGATCGGGTCGGCTTGCCAGGGGAATTGGGAGGCGAAGGTTTGTTCGGTGGGTTTCTTTTCGCTTTCGGCGCGGAAGTCGAGGATGACGTCGAGGTGCATCGCCTTGAGTTTGGCGATGTCGGTTGGTGTGGCGAAGGCGGGATTGCCGCTCCGGAAGAGGCGGCCGGGCTGGATTTGCCGGCCGTCTTTTGTTGTTAGGCCCGCTAGGTCGCGGGTGTTTTGGATTTTTTCCATCGGGATGAAGGTGTCGGTGTTCGGGTTGGTTTTGCCTGTTGCGGCGGGCTGCGCTGGTGCGGTGATCGCTATTGCTGTGAGTAGGGCACCGAGTGCCGCGGTTCTGTATGTTTTCAGGTTCATGATTGTATTTTAGTGTTTTGGGGGTGGGCCTGCTCGGCGGTTTGGCATGTCTGTATGCCTGCGGTATGGGGCTTTTCTTGAGCTGTTTGCCTGCGCGGCGCTTTTGGGTTGTGCCCTTGCGGTGTTGGCCTTTCCTTGATTTCTTATTGGTTTATTAGCGTTGCCCCTGTGCGGGGCGGCACCTACTTTTCTTTGCCGGCCGCAAAGAAAAGTAGGCAAAAGAAAGCGGCTCGAACCCCCTGCTAAGCGGGTCCCCCGCACAGTCGCGGTAGTGGTGCATCTGGAATCTGTGCCCTCGCACATTCAGCGCCAGTGACAAGGCAGTCATGCTTCCCGCCTCGCACTACGTGCTCGCCGGAAGAGCTCCTCATGCAAACCCATGGCTTCGTTTTGACGTAGTGGGGGCCGTCGGCTTCGCCTCGGCGAAGCGCCCAGCACCCATCGGCAAACCCCCACCTCAAATGAATTGACGAGGTGTCGCAGTTGCACCGCCACCGCCACTAGCACTGGAACTGGAACTGCAACTGGCATTGGCATTGGCACTAGCACTAGCACTAGCACTAGCCTTGGCACAGGCACAGGCACAGGCACAGGCACAGGCACAGGCACAGGCACAGGCACAGGCACAGGCACAGGCACAGGCACAGGCACAGGCACAGGCACAGGCACAGGCACAGGCACAGGCACAGGCATGGGCACAGGCATGGGCATGGGCATGGGCATGGCACGGGGCGGTAGATTGCGAGTTACGGTGTGGGGCAAAAACGGGCGCGCTAAAACGTATTGGATGGTTTTGTGAGGTACTCTTCGGTGCGCGGAGCGCCGCCGGAAGTATGACGGCCTTGTCACCAAGGCTGAATGTGCGAGGGCACGGATTCCAGATGCACCACTACCGCGACTGCGCGGGGGACCCGCTTAGCAGGGGATTCGAGCTGCTTTCTTTTGCCTACTTTTCTTTGCAGCAGGCAAAGAAAAGTAGGTGCCGCCCCGCACAGGGGCAACGCTAATAGACCAATAAGAAATCAAGGAAAGGCCAACACCGTAAGGGCACAACCAAAAAGCGCCGCGCGGGCAAAAAACCCTTACACCATCACCCCCCGCTCTCTGGCAAGAGTAATAGCCGTATCCTCGATCATATCTTCCTGCCCGCCGACAAGGCGCTGTCTCCCCATCTCGACGAGAATATCCCGCGCCGGAACCCGATACTTCGCTTCAGCCCGCTTGGCAAACAGCAAAAACGACGAATAAACCCCTGCATACCCAAGCGTCAACGCATCGCGATCAATCCGAATCGGCGCATCCATAATCGGAACGACGAGATCTTCCGCAACGTCCGAAATTTTAAAAACATCCACACCGGTCTGAATCCCCATCCGCTCGCAAACAGCGACAAAAACTTCCATCGGCGTATTACCGGCACCAGCCCCAAGCCCCGCCGCAGCGGCATCGATCCGATTGGCTCCCGCGGCGATAGCCGCAATCGAATTGGCCACCCCCATCGCCAGATTGTGATGCCCGTGAAAACCAAGCTCCGTCTCCGGTTTCAACGCCGCACGCACAAGACCAATCCGTGCCGTCACGTCATCAGGCAACATGTAACCTGCGGAATCCGTAATATAGATGCAGTTAGCCCCGTACGACTCCATCAGCTTCGCCTGCTTGACGAGCTGCTCGGGCGCCGACATATGCGCCATCATCAAAAAGCCAACCGTATCCATCTCCAGCTTGCGTGCAAGCCCAATGTGCTGCTCAGACACATCAGCTTCCGTGCAATGCGTCGCAATACGAATCGTATGCACACCTAGCTCGTGGGCGAGCCGCAAATGATCGACCGTGCCGATACCCGGCAGCAACAGCGCCGATACCTTAGCCTGTTTCACTTCCGCAATCACAGCGCTCAGATACGCTTCATCCGTATGCGCCGGAAAACCATAGTTAACCGAAGCGCCACCCAGGCCGTCGCCGTGGGTCACTTCAATCAACGGTACGCCGGCAGCGTCGAGCCCGCGCGCAATCGAGCACATCTGCTCAAGTGAAATCTGGTGGCGCTTGGGATGCATGCCGTCACGCAACGTCATGTCGTGAACGGTAATGCGGGTTCCTGCTAAAGACATAGTCGGCTCCTCACGCGGTGGCAGGCGATGCGGCAAGCATCTGTTGGGCAAACAGCTCGGCGGTGCGCGCGGCTGCCGCAGTCATGATGTCGAGATTGCCGGCGTACTTCGGCAAATAGTCGCCGAGGCCTTCAACTTCCATGAACACGGACACGCGGCGGCCGTCGAACACGGGGCCGTTCTTCAACGTGTACCCAGGCACGTATTGGCGCACTTCGTCGATCATGGCGTGCACGGAAGCCGTAATCGCCTCGACGTCCGGATCGGTCTCGGTCAGGCAATGGATCGTGTCGCGCATGATCAGCGGCGGTTCGGCCGGATTGATCACGATGATCGCTTTGCCCACCGCCGCGCCACCGACCTGTTCGATCGCCTGCGCCGTGGTGCGCGTGAACTCGTCAATGTTCTTGCGCGTGCCAGGGCCGACCGAGCGCGACGATACGGTCGCGACGATCTCACCATACGCCACGCGCTGCACGCGCGAAACGGCATACACCATCGGAATGGTGGCCTGGCCGCCGCACGTGACCATGTTGACGTTCATCGCCTGCTGGTCGATCTGCGCGGCAAGGTTCACCGGCGGCACGCAGAACGGCCCGATCGCAGCAGGCGTCAGGTCGATCACGCGCACGCCGTGCGCGGTCAGCTTGTCGGAGTGCTCGCGGTGCACGTACGCGGAAGTGGCGTCGAAGGCGATGCGGATATCGTCGGCGGCCAGATGCGGCAGCAGGCCGTCAATGCCGTCAGCGGTCGTCTTCAGTCCCATTTCACGGGCGCGCGCGAGGCCGTCCGATTCCGGGTCGACGCCGACCATCCACACGGGTTCGAGCACCGCGCTGCGGCGCAGTTTGTACAGCAGATCGGTGCCGATATTGCCGGGCCCGATCAACGCGCATTTGATCTTGCTCATTCAATGCATCCTCAAGGAAAAGACGGTCAAACGGTCAGATGAAGCGCACGGAACAACTGCCGATGCCTTCAATCTGCATGTGCAACTGGTCGCCGCGAACAACGGGAATCAAGGCCGCCAGCGAACCCGACAGCACAACTTCGCCAGCGAGCAGCGGCACGCCGAGTTCGCCGAGCGTGTTCGCGAGCCATGCGACTGCATCGGCCGGGTGGCCCAGCGCGGCAGCGCCGACTCCTTCCGCCGCGCGCGTGCCGTTCTTGTCGAGCGTCATGTGGCAAGCGGCGAGATCGAGTGAGTGGGGGGAGACGCGTTCATCGCCTAGCACGTAGACGCCGCATGACGCGTTGTCGGCCACTGTGTCGCCGATGCGGATCGCCCAATCGCGGATGCGCGAATCGACGATCTCGAAGCACGCGCCGACCGATTCGGTGGCGGCAAGCACCGCCTCTCGCGTGATGCCGGGGCCGCGCAGATCGTCTTTCAGATAGAACGCAATTTCGCCTTCCGCGCGCGGCGCGATCAGCTTGTCGATCGGGATGTCCTCGCCGGCGACGTAGTGCATGCCGGAAAGCAGTACGCCGAAATCGGGTTGGCGCACGTCGAGCATGTCCTGCACGGCCTGGCTCGTCACGCCGATTTTCTTGCCGACGATGGTTTCACCCGCTTCGATACGGCGTGCGACGAAGTGTTGCTGTACGCGATAAGCGTCGGCGAGCGACAAGCCGCCGGCACGCGCCGAGAACGGTGCAATCGGCGCGCGCTCGCGCCACGCGTGGTAAAGCTCGTCGCCGAGGGTGGTATGAAGTGTCGAAGTCATGGCGAGCGCAAATAGAAAGGGAAAAGCGCCGGGGTGGACGCTGAACCCGTCCCCGGCCGTGGTTTCAATCGAGGCGCTGCGAAATCAATTGCCCGCGCCGCGAATCGCATCAGGCGAGAAGTACGCTTCGGTCAGTTGCGGACCGCGCGTGAGCACCGGCATCGGTTCCTGATTCGACAGACGGTCCGCGTAATAGGCGCCGGAGATCAGGTCGTGATAGAACACCGAGGTCGAGTAGAACGATTTGGCGTCGTACGCGTAGAGGGTCGGGGCGAGGTTGGTGCGCCACAGTGTGCCGCGTGCGTCGTAGTTGTCGGCGGCGACTGCGTTCCAGGTGTCCTCGTCGAGATACAGCACCCGTTTCGCGTATTGATGGCGATAGCCGGACTTGAGCGTGGCTTGCAACACCCACACGCGATGCAGTTCGAAGCGCATGTACTGCGTGTTCTCATGGCCCTTGGTCAGAATGTCGGTGTATTTGATCGACGGGTCCATCAGCTTGTAGTTGTCGTACGGCACATAGACTTCGCGCTTGCCGAGGATCTTCCAGTCGTAACGTTCGCCCGAGCCGTTGAAGAGGCGGTCGTCGTCGACGGTACGGAAGCCGCCAGGACCTTCGGGCTGATCGAAGCCGAACTCAGGCGCTTGGCGCACGCGCCGCGTGCCCGGGTTATAGGACCACGTGCGGCGAGTGTCGGAGCCTTCCTGGTCCCACATTTCATAGCCGGTGATGATCGTGCCGCGATCGGACAGCGGCAGCATGGTGGTCTGGCGGAAGAAGCTCTTAGCGTCCAGCGGGTTCTTCGGATCGAAGGGAGCGGCGCTGCGCGGCCCGTAAATCGCGTACTGCACCTTACCCCACGCAATATTGCCGTCCGGATAGACCACGGCCTGGTCGTAGGTTGCGGTTTCGCCTTCGATCGCCGATGCGAAGCGCAGATTCCACATCGCCTCGACCCCGTTTTTCGGCACCGGGAACGGACTGACCGGCGGGAAATCCTTCAGGCCGTTCTGGTCCTTCGTCATCGTGGTGGTCGGCGCATACAGGCGGATATCCTTGTACACGGCGTCGCCATAGCTGAAATCGCGGTGGCTCGGATAGACCGGAATCTTGAAGGTATCCGGGTACTTCTTGAGCAGGGCTTTCTCGCCGTCGGTGAGACGCGCTTCGTACTGCTGCATGTTCTGCGCCGTGATCACGAAGAGCGGTTTCTCGCCTGCGTACGGATCGGGGAAGCGCTGACCCGGCTTGTAGTCGATGCCCGGCGGCGTGCCGAACCATTTGCCGGTCCATGCGGGGATGGTGCCGTCGGCATTACCTGCGCGCTCGGCGCCCATCGGCGTGAGCGGACCTTCGAGCTTGGCGATATCTTCCGGGCTGGTTTTGGCGAACGATGGGGCGCCTAGTGCGGCGGCGAATGCGGCGCCTGCCGCGAACACGCAGACGCGCACTACGGGATTAAAAATTCGACTCATGACCAAATCCTCTTGCAGTAATAAGACGGCTGATTCAAAGGGTGCTGCAGGCTGCAAGGCGCCCGGAACGCAGGGCGCTTTGCAGCGTCAGAACGAGTAAGTTGCCGTGGCGAGTACATAGTCGCGATCGGCGAGCGGCCGGTTAACCGGGTTCGGGTTGCCGAGGAACTTCGCGTAGACCAGCCCGAGTTTCAGGTTGCTCAGGCGCGTGAAGTTCACACCGACCGTCACGCGGTGGTCGCCCACACCGGTCAATGAACCCAGTGCACCGTTTAGCGCGGATTGGCCGGTGAAGTCGTCGGCATAGGTGAGCGGTACGTCGAGGTCCCAGCCGTTGAAGACGTTCTTGTAGCTGAGCGTCCATGCCACCTCGAAGGCAGCGGAATTGCGCGTGTTGGCGAGCGTCGTCGAACCCATAATCGGCGTGAGGTTGCCGGCGTGCACGTACGAGATTTCACCCACCAGCGTCTGCGATGCGGCAAGGAAGGTCGGTCCGATCGAATAGATCGCCGAGAGATTCGATTGCCATACGTCGCCGCGCGTCGACTGCGCACCCGTGGGTGTGTTCACGAGCACCGCGGCGCCTTGCCGGTACGATGTTTCACCGGCGACGTTCACGCCGTTCAGATCGGTCGAGAAGCTCAAGCCGGTGAGTTTGATGTGGTCGAAATACTTTTCCTGGTACTGCAGCGACGGGAAGTACGTCGTCACGACGCTCGGGTTCATGTCGTTGTAGTGCAGGTAATACGCACCGATTTCGGTGTCGCCGAAGACGCGCCAGCGTGCACCCAGGCCCCACTGATCGTCGCCGTTCGGCCGGATGTCGTTGCCGCGCGGAATCTGGATGCCGCCCGGCCCGATGATGTATTGCGCGCCGGGGCCGACGACGTCCGAGTAGCTCCAGAATGCGCCGGGTGGTACGAGCTGGTTAGGCTCGAACGCAAACTGGTAATAACCGAGCAGGCTGAAGTTAGGCGCGAGTTGCCACTGGGTCGAAATCTGCGGCACGGGCAGCAGGATGTCCTTGACCTCCGCGCCGGCCACATAACTGGCGGTCGCATTGGCGGGCCCCTGGGCGCCCGCGATGTTCGGGAAGAACACGCTTTCGCCCCACGCGACCACCTGGTCCCCGACCTTGACATTCAGACTCGTGCCGCCGATGTGAATCGTGTCGTACGCGTAGGCTGCGAGCAACTGCGGGGATCCGCCGGCAAAGTAGCTCGCATCGCTGGTGAACTGGTTGTACGGGCCGCTATGGTTGACGGTGTAGGGCGCGTTGTTGTCGTTTGGGTGCTGGTAGGCCTGATCGTAGAACACGTTGGCCCGCACGAAGACACCCCAGTCGTCATGCTTGAGGTTCACTTCGCCGAGCAGGCTCACCTGATTCTCGATCAGCTTGTTCTTCGCGAAGTTGCGGTCGCCGTCATCGCCATTGATGTTCTCGGGCGTGAGCAGATTGCCGCTCGGCGCGCGGGTGCGCATCCCCAGGCCATAGCCGAGTGTGAAGTTGTAATCGAGCGTGGTGTCCGTGCCGAGATTGATCGTGTCCCCCGCGTAAGCGGGTGTGGCGAGTGTCGTCATCGTCGCTGCCGACGCCGCTGCCAGCACGGCGAATCTGCATGCCGCGCACACCGCGCGCATCACCGGTGCGCGCTCTTGTGTTCCGTTGATCTGCATTCCGTCTCCTCTGTGGTCACTTCTGAAATTTGTTGTGATCAGAGGTTAGGGGGCACGTGCGGCGCGAGAATCGTCAAAACGGACTAGTCGCTTGCCCCAGGGGATGCGAGGTGTGCGCGTGTGACTGCGTCTATTGTTGGGTGGCGAACGCTTTGTGCAGGTCGGTGGCGGCGAGAAAAGCGGGCACTTCGCCGCCGCCTTCGAGAATCAGGTTGCTACCCGATGCATAGGCCGCGTGCGGTGAGGCGAGGAACAGGCACGCGGACGCAATATCGCCGGGTCTTGCGAGCCGGCCTGCGGGAATCGTCGCGGTGATGTTGTCGAGCGCGGCCTCGCCGTCTGCCGTAGACGACCCCGTGTGGCCGCGGGTGGCGGCTTCGGTTTCGACCAGACTCGGACTCACCGCGCACACGCGAACCTTGGGGGCCCATTCCACCGCGAGCGAGCGTACGGCATTCAGCAGGCCGGCTTTCGCTGCGCCATAGGCCGCTGTTCCCGGCGACGCTCGCAAACCGCTTACGCTGCCGATGAACAGCAGGACACCGCCTTCCGGTTGCTGTTGCATCAGCGCATTCGCGCGTTGTGCGATCTGCAGCGGGGCCAGCAGGTTCAGGCGGATGACGGCCTCGGTGAAGCGCGGCGAGGCCTGCGCGGCGAGCGCGAACGGCGCACCGCCCGCGTTGCTGACGAGCACATCGAGCCGGCCGGTTTCGCGTTCGATCTGCGCGAGCATGGCGTCGATTGTGTCGATGTCGCGCACGTCCGCGGCGATGAAGTGCGGGGCGTTCTCGGGCAAATCTCCGTGCGAACCCTCGTGCGAATCCGTAGGCGAATCGACGTGGGAGCCCTCATGCAAACCTGCCTGGGCGTTCACCGCCACGCTTGCAGGCGGCGTGCGGCCGCATACGTATACCGTTGCTCCGGCCTCTTTGAAAGCTTGCGCGATGCCCGCGCCGATCCCTTTGGTGCCGCCCGTGACCAGCACCACCTTGCCGCTGAAATCAAACCCTGTCATTGCCGCTGTCTCCCGCTGTTCATGTGGAGCCGATGGTAGGAGAAATGCGGCGCTGCCTCGTAGTCTGAAAAGACGATGTTCCGCGGTGAATTCGCAGGGATGATGTTTTCGCTGGCGACCCTCACACAATCTGCCGCGCCGAAGAGCGCGGCGCGACAAAGGAGACAAGCGCGCATGAACGCAACGCCCACCGAGTCCCAACACGTCAACGCGCAAGCTAAGTCACGTAGCGCGTCGGCAACCCTGCAGGCGCCCAAAGGGATTTTCACCGAGGTCCCCGGCGGCCTGACGCTGCACCACTTCGAAGCCGGCAGCGGCGCACCCGTTGTGTTCATCCATGGCAGTGGCCCGGGTGCGAGCGGCTTCAGTAACTTCAAGCACAACTACCCGCAGTTCGCGGCAGCCGGTCATCGGGCGATCGTGGTCGATCTGCCGGGCTATGGCGCGTCGTCGAAGCCCGCGGACGTGAACTACACGCTCGACTTCTTCGTCGACGCATTGCGCGCGCAGCTTGTGGCGAACGGCATCGGCCGCGCGACCTTGCTCGGCAATTCGCTCGGCGGTGCAATCGCGTTGCAATACGCGCTCGACTATCCCGACGACGTCGACAGCCTGATCATGATGGCGCCGGGCGGTGTCGAGGAACGTGAGACCTACTTCAAAATGGAGGGCATCCAGAAGATGGTGTCGCTCTTCACGAACCGCCAGATGAATCGTCTGACGATGCGGCAATTGCTCGAACTGCTGGTGTTCGATCGCAGCCTCGTCACGGACGCGCTGGTCGAAGAGCGTCTGAGCGTATGCGAGCAGCAGCCGCCGGAAGTGCTGTCCACGATGCGCGTGCCCAACCTGACCGACCGGCTCGCTGAACTCAAGTGTCCGGTGTTGGGTTTCTGGGGCACGGACGACCGCTTCAATCCGGCCAGCGGTGCCATGCGTTTTCTCGAACACTGCGCCGACGCGCGTTTTGTCCTGATGAATCGCTGCGGCCACTGGGTGATGGTCGAGCATCGGCGATATTTCAATCGCGAATGCCTGGAATTTCTCGCGGAGCGGCACGCCACTTGAGGCATGCTTCGGATGCGGCGCTGCCGGCGTGGCCCGCGTGACCGGCGTGTCCGGTACGAAGGGCCCAAGGCGAGGCGCCGCATAAAACCCAACTAAACCACCACGGAGACGGCATGACATTTCCCCATCAACTGTTCGACATGAGCGGCAAAGTGACCGCCATCACGGGCGGCGCACGCGGCATCGGCGCGCAGACGGCACGCACGCTGGCGGCGGCCGGTTCGGCGATCGCGGTGCTCGACGTGCTGACGGAGCCCGGCGAGCAACTGGTCGCCGAGATCAATGAGTCGGGCGGCCGCGCGGCGTTCTGGAAGATGGACGTCACACAGGAAGACAACGTGCAGCGCGTGTTCGGCGAAATCGCCACGCGTTTTGGACGCCTCGACGCGCTGGTGAACAACGCCGGTATCGAAGGCGCGAATCTGCCCACGCACGAAATGACGCTGCAGCAATGGCAGAAAGTCATCGACGTCAATGTGACGGGCGTGTTCCTCTGCACCAAGTACGCCATTCCGCACATGCTGACGGCGGGTGGTGGCTCGATCGTGAATCTGTCGTCGATGTATGGGCTGGTCGGCGGCCCGGACGTGCCGGCGTACCACGCATCGAAGGGGGCAGTGCGGCTGATGGCGAAGACCGAAGCAATGCTGTATGCCACGCAGAATATCCGCGCGAACTCCGTGCATCCTGGTTTTATCCGCACGCCGTTGCTGGAAGAAGCATTCGCCAAGCTCGGCGACCCGGAGCAGATTTTCGCGCATATGAAAACGCTGGTGCCGCTCGCAAAAATCGGCGATCCGCAGGATATCGCCTCCGGCATTCTGTATCTGGTGTCGCCGGCCGGCCGTTATGTGACCGGCACGGAGCTGGTGATCGACGGCGGCTACACCGCACGCTAGGAGCGCAGATGAATACCAGCGAAAACATGAAGGCCCGCCTTGTCGACTATATCGAGGCATTCAATGCGGCCGACGCCGCGCGTGTCGTCGCGCTATTCGCCGATAACGCGAGCGTCGAAGACCCGGTCGGTACGCCCTTGAAAGAGGGCAAAAGCGAGATCGAAACGTTCTATACCTACGCGACGACGGTGGGCGCGCGGCTCGAACTGATGGCGCCGCCGCGCGGCTCGCACGGCAATAGCGCGTCGATCAGCTTTCGCGTGCATATCACGGGGCAGGACGGCCGGCCCGCGCACATCGACGTGACCGACGTGATGGACTTCGACGCTGCCGGCAAGATTGTGCGCATGCGTGCGTACTGGGGCGCGGACGACTATCACGTGCTCGCGGACGCGAGCTGAACCGGGACGGCGGCGCGATGGCGCTCTACGAGTTCAACGGCAAGCGGCCGCGCGTCGATCCGTCCGCGTACGTTCATCCGAGCGCCGTGCTGATCGGCGACGTGACGGTGGGCGCCTGCTGCTACATCGGGCCGCATGCGAGCCTGCGTGGGGATTTCGGCGCGGTGGTGGTGGAGCGTGGCAGCAACGTGCAGGATAGTTGTGTGCTGCACACCGGCGTGGAGAATTCTTGCTGGCTTGGCGTCGACAGTCATGTCGGGCACAGCGCGATCATTCACGGTGCGACCCTGGAGCCGAATACGATGGTCGGCATGCACGCCGTCGTGATGGACGGCGTCGTGCTCGGCGCGGCGAGCATCGTGGCCGCGTGTGCGTTCGTCAAGAAGGATTGGCGGGTGCCCGCGGGCGTGTTGGTGGCCGGGGTGCCGGGGCGCGTGGTGCGCACCCTGAGCGAAGACGAGATCGTGGCGAAATCGTCCGGAACCCGGATTTACCAGCAACTCGCGGCGGATTGCCTGCGCACGATGCGCAGCGTTTGAGATTGGGCGCCACCCGTCGGGGCGGCGCGAGTACGGCACTCAAGTTCAAAGGCTGCGGCCGGTGCGATAAGCGCGCCGGCCGGAGTGCTTTTTCAACCACCCTTACATCACATACCCCTGTGCCACGTTGATCAACTGCACGCGATTGCGCACGTTGAACAACTGCCGCAAGCGCCGCAGGTGATAGTCGACGTTATGCGGCGACAGCCCGAGGAAGTAGGCAATTTCCTTGTCGCGCTGCCCCTGCACGACCGCCTTCAGCACCGCGTGCTGCAACTCGCTCAGCGTGACGCGCTGCTGCTGCGCCGGCGCGATCCCGATCACGCTCTTCGCGTGCGTCCAGATGAATTCGTGGATCGTGTGCGCGAACATCAGCGTCTCGGCCACGATCGACTCCGTCATCCAGCGCGGGTTGCCGATCTCCGAGTTGAAGCACAGGCTCGCGCTCAGCTCCGGCTCGGGCAGCGGCATCTGCGTCAGAATCCCGCTTTTGCGGCCGGTGGCCTCCAGCATGTCGATCAGCCCGCCGAGCCGTTCGCTGCGCATCTGCGCACGCGGCAGGTCGGCGCGCATGTCGGCGGTGTTCCAGACGAACGGCATGCCGGTAGGCGACGCCAGCGCGACGCGCGGATCGAGCTCGAAATAACGCTCGCGGAAATAGCGCGTGAGCCATGTCTGCGACTCGTAGCTGGTCAGCACGAACATCGACTTATGATGCGCGGTGGTGCGCGTGGCCGAATAGCTGAACGAGTCGAAGCCAAGTTGTTTGATGCGCCGCCGCACGAATTCCATGCGGTCCTGCGCACTGCCAAATCGCACCAACGGACTGATGATCGGTGCGGCCCGCCGCGCGGCGGGCGAGGGCGTGCCGATTTCCTCCTCGGTGAAGAGCGTGAGGAAACCTGCGGGCGCGATGCCTGATGCGGTGCGGGCAGATGCCCTGGATGCTTCAGCCGCGTGGGCTGATTCCTCGGGTTGCCGCGTGCCGGCCGGGTAAGCCGGTGGTGCGGTAACCGCAGAGTTGTAAGCCGCCGACACGTGGCTGGCTTCGCCTTGCGGCGAGCCAGTCAGCCAATGCGGCAGCGTATCGCATTCGTGTTCCATGAAACGGTAGCTCCAGCGTTCAAAACGCGTGAAAGACGACAACCTGGATGATTAACTATTTCCAAATATTACGGTAGCCGGTTCCTTGCTATCATTTTCGAGATCTTGCGCTGACCTCTAACCGGCGAAGCGGGTGTGACAGGGTTTGCTCATGTACATACGGGACCTCCCAGGAAGAGACGTGATGGCAAAAATTCCAAGGCTGACAACGACGCTTGCCTACGACCGCTATATGGCGGGACAAAAACTGGTGTCGAGCGTGGATCGCCCGTGGCGGCACCTGGTGCTGCGCTCGTACCTCGAGCCGGCCGAGCAGGAGCTGCTGGAAGCACCTGGCCTGCAGGACGTCACGTTGATGACGCTCGGCAGCGGTGCCGAACACCTCGAGCGCAACGTGAATGGGCACTGGGAGAGCGCCGACCTGCGCATGGGCGACGTCTGGTTCGTGCCGCCCGTGCCGATCTCGTGGCGCTGGCGTTCGATCAGCGATGAGCCGCTGTCGACCGTCCATTTGCATCTGGAGCGCAGCCTGATCGACAGCGTCGCCGACCAGATGGAACTGGGCGGCTCACGCGAGCTGTCGCTTGGCGACGCGATGCAGTTTCACGATCCACTGGTCGCCGCGATGCTCGGCGCCCTGCATCGCGCCGCGGGCGACCCCGCCGACTCGCGGCTCTATGTCGACGCGCTGGCCCACGCGCTCGCCGCTCATCTGTTGCAACATTACTCGCGCGGCCGTGACGCCAAGGCCGGCCTGCCGCCGCATCCCGAGCGCCTCGTGCCGCGCCGTATCCGCCGTGTAACCGATTACATTCGCGCTAATCTTGCTGCCGATCTGGCCATCGGCGAGCTGGCCGCGCAGGCCGGGTTAAGTAGTTTTCATTTTGCTCGGGTGTTTCGCCGCGAGACCGGTGAAACACCTCATCAGTTCGTTACGCGTTTGCGGCTCGAGGAAGCGGCGAGGCTGCTGCGCGCCACCGATCAGCCGGTGCTGCAAATCGCGATTGCGGTTGGCTTCGAGAATGCCAGTCATTTCTCCGTGCAGTTCAAGCGTGGCTACGGCGTGACGCCGCTTGCCTACCGGCTGCGCGGCTAAGCGTCGGGTTGCGCGGCTGGATCGTGTGAACGGTTCGTCAGCATGCGATGCCTGAGCGGCACGCCGACACTTGACGGCGCGCGAGGCATTTGATGGTGACGACACGCTGTTCTGCCAGGCGGCGCTGCGATGCCTGGCCGCGCGTGGCATGGCATAGTAAGGCGGCCGCAGGGGCATCGAGGGCAAGGATCGTTCGCGGTGACGCGTGAAACTTCCACGGGGATGCCGATTTCGTCGCAGGCTTCGCTGTCCGTTGAATTGCCGAAACGGGCGTTGCGCACTTTTCGCAGTTTGCTGCGCATTGCATCGCTTGCAAACTACGAAGTTTCGTGGCGTCGCAGCCGATGGAGCTGGCACGCGGGGGCCTGGTTGGTGTTCCGGCCGGTTTGCAGCCGAGCTGCTCACTCTATGATGAAGCAGGGGGCGGCAGCATCCATTGCAACCGTTGGCTTACGAAGGGGCGCGGCGCTCGTGATAGAGGTGCGGTGGCCTGCTTTATGCACGACCGTCGGCGTCACTGGTTCAACTGGCCTGACCAGTTGGGCGGCAACTGTATCTGTCGAAGCCTTGCACCGGCCGACAGAATGTTGCGCCTGCAGCCTGGCCTCAGCCGGCGTCTGACCGACCTTTCCATTCAACCCGTCATACCGGATACCTAGCGATGACCCGACTTCGAATCACCTCCTGCGGCCACGTCTTTACCGCCGAAACGCATCCTGACGCGCCGGAAACGGTGGCCGCCTTTCTGAAACTCCTGCCGTACCGTCAGAAGATCATCCACGTGCGCTGGAGCGGCGAGGGCTGCTGGGTTCCGCTTGGCGACTTCAAACTCGAAAACGACGGCGCGGCAGTCGGCTTTGAAAACCACACGAGCCATCCGTCGGTGGGCGACATTCTGTTCTATCCGGGCGGTTACAGCGAAACGGAGATCATCCTCGCGTACGGTTCGTGCTGTTTCGCAAGCAAGATGGGCCAGCTCGCGGGCAATCACTTCCTGACCATCGTCGAAGGCAAGGAGAAGCTGCGCGAACTCGGCACCAAGGTGCTGTGGGAAGGCGCGCAAGACGTGCTGTTCGAGAAGATCTGAGTGCGGTGGGCGGTGTTTGCGCGGGTTGCGGGGAACGCGTCCTAACCCCGGTTGTACCAGTGGCCGCCGGCGAAGAAGGGTGAGGGAACGCGCGCGGTCGCGCGCGTCGATAAGCTTTTTCACACCCCGCACGTTCGATCGTGCGGGATGCAGTGCAACACTTACTTGAACAGCTTCATCGCTTGCGAGAGCGTATTGACCACGCCCCATGCCAGCGGCAGCGTCACATACAGCCAGAAGACGGCGAGCTTGACCTTGTTGGTCGGATGAACGGCTTGAATAGTCGACATGCGAGTCTCCTTAGGCGCCTTTGGCGAGTTGTGCGTCGGTCATGTGGTGCTTGTCGTCGACACGCTTGACCAGCAGGTTGCAGACGAAGCCGATCACCAGCAGCACCACCATGATGTGGATCGTCATCGTGTAGGCATCCGCCTTTGCCACGCCGTGCGCCACTTCATACGCGCGGATGTAATTCACCAGCACGGGACCCGCAACACCTGCCGCGGCCCAGGCGGTCAGCAGGCGGCCGTGAATGCCCCCGACGAACGCCGTGCCGAACATGTCCGCAAGATACGCGGGCACCGTTGAGAAGCCGCCGCCGTACATCGACAGAATCACGCAGTACGCAAGCACGAACAGGGCGATCTGGCCGGAAGCGGCGAAGCCGGGCACGAGGTAGTACAGCACGGCGCCGAGCGCGAAGAAGATGAAGTAGGTGTTCTTGCGGCCGAGCCAGTCCGAAGCCGAGGCCCACACGAAACGCCCGCCCATGTTGAACAGCGACAGCAGACCGACGAATCCGGCCGCCGTGGCAGCCGTCACGGTGTCCTTGAAGCTCTCCTGAATCATCACCGAAGCCTGGCCGAGAATGCCGATGCCGGCCGTCACGTTGAGGAACAGCACCAGCCAGATCAGATAGAACTGCGGCGTCTTCAACGCCTGATCGATGTGCACATGATTGCGCGAAATCATTTTCTTCTGATTGGTCGCGGGCGGCGTCCAGCCGGCCGGCTTCCAGTCTGCCGGCGGCACGCGAATCGCGAGTGCGCCGATCGACATCGAGATGAAGTACGCAATGCCGAGCACGACGAAAGTCTCGGCCACGCCGATGCTGGTCGCGCTGCGGAAGTGGTTCATCAACGCCACCGACAAAGGTGCGGCAATCATCGCGCCGCCGCCGAAGCCCATGATCGCCATGCCGGTCGCCATGCCGCGACGGTCCGGGAACCAGCGGATCAAGGTCGACACCGGCGAGACGTAACCGAGGCCGAGTCCGATCCCGCCGATCACGCCATAGCCGAGATAGAGCAGCGCGATCTGATGCAGATACACGCCGAGCGCGGAGACCAGGAAGCCGCCGCCAAAGCAGCACGCGGCGGTGAACATCGTGCGGCGCGGGCCGACATGTTCGAGCCACTTGCCGGCAAACGCCGCCGACAAACCCAGGAACACGATCGCCAGCGAAAAGATCCAGCCGAGCGACGTCAGCGACCAGTCGTCAGCGGTGGATTGCGTAATGCCGATGACCTTGGTCAGCGGACCGTTGAATACGGAGAAGGCGTACGCCTGGCCGATACAGAGGTGAACGGCTAGGGCCGCGGGCGGCACCATCCAGCGCGAAAAGCCCGGCTTCGCAACGGTGGCCTGTTTGGAAAAAAATGGGGCTGAGCCTGAATTCCCGCTTGGCTCGGTGATGCTACTCATGGTCGGTCTCCGGTGACGAATGCTTTGTTATCGGCGCTTCTTACAGAATGCTTTAGTGTCGCGGCGTAAAAATTGCAGGTCCAAGCGCCGTCAATATATGCATTTATATTTCATATAACGTGCGCCGATTCGATATGGAATCTGCTTCGCCGAACGATAAGATGCGAATTGGGTCTTTGCAATATGAGATGTAAATGCATAAGGTAAAAGCCGTATGAAATATGACCGTAATTTTCAGAAATGCGGCAACGCGACATGAAAACCCGGAATGGACTATCTAATGCGGGGGAAGGTTGGATGCCGGAATCGGCAAGAAGGCGCGTGTTGAGGGGGCAGCGGGGAGCTGGAACAGCGGGAAATGGGAACGTTGGGAACGCGGGGGGGCGGCACGAGCCGTAGCAGGCTGAAGAAGTGGGTCTGAATGACAGGACGATCTACGGGAAACCCATTGGCCCGAAAGCAAACGGGCCGGCATTGGCACCTCCGCCAAGCCGGCCCGTCGCAACAGTTACCGGGAAGATTAAGGCAAGAATCAGGCGACCGTGCGCCCGGTCTTCATCTTCGCGGCCACCAGCACCGAGATCAGGCAGCCGATCGCCAGGTAGGCTGCCACCGGATGCCAGGACCCCCCGGCAAAGCTGACCAGCGCCACCGCGATAAACGGTGTGAAGCCGCCGCCGACCACGCTCGCCACCTGATAGCCGACGCCCGCGCCGCTATAGCGATACTCGGTGCCGAACAGTTCGGTGAACATCGGTTGCTGCACGCTCACGACCATATCGTGGGCGACGTTGGCAAGCATGACGGCGAAGATCACGATCCACACCGTCGAGCGGGCTTCGAGCGCAAGAAAGAACGGCACCGCGCTGAACATACCGATCAGCGCGCCGATGATATACACGCGTCGGCGGCCGAAGCGGTCAGCAAGCGCCGCGAAGCAAGGAATCGTCACGCAACTCACCGCGCCCACCAGCAGGCCGATCGAGAGGAAGAACTCGCGCGGCATGTGAAGATTCGCCGTCGAGTAGTTCAGTGCGAACGCCGTCACGATATACATCGTGAACAACTCGGCAAGCCGCAGCGCGATGATCAGCAGGAAAGCCTTGGGATGCTTCAGCAATGCCTCGACGATCGGCAGCCGCACGCTGCGTTCACCGTGTTCGCCGACTTTCTCGACGAACTCCTTCGACTCTTCCATGCTCGAGCGAATCCACAGCGCGATCAGCACCAGCACCACGCTGAACAGGAAGGGCAGGCGCCAGCCCCAGCTCAGGAATGAGGCGTTATCCATCGAGCGGCTGATGATCGCGACGAGGCCGGTCGAGAGCACCAGCCCCACGCCATAGCCGACCTGCACGCCGCTGCTGTAGAACGCCTTCTTCTTTTCCGGCGCGCTTTCGACCGCCATCAAAGCCGCGCCACCCCATTCGCCGCCGACCGCGAAGCCCTGGATCGCGCGCAACGTGACGAGCAGAACGGGCGCCCACCAGCCGATGCTGGAGAACGCCGGCAGCAGGCCGATCGCGGCGGTGGAGAGGCCCATCATCATCACCGTGAGGACCAGCATGCGCTTGCGTCCCAGCCGGTCACCGTAGTGGCCGAACACGAAGCCGCCGAGCGGCCGGAACAGAAAGCCGACGCCGAAAGTCGCGAAGGCGGCGAGCGTGCCCATTGCTGGGCTGACCTTGGGGAAGAACTCGGCGTTGAAGACGAGCGCGGCGACAATGCCGTACAGCAGAAAGTCGTACCAGTCGACCACGGCGCCGATGAAGCTGCCGAGTGCCGCTTTACGTGCCCGGCTGCGCGCCGTGCGGTTGTCGGCGATGGCCGCTTTTGGCGCTTTGGGGATGGTGGTGCTCATGACGGTGTCTCCTTCCAATTCTCGGGGTGCTGTCTGGACGCGCGCGGCAGATGCTGGGCTGTGGCCGCTGCGGGCCGATTACAGGATTCCCCGAAGGTTAATGATGCGAAGCGGTTGACACAATCCGCATTCGGGTGAAATTGCGCGATCATCGAACGTTGCTGCGCGAATAGCGCGCGTTTTGCGCGTTTACACCGAGCCTCGCCTGTTTGGATAGGTAGAGGAACCGCTCGCGGGTCGCCCGTGCTACCTTGAGCATGCAATCCTAAAAACAACATCGACTGATATACTACATACGGAATATTGATTGTTGCGGCATTGCAGCATATGATTGAGCTATCTGTTCATTCAATCATTCGGAGTTACAAATGGAATTTGTTCCTCTCGCGCTGCTTGCCGTTGCTGTCGTTGGGTTAGGCTCTGCCGCCACCGTCCTGTTGACCCGCTGGATCCCGCAGCCGGTTGCGCAGCTTGCAGCGCAACATGGCCGGTTCGTCGGCCTGGGCGAGCAAGACAGCGGCATGGCTGCGGCGGCGCCGTATCGGGCGCATGTTCAACAAGAGGCGATGAATGTCGTCAGAACTTCAAACTGAAGCAGTGGCCACACCCTTGATGTTGTCACTGCAGCCGATCGGCGCGAGCGCGAGCTTGCGCGACCAGGCCTATGCCATGCTCCGCCAGGCCATTGCCGACGCCGATATCTACCAGACTCGCGAAGAAATTCGCCTCGACGAGCGCGTGCTGAGCGAATCGCTGGGCGTGAGCCGCACGCCGGTGCGCGAGGCGATGACGCTGCTCGAACAGGAAGGTTTTCTGCGTATGGTGCCGCGGCGCGGCATCTACATCGTGCGCAAGAGCAAGCGTGAGATCGTTGAAATGATCCAGATGTGGGCCGCGCTCGAAAGCATGGCGGCGCGTCTGGCCACGTTGCACGCCACGGACGAGGAAATCGCCCGCCTGCGGCACATGTTCGACAATTTTCGCGACGCCACACCGGCCGAGCACATCGCCGAGTATTCTGACGCCAACATCGCGTTTCATCAGGCGATCGTCGAGTTGTCGAAGTCGCAGATCATTCTCGACACGATCAAGAACATCTTCATCCACGTGCGGGCGATTCGCCGCATGACCATTTCGCAAAGCGACCGCGCGTCGCGTTCGATCGTCGACCACCTGCGCATTATCGAAGCGCTGGAGCAGCGCGACACTGAACTGGCTGAGCGCCTGACTCGCCAGCATTCGCTCGATCTGGCGACGTTCGTCGAAGCGAATTGCGATTTTCTGGATTGATGGCTGCTTAGGCGCCTGATTGGCGCTACGGAAGCAAAAAGGCCCGCGGTGATGTCATCACCGCGGGCCTTTTTGCTTTTCCGATCCGCATGCGTCAGGCGAGGCGGGCAAGCAAATGGCGCGACGCGATGCCACCCAAAATCGTCTCCCCATGTCGCATTCCGCCGGCGTCTTCGGCTCATGGTCATGAGCGTTCACGGTCTCTTTGCCAGCTAATTGTCACCGCGCAGTGCGGGATAGGCACAGCTTGACGGTCAACAAAATATGGTATGTGATATATCAACAGAGGCAGAAACAGACGGAAGTAGGCGATAACCTGGTGTTTTCCCGTGGATCGAACGTGAGTATGCGATGACATTTCGCTGAAACGCACGCCACGCAAGCATTGAGCACTGAAACCTCGGGACGGACGCATTTCGAAATCGATCTTGATTGGATGTGATATATCACATACCGTATGTAGTTAGATCGACCAGACTTCCGCGCAAGTGGACTTTATCGAGGCGGGCAGGTCCGTCGACAACCGTTGCACACAACCGATGACAGCTTTGCATGGGACTGGAGTAAGAGCTTTGCATGGGACCTGAGTAAGCGCTGAAGCGCTAACTCAGGTCGACAGCTAAAGCGCTAACTCCAGTCGACAGGAGACGACCATGTCTGCAGTTGTTTCACCCCTGAACCCCACCACGGGCAGCACGACGGCTGAAGACACGCTCAAGCAGAAGACCCGCAATGCCGGTGTCGTCTCGGGTGGCCATCTGGTTGCCAAAGCGCTGAAAAACGAAGGGATCGACACGATCTTCACGCTGTGCGGTGGCCACATCATCGATATCTACGACGGTTGTGTCGACGAAGGGATTCGCATTATCGACGTGCGCCACGAGCAGGTCGCCGCGCACGCAGCGGACGGTTACGCACGGCAGACCGGCAAGCTCGGCTGCGTGGTGACGACCGCAGGCCCCGGGTGCATGAACGCGGTGACGGGTATCGCAACAGCGTTCCGCTCGGAGAGTCCGGTCTTGCATATCGGCGGGCAGGGCGCCCTGACGCAGCACAAGATGGGCTCGCTGCAAGACCTGCCGCACGTGGACATCATGGCGCCGATCACCAAGTTCGCCGCCAGCGTGCCGAGCACCGAGCGGGTCGCGGACATGATCTCGATGGCGGCGCGCGAATGCTTCAACGGCGCGCCCGGTCCGGCGTACCTGGAAATTCCCCGCGACGTGCTTGACCGTGAAGTGGAGTTGGCGCGCGCGGTGGTGCCGCAGCCGGGCCGTTATCGGGCGTCGACCCGATCGATCGGCGATCCGCGCGATATCGAGAAACTCGCCGACATCCTCGTCAATGCCGAGCGGCCCGCGATTCTGTACGGCCAGCAGGTGTGGACCGCGCGCGGGCATGAAGAAGCGATTGCACTGCTGCGCGGTCTCGACATTCCCGGCTACTTCAACGGTGCCAGCCGTGGACTGTTGCCGCCGGGCGATCCGCATCACTTCGACCGTACGCGCTCGCAGGCTTTTGCGAATGCCGATGTGCTGATCGTCGTCGGCACGCCGTTCGATTTCCGCATGGGTTACGGCAAGCGCATTAGCAAAGAGTTGACGCTGGTGCAGATCGACATGGACTACCGTACGGTCGGCAAGAACCGCGATATCGATCTCGGTCTGGTCGGCGATCCGGGCGCGATTCTGGCTGCCGTGTTGCAGGCGGCGAGCGGCCGTCTCAAAGACGATAAGCGCCAGGCACGACTCAAATGGATGGCGCAGTTGCAGGACGCCGAAACCATCGCAACCGAAAAGCTGATGCCGCTTTTCAAGTCCAATAGCACGCCGATTCATCCCTATCGCGTCGCTTACGAACTCAACGAATTCCTCTCTGACGACACCGTGTACATCGGCGATGGCGGCGACGTCGTCACGATATCCGCGCAAGCGGTGCGTCCTCGCCGTCCTGGTCAATGGATGGACCCAGGCGCGCTCGGCTCGCTCGGCGTCGGCACCGGCTTCGCACTCGCCGCCAAGCTCGCGCATCCGCAGAAAGAAGTGCTGTGCTACTACGGCGACGGCTCGTTCGGTATGACGGCGTTCGACATGGAAACGGCCAACCGTTTCGGCGCGCCGTATCTCGCGGTGATCGGCAATAACTCGGCGATGAACCAGATCCGCTACGGCCAGCTCGCGAAGTACGGTGAAGCGCGCGGCAATGTCGGCAATCTGTTGAGCGACGTGCCGTTCAGCAAGTTCGCGGAAATGCTCGGCGGTTATGGCGAAGAAGTGCGCGACCCGGCGCAGATAGCCGGTGCATTGCAGCGCGCTCGCGAAGCGATTCATCGCACGGGCCGCTCGGCGATCGTGAATATCTGGGTCGACCCGCGCGAATACGCGCCGGGGACCAAGAATCAGACCATGTACAAGTAAAACGCGCTGATCTTTTGGAGACTTGAAAAATGAGCAAAGCACTCGACGGTGTGCGCATTCTCGATTTCACGCATGTGCAATCGGGCCCGACCTGCACGCAGTTGCTCGCGTGGTTCGGTGCGGACGTGATCAAGGTGGAGCGGGCCGGAGCAGGCGATATCACCCGTGAGCAACTACGCGATATTCCCGACGTGGACAGCTTGTACTTCACGATGCTCAATCACAACAAACGCTCGGTCACGATCGATACCAAGAACCCGGAAGGCAAGCAGGTGCTCGAGACGCTGATCCAGAAATGCGACGTGCTGGTGGAGAATTTCGCACCGGGTGCGCTCGACCGGATGGGTTTCACCTGGGAGCGGATCCAGGAATTGAATCCGCGCATGATCGTGGCTTCGGTGAAGGGCTTTGGCCCCGGCCCTTACGAGGACTGCAAGGTCTATGAGAACGTCGCGCAATGCGCGGGCGGCGCGGCCTCGACCACCGGTTTCGACGATGGGCCACCCGTGGTGACCGGCGCGCAGATCGGCGATAGCGGCACGGGTTTGCATCTGGCGCTGGGCATTGTCACGGCGCTGTATCAGCGCACGCAGACCGGGCGCGGGCAGAAGGTGCTCGCGGCCATGCAGGACGGCGTGCTGAACCTGTGCCGCGTGAAGCTGCGCGACCAGCAGCGGCTCGAACGCACCGGCACGATGAAAGAGTATCCGCAATATCCGAACGGGGAGTTCGGTGAGGCGGTGCCGCGCGCGGGTAACGCTTCGGGTGGCGGTCAGCCGGGCTGGATTCTGAAGTGCAAGGGCTGGGAGACGGATCCTAATGCGTATATCTACTTCATCACGCAGGCGCCGGTGTGGGCGAAGATCTGCAACGTAATCGGCAAGGAAGAATGGGCCACCGATCCGGACTACGCGACACCTGCCGCTCGCTTGCCGCATCTGAAGGACATCTTTGCCGAGATCGAGCGCTGGACCATGACCAAGACCAAGTTCGAGGCCATGCAGATTCTTAACAAATACGACATCCCGTGCGGACCGATTCTGTCGATGAAGGAAATCGCCGAAGAGCCGTCGCTGCGCAAAACCGGCACGATTGTCGAAGTGGATCATCCGACTCGCGGCAAGTATTTAACGGTCGGCAATCCTATCAAACTGTCCGACAGCCCAACCGAAGTCAAACGCTCACCGCTGCTGGGTGAACACACCGACGAGGTGATGGCCGAACTCGGCTACTCGCCCGAGCAGATCAGCGCATTGCGGACCGCCGGCGCAATCTGAGCGCTCAACGTGACAGGTCAAGGAGCGACGTATGGATGCGTGGATGCGTTTCATGTCGAGCGACGGTAAAGTCGTTTTCGGCCGGGTGGAAGGCGGTTATCTGCACGAATACGAAAGTCTCGATCAACCGGTGCCGACCGGCGCGGTGTTGTCGACACGTGCCCTCACGCCGCTCGCGCCTTGTGCGCCGGGCAAGATCGTTGCGTTGTGGAATAACTATCACGCGCTCGCGGCGAAGCTCGACAAACCTGTGCCGGCGCATCCGTTATTTCTGCTGAAGCCGGCGGAATCGGTGATCGGTTCGGGTGAACCGATCCGCCGGCCACCCAGTTACACGGGGAAGATCGTCTACGAAGGCGAGCTCGGCATCGTGATCGGACGGCGCTGTCGCGACGCGAGTGCTGAAGAGGCTGCGGAATCGATCTTTGGCTACACGCTCATCAACGACGTTACCGCCGCTGATCTGCTGAACGAGAATCCTCACTTCCCGCAGTGGTGCCGCGCGAAGGGCTTCGACACGTTCTGCTGCATCGGACCCTCGATCGTCTCCGGTTTCGACTGGCGCGCAGCGCGTCTCGTGACGGCACTCGACGGTGTGGAGCGGCAGAACTATCCGCTCGCGGATATGGTGTTTTCGCCGGCCGAGCAGGTGCGTCTGATTTCACAGGACCTCACGCTCGAACCGGGTGACGTGATCGCGTGCGGCACGTCGGTCGGCGTTGGATCGATCAAGGACGGCGCGACGGTAACGATCACGATCGATGGGATCGGCACGCTAAGCAACACGTTGGCTGCTGCTGTGCGTGAGGTAGCGCTATGACGCGACGGCGGAGGCTCGTTGCGTTGCTGGGTAGCGCCATGGGGCTCGCTGTCATGGCGGCCGGGTTTGCGCGCTATCTTTTGGCGGTGGCGCAGGAGGATGTCGAACGCATTGAACTCTATGCGGCGGTCTTCATTGGTGCGCTGGTCTTCGCCACTTCCGCAATCGCATTCTGCAAACTGCGCGGCACGTTGGATATGAGCGCGGCAGCGCGTCCGGGTCATGGCATTGTCAATGTGTCGGCGCTGCTGCTGTGTGGATGGCTGGGTTATGGCTTCGTTACTGAACATGCGCAGCCGTTCGGACTCGCTGCGCTGCTTGCGACGAGCGCGCTTGCCGTTGCGTTAGGCACGCATCTGACGATCAATCGCGCGTATTCGAACGATCGCTATTCACACACGCATGCGTTCGCCGGACATTGCCAGGGATTTGCGCTCGAGCGGCACGGACTATTGGCGCGTATTGAATGGCACGGTGATGAAGAGCAGGCATGGGTGCTGCGTGAGATAGCACCCGGCACGGTGCGCGCGGCAGCATACCGGTACCGCCGCGGCTGGCATTGCAGCGGGAACATGGGCGCACAAAGGCGCGGGTCGGTCCGCCAACGCTCCGCTTGCCGCGCGATGTCCCGTCAAAGATGAATAGACCGACGCGTCGAGCGGCAAGCAGCGCGAATGGCGGGATCGCCCCGCCGAAGCCTTTACTCGCCGATTGCCGTGAATTCGCTGTAGTTGAAGTCTTATTGGCTTTCCATAGCCTACTGCTTATACACGCTCAATTCCTTCACGCGCGTGATCTTCTCGATCAGATTCGCGCCTTCCTCCATCAGGAAGCGTTTGAAAGCGACCGCCACCGGCGGCAGGCGCTTGTTTTTCCGATGCACGACGTACCAGTTAAGCATGACGGGAAAGGTCTCGACGTCGAGCACGACCAGATGACCGAGCTGCAACTCGAGACTGATGGTATGCGCGGACAGGAATGCGATGCCCATGCCGGCGATCACGGCTTGCTTGATCGTCTCGGTGCTCTTGATCTCCATCGCGATCTTAAGATTGGCGAGACGGCCGGCGAAGCCTTCCTCCATCGAATTCCATGTGTCCGAGCCGCGCTCGCGCACGATGAAGGCCTCGCTCGCCAACTGGTTCATCTTGATGTTGCGCTTGTGCGCGAGCGGATGCGTGGGCGCCGCGACGATCACATAAGGGTGCGGCGCGAACGACTCGTTGGTCGCGTCGGTTTCGTGCGGCGGGCGCACCATCACCGCGAGATCGGTCTGGTTGGTCGCGAGTTGATGCAGCAGTTCCTCGCGATTGTGCACGGCGAGATTGAGCACGACACCCGAGTAGCGCCGTGTGAATTCAGCCAGCACGCGTGGAAAGAAGTAGTCGCCCGCGCTGATCACTGCGACGTTCAGCTTGCCGCCGGAGACGCCCTTGAGCTGACTCATCGCTTCATCGACTTCGTGGAACTGCTGAATGATCGCGCGGCTGTAATGAAGCATCTCGGTGCCGGCCGGCGTCAGATAGATTTTTTTGCCGAGCTGTTCGAACAGCGGCAGCCCTGCGTGTTCCTCGAGTTGCCGGACCTGGGTGGAGACGGCGGGCTGCGTCAGATGCAATTCTTCCGCGGCGCGCGAGAAGCTCAGGTGGCGCGCCACCGTTTCAAAGACCTTGAGTTGCCGAAGAGTCGCATTGCGCATCGTCATGACCGATGTATAAGCAAACGTGAATCAACATAATAACAAACTTTAATTATTAGTAATTCAGCAATGACCCTAGCATGGGTCCGTATAAGAAGGGGAATTGTCGGCGCAGCGCTCGGGTTAACGCGTGGATTCGAGGCGCAGTGGGGGATGCAGCGAAAAGTTCAAGCAGTGCTGATGCCTAATTGATCGGAATAAAGAACTGGCCCGCAATGCGGTAATTCAAGTGCGGCGGTTTTTAACGGATGCGAATTAAAGACGCAAATATCAAATATTCCCGAATGGCGGGGCTATTCGGGTCATAACCTTAAGGTGAGACGCATACGGTGCGGCGTGACTGCCGGCTGCACCCGATAAAAAGCGGAGACAAGGCGCATGGACGATATCACTCAGCAAGCCACGGCACGCGTATTCTGGGCGAACCGTTGGTGGCAGCTCGTCATCGGCATGATGTGCATGGCATTGGTGGCCAATCTGCAATATGCATGGACGTTGTTCGTCACGCCGATGAATGCGAGGCATCACTGGGGTGAAGCATCCATTCAACTCGCCTTCGCTATCTTTATCCTCACTGAAACGTGGCTCGTGCCGGTGGAGGGCTGGCTGGTCGACAAGTTCGGACCACGCCCGGTAGTCGCCGGCGGCGCGGTATGCGCCGGTCTCGCGTGGGTCATCAATTCGTATGCGACGACCTTGCCGATGCTGTATGTATCAGCGGTCATTGCCGGGATCGGCGCGGGCGGGGTGTACGGTACGTGCGTCGGCAATGCGTTGAAATGGTTTCCGGACCGCCGCGGCCTGGCGGCCGGTCTGACTGCAGCCGGTTTTGGCGCCGGCGCGGCGGTCACCGTGATTCCGATCGCCAGCATGATCACGCGCTCGGGTTACGAGCACACCTTCTTTTTCTTCGGCATCCTGCAGGGTGTTTGCATACTTGCGCTCGCGTTGCTGTTGAAGAAACCGAACTTGCGTCAGCAAGCCGCACCGCAGAAGAAGTTCGCCGTCACCAAAGTCGATTACACGCCGGGCCAGATGATCAAGACACCGGTGTTCTGGGTGATCTACGTGTCGTTTGTCGCCGTGGCGGCGGGTGGCTTGATGGCGACCGCGCAACTCGGCCCGATCGCGAAAGACTGGGGGCTCGCGCGCATTCCGATGACGATCTTCGGCATGACCTTGCCGCTGCTCACCGCCACGCTTTCCATCGACAACGTCTGCAACGGTTTAACCCGTCCGCTGTGCGGTTTCATCTCCGACAAACTCGGCCGTGAAAATACGATGTTCGTGATCTTCATCGGTGAGGGCCTCGCGTTGCTCGGCCTTATGCAGTACGGCAGCAATCCGTATGCGTTCATGACGTTCGCCGCGCTGATCTTCCTGTTCTGGGGCGAAATCTTTTCCATCTTTCCGGCGATTTGCGCCGACACCTTCGGCAGCAAATATGCGGCGGCCAACGCGGGCACCTTGTACACCGCGAAGGGCACGGCCTCACTGCTCGTGCCGATCGCTTCGGTGCTGTCGGCCACGGGCGGATGGAGTCTCGTCATGATCGTTTCCGCCGTGGTCACGATCGCCGCGGGCATTTCGGCGAAGTTCGTTCTCGCGCCCATGCGCTCGCGCTGGATCGAAGCGCACAACCAGCCGCAGGGCGTGCTGGCTGCGGCCGGCAGGAAGACCTCGCGGCTTGGCGGTTGGCCTGAGCAGTCAGGGGAATAGGGTGAGCGGCCCACGCCCGGCAGTGACGTCATGAATGTCTCGCTACAGCAACTCAAGGTGTTTGTCGCCGTCGCGCGTGAACGGAGCTTTACGCGCGCGGCGCGCCAGTTCGATCTGACGCAGTCGGCGGTGAGCCGTTGTGTGCGCGAACTGGAAGACGCGGTCGAATTGAAACTGTTCGACCGCACCACGCGCCAGGTCGAACTGACTCATGCGGGCGTGAGTCTGGAGCGCAGAATCGGGCGCCTGCTCGATGAAATCGAACTGACGCTGCGCGAGGAGCGTGCTGCTTTTGACGGACACACAGGCGTGGTTGTGCTGGCGAGCAATCCCGTGCTGTCGTCGAGCTGGGTGGCGCAGGGACTTGCTCGTTGTGCGTCGGCGTTTCCCGAGCTGATCGTGTCCGTCAAGGATCAACCGCAAAGCTGTGTGCTCGCGAGCGTCGAACAGGGGGAAGTGGACTTCGGCGTGGTTTCGGTGGCGGAGCCCCTGGTCGCCGATCAGTTGCACGCGCAAGTGGTTTTCACGACGCCACTCCATGTGGTGATGCCGCCAGCGCATCCGCTGGCGCAGCAAGCCGGCGTCGCATGGCGCGCGTTGCAGGAATGCGCGCTCGTCACGCTGAATGCCGATGCGGGCATGCGCGCGGCGCTCGAGCTCGCTTTCAGCGCGCATGGCCTGAAGCGACGGCCAGTGCAGGAACTCGGACACGTCGCGGCGGTGTCGCGCATGGTGGAGCTGGGTATCGGCATCGGTGTCTTACCCGTTGATGGACATTGGCCCACGCCCAGCGCCTCACTGGTGAGCCGGCCGCTGGTCCCCGAGGTGAATCTGACGACGCTGCTCGTGCATCGCCGCAACCGCTCCCTCAGACCCAACGCTGCGGCGGCATGGGCGCAGTTCGCCGCGCTGGCCGATCCGCTGCCGGTCAGCCCACCCAGCCCATGCAACATCCCACGCAAGGAGCTTCATGATGGAAACTGAAACCGACCTCAGGCGCCATGATCTGCTGATCGACGGCAAGCGCTTGCCGCCCGGCACCGGCGAATATTCCGTCGACATCAACCCGGCGACCGAAGAGCCGATTGCGCTGGTTGCGCAAGGCAGTGCCGCGGATGTCGATATCGCAGTACACGCTGCGCGCGCCGCGTTGAAAGTTTGGAATTCGATTCGGGCCGCCGAGCGAGGCCGCATCCTGATGCGTCTCGCCGGCCTGATGCGCGAGAATCTGGAGGCGCTTGCCGCGCTCGAAAGCCTCGACGCCGGCAAACCGATCTCCGCGGTGATGCGCCAGGATATTCCGGCCGCGATCGATACGCTCGAATACTACGCAGGCTGGTGCGACAAGATCAACGGGCAGGTAGTGCCGGTGCGTCCCGATGCATTGACCTACACGCTGCGTGAGCCGGTCGGCGTGGTCGCCGCAATCGTGCCGTGGAATTTTCCGCTGATGATCGGGATGTGGAAGATCGCGCCCGCGCTGGCGTGCGGTTGCACGCTGATCGTCAAGCCGGCGGAGATCACGCCGCTGACTGCATTGCGCATCGGTGAACTCGCGCTCGAAGCGGGTGTGCCGCCGGGAGTCCTGAACATCGTCACCGGCAAGGGGCGGGTGGTTGGCGATGCGCTCGTGGCGCATCCCGGCATCGACAAAGTGACGTTCACGGGCTCGCCTTCCGTGGG
The DNA here is from genome assembly GCA_900142905.1 of Burkholderia sp. GAS332. Taxonomy (NCBI): domain Bacteria; kingdom Pseudomonadati; phylum Pseudomonadota; class Betaproteobacteria; order Burkholderiales; family Burkholderiaceae; genus Burkholderia; species Burkholderia sp. GAS332. The sequence goes on along the minus strand of FSRV01000002.1, from coordinate 2,550,873 downwards.
GCGCGGCATTCTGCAGGGCGCCGCCGGCAACTTCAAGCGCGTCACGCTGGAGCTCGGCGGCAAATCGGCCAACCTGATCTTCCCGGATGCGAATCTCGACAATGCGGTGCGAGCCGCGGCGTCGGGCATTTTCTTCAACACCGGCCAGGTCTGTTCGGCAGGCTCGCGCATTCTGGCTCATCGCGATGTGTACGACGAAGTGGTCGAGCGTCTTGCGGCGCGTGCGAAGTCGATCAAGGTCGGCGACCCGGCGGCGCGCGAAACGGCGATGGGGCCGCTTATCTCCGCGGCGCAGATGAAGACCGTGCTCGGCTATGTCGAGCGTGGGCGCGCCGAAGGGGCATCACTCGTGACCGGCGGTGCGCGGGTCGGCGAGCGCGGATTCTTCGTCGAGCCGACGGTGTTCGCCAACGTCGAGCATGAAATGCGCATTTCGCAGGAGGAGATCTTTGGACCGGTGGCGAGCGTGATCCGCTTTGATGACGAAGCGGATGCGATACGTATTGCCAATGGCACGTTGTATAGCCTCGCGGCCGGCGTGTGGAGCGCGGATATCGGCCGGGTGCATCGGGTTGCGCGTGATCTGAAGGCGGGAACGGTGTGGATCAATACCTACGGTTATACCGATGTGCGCTTGCCGTGGGGTGGCTCCGGCGATTCCGGCTTCGGCCGCGAGCACGGCGACGTGGCGATCGAAAACTTCACCGAGCCGAAAGCGGTGTGGCTGGCGATCGATCAATAGCGGCGTAAAAGGAGGATCGAACGCGTGACGTTCGATCCTTTCCTGAAGCGCTTGAGAGGTGGATCGGGGCGAGCGTTGGCGCTCAATCGCCCTGCAATGCCATCCGCTCGCGCAGTTTGACGAGAGCAAGCACGACGTCGATAGTCGGTGTGGGCTCGGCAACGAGACGGCCCATTTCCTGCACGACCGTTAATAGCGGATCGATCTCCATCGGACGGCGGTTCTCCAGATCGACCAGCGTCGAGGTCTTATGTGCGCCGACCGCACCCGCGCCGTCGATGCGTTTTTCCACATCGACACGAAAATGCACGCCGAACTGATCCGCAATGCGCTTGGCTTCCAGCATCATCGTGCGTGATACCGCACGCGTGCCGGGGTCATTGGTAAGGACATCGAGCGTAGCGTGGGTCAATGCGCTGATCGGATTGAAGCATAGGTTGCCCCACAGCTTCAGCCAGATTTCATCGCGGATGTTGTCGCGGATCGGCGCGTCGAATCCCGCTGCCTGCATGATCTCGTGCAACTGTTGAATGCGCGGCGTGCGTTCGCCGCTCGGCTCGCCGATCGGGAATTTCTTGCCGTACACGTGCTTGATGACACCGGGTTCGACGATTTCCGCGGCGGGATAGAGCACGCAGCCGATCGCGCGTTCGGGGCCGAGCCGGGTCCATTGGCTGCCGTCCGGGTCGATGCTGGCGAGGCGCGTGCCGGCGAATTTTCCGCCGTGCCGGTAAAAGTACCAATAGGGAATGCCGTTGACGCCGGTGACGATCGCCGTGTGCTTGCCGAGGAGCGGCTGCATGGTGTCGACCACGCCGGGTAGCGAATGCGCCTTCAGCGTGACGATCACGAAGTCCTGCACGCCGAGTTCGCGCGGGTCGGACGTGCAGCGCACCGGCGCGCTGAACGTTTCGCCGTCCATGATCAGGCGCGCGCCGTGTTCGCGCATCGCCGCAAGATGCGGGCCTCGCGCGACGAAGCTCACATCCGCGCCGGCACGCGCCAGTTGCACGCCCATTAAGCCGCCAATCGCTCCTGCTCCGAAGATACAGATCTTCATGATGCTGCCCCTGTAACGATGAGAAGTCGTTTGCCCAATGCCGCTCTCGTCTTGCCGCAGCGGCGGGTCACTCGTCGAGCATAGAGGCGCAGGGCGATTGCAGATAGTTAAAGTTTCTCGGCCGATGTATTAGGGATTGGTTATGGACGTGGAGCAGTCGGATTTTCTTGAGCAGGCTCAGACGAAATGAGAATTGCATTGATTCATCGGGAAGATGCCGCGATGAATTGGGAAATGTCTCAAACCAGAGCACTGGCCGTAAGCGCAGAATGCGTTCTCTTTGAAAAAGTGAGGCAATCAGATGGCATTGCAAACGGATTATTGGGGGCGACGCCATTAAGTTTCCTCAAACTGCGGGCCGCGATTTCGCGGAAATGGAGAGCGTGCTGGCGCGCCTGCTCGACGTGATGCTGGTTGCACTGGGTGCAGCGCTCGCTTCGCTCCTGTTCATGACCGGTACCGCACATTCGATTCTCGAAGGCGCTTTCGTCGCGTTCGACATGGCGTTGGCCATTTTGCTGTTGCCCTTGTTCGGCATCTACGATTCGTGGCGCGGTCGCTCGAAATGGCGTCTTGCCTTCAACATTGTGTTCGGCTGGATCGCGGTGCAGCTTTGCGGCCTTGCGATCATGTTCTTGCTTCACCGCACGGCGTCGCTGTCGCGGCTCTGGTGTGTGAGTTGGACCGCAATGACCGCAGTTGGACTCGTCGCGTCGCGGCTGCTCGTGCACACGGTGCTCGGTCGGATCAGGCGCGCCGGGCGCAATCTGCGCACGGTCGCCGTGGTGGGCGCCGGTGCGCATCGCGATAGCGTGATCGGCAACATTGTCGGTTCGCCGGACGCCGGCTTTCGAGCGGTTGCCACGCTCAATACACGGCAGGACAGCGAGCCTGATTTTCCGGGGTTGCCATCGTTCGCATGTCTGCGCGAATTTGCGGACTGTGTGCGCCGCGAGCAGATTAAGGAGGTATGGCTCGCGCTGTCGATGTCCGAAGAGGACACCGTGATGAGGGTCATGGAGGAATTCAATGGTGACCTCATCAATCTGCGCTTCATCCCCGACGTACGCAGTCTCGCGATGTTCGACCGAAACGTAGTCGATCTGATGGGTGCGCCGGCTATCAATCTGATGGCGTCGCCGATGACCCCGTACGCGTTGGTTCAGAAAGCGATTTTCGACAGGCTATTCGCGGCAACCGCGTTGCTTGCGTTGGCGCCTGTGATGCTGTCGATTGCCGTGGCCGTCAAGGCGACCTCGAAGGGGCCGGTGTTGTTTACCCAGCGGCGCAAGGGTGCCGACGGGCGTGTCTTCCGCATCTACAAGTTTCGCTCAATGTGCGCGCACGTGCAACAGCCCGGTGTGATCCGTCAAGCCACGCGCGGGGATCCACGCATCACCCGTGTCGGGGCGTTCTTGCGCCGCACGAGCCTCGACGAACTGCCGCAGTTTCTCAATGTGCTGCGCGGAGAGATGTCGGTGGTCGGACCTCGACCGCACGCGATAGAACACGATGACCAATACCGGACCGTCGTCGATGGTTATATCCATCGTTACAGGATCAAGCCGGGCATTACTGGCTGGGCGCAGGTGAACGGCTTTCGTGGCGAGACCGACCGGATCGAAAAGATGCAGGGGCGTGTGGAGCACGATCTGTACTACTTGAGAAACTGGTCATTCTGGCTGGATATGCGAATCGTCTTTGCGACGGTGTTAAAGGGGCTGCTGCATCGAAACGCGTATTGATGCGCAGCCTGCCGGTGTCAGGTGGCTTCCATCTTAACGGAATATGAATCATGTCTGCCCGATGTTGGGCAGCGAGGGCGGCGCTTCGGCGCGCTCGCTTGAAGAATAGGTTGAACACGATGTTAGCGGCAATTCGAACGAGGCCGGCCTATCGGCTTGGTGCATTAATGGCGGCGGTAACCCTGTTGACTAGTGCGTGCGCGGGAGCGCCTGGCATGCGGATGGAGACGTCCCGTGTGGAAAAAACCTTGGGTACTGACGGCGCTTCCACCACAACAGGAGAAGCCGGTGAGGGTTCGGAAAATGAGAAGGCCGATGCGACCGCCGGCACGCCGGATATTGCGATAACCGAGGTCAACGCGTCACTGATCTCGCGCCTCGCCGAAAGCCGGAAGCAGCAGCAAGTTGAACTCTCGCAGTTGCTGTCCGGAGCGCCTCAGGCTTATGCCGTCGGGCCCGGCGACGTGCTGCAAATTGTCGTATGGGACCATCCGGAGTTCGCGGCCGCACTGGGCTCCTCGCAAACTCAGTCGTCGGCGCGACCCGGCGATCCGCTAGCCGGATTCGTCGTCGATCAAAACGGCAGCCTGACTTTTCCGTACGCCGGCACGCTGCCCGTGGCCGGTCTGCGTATCGAGGAGATCCAGCAGCGCCTGACCGGTGCGCTTGCGAAGTACTTCGTCAAACCTCAGGTGACGGTGCGCATGGCCTCTTACCGGGCGCATCAGGTTTATATCGACGGTGAAGTACATAGCGCGGGCGCACTCGCGGTCAATGACGTGCCGATGACGCTTTATGAAGCAATCGGCCGCGCCGGTGGCTTCAGCGAAGCCGCCGACCAAAGCGACCTCGTGCTCGTGCGCGACGGCGCGTCCCATCGCGTGAACCTGACGCAACTGCTAGCTCATGGCGTGAGTCCGTCGCGACTCTATCTGAAACCCGGCGATTTGTTGCGTGTGACGTCACGCGACGAAAACGACGTATATGTCATGGGTGAGGTCAACAAACCGATCTCGGCGATTCCACGCAGAACCGGCCGTATCACGCTCGCGGACGCGCTCTCGCAGGCGGGCAGTGTGAATGCGTCCACTGCCGACGCGGCCCAGATGTTCGTGGTCCGCGGTTCATTGTCAGGGACGCCACTGGTGTTTCACCTCGACGGCCGGTCGCCGGTTGCGATGCTGCTGGCCAAGGATTTCGAGTTGCAAGCCAAAGATGTCGTGTATGTCGACGGCAGCGGACTCGTTCGCTTCAATCGTGTGCTGAGTCTGTTGATGCCGTTGATCAGCACCGGTTTGACGGCCGGGGTGATTGCGAAATGACGGGAATTCTTGTGGTGTGTGAAGGGAACATCTGCCGGAGTCCGGTTGCGCAGGCGCTTCTCAAACGGGCGTTGCCGTTCGTCTCAGTGCGCTCCGCAGGCACGCGAGCGCTTGTCGGCAGGCACGCTGATCCGCTGGCCATTCAGATTGCGCATGAGCACGGCATGGACATTAGTGACCATGTTGCCGAGGCACTCAACAGCGAACACGTGAGCACCGCGGACATGGTTCTGACCATGACGCATGCTCAGCGCAGACTGATTCTCAAGCATTTCCCGTTCGCGAGAGGCAAGGTCTTTCGTTTTGGGGAACACGAGCAGATTGATATCACTGATCCGTATCGGCGGCATCGGGCTGTTTTCGAAATGGCCTTTGCACAGATCGAACGCGGCGTCTCGAACTGGAGCGACGTCATTGCAAAGATGGCCATTGAAACATGAAATTGCTTAATCAGGAACGCTCGGCCGATGTGCTGGGCAGCAAGGAAATCGCACTGTCCGAAGTCATCGTGCTTCTGATGGAGAGTCGGCTTCTGATCGTGCTGACCACGGTGGCGATCTTGTTGGCGGGCATTGCTTATGCGTTCATCGGAACGCCGATGTACAAGGCCGACGTGATGATTCAGATTGACAGCGACGCGGGCAGGGACGCGCTCAATGACAAGCTCGGCGACCTCGCGTCCCTGTTTCAGAACAAGGCGACGACAGATGCCGAAATTGAACTGATTCGTTCGCGGTTGGTGGTAGAGGAAGCCGTTCGGAGCTTGCATCTTGACGTTCAGGCAAAGCCACACCGGTTTCCGGCGATCGGAGGATTGATCGCGCGCCATGCATCAACGGAGGGGCCCGCGAGTCCCGTTTTGGGGATGAGTAGTTTCGCGTGGGGAGGCGAAAGTCTCGACGTTACGCAATTCGATGTACCGCCCGCGCTTTACGAGCAGACTTTCAAACTGCTGATCGACGGCGAACAGACGTTCGATCTTCGCGATCCGGATAACCACTCCGTGCTGCGCGGCCGTGTTGGCGTTGCGGCGCAGGGCATGACGCCGCATGGGCCGGTCAAACTGAGCGTGAACCATATGGTTGCGCGTGCCGGCACCTCGTTCGACGTGGTGCGGGCCTCGACACAACTCACAACAGCAGAGCTGCGAAGCGCACTCGACGTCAGCGAGAAGGTGAAGCAATCCGGCATCGTCTCCATCTCGCTCTATGGTGCGGACGTGGCGAGGACTGCCGCGACTGTCAACCGTATTACAAGCATCTACGTTCAGCGAAACGTGGACCGTAAGTCCGCTCAGGCGCAGCAGATGCTGCAGTTTCTCGGTGACCAATTGCCCCAATTGCGGGCCGATCTTGATGAGGCAGAGGCGAAATACAACGCGTTCCGGACGCAAAATGGCACGGTCGATCTGGAGACCGAGAGCAAGCTCTTGTTGCAGTCGATTGTCGATGGCCAGACCAGGTTGATCGAACTGCGGCAGCAACGCGCCGCACTCGCGCAGCGTTACACGGCAGAGCACCCCTCCGTGCGGGCAATCGATACCGAGATTGTCGAACTTCGGCAACTGCAGGGTGGTTTCAATCGGAAGGTCGCCGCACTGCCGAATGTGCAGCAGCAGGCGCTCCGACTTATGCGCGATGTACGGGTCAACACGGACCTGTACACCAAGCTGCTGGATAGCACGCAGCAACTGCGTGTGTTGAAAGCGGGTCAGTTGGGCAACGTCCATACGGTCGATTACGCGGAGGTGGCTGAAAGGCCCGTCAAGCCGAAGAAAAGCCTTGTGATCGTGCTGTCGGGCGTTATCGGCCTGATGCTCGGATGTTCGATAGCGTTTGTACGTCACACCGTCAATCGTGGACTCGAGACCCCTTCGGAAATCGAAGCAGCGGTCGGCGTGCCGGTGTACGCGATCGTCTCGCGCAGCGCGCGGCAGCGGGCATTGCTGCTGGTGGCCCGTGGCAGCAATCCGGGATTGAACGTGCTTGCGGCGGCCCGTCCCGACGATGTGGCAGTGGAGGGCATCCGCAGTTTGAGAACGGCGTTGCAATTCAGCCTGCTCAAATCGATCAACAACATCGTGATGCTGACCGGGCCCCGGCCGGGTGTCGGCAAGTCGTTCCTGTCAGTGAATCTGTCCGCGGTGCTATCAGCTGGCGGCAAACGCGTGCTGCTGATTGACGCGGATATGCGCCGAGGCGATGTGCATAAGTATTTCTTACTACCGGGAAAGCCTGGTCTTTCCGATGTGATCGGTGGGGTGGACCCCGACAAGGCAATCCACCGGCAGGTCCTGCCCAACCTTGACGTACTGATGAGCGGAAGCGTCACGGCCAGTCCTGCCGAGATGTTGATGGGCGACGCCTTTGAGAAATTGCTCGTGCAATTCAACACGCAATACGACGTGGTGATCGTCGATTCGCCCCCGGTACTCGCGGTGACCGACCCCGTGCTGATTGGCAAGCGCGCCGGGCTGACATTGCTTGTCGTCCGTCACGGCCGCCACTCGGCAGCTGAGCTTCAGGAAAGCATACGTCAGTTGACTAGCGCGGGCAGCGTAGTCGACGGCGTCTTGCTGAACGACGTACCTCAACGAGCCAGTGCCTACGGTGCGTTCTCCGAATACGGGATAGAGAGGGAGTCGTAATGGATTTTCAACAACTTTGGCGCCAGGCGGTGTTGTCCACAAACGTCGTGCCGCGGTGGTATCGAGTGTGCGACCTGTTCACGGTTGGCTTATGAACAAGAAAATTTTGCTCACCTTCGGAACCCGTCCAGAGGCCATCAAGATGGCGCCCCTTGTCAGGCATCTGAAGCGCACCGAAGGAATCGACTGTTTTGTCTGTGTGACCGGGCAGCATCGCGAGATGCTTGATCAGGTGTTGAAGCTATTTCAGATTCGTCCGCATTTCGATTTGAACGTCATGAGGCGGAATCAGGATCTCTACGACATTACGAGTTCAATCATGCTTGGCATGCGCGAGGTCTTGAAGGACTGCCGGCCGGATCTGATGCTGGTGCATGGTGACACCTCGACCACACTGGCTGCCAGTCTTGCTGCCTTTTATCAGCGCGTGCCGGTCGGCCATGTGGAAGCAGGTCTGCGGACTGGCGATCTTCTGTCGCCGTGGCCCGAGGAAGCGAACCGCAGAATGACCGCGGTACTCGCTGAGAAGCACTTCGCACCGACCGAGCGTTCCCGACAGAATCTGCTCGCCGAGAACGTGCCGGACGAGCGCGTTCGGGTCACCGGCAATACGGTGATAGACGCTTTGCTGTATGTGCGGGAACGGCTCGCTGGCGACATGCGGCTGCGCGAAGAGGCGGAGAGGCACCTGCCGGCACTCGCGTCGGATCGGCGCTTGATTCTCGTTACCGGACATCGGCGCGAGAGCTTCGGTGATGGGTTCGAGCGGATCTGTTCCGCGCTGGCGCAACTTGCGCGCACGTATCCGGATGTCGACATCGTATACCCGGTTCATCTGAATCCGGGCGTACGGGAACCGGTGAGCCGGATCTTGACCGGCATCGCCAACGTACATCTGATCGAACCTCTCGACTACCTTCCATTCGTTTGCCTGATGGATCGTGCGTATCTGATTCTGACTGACTCCGGCGGCATCCAGGAAGAGGCGCCTTCGCTCGGCAAGCCCGTACTGGTCATGCGCGAGACCACTGAGCGTCAGGAGGCCGTCGACGCGGGGGTGGTGAGACTTGTCGGAACCGACGTGCAGAAGATCGTCGGCGGCGTATCGGAATTGCTGTGCAACGAGAGCATTTACCGTGCGATGAGCGTGCGCGGTAATCCCTATGGCGATGGCCAAGCCTGTGAACGCATAGCGAATGCGCTACTGGAAGATGGTTTCGGTCGGGCGCGTGCAGCCTGAGTGAACACAACCTGCCTACGGAATTAAAGAAAATGGATTTCGAAACTGTCTCGGTGGTCGGACTCGGCTACATCGGACTCCCTACTGCAGCCGCATTCGCGGCACGGCGCAAGCGTGTTATTGGCGTCGACATCAATCAGCACACGGTCGACACAATCAACCGCGGCGCCATTCATATCGTGGAGCCCGAGCTTGACATGCTGGTTCACGCGGCCGTGACGCAGGGTTATCTGCGCGCCACGATCACGCCGGAACCGGCCGAGGCGTTTCTGATCGCTGTGCCGACGCCATTATCCGACGGCTACAAGCCCGATCTTCGATTCATTGAGGCGGCGAGCCGGGCGATTGCGCCGGTACTCAAGAAGGGCGATCTGGTCGTGCTCGAATCGACTTCGCCAGTCGGCACGACCGAGCAGATGGCTGCTTGGATGGCGCAACTTCGTCCCGACCTCACATTTCCGCAACTGGCCGGTGAACAATCGGACATCCGCGTCGCGCATTGCCCGGAGCGCGTGCTGCCCGGTCACGTGATTCGGGAACTGGTCGAGAATGACCGCGTAATCGGCGGCATGACGCCGCGCTGCAGCGAATTGGCGCGCGATCTGTATCAGAGCTTCGTGCGCGGTGACTGTATTTTGACGGACGCCCGTACTGCCGAGATGTGCAAGCTCACGGAGAATTCGTTCCGCGACGTCAACATTGCGTTTGCGAACGAACTCTCGGTGATCTGCGACAAACTCGATGTCAACGTCTGGGATCTGATTCGCCTTGCTAACCGGCATCCGCGCGTGAGCATCCTGCAGCCAGGGCCTGGTGTGGGCGGTCATTGCATCGCCGTCGACCCGTGGTTCATCGTGGACTCTGCTCCCGAGCAGGCACGCCTGATTCGTACCGCTCGAACGGTGAACGATGATAAGCCGGGCTACGTGATCGAGCGAGTCGAACGCGCGGCGCGACGCTTCAGGGATCCAGTGATCGCGTGTCTCGGACTGGCCTTCAAAGCGAATATCGACGACCTGCGCGAAAGCCCGGCGCTGCATATCGCCAGCGAACTCGCGGAGCAATTCGCAGGGCAGGTGGTGGTGGTCGAGCCGAACGTCAGAACGTTGCCGGAAGCACTCGACGGCAAGGTGCGGCTTTGCGAATTGAGCGAAGCGCTGCTCGAAGCGGACATCATCGTCATTCTGGTCGACCATGCGCAGTTCCGGCGCGTGGACCCCGTGCGCTTCCAATCCAAAGTCGTGATCGATACCCGTGGTGTGCTGGCGCATGCGTAACCGGCTGCGCTGCTCAGTGCGCCGACGCCGGGGTATCTCGTGAGTGGCCAGCAGGTGACGCATGCTGGGGCTGCAACGAAGGCCGTGCGTATACGCACGAATTTTCTCGCCATGATGGTGTGGCAGGTCGGCAACTACATCGTGCCGCTGGCGACATTCCCGTACTTGACGCGCGTGCTTGGCGTAACGCATTTCGGCGTACTCGGCTATGCGACTGCGATTGCCACCTACGGCATGCTTGTGACAGAGTGGGGATTTTTTCTGAGCGGTCCAAAGGCGGTAGTCGAATGTCGGGATCAACCCAAGGTTCTTAACGAACTCGTCTGGTCGACGATGATCGCGAAGGGCTGCCTTTGCGTGATCTCGTTCATCGTGCTGCTAGTCGTCGCGCACTTTGATAGCAGGCTCGCATCGGTGTACCCGGTGGTACTCGCGGCATGGCTGACGGTGATCGGCAACGTTTTTACATTGAACTGGCTGCTGCAGGGGCTGGAGCGCTTTTCCATTTTTTCGACCGTGGCGCTGGTTGGACGATTTTCTACCTTACCGCTGACATTCGTTTTCGTGCGTCACAGTAGCGACGTCGCTGTCGCAGCGGGAATACAGGGGTTGACGGCGATCTTAACCGGACTGTTCTCGCTGGTCGCCGTATGGCGCCTCGGCGTTTTGCGCCGCCCTTGTGCGTCGGCACGCTCGGTCTGGCAGCGCATTCGGGAAAGCGCGGACATGTTTGTGTCGTCCGCATCGGTGAGCCTGTTCGGCGTAACGAATACGGTCATTCTCGCGTCAATGACGACGCCTTATCAGGTGGGCATCTACAGCGCGGCTGACAAGCTGAAAACCGTGGCCAATATGGTCCCGGCGCAGATCAATACGGTGTGTTACCCGCGTATTGCCTCGCTGTTCAGAGTGCAGCCGCGGGCGGCTGCCCGGCTTACGATCATCGGAGCCGTCGCCACCGCGTTGACGACGGTCGCCGGCGTGGTCGCCGTTGCATATGTCTCCGCACCGCTCACGGCATCGGTGCTGGGCGTCGATTTTGCAGGCTCAGCGTCGGCGTTGAGGCTGCTTTGTCTTGCGACCGTCTTCGGCAATCTGGCCTATTTCCTCGGATTGCAGGTGCTCGTGCCGTTCGGCAATACGCGTATCCGCTCGATGCTGATGCTGGCGGCAGGCATGCTGAACGTTGGGCTTGCGATCGTCTTGACGCCGCGATTTGGCGCAGACGGCGCGGCGGCTTCGCTTCTCGTTGCCGAGGTCGCGTTGCTCGGCATCTATGTATCGATGATCTTGTGCAAGCCGTTATTGCGCAGCCACTTTACTCAATTGTTGAATCGATGATGGAAAGTAAGGTCCCCATTCACGTCATATCGCTATTGCGCTCCGGCCGTCGCGAGGCGATCGCCAAGGTCTTGACCGAACATGGAGCCGCATTCCGTATCGAGGACGCAGTCGATGCGCAAGCGCTCACCGAAGCCGAACTGAATACTGCCTATGGAGACAAGGCGGCGCACCATCGTTACGGACGCTCAATGACCCCCGCCGAGGTTGCGTGCTTCATGAGTCATCGTTCAGTGTGGCGCTCGATTGTCGACACGGGCCACGCTGCGGTGGTGCTCGAAGATGACGCGATTCTGGATCCGGCATTCTTTGCGTGCGTGCTGCGGGCGAATGAGTTCGAATTGTCGCGCAGCGCCGACATTGTGTTGCTTGGACGATCCAAGTTGCGACGCGCGAGGTCATTGTGGGCGTACTTCAACGAGCCGCTCAGGCAAGTCTCGATTGTCGGAGGACTGAGAATCGGCGTTCCGTTCAAACAGTGGACGTCTGGGTCGGTGGGCTACTGGATCTCCGCACAGGCGGCCCGTCAGGCACTTGCTTACGCGGACGGCCCAATCGGTGCGCTGCTCGATGACTGGCCATGGCACAGGGACCACGGCGGTGCCCGCGTGGTCGAATTGCGTCCCTATGCCGTGTGGGAGGACTTTGAACGGCTACCTAGCAGCATCGATCGGGAGCGCAAAGCGCGCATCAACCCACGTACGTGGATGCATGACGCGGCGCTCTGGCCGCTGCGCCTTGTGAGAACTGCTGCTCGCTGGAGCGCAGTCGCGTTGCACCGGTTTTTCTCGCCAAACGAGGCCGGAAGAGCACGTCATGAATAACGCGGCACCACTACACCGACCAGGCGCCCAAAGCGGCAGGACCGCGCAGATATCGACAAGACGGACACCGATCACGCTGGGATGGTTTGTATTCGCCGGAGGCCTCGCGCTGTCGCCGTTTGCGGATTTTCTATCCGTCAGTGCCGCGCGCGGGTTCGACGCCGCAGGTGGCGATGCCCGTTACTCGTTGTTTGTTCGTGGGAGCATGGTGGCAGGGCTGCTGTTGATACTCTTGGCGAGGGGGCGGCTGAGGCTATCGAGTTGGCGTACCGCACTGTTAGCGGTGGTCGCGATTCTGGCGGCCGCCGTGACTTACACGTTCGGCGATATGTCGAGTGCCGAGTTTGCTCAGCAGGTTGTTTTCGTTCTCAAAGTGTTCTCCTTCTTTGTGTGCTTTGCAGCCCTATCGGGAATGAGTAACCGGCAACTGGAGGAACTCGAGCCGATCATGCGCTTCACGCTGCTGGCCTACGCGTTGTCGATTGTCGCGGGCGCGGCGTTTTCGATTGACATGTTTCGTAGCTACTGGGCCGACACGCAGATCCGGTCCGGCTACAAGGGCATCGTGTACGCGCAGAACGAAGCATCCGCACTGATGATAGTGGGCCTGAGCTACGGTTTGCTCAGAGTGCTGAAGTCCGGTTGGTCGGTATGGAATGGCGCACTGATTGGCAGTATCGTGCTGGCTTCGAGCCTGATCGGCACGAAAGCCGCGATGGCCGGGGCCGTGGCGGTGACCTGTGCATATTTCTATTCCAGGCACAGGGTGCCGCAGGCGACCGCTCGCGCGTTAGGCGTCGTCGGTACGTTGGCCGGTATCGCTGTTGTCGTCTATCTGACGGTGCCGAGCGTAAGGAGCGCCGTTGCGCTTAGCCTGCAATACTTCATGTACACGCGTGACCAGACTCGCGGCGCGGGCGTGCTCACCATGGTCCTGTCCGGACGTGACGTCAAGTTTTCGAATGTGTGGGACGACGTGGCGAAAGAGGGTTACGCGGCGCTGCTGACCGGTGGCTATCCGGTGGTGCGCTATCTCGTTGAGATCGACGTGCCGGATCTGGTGTTGGCGATGGGCCTGCCGGTTTGTTTGCTCTACTTATGGAGTATGGGGAAAGCGTTCCTTTACGGTGAAGGCGGCACCGTGCCACGTTTTGGCAGGTGGTTTTTTATCGTTCTGATGGCGACGGCATGCACGGCGGGACACGTCCTCGTGTCCGCAATCATCAGCCCATACCTGGCTATGATCGCCGTGCTCGTCGGGCGCGGCGGGGTCGAGCCTCGTGCTTTGAGAGGAAGAGCCGGCGATGCGTAAGGACAATGACTTTGACGCGAGCGCGCATCATGAAGCATCGCCGTTACGGGTGTTGCACGTGGGACCTGGCCGGGGACAGCGCGGCGGCATTGCATCTGTTCTCGCTGAACTCGGTGCGCAGCGGAGCCTGTTCCAGCGCGAGGCCGTGGCGTTGGAGATCTTTGAAACGCATGGTTTCCAGAGTGTGAGATCGCTGTTGTGCTTTCTGCTGCTAGATATTCCGCGCTTTCTGACTGCGATGTTGAGGGGCGTCGACCTGGTTCACTTCCATGTGTCGGTCCGCGGATCGTTTTACCGAAAATTCGCCTTGTACGTTCTTGTCCGGCTCATGGGAAAAAAGACGATTTTCCATCTGCATGCAGGAAACTTCCGGCAATTCTGGACCGATAGCGGCTCAATCACCCGTCAGGCGGTGTCGTATTTTGTTCGCGGGGTTGACGGTGTGGTGGCGGTGTCATCGGCGATTGCGACTGAGCTTCAGGACTATCGGGGTGGCGCACATGGCTTGTATGTGATCGGAAACACCGCGTGTGACGCCGAGGCGATGGCAGGCGTGGCGCTGCGTGGCAATCCGGACGCGAAGGGTACGGACATCACGCCGTACGTCGCTTTTGTCGGCAGATTTACGGAAGGAAAGGGGCTCGACGAGCTGTTGAGAGCGACGGCGCTATTGACTCGTCAGGGGCTGAACTTCCAATTGAGGTTGGCGGGGGCCGGCGACACGGACAGATGGGCGCGTGCAGCGGTCGGCTACGGCGTAGGCGATCAGGTGCGCTTCGTTGGCTGGCTGCAAGGCGATGAAAAACTCGCGTTCTATCGCGACGCCAGCCTGTTTTGCATGCCGAGTCATTTCGAGGCATTTGGCATCTCGACACTGGAGGCTATGTTTATCGGGCGACCGGTGGTCGGTACGGGAGTGGGCGGTTTCCTGGATCTGGTCGAGGATGGGGTGACAGGCTATCTGGTGCAGCGGGGAAGCGTGCGCGCGCTTGCGAAAAGAATCCGGCATTTGATAGAGCGCCCCGATATCGCGCGTGCGATGGGGGAAGCAGCTGTTTCTCGCGCGTTAAGCCGCTATTCGGTTGGTGCGGTTGTGAATCAGTACGTCCACTGCTATCGGAGAGTGAGTAAATCAAAAGGAGAGGAAGGCCTATTAAAATCATGTTCGTATATCGATGGAGCTTGATCGGTATTTTAGGAATACTATGCAGCGTAGTTGGCGCGCGGAGCATGAGTGTTGCTTGGGCCGATCCGCAAACGACAGCGTTCGCGAGCATCTACGACAAGCTGTTCTCGACGACATGGAGCGGCGGCATTGATGCAGAAATCGGCGTGCAGGCGAATGCCGGCGATATCGTTGTAGTTGACGATCCAGTGGTGGCTGGAAGAAAGGCTGTACGCGTTCAGATGTCGAAATCCGAGGACTTTTCGAAGATTGCCAACGGCGTTCCTCGCGCGGAGCTGATCTTCCCGAAAGCGGTGAGTTTTTCGCAGGGCCCGGACTATCTGCTTAGATGGAGCACCTTCATTCCTGCCGGGTTCAAGTTCGATACCAAACAGGCGGTCATTGTTACCCAGGTCCACCAGGGAAAGTGGACGGGCGGCCCGACGATCGCGCTTGCCTTGCAAGGCAAGCGGTACGCAATTTCCGAACGCGGCGGTGCAAATACAACGACGGTTTCAGCGGGGAAGTGGCTGTGTTGCGCTGACTCCGACCAGGGCAAGTGGGTCAACTGGGCGCTGCGCTATGTTGCGGACGATTCCGGTCATCACGCATCGACTCAATTGTGGAAGGACGGGCATTCGGTGTTTGCATCGCAAGGGACGCCGAACGCCTATGTCGGAGTGCAGGATGCGTATCTCAAGATGGGGCTGTACAAGGCCGGATGGAACGAGTCGTCCTCAGATGTCAGTGAAATTACGTTGTTCTTTGGGCCGGTTTCGGTCTCGAAGAAATGAGTGTCAAGTCCGCGATGAACCATTGATGCGCGGATGCCGGCGACAATAGAGAGCTGTTTTATGAAGCGCATTGAAGTACTTGGATGTCCAATGGATGCCGCGACGATGGATGAAACCGTTGCCGCAATTTCAACGAGAACTATTACGAAGCAGTTCACGCAGCATGTTGCGGTCAACGTGGCGAAACTCGTGCATATGCAGTCCGATACGGAACTCGCGAAGTCAGTCCGTTCCTGCGACCTGATCAGCGTCGATGGAATGGGGGTAGTCTGGGCTGCCCGGATGCTCGGCCATGGGGTACCGGAGCGCGTTTCGGGCGTTGATCTTTTCGACAGGTTGCTTGCGGAGGCGGCGAGGCTAGGGCTGCCGGTGTATCTGCTCGGCGCGACGGAGGAGGTTGTCGCGCGGGTGGCCGCGATATGTGCGAGACGCTATTCCGGACTTCGGATTGCCGGTTATCACCACGGCTATTTTGGCGATGATCAACAGCCGGTTGTCGAGCGCATCCGAGAGTCTGGCGCGCGGATGCTTTTCGTGGCGATCACATCGCCCACCAAGGAAAATTTCATTAACCGCTGGAGGGGTGCGCTCGGTGTCGACTTCGTCATGGGAGTCGGCGGGACGTTCGATGTGGTGGCGGGTAAAGTCAGCCGGGCGCCTCGCTGGATGCAAAGGGCGGGGCTGGAATGGTTTTTTCGTGTCCTGCAGGAGCCGCGTCGGATGTGGCGCCGCTATCTGGTTACGAATAGCAGGTTCGCGCTGATGCTGGGTAAGGCGCTGATTGTTCAGCGGTAGCAGTTCCTTGGGATGAGTGAGGAACTGCTCCGGCCTTTTTAAACAGGACGAGGTTCATGCTGTATATCTATCGACTTGCGCATCTACTTCATTGTTTGCGTGTGCCCTTTCTGCCTTGGGTTTTGAAGGTTTTTAACCGGGTTGTCTTCTCGGTGTCCTTGCCGCCTTCGGTAACGGTTGGGCGCAATGTGATATTCGGCTATCAGGGGCTCGGCATCGTCGTGCACCGGCAGGCGGTGCTGGGTAACGACATCGTCATTGCGCCCAATGTGGTGATTGGCGGTCGAGGCCAGCCGGGTGCGCCGGTGATTGGAGACAACGTTCTGATCGGGGCGGGCGCGTGCATATTGGGACCGGTGACGATCGGACGCAACGTGAAGATCGGTGCAAACGCCGTCGTCACGTTTGACGTGCCGCCCGATGTGACGGTGGTGGGTGTCCCGGCTCGAATTGTTCAGCCGCGGCAAGAAGGCGGAGCGTTATAAACCGATGCAGGTCCAACGGCGCTTTGTTCTATAGGCGCGAATCACGATGCACACGAGCCTGCAGGGGCAGACGGTACGCTTATCCCGCGTTGTGTCGATTGTAGCGAATCGGCGCACCTTGCCGATTCAGTACGTCCTCTCTATCAAGATTTGAGTTCAGGCGTTTTATGCCCGCCGCACCAGAAAAAAGCTCGCGCCGATCACCGCCAGAAACGCCCCACAGCAGCGATTGAACCAGCGGCGAACTTTCGCGCGAACCAGCCACTTGCCAAGGTGCATGCCAGCCCAGGAATAAAGCGCGATCGCCACCCATTCGAGAACGAGAAAGCTCGCGCCGAGCACCGCGAACTGTGGCAGAACCGGTTTGGCGACATCGACGAATTGCGGCAAAAATGCCGTGAAAACCAGAATCGCCTTGGGATTGCCTGCCGCCACGAGACACTCCTGCCGCGCAATCCGCCAGAGCGACGCGTCGTCCTGCTGGGTCGTATCGATGGCCGGAGCGTCGCTGCGCCACAACTGGATGGCAAGCCAGATCAGATACGCGGCGCCGGCCAGTTTGATCGCAAGAAAGAACCACTCGGATGCGTGCAGCACGACGGCGAGGCCGGTCGCGGCCAACACCAGCATCAACGCGAACGCAACCAACCGGCCAGTGCCACCGACGAACGCCGTCATGAAGCCATGACGCGCGGCGACGTTGATCGACAGAAGATTGTTCGGCCCGGGCGCGAGGTTGATCGCGAAGCAGGCGGGCAAGAAGAACAGCCAGGCGGTGATAGACATGACGGCTCGCACGGAGGACAGGGCGGGATTGCAACGAATCGGGCGCGCGGGACAGCAGGCGTCAGCGACGCCTTGAGTCCGCGTTTTCCCGATATTTCCCAATTGTAGCGAATCGGCGGACCGTGCCGATTCCGCCGTCCGCTCAGTTCACCGATTCGACGAAGCCTGGGTCGCCGATCAACGCGTCGACGCTCAGCTTGACGGTGTCTTCGATGGCGATGGTATTGCTGGTGAATTTAGGCGACTTCTGCCGGACCGTCTTGGTGGTTGAGAACACAACCTTCTGGGTCGCGGCATCGGTCACGACGTAGCGCATTTTCAGTGTCCAGAATGCCGGCGACCGCGAATCGTCGACCGTGAACTTCTCGATGCTGCCACTCAGAACCTTCCTGCCTTCAGTGAGATGAAAGCCGGCGACCCGCAAGCTGCTTGCGACGCTGTTGCGCACGGTCTCGTTGATATCGGTTTTTAGCACGATGCCGGTCATTGCCGTGTTCTCGATCCGGTTCGGCGAAACCTGGCCGGTGCGGGCCGGCATGTAGGCGAAATCGCGAGCGGGGGCGACGCTGAGCCAGCCGGTTGAATGCGCGGCCGCCCGCGGTGGGCAATTCAGGCCGAACCACGACCATGAGCAGGCCGACAGCATCAACGGCAGTGCGACGACGCCGCAACCCTTGATCACAGTGGATCTCAGGGCCGGACGCTGGAGACCGAGCGATGGCCGCAGAGACTGACTCTGTTGCGGCGACTCGGGCGCTGTGCTGGAAAAAGCGGCGTTCGAGGTCAGAGGCGTTGCCTTTTAGGTTGAATCTTCCCGGTACAGAGCAGCATGGTAACAGCGAGCCGATCCCCTGCATCTTTTTAACTGGATCAGGGTCCGGAATTCTCGAACGATTGAAACAGCCCCGCTCATCATAACGAGCGGTTTCTTCAATAGACACCGCGTCATTAGAGGATGGCTGCTACCCGAGCCGAAGCGGCGTGACCCGGTCGGTGCGTCGGCGGTTATCTCACGACAATAACCGCCATGCATAAAAACAGGTCGCGTCACGAAGACGCGCGTGAGAGATGTGCATGAGACATTTGCAAGAAACATGTGCGTCACGCCATGCGGGCCGCTATATCCGTCATCACAAGTCGATGAGCGTGTGGTTTCGGCGATTCTGCGTGGCATAATCGCACGGCTTTCATTTCTCCTACACCTCGTCGCATGCTGCGCCGTCATCTACAGAAGATCGGCAGTATCCTCGGATTGCTCGCCATCCTGATGGCGACGCTCGCGCCGACGGTGTCGCAAGCGTTAAGCGCGCAAGAGCGTCTCGATGCAGCGCTGGTCGATCATTGTTCGGCGCAAACCGATGCGTCCGCGAGCATGGACACAAGCACCTCGCATTCGCTAACGGGTCATTGGGAAGCGTGCGGCTACTGCGGATTGCTCGCGCATTTCCCCGTTGTGCCGCCGGTGCCGCTCGCCTTTGCGACGCAAGCCGCGTTCGCGCATACCGCTGTTGTCCACGCCAGTGTCAGCGCACCGGCCGTTCCTCCGTATCTCTCGGCGCAGCCACGTGCGCCGCCTGCCGCCGTTCTCTGATTTCTGCCGGTCTGCCAACGCGCAAGACGAGGCGTGCGTCCCCGTGGACGCACGCTGTTGTGCCGACGCGCATGCCTGTCTGATCGCGCAGACCCTCGTTCCTAAGCCGCCGGTTTTTCACCGCTAGCCGCGCTTGCACGCGCATGCACGGGTTTAACTGCGCGCGTTTGCCGCGCGGCCCACTCGCACGCGAACTCGACCTGATCGAGTTCGCGCGATATGCCACATTCAAAAGACGCTGCCACGATGCAGTGCCGGGACCTCATCACATGTATCGATTCATCAAAAGAAGCGGCGCGCTGTCGAGCGCCGCGGTTTTTTTCGCCACGCACGCACTTGCGCAGACCAGCAGGCCCTCCGACACGTCCGAGTCGAAACTGCTCGCACCCGTGATCGTGCAAGGGCAGATGGAGGCGTCGCTGACGTCCAGTACGCCGGCTCAACAGAAGCGCAAGCTCGACGAAACGGCGGGCTCCGTGGGCTTTGTCGATAGCGAGTCGTATGCGAACACGTATGCCTTCACTTTGCGTGACGTTCTGAAGGACGTGCCGGGCGTGTTCGTGCAGAACCGCTATGGACAGGAGTTGCGTTTGTCGATCCGCGGCTCGGGCATTGCGCGCTCATACCATACGCGCGGCCTGGAAATTCTTCAGGATGGCATTCCGACCAATCAGGCCGACGGTAGCGGCGACTATTACCAGATCGATCCACTCGCGTTGCAGGCGACCCAGGTCTACAAAGGCGGCAACGGGCTCGCCTACGGATCGTCGACGCTTGGTGGCGCGATCGATTTTCTGACGCCGACCGCGTACACCGCGGTCGCGCCGAACATCTTGCGGCTCGAAGGCGGCAGCTATGGCACGGTGCGCAGCAGCGCGCAGTTTTCGCGTGTGGTGGGGCCGCTCGATTTCATCGGCACGTTCACGGTCGATCATAACGACGGTTTCCGTCAGCATTCACGCGGTCAGTATGAACAGTTCAACGCGAACGTCGGTTATCGCTTCAGTCCGACTGTGGAGACGCGTTTCTATCTCGGCGCCTACATCGTCGATCAGCAATTGCCCGGCACGCTGACTCTGAATGACGCGCTGAACAATCCGACCAAGGCTGCCGCCAACGCGTTGTCCGGCGACCAGGCGCGCAACACGCGCACCGAGCGGATCGCGAACCGCACGACGGTGAAGCTCGACGTCGGCCAACTCGACATCGACACGTGGGCGATTCACAAGAGCCTGTATCACCCGATTTTTCAGGTCATCGACCAGGATGGTTGGACCTACGGTGTCGCGCCGCGTTACACGGCGACGCTGAACCTCGGCGGCATGCGCAACGACGTGATTGTGGGCGCACGTTTTTTCGGCGGCAATACGCAGGCGCGGCAGTACGTGAACGTCGCCGGCAATCGCGGCACGCAGACGCTCGACTCGTCGCAGAGCGCCTACAACTACGAGGCCTATGTCGAGAACCGCCTGTTCTTCCTGCCGACTGTCGCGTTGATGACGGGCGTCAAGGCGCTACGTGACGTGCGTGAATATGTCGACCATGGCGGTCTCGCTGCGGACCCGACCTACAAGTCGGCGAGCCAGACGTACAACGGCATCAATCCGAAGGTCGGTGTGTTGTGGCAACCGAATCGCGAGATTCAGGCTTTTGTCGACATCACGCGTAGCCAGGATACGCCGGATTTCACCGACCTCACGCAGTCGTTTGCGTCGACCACGCGTTTCACGCCATTGCAATCGCAACACGCGTGGACGCTGGAGATCGGGACGCGCGGCACGCGTAACAGGGTGAGTTGGGATCTTACGGCGTATCAGTCGATGGTGCGTGATCAGTTGCTGCAGTACACGACCAATCCGGATATTCCGGCCGCCACGTTCAATGCCAACAAGACGGTGTTGCGTGGCATTGAGGCCGGCGCTTCAGTTGACGTGTGGCGCGATGTTTTCAAACCCGGCTCGGGAGATCGGATTACGCTGTCGGGGTTATGGAACCTGAGCGATTTCCGTTTCAAGGATGACCCGCAGTATGGGTCCAATCGGATTGCCGGCGTACCCGTCAACGTGCTGCGCGCTGCGTTGAGTTATGCGCGGCCTGACGGATTTCATGTGTCGGCGACCGTGGACTGGGTGCCCGCCGGCGCCTGGGCCGATGATGCCAATACGTTGCGTGTGCCGGGGTACACCTTGCTTGGGTTGCAAGCCGGGATGGACTTTCGTAATGGTGTGTCGGTGTTTGTCGATGCCAGGAATCTGACGAACAAGCGCTACGTGAGCGATATCAGCACGGTGGCCAATGCCGCCACCGCGAGCGGCGCGATCTTTTATCCCGGGGAGGGGCGGAGCGTTTTTGCAGGAATAAGATACGCGTTCTGATTGCGCTTTTACTTTCCTCGCGGAGCGGGCAAAACGATCAAAAAAACCCGGCCTTGCCTTGGGTCATATCCACCAGGGCTAGCCGGGCATCATCCACCGCATTGACGGG
This sequence comes from Burkholderia sp. GAS332, assembly GCA_900142905.1. Classification (NCBI taxonomy): domain Bacteria; kingdom Pseudomonadati; phylum Pseudomonadota; class Betaproteobacteria; order Burkholderiales; family Burkholderiaceae; genus Burkholderia; species Burkholderia sp. GAS332. The sequence continues at coordinate 2,529,263 of FSRV01000002.1, read as the reverse complement.
TAGCCGGACAGTCATCTTTACCAGCATCCCGTAGGCACTGTCTACGAGTGCGTAGCCTTCAGCCTCGATCCATCTGCGCACTTTCGCTTCATCGGCGTAACTCACTTCGACGATCAGCGTGACTTGAGCAATCCGCTCCACGCGCGGCGCGTCCAATAGCGCTGAAGCAATCGCGTCGGTATACGCGCGCACCAATCCGCCGGCGCCCAGTTTCACGCCGCCGTAATACCGTACGACGGCGGCCAGCACGCCGTCCAGATCATGATGCCGCAGCACTTCGAGAATCGGCCGGCCCGCTGTTCCGGATGGCTCGCCGTCGTCGGACATGCCTGACTGGCCGCCTGCCAGCAGCGCCCAGCACACATGCGTCGCACCGGGATGTTCGTCGCGCAGACGACGCAACTCGGCCATCGCGGCGTCGCGGTCGGCGACCGGTATCGCGTGCGCGATGAAACGGCTCTTGCGAATCTCGAGTTCCGCAGAAAGCGGTGCGGGCAAGGTATAGGTGGGCAAGGCAAAGACTTCAGTGGATGAAAAATACGGACCTCATGGGAGTCTCATGCGGCCCTGTGCCCGCCATGGTAACGGATCGCCGGTGGGCAATCGGCGAATCATTCAGGCGCAGATGGCGCGCCGCGATTGTCGCCGATTCGGTAAGGGTCTCTTGCGAAGCGGAGCGATGACGCCTGGCGCTTCGCGCCGCATAATGATGAACGTGACGAATCTAGCTCCCGGCTGGGGCGAAAGCAGATCCCTCGTCTGTCGGTTCGTCACGTTTTCTCCCAACTGCCGTGCACTGTTCGCACACAAATCCAGATCCCATACATTCGTCTACAATCGTCCGCTGAACGCGCGCGCCTGTTTGCTGAATCCGGCGCGCCATCAAGGAGACGACATGCTTGATCTTTCTACGCTAGGAACATTCGTTGCCGTTGTACTGGGGCTCTTTCTGATTCCCGGGCCGGCTGTGCTGCTGGTGTTGACTCGCACGGTGCATGGCGGGCGCAAGGCCGGCATACTCACCGGTCTCGGTATTGCGGTTGGCGATTTCATCCACACCTTAGGCGCCGCGGTCGGCCTGTCGGCTCTGCTGATGACCTCAGCGCTCGCCTTCAACGCCGTGAAGTTCGTCGGCGCCGCCTATCTCGTCTATCTGGGTATTCGTGCCTTGCGCGAAAAGCAGGCGAGCGCGCATTTGCCGGCAGTCGCGCCGGTATCCGCTTCCAAGGCCTTCTTTCAGGCGATCCCCGCCGAAGTTTTGAACCCCAAGACCGCGCTGTTTTTTCTTGCGTTCCTGCCGCAGTTCGTTCGCCCTGAGCATGGTTCTTCGTTCCTGCAGTTCACGACGCTCGGACTCATCTTCGTCGGCATGAGCGCGCTTTATACAACGTCGATCGTGCTGACCATCCGTCCGCTGGGCAAGCTCGTCAAGCGGCTGACATGGCTGAGCCGCTGGCAAAACAAGATCATCGGCGTGCTGTTCATTTCGCTCGGCCTTCGTGTCGCCACGCAAACGCGCTGACGAATCTGCACGGCGCCGCACGCCTTTGCACGCCGTTTCGTTCCGGCGCGCGGAAACATGCTGCCGCGCTTGCGCTAGATTGCGTTAGATATTGCGGCGCTGGCGTCTCAGGCGGCCTTCGCGTGCGTATTCCATCTGGCCCTCGGTACGCACGGCGAGCCTTTCCTGTTCGGCGCGGCTCATCTGCCGCGTATCGTCGATATCGCCAACGCGCAGCACTTCCTGCGCGATCCGTATGCGTAGTGTCATTAAGGGTTCGCCGCGGTCGACGAGCGTGCGGTCGCTTGCGCGCGCCTGCTGGACGCCGCTGTCGATCAGGTTGCGCAGTTCAAGCAACGTGAGCCGCTGGCGTTGGATCTCGAGGATGAGCCGGTGGATAGCCTGCTCGTCGCGCGTGCGCCACCAGGCGCGCAGTTCGGCGAGCGTGGGCGGTTCGAAGGGAGGGAGGCGCATTGTTCAGACGAAAAATACTGTATATATGTACAGTATATCCCGTCTTTCTACGGGACCGCGTAACGCGCGTTGAGCGGCTCGCAACTCCTGCAAGCGGGGCGGGTTACAACGCTCAGGTGAGCGCGAGCATGATGGAGGTGGAGACCACGATGATGAAAAGACAGGTGGCGGTAATCAGGTCGTACGGATAGCTCATGTTGGAACCATAACGTGTCGGACGGGTGAGCCCATCATAGGCATAACCGCTCCTCGTGACTGTCAAGCATTGCAAAGGCGTGGCTACCCACATATCAACGCCACGCCCGCCACCGCCGTTGCCCGCAACGACGCGCGGGAATCGCCCGCGCGGGCGCGCAACGCGAGGCTGTGCAAAATCGCCGACGCGATCTTCGCGAGGAGTGCCGGTTGTGCATCGGCGGCCAACTCGCCGGTGGCCTGCGCCAGCTTGAGGCGTTTCTCGAAGGCCTTGTCGTAGGTACGCAGTCCTTCGGCAAGCGCTGTGCGAACCTCGGCGTCATCCACCGCTTCGACCGCAGCGGTGCCGATCATGAAGCAGCCGCGCGGATCGCTGTCAGCCGGCAAGTACCACGTGAGTGCGCCTTCATAAACGCGCAGCAGTGCCTGCGGCAATGGCAGATCTTCGCTGAGCGCATGAACCATCGCGACCCGGCCGGCTTCGATATAACGTTCGAGCGTAGTCAGATACAACGCGTGTTTGTCGCCGAATGCGCCGTACAAGCTTGGGCGGTTCATGCCGGTCGCGGCACTCAATTGATCCAGCGAGGTGCCCGCATAGCCGCTGCGCCAGAACACGTCTCTTGCATCGGCGAGTGCCTGGTCGGAATCATAGGCGCGCGGGCGGCCGCGAGGGCGGACTTCTTTTTTTGTACTGGTCGGCATAAAAATATGGCTGAAATGATTTAAATGCAATATAGTACAAAAACACCAACGACAGGGGATTCCCCATGGATCTGTACTTCTCGCCGCTCGCTTGTTCACTGGCCACCCGAATCGCGTTGTACGAGGCGGGGGCGCAGGCTGGGTTCATTCAGGTCGACACGAAGTCGAAAAAGTTGTCGGACGGCTCGGACTTCTATCCGATCAGTCCGCTTGGGCAAGTGCCGGTGCTACGTACGGACGAAGGCTGGCTGTTGACCGAAAACACGGCGATCCTGCCTTATGTGGCCGATCATTTTCCAGCCGCAGGGCTTGCGCCCGCTGCGGGTACGGCGCAGCGCGCGCGGCTGCAGCAATGGCTGGGTTTTATCAGTACGGAGTTGCACAAGGGGGTGTTCGTGCCGCTACTCGATGCGCGCGCACCGGAAGACGTGAAGCGCTATGCGCGCGACAAGGCCGCGTTGCGGCTGGGCGTTCTGCAAGATCATCTGGCGCAAAACGAGTATCTACTCGATGCGTTCAGCGTGGGCGACGCCTATCTGGTCACCGTGCTGAACTGGGCGCAGTATGGCGGCATCGATCTGTCGGAATGGCCGGCGGTTGCGGCTTACTACAAGCGCTTGATGCAGCGGCCGAGTGTTGCAAAAGCCGCTGCGGAAGAAATCGCGCTGTTTCAGGAAGAAGTGGCGAAGCGCGCGAAAAGCTGAGGGCGGGCTGCCGGCTGCGCGATTAGTCGTCGCTCTGCTGGCAGAAGCGGCGTCCCGGAATATGCGACACGACCGCCTGGGCGATTTCGAGTGGTGTGCTCTCCGCGGGCACCACGCGGCGGCTCGATTCCGGGGTGTGCTTCATGGTCCATTCGACGAGTCTGTACGAGCGTCCCCATGGGGGTTGCAGGGGGTCTGAGACCTTGCACGAGTGGATCTGGCGCACCCATTCGTTGCCGGGCATCGCGCGCAAATGCTCGAATACCGTGTCTTCCACCATCGTTTGACTCCTTCTTCGCTGGCATGCTGTCCATCTATCGGCGCGTCGGCGACACCCCTCGAGAAAAAAGCGCCGCCGATGTTCTGGCGGCTCAACAGGGGATGTTGTGCGCCATAGTTACAGGTAAGAATTAAGCCAAACTTAAGATCGCGCTCAAAATTTCTGCGCGTAATCCCTCTGCTCGATCACGCCGTTAAAGCGCTGTTTTGCGCGCGCGGTGATCCAACCCTCAAGACCTCGCGGAATTGGCCGTTATTAAAGCGGTTGGGGCCGCCGACCCCGCTTCGCCTCCGGGCCCGCATCCTTGATAACGTGACGAATCTCGCTCAAACGCCGCTTTCCGACCGCCTTCGCGCGCTGGTCGATACCGTGCAGCACAACGAGCGCACGCTGCGCCGCTTTCAGAACGTCGAGTTGAAGTTGATCGGCGCGCAGGATTTCGCGTCGTTTCTCGACACGCTCTTCAGGCATCTGCCGCAAGAGTTCTCGCTGGCGGGCGTGACGTTGTGGCTCGACGACCGCGCGCCGATGCTGCTCGAACTCCTTGAGCCGGACGCTCTGGATGCGCTCGGCCAGCCCAATCTGAGAACCTCACGCGAAGGGGGGCTCGCAGCTCTTGGCCTATGCGGCGAAGGGCGGCCGTGGCTGGGCAAGCTGAGCGGGCTGGATGAAACAGCGCGCCGCGCATTCTTCGGTGACGCCGACGCGCCGGCGAGCGCGATCTTGCTGCCGCTTGCCGCAGGCGACACCGTCAGCGGTTTTTTATGCCTTTGCAGCGACGACCCGGCCCGTTTTGCTGAAGGCATGGCGACGGACATTCTGGAGCGCTTTGCGAGCATCGTCACGGCGAGTCTCGACAATGTCGCGCATCGCGAGCGGCTCAAGCAACTCGGTATGACCGATTCGCTGACCGGCCTCGCCAATCGCCGCTACTTCGATGAACGGCTGCGCGAGGAGATCATGCGAGCCGTCCGGTATGGCGTACCGGTCGCGTGTCTTTTCATCGATATCGACAGCTTCAAGCGTATCAACGACACCTACGGACATCAGACCGGCGACCGCGCTCTGGCGGCGGTCGCGGCCTGCGTGCGGCAGCAGGTGCGGCTGGGCGATACCGTGGCGCGTTACGGCGGCGAAGAGTTTGCCACGCTGTTGCAAGGTGATCGGGCCGATGCGCTGACGGTTGCCGAACGCGTGCGGCTGGCTGTCGAAAAGCTGGATTTGCAGGACGACCACGGCGAACGCATTGCCTTGACCGTGTCGATCGGTGTGGCCGCGCGCGCGATCAACGGTGCGCCAGCCGATGCCGCCGTGCACGGCTACGCGATGATGGAAGAAGCCGATCGGGCGATGTATCAGGCCAAGCGTAATGGCCGCAATCGCATCGAGGCGCTGGCGAAAGCAGGTAGCGATAACGCGCCGCGCTAAGGCGGTGCGGCGCATCAGGCATCCGGGGGCACCCCCAGCAACTGCAGCGCACCGCCCGTCACGCCGCTGAACACCGGGCCGGCCACGGTGCCACCATAGAATGCCTTGCCGGCCGGGTCGTCGATCATGACGGCGACGATCAGCCGTGGGTCGCTCATCGGCGCCATGCCGACAAAGAGCGCCCGGTAGCGGTTTTTCGCGTAAGTCGCGCCGACCTGTTTGCGCGCCGTGCCGGTTTTGCCACCGATCCGGTAGCCTGCCACCGCCGCTGCGCGCCCCGTGCCGCCAGGGCCGGCAGCCATTTCGAGCATCGAGCGGATCGCGCGCGCGGTGGCGGGCGTGGTGACCGCATGGCCCTTATCCTCGGACTGCGCCGCGGCGGTCGCACTCGCGTTCCCGTCAGCGCCTCTGTTCGCGTCTCCGTCTTTCCGCAGCAAACTCACGTGATGCATCGTGCCGTCGCCGGCATAGGCGGTGTAGACCTGCGCGATCTGCAGCAACGACGTGGACAGACCGTAGCCATACGCCATGGTCGCCTGCTCGATTGGACGCCAGCGTTTGTACGGGCGCACCTTGCCCGACGCGACACCCGGAAAGGTCAGCTCGGGTCTCAACCCGAGCCCGTATTCCTGATACTTGTTCCAGATTTTCTCGGCGGACAGATTCAGTGCGAGCTTGGCCAGCGCAATATTGCTCGACTTCTGCACCGCTTCGGCGACGGTCATCGCACCGTGATTCGACGTGTCGTGAATCACCGCGGGGCCGATCTTGTACCAGCCCGGCGCGGTATCGATGATGCTTTGCGGCCGCACCTTGCCTTCGTCGATCGACAGTGCGACGACCACCGGTTTGATCGTCGAGCCCGGCTCGAAGGTGTCGACTACCGCGCGATTGCGCAGTTGCCGCCCGGTGAGACGAGCGCGGTCGTTCGGATCGAAGCTCGGATAGTTGGCGAGCGCGAGGATTTCGCCATTGCGCGCATCGAGCACGACGACGCTGCCGGCTTCGGCGTGATGCTTGGCGATGGCGTCCTTCAGTTGCGCATAGGCGAGTTGCTGAATCCGCCGGTCGATCGTCAGATGGATGGTGTCGCCGTTCTGCGCGGGCACGAGTGGCCGGGTCTCGGACACCACGCGGCCCAGCCGGTCGCGGATCACTTCGCGTTGGCCCGGCACGCCGAGCAGTTGCTCGTTGGCGGCGAGTTCGACGCCTTCCTGACCGTTGTCCTCGATATCGGTGAAGCCGACCACGTGCGCCGCCGATTCGCCTTCCGGGTAAAAGCGCTTCGAATCCGCGATCTGCGTGATGCCGGCGAGGCCCAGTTTGTTCACGTGATCGGCGGTGTCGGCATCCACCTGGCGCTTGAGCAGCACGAAGGTTTTGTCGCCGTTCAGACGCCGGCGCAGTTCCGCCTCCGGCAGCTCGAGCAGCTTCGAAAGCGGCGCGAACGCGGTTTCGTCGAGCAGCTTGGGCGAGGCCCAGATCTCATAGGTCGCGAGGCTGACGGCCAGCATCGAGCCATTGCGGTCGACGATGCGCCCGCGCGTCGCGTCGAGTTCGAGGGTGCGCTGATAGCGTTTTTGCCCCTGATCGACGTAGAAATCCTGATTGACCACCTGCACCCAGAACGCGCGTGCCGCCAACGACGCGAACGCGCCGAACACCAGCAGGATGACAAGTTTCGAGCGCCACATCGGCAGGCGCGCGGCCAGCAATTGGTTCTTCGCGACGGGCGCGTACGGATCGTGCGACTGCGATTTCTTCTTTTGGATCATGAGTGCGGATAACGAACAGCAGTGCGTCACGAGCTGAAACCGGCGATGCCGCAGCTTGTTGCGCGTGACTGTCGAGCGTGCTCCTCGAGTGAAAGCCGCACGCGCGTGGCGTGCAGCTTGATTAGCTTGCGCCGCCCGAATCGGCGACGGTGAATACCTTGAGTTGCCAACGGAACCGCACGGCCAGCATGCGCGCCGTGAAGCCGCCGGCCAGCACCACGACGGAGGCCGGCCCCGGCGCCATGTCGCAGGCTTGTAGTGCCACGTACAGCGCGCCCGCGCCGAGCGCGATGCTGGCGTACAACTCCTCGCGCAGCACGAGCGGCATCTGATTGCACAACAGGTCGCGCAGCATGCCGCCGCACACGCCGGTGATCGCGCCCGCCAGCACGACGATCGCCGGGCTCACGTCCAGCGTCGCGGCAACATCGCAACCGATGACGGTGAACGCGATCAGGCCGATCGCGTCGACCGTGACGAACAACCGTTGCCAGTTGCGCAGCCATTTGGCGCCGGCCGCCGCAATCGACGCTGCCCCGATTGTAATCAGAACGTAATCTGAATGCGAGATCCATGCAAGGGGATAGTGGCCGAGCAACACGTCGCGCACCGTGCCACCGCCGAGCGCCGTGACGGTGCCGACGAGGCACAGGCCGAAGCGGTCCATGCCGCGGCGCATGCCCATCAATGCGCCGGACATGGCTTCAGCGACGATCGCAACGAGGTAGAGGAGGTGGAGCAACATGACGGCGAGCCTTGGTGGGACGGCGCTCGCGAGAGGAAAGGCTCCGCCTTGGAGCTTGCCGCGGGGCGCGCGTTTGAAAGCGGCCATTATCGGAAGCGACGGGTCCTGATGAAAATGCCTTAAGCCGAATTCGTCGATGCCAAATTCGGCTTAACCTTGTTGCGGGATCGGGCGTGGTAAGCGTTTGCTGAACAGCGGGGCTTCGCGGACGCGGACGCGGAGGCGGAGGCAGGGGCAGCCGTAACCGCAAGACATAGCCGCGAGCGCAAACGCAGGCATCCACAAAAAAGCCGCGTGGACTTGAAAAATCCACGCGGCTGTTTCGTTCGATTAAGGCGTCTACTCCGACGCGGCGTATTAAAGAGGCGCTCCCTGCCTGTCGAGCGCCTTCTTTTTCTCTGCTGCTCTTCTCATGGTGTCCCTGTCCCTGAAAAGAGCGGGCGGCCTCAGGCCGGCAAAGCGAAGCTCGAGATTGCCTCGCGCAACACGCCCACCTGATCCTTCAGCGAGTGGGCTGCGGCGGCGGCTTCTTCGACAAGCGCGGCATTTTGCTGTGTGACCTGATCCATTTCGCCGACTGCGCGATTGACCTGTTCGATGCCCGCGCTCTGTTCGCGCGACGCGTTACTGATCTCCTCGAGGATTTCGTTCACGCGGCGCACCGACTGCACGATCTCGCCCATGGTCGAACCGGCGTTGGCGACCAGCGACGCGCCCGCTTCGACGGTATGGGTCGACGTTTCGATCAACGCCTTGATTTCCTTCGCGGCCGTGGCCGAGCGTTGTGCGAGGCTGCGCACTTCCGCGGCGACCACAGCGAAGCCGCGTCCCTGTTCGCCTGCGCGGGCCGCTTCGACGGCTGCGTTAAGCGCGAGGATGTTGGTCTGGAACGCGATGCCGTCGATCACGCCGATGATGTCGCCGATCTGCCGCGAGCTGCTGGTGATTTCGCCCATCGTGCGAACTACGTCGTCGACGACGCGGCTGCCGCGCGTGGCCACGTCCGCAGCCTGGCCGGCGAGTTGCGCCGCTTGCAGCGCGCTGTCCGCGTTCTGCTTCACGTTGACCGTCATCTGATCCATGCTCGACGCCGTTTCGACGAGCGCCGCGGCCTGTTCCTCGGTGCGTTGCGAGAGATCCGTGTTGCCGGCAGCGATTTCGGTCGCACCGATATTGATGTTCTCGGTGCCGAGACGCACGCGCGAGACCGTATCGACGAGACCGGCCTGCATGGTGTGGAGGGCGTGCAGCAGACTGCCGGTGTCGTCCCCTTGCACCGGCACGCGGGTGGCTAGGTTGCCGCGCGCCATCAGTTGGGCGGCTTCCACCGCGACTTCGAGATCGCCGCCGAGCGTGCGGCGGATGCTGCGCAACACCAGCAGCATGACGACGGTGGCGATCGCGCCGAGTGTCACGGTGATGGCGAGCCAGCGCAACAGACTGGCGTAGAACGCGGTTTGTACGTCGTCCATGTACATGCCGGTGACGAGATACCAGTCCCACGGCTCGAAGTGGGCCGCGAAGCTGGTTTTCGCCACGGGTTTGTCGCTGCCGGGTTTTGCCCACAGATAGTCGACATAGCCGCCGCCTTCGTGATTGCCTGCGTTGACGATATCGACGAACAGATGGTTACCGGCCGGGTCGGTGAATTGTGAGAAGTTCTTGCCGTCCATTTCAGGCTTGATGGGGTGCATCAGCATGACGGATTGCGAGTTGTTGACGGAGATGTAGCCGTCTTTGCCATAGCGCATGGCGGCGAGTGTTTCGAGGGCCTGCTTTTTGGCTTCGTCTTCGGTGAGTGTGTGTTGCTGTGCGAGGGTGTAGTAGCGGTTGACGATGTGATTGGCCTGGTCGATCAACGAGGTGAGTTGATCGCGGCGGTCCTGGATCATCGACGCACGGTTTTGCCATGCGCCGAAGCCGCCGATCAGGATCAGGCCGATCCAGAGGACCGCGATCATTGAGGCTAGTTTTTTGTTCAGAGTCATAGCAATGGGGTCTGCTTTCGCTTTGGCTTTCGCTTTCGCGAGGTGGTCGGTCAGGGGGCTATTTCACTTTCTTCGCTTGCAGCGATTGGCTTGTCGCTTACTGTGTTTACGGCTTGTCGTTCCTGGCTCCGCAGGGGAGGGGAAACCCGTTGTTTTTATTTGTCTGACTAAATGAAGGTGGGGGTTGTTTGGTGGTATGCCTACGGCGTTGGGGTTTGGCTGGGTTTTTTGCCTGCTCGGCGCTTTTTGTCTGTACGCCTGCGGCGTTGGCCTTTCCTTGATCTGACTTTTTGGCCTCTCCTTGATTTGTTAGTGGTCTATTAGCGTTGCCCCTGTGCGGGGCGGCACTTACTTCTCTTTGCCGCCGCAAAGAGAAGTAAGCAAGAGAAAGCGGCTAGAAGCCCCTGCTAAGCGGGTCCCCCGCACAGCCACGGTAGTGGTGCATCTGGAATCGGTGTTCTCGCACATTCAGCCCTGGTGACAAGGCAGTCATACTTCCGGCGGCGCTGTGCGCGCCGAGGCGGTGCTTCATCAAACCATACGCTGTTGCCGACGCTCAGCGGTACCTCATCAAATCGTGCGCTGTTGCCGACGCTCAGCGGTACCTCATCAAATCGTGCGCTGTTGCCGACGCTCAGCGGTACCTCATCAAATCGTGCGCTGTTGCCGGCGCTCAGCGGTACTTCATCAAACCATGCGCTGTTGCCGACGCTCAGCGGTACCTCATCAAATCGTGTGCTGTCGCCGGTGTTCAGCGGACATTCGGCAAATCACCAGCTATCTGCTGCTTTATCAGACCAGCTGTCTTCGGCGTTAGTGGGTGCTAGAGGCAGCTAGCTGCTTGATGCGTCCAGCGGCACGTCCAAAGCCATCCGGCATTTTTGGCGCATCGCCGAGGCGAAGCCGATGGCTCCCACCGCGCCCCACCGAAGCCCCTGGTTTCCCATGCAGACCCATCCGCGACGCACGCAGTGCGGAGTGGGAGCTGATGAGCCCTTTGTCACTAACGCGGAGTGTGCGAGGGCACGGATTCCAGATGCACCACTACCGCGACTGTGCGGGGGACCCGCTTAGCAGGGGCTTCGAGCCGCTTTCTTTGCTTATCTTTCTTTGCGGCGGCAAAGAAAGTAAGTGCCGCCCCGCACAGCAATGCTCTCAACTTAAGCCCGAAAGGGCTTGTATACGGGGCGTTTGCCCTGTAAACTTCATCGCATAACTGATTGATAAATAAACGATATGAACTCAAATACCAGCGTCTTCCCAACTCCTGGCTGAGTTCTCCGATTTCCTGTTCGATCCGGCGCTCGCTGAGCGTGTTCGCCGTTCTCCCACTGCCTTTACCCGCAATCGCATCCTGACGCTGCCACGCATGGCAGCGTTGATGATGTCGGGCATGCGCTCGAGCGTGCAGGCCGAGCTCGATGGGCTGTTTGGCGCGTTGCACGGGCAAACGGTGCGCACCCGGGCGGTAAGTGCACAGGCCTTCAGCAAGGCGCGCCGCGGCCTGTCGGCCGAGCTGTTCGAACTGGCCCGCGCGCGCCTGATCGAGCTGGCCCAACCCTACATTGATTCGATGCGCTGGAATGGCCTGAGGCTGGTCGCAGCCGACGGTAGCCGTCTGCGGGTAGGCACGCGCGAAGGCCATGATCTGCGCGCCGACCACTACGCATTTGCGCTGTTCCTGCCGGGGCCCGAACTGACCCTGCACGCCGCGCTTCATCCGGCCGACGGCTCCGAGCGGCAGATGCTGTTCGAAGCGCTGGACGTACTGCAACCGCACACCGATCTGCTGCTGCTCGATCGCGGCTATCTCGGCAACATGATGGTAGCCGCCCTGGCACAGCGCGAGATCCCGTTCTGTCTACGCGTGGATGCACGCGCCTGGACGTGCGTCACCGCCTTTGCGCGCAGTGGCGAGGCTGAGCGCTTCGTGACACTGGCCGCGCCCGATGAACAGGACGCCCTTGACTATGAACTGGTGCGCACGCCCACCACGGTGCGCCTGATCCGCGATGTCACTCCTGGCGGACGTGTTCGCGTGCTGATGACCTCGCTGCTCGATCGCCAGCGCTATCCGGCTGCCACCTTCGGGGCGCTCTACCATCAGCGCTGGCGCATCGAGGAAGCGTTCAAACGGCTCAAGCACCGGCTGCGGCTGGAGGCCGTCACGGGGCTGGACTACCTGGCGCTGCAGCAGGACTTCGGCGCAAAAACCGTCGCCGACAACCTGTGCACACTGCTCAGCGATCTCGACGATGCGTCTCACGATGACGCACCTGCCAGCCGTCCTGACCGTGTTTATGCGCTGGGTGCCCTCAAGCCGATCCTCGGCGCGTGCCTGCTACGGATTGAACACTGCCTGAACCTGCTGCCCAAAGTCATGCCGGCCATCCACCAGGCCCGATGTCGTATCCAGCCCTCGCGCTCTTACCCACGACCGCCCAGAAAAGCCAAGCCCCATCACCATCTCGCGTACAAGCTTGCTTGATGAAATGGGGCTTAAGTTGAGAGCATTGCCCCGCACAGGGGCAACGCTAATAGACCAATAACAATTCAAGGAAAGGCCAAAGCCATAGGCAAGCAGACACAGGGATAGCGCTAATAGAGAAATGGCGCAATTAATGCAGAAAATAAATAAACCCCGAAAATATAAAGCCTCAAAAACCATCAAAACACGATAAAGAGAAAACGAGAAAAAGCCACTCCAAAGCCAAGCCCCGCAGGGCCCAATCACATTTCTCCACACAATGCCAAAAAAATCCAAATCCAAACCGCGCTGCATGAAATGCAAAAAACAGCACATTTTCCCACTTAACAACAACATCAGAAAAACCCAATACAACCCTCACTACCAATAAAATCGATTTCAGCTATAGTCGCCATTTTCCAGCCGCCCGCAGGGCAATAACGAGCCCTAATAAGCCCGCCACCAGGAGTCAAAAAAATGAACGCCCGCGAACCCGCTTTCATCTCCGCTTCGCGCAGCGCACGCCTGCGCCAGATGCTCGTCAGTAACGAACTCGAATTCATGATGGAGGCCCATAACGGCCTCTCCGCCCGTATCGTCCGCGAAGCCGGCTTCAAGGCCATCTGGGGTTCGGGCCTCGCCATCTCCGCCCAATTCGGCGTGCGCGACAACAACGAAGCCAGCTGGACGCAAGTCGTCGACACCCTCGAATTCATGGCCGACGCCAGCGATCTCCCCATCCTCCTCGATGGCGATACCGGTTACGGTAACTTCAACAACGTGCGCCGCCTCGTGCGCAAACTCGAACAACGCGGCATCGCCGGCGTCTGTATCGAAGATAAACAATTCCCGAAAACGAATAGCTTCATCAACGGCGAAGCCCAGCCGCTCGCCGATATGGACGAGTTCTGCGGCAAAATCAAAGCCGGTAAAGACTCGCAGTCGGATGAAAATTTCTCGATCGTCGCCCGCGTCGAAGCACTCATCGCCGGTTGGGGGATGGACGAAGCCCTGCGCCGCGCGGAAGCCTATCGGCAAGCCGGGGCGGACGCGATCCTGATTCACAGCAAGCTCTCGCGCCCCGATGAAATCCTCGAGTTCGCGCGCGAATGGGCCGGCCGCGGGCCGCTCGTCATCGTGCCGACCAAGTACTACAGCACGCCCACCGAAGTGTTCCGCGAAGCCGGCATCAGCACGGTCATCTGGGCAAATCATCTGATCCGCGCAGCGACCTCGGCCATGCAAGCCGTCGCCAAGGACATTCACTCGAGCGAAACGCTCGTGAATGTCGAAGACAGCATCGCCGCCGTCAACGAAATCTTCCGTCTGCAAGACGCCGACGAATACTCGGAAGCCGAAGACCGCTATCTGTCGAGCGGTCGCGCAGCCGGCGCGGCCGTCGTGCTCGCGGCAAGCCGCGGCAAGGGGCTCGAAGCCGTCACCGAAGATCGTCCGAAAGTCATGCTGCCGATCGCAGGCAAGCCGCTCCTGCGCTGGCTCGTCGATGCGTTCAAGAAGCAAAGCGTCAACGACATCACCGTGGTCGGCGGGTATCGCGCCGATGCGATCGATACGGCCGGGATCAAGCTGGTCGTCAACGAACGTCACGCGCAAACCGGCGAACTGGCGTCGCTGGCCTGTGCAGTCGGCAAGCTCGCGGGCGACACGGTCATCTCGTACGGCGATCTGCTGTTCCGCAGCTACATCCTGCGCGATCTGGTCGAGAGCGAAGCCGCGTTCAGCGTGGTGGTGGATTCGTCGCTGACCGATGCGGAGAACGCCAGCGTGCGCGACTTCGCATGGTGCTCGGCAGGCGACGATCGCGGTCTGTTCGGCAACAAGGTCACGCTGCGTCACGTGTCGAGCGGACAGGAGGCAACGTCCGCCATCGCTTCGCAAACGCCGCACGGTCGCTGGGTCGGTCTGCTGAATGTACGCGGCGAGGGCCTTGAGCGTCTGCAAGCGGTACTCGGCAAACTGCAAGCGCGCCCGGATTTCGATTCGCTCGATATGCCCGCGCTGCTGAATGCGCTGGTCGAAGCGGGTGAAGCGATCGAAGTGCAATACGTCCACGGTCATTGGCGCGGTGTGAACGATCTGGAAGACTTCCGTCGTGCCGGCGATTTCGCGCACGCGCAAGCGCCGTTCGCGGCAGCAGTCAGCAACCCCGCGGACGCAGCCAGCGGAGCCGCGCAATGATCGAGGCAGCACAGTTTGTCGAGGCGGCGCGCGAACGCGGCTTCGACTGGTATGCCGGCGTGCCATGCTCGTATCTGACACCGTTCATCAACTACGTGTTGCAGGACGAATCGCTGCATTACGTCTCGGCGGCCAATGAAGGCGATGCCGTTGCGTTGATCGCGGGCGTCACGCTCGGCGCGCAGAACGGCCGGCGCGGCATCACGATGATGCAGAACTCCGGCCTCGGCAATGCGGTGAGCCCGTTGACCTCGCTCACATGGACCTTCCGTCTGCCGCAATTGCTGATCGTGACGTGGCGTGGGCAACCCGGCGTCGCGGACGAACCGCAGCACGCGCTGATGGGCCCAGTCACGCCCGCGATGCTCGATACGATGGAAATTCCATGGGAGACCTTCCCGACCGAGGCTGACGCGATCGGCCCGGCGCTGGATCGCGCCATTGCCCATATGGATGAAACCGGCCGCCCGTACGCGCTCGTGATGCAAAAGGGCAGCGTGGCGCCGTACGAGTTGAAAGAGGGCCACGCAGGCCCGCGTCGTGTGCCGGTGGCGCCCCGTTCGCAATTCAAAAACGTCGCAGCGAATGAGTTGGCTTCACGTCACGATGCGTTGCAGAAAGTCGTCGCGCGCACTCCGCTCGAATCGACGGTGGTGCTCGCGTCGACCGGATTTTGCGGCCGCGAACTCTATGCCATCGACGACCGTTCCAACCAGTTGTACATGGTCGGCTCGATGGGTTGCGTGACGCCGTTCGCGTTGGGTCTCGCGCTCGCGCGTCCCGATCTGCACGTGGTCGCGCTCGACGGCGACGGCGCCGCGCTGATGCGCATGGGCGCATTCGCAACGCTCGGCGCGTATGGTCCGTCGAATCTCACGCATGTGCTGCTCGATAACGGCGCACACGACTCGACCGGTGGTCAGGCGACGGTGTCGTCGCAGGTGTCGTTCGCGGGTGTCGCCGCGGCTTGCGGCTATGCATCGGCGCTTGAAAGCGACGACATCAGCGTAATCGATGAACTGTTCGAAACAGCGCCGTCGCCCCATGGCCCGCGCTTCGCGCGCCTGGCGATTCGCCGCGGTACGCCTGATGGCCTGCCGCGTCCCACTATCACCCCGCCCGATGTGAAAACGCGCCTGATGCGCCACATCGGCGCCGCTTAAGGAGTGCGTTAATGTTGCTGCTCAATCCCGGCCCGGTGACGCTCACCGAACGCGTCCGCAACAGCCTGTTGCAAACGGATCTGTGCCACCGCGAAAGCGAGTTTTTCGACTTGCAGGAAGAGGCGCGCACACGTCTGGTCGATCTTTACGGCCTCGACGCAGGCGAATGGCAAGCGGTCTTGATGACCGGCTCGGGCACGGCCGCGGTTGAAAGCATGACCGCCGCGCTGGTTCCGCAGAACGGCAAGCTGCTGGTCGTGGAAAACGGTGTGTACGGTGAGCGTATTTCGCAGATCGCCACGCAATACGGCATCGCGCACGCGTCGCTGAAGCACGACTGGATGCAGGCGCCGGATCTCGCGAAGATCACCGAACGCCTCGACGCGGACAAAGCGTTCACGCACGTCGCCGTGATTCATCACGAAACGACGACGGGGCGCCTGAACGATCTGCAGGCGCTCGGCGCGCTGTGCCGCGAACGCGGCCTGCGTCTGCTGGTGGATGGCGTCAGCAGCTTCGGCGCGGAAGCGATCGATTTCGCCGACGCCAGTCTCGACGCCGTCGCGGCGACCGCGAACAAGTGTTTGCACGGCGTGCCGGGCGCGTCCTTCGTGCTGGTGCGGCGCGCGGCGCTCGCGCAGGCGGCGAGCCGCACGTATTACCTGGACCTCGGGCGCCTCGCGCGTTTGCAGGACCAGCGCAATACGCCGTTCACGCCGTCGGTCCATGCGTACTACGCGCTGGTCGAAGCGCTGCGCGAACTCGCCGACGAAGGCGGTTGGCAAGCGCGCCACGCGCGTTACGCAGCGCTTGCCGAGCAGGCTCGTGCGGGTCTGGCTGAGCGGGGCATCGGCAGTGTGTTGCCGCCGGAGCAGTCGTCGGTGGTGCTGCGCGCGTATCGCTTGCCGGACAGCGTGGCGTATCCGCAACTGCACGACGCGCTGAAGGCGCGCGGTTTCGTCATTTATGCGGGTCAGGGCGGCTTGTCGGCCGAGCTGTTCCGTATCTCGACGATGGGCAACATCCACGCCGCCGACATCGACCGTCTCCTGCAAGGCTTTACCGAGCTGACACGCTAAAGCACGCGCTCAGTCACGCGTCCATTGACGCATCCGGAGACAACCGCTCGGGCGTCACACCGGGTCTTTGTCCGGCGGCCCATCGGGCCGCTGCGGCTCCTCGGTGTGATGACCGGGCGACGGCGGCACGAGCGGATCGGCTTCCGGGTCCCGGTTCGGATCGGCATTCGGGTCGGGAATCGGGCTGGTATGCATGTCGTAGCTCATTGCGTTACCTCTTTGAGTCAGGAATAGGGCTCAAAAGCGGGCTAAAAAGCGGGGCGAGGCGCGGGCGATACGCCCGGTCGAATGCGCATAAACGCCGTCCGTTTCCTTCAAGCGTAGACGATCCAGCACGCGGCGCGACCCTTACTTCTTCGCGCGGCGGCCCACGCTCAATTGCCAGTAACGCTCGGCAGCGAAAACATCGTCGTAGTCGCCCGCGCCGAACGCGCGCAGCTGGCTTTCGTAGGCGTTGACCGCTTCGCGTTTGAGCTGCGTGCGGCGCGGGAGGTCAATCGTATGACCCGCGCTCGGATAGGCCGGTGTCGCAACGATGCCGCGTTGCGCGAGGTCGGCGAGCCGCGCCTCGACGACACCCGGCGTGCGGCGGTGAATGGCGTCCTCGTAAGCGAACCACGTGAGATGCGACAGGCGCGGCAGGATTTCGCAGCAGGCTTCGAACACGCGTACGTGATCGTCGTGATCCAGCCCGAGCGGCATCAGCAGCGTGTTCGCGGTCGTGCGGTAGATGGTCTCTTCAAGCGCCGCCGCCAATCTGGCGATCGACGGCGAGTCCAGGTATTGGCTGTCGCGAAACGGCATGCGCAGCGGAATCGCGTCGAGCACCTCGAGCGCGAGGTTGTCTTCGACCGTGCGGGCGTGGATGGCCTGATGGGCACTCGTGAAACCCGATTTTTTATCCCATTCGGTATGCATCTCCTGCTCGGGCGGCGCGGCAAATACCGTGCAGACTGCGGCGTCAGGATGGGCGGCGAGTAATGCGCCGCAACTGAAGACGGCGTCGTCGAAATGGGGCGAGACGATGAAAAGGCGTGGGCTGGTTTCGCTCATAGGGCGTGGGGTGGTTTCGAAACGCTCGGGGCCGCCTTCGAAGCTTCAATATTGCGCGAGACAATCTTGCAGGATTGGCGGCGTCACATCAGCTTAGGCGGAATTGGCGCGGCTTGTGTAACCGTTTTGATCGACGCAAACCGTATGCCTGGGTGGGCGGATGCTGCTGTGGCTTCCCGCAGAAGCTCACCGCTATGCATTTGGCCTATCCCGAACTTTCTCACCTTTGGCCGGCGTGCTGCCGGGCGTGCATCGCGCACTCGTCACCACTCGGATATGAGCGGTTAGCCTGATTAATCGCTCACTCGTGAGCGGTGACGCTTTTGCTCCTGCTGGCTACGCGCCGCCGGCCGCCAGCGCCGCTGCGCGGCTGAACGCCGTCGCAATGGTCGCTACGATGTCGTCGCGCAACCTGGCGTCGGCCGTTCTTAGCGCATACGACGGATGCCAGGCGGGTACGATCAGGCGCCCGTCGAGGGCGATGGTTTGACCGAGGTACTCCGACAGATTGACGTGCGCGCCGGCCAGCGCTTTCAGCGCGGTGGCGCCCAGTGTGACGACCACGCGTGGCGTGACCCACGTCAGTTCTTTTTCCAGCCAGTACTGGCAAGCCTCGACTTCGCGCCGCACGGGGGTGCGATGGACGCGCTGTTCGTCGAGCGTTTCCCATTTGTAATGCTTGACGGCATAAGTCAGATACAGCGCCTCCCGCTTCAGACCGGCGCGCGCAAGCACGGTGTCCAGCAGTCGACCGGCCGGGCCGGTGAAGGGCTCGCCTTGCTGGTTCTCGTCCTCGCCGGGCTGTTCGCCGACCACCATGATCGCCGCATGGGCGGGCCCGGCACCCGCAACCGCCTGTTTCGCGTTGCGCCATAACGCGCAGCGCCGGCAGGTGGCGAGCGGGCCAGTGGGTTCCTGCAAGGGCGGTGTCATCGCCGAATACTCGACGGGCGGCGTGGGTGGGACGGTGACGGGAGCGCTTTGCGCGCCGAGACGGCTGCGCTCGCGTGCGAGCCGCGCGGGCAACGGTGGACCCGCGGGCGGCATTCTCCAGTAGCGCAGCGGCACGGGCGACGGCTCGCCATTGAAAGCGCTGGCGTAGTACGCGAGCCAGAGCGCTTCGGTGGGCGTGCTGGTGATCGCTTCGCCGGTCATGGCGCTTTCCGGTAAAGCGTGCGCGGCTTGCTCGTGTTCCTCCGCTGCCGGCCGGCCGATGCGCAGCAGCATGCCGTTCCAGAACGCCGCGCCGTGCGGCGTGGCCAGCATCCACGTGGAATCGCCCATGCGCCCGGCGAAGCGCGCGGCGGCGCGCTCCAGCAGGTCGTGGCGGGGCTCGTACCAGCCGACGAACTCCGGCAGACCCATCGAGGGATCGCGCCGTCTGAACAGCGTGAGTATCTGCAGGTCGTCGGTTTCGTGTTCGACCGCCTGGATGCGTTGATCGAGCAATGCGCCGTCGGGGTCGTTCAGGGCGAGGACGTGGCGTTCGCCGTGGGTCCAGCGCCACAGGATGCGGTATAGCAGCGCCCAGCGGTCCGGCGCGCGGAAGCAGGCAGCCGTTTTCAGCCGGAAGAGGAGTTCACGGGGAATCGCGGGCGCGGCGAGAGCAACGGCATCACCGCTGACCGATGCTTCGCCTTCGGCTTCACCTTCGGACTCAACCCAATCGATCTGCGACGGCTCGACACCTTGTCGCAGCAGCGCCCGCGCGGCGCGCCGCCATACGGCGAAAGACGGTTCGATCGGAATGCGTTTCATGCGGACGCGCCGTGGATGGACGCAGTGTGGTGTGCCAATCCGTACGGCTAAAGTACTGTATAGATATACAGTATCCGCCTAAACACCCCCGTGGAGCAAGCCCGGTCGCCATTCCGGTACGCCTGATTCGTCTAATGATGGGCGAAAACCGCCACTTTTGAGGCGACCCCATATCGCTCAGCCGCCACTGTGTACTATCTGATCTGACCATATCGGGCGATTGCTACGCATATAGCCATCGTCCGATATTCAATTGCAGCTCGCCGCGAAAGCGGTCCAGGGAGACGATGGAATGCGCGTACTGATCGTCGATGACCACGAGCTGTTCAGAGCCGGATTGGCGCTTTTGCTGGGAGAGCTCTTTCCGAACATCGAGTTGCTGCACGCGAGTACGTTGTCGCAAGGCGTGACTCATGCGCTTGGCGAGCACTTGAACCTCGTTTTTCTCGATCTCGACCTCCCCGACGGCCACGGTTGCGACGCGCTTGCCGAATTGAAGGAGTCCAGACCGTCGTTACCGGTGATTGTGATATCGGCCGACGAGAGCGTGGAAACCATCAGTCGGTGCATCGAACTTCGCGCCATGGGATATGTACCCAAATCGTCGCCGCCTGAAGCGCTTCATGCTGCGATAAGCGCGGCGCTTGCCGGGGGCGTGTTCCTGCCTGCCGCCAGTATCGCGAGGCTCAGGCGCGAAATGGGCACGGACGAGACTCCTGCAAATGAACCCGGGAAAGCGCAGCCGGGCGGTGATTCGGAAATCAGCAACGCGTCCGGGCTGGGACTCACGCAAAGAGAGTTCGAAACGTTGGCGTGGCTGGTGCGCGGACTGCCCTCCAAGGCGATTGCCCTAAAAATGGGGCTCGAGGACGTAACGGTACGGAAATACGTCAGTCATCTGCTCGCCCATTTCAATGTACGACGTCGCACGGAACTCATCGTCATGCTGGCGGATAGCGGGATCAAGCTCGGTGTCCCCCCAGTCACGGATCCGACGCATGATCGACATCTGTCGGCGGGTGGGCGGCAACGAAGCGACTGACTTCAGCGAGCGTGTTTTCCGGCGCGGAAGACTTCCGCAACAGCACGAACGGCTCGGCGAAATCGCGAAGTGCGCGAGGGGAAACCAGTTCGCCGGTGATGAACGCGACGGGAAGCACGCCTGCCCAGGCGAAATGCTGTCTGATCCGTTCGGCGACCTCGATGCCGTTCGGGCCGTCCCGTAGCCGGATATCGGTGACAATGATGTCGGGTGCGCGGCCTTCATCGGCAAGAATCGCTTCGAATCCCGCCATTGACCCGGCGGTATCCACCAGTGCGCCGGCACTGAGGAATAATCGGCGCAGACCTTCGAGAACGGTCGGTTCGTCGTCGCAAAGCAGGATGTATCTGCCCTCAAGGACGGACGTGCACGCGCCGTCCTTTCGATTCTCCGTCTCGATGACAGGTGTCATTTCCGATATCGGAGCGTACAGAGAAAAGCGTGACCCGCGCCCTTCGACCGACCAGAAACGCATGCTGTGCTTCGGCAGAATGCCGACAACCCGATTGACGATAGACAACCCCAGTCCAAGGCCTTTCGACCGGTCGCGGCCAGGATTGTTAATCTGGTAGTACTCGGCGAATATCGCATCCCGATGCACGGGCGAGATGCCGATGCCCGTGTCCCATACGTCAATGCGAAGCCGTTCCCCAATCAGCACCCAGCCGATGACGACGCCCCCCGCGGAGGTGTTCTTGATTGCATTCGATACAAGATTGGACAATGCCCGCTTGAACAGGGAGCGGTCGCTTTCAATGGGGGGAGGGTGGTGCCGACGCTCGCTGATTCTGAATTCGATGCCTCGCGACCTTGCCGGCTCGCGGTATTGCTCGAAGACCTCCATCAGCACGGTCCGCGTATCGATTGGCGCCGGGTGCGGGACGTATGAGCCTAATTCGCTATAGTCCTGAATATCCTTGAACATGTCGAGGAGCTCACGTGCCGTTTCTTCGATGACGTCGAGATCATGGCTTGCGGCGTGTTCACCTTCGAGCTTTATCCGCGCGCTGCGGATGAACAGGTTAATCGCGGCGAGAGGCTGCTGGATGTCGTGGTAGGCCGATGAAAAGAACCGCTCCTTCTCTCTGACGACTTCTCTCATGCGTTCATTTTGTTGCTTGACTACGCGGGAAGCGGCGTCGACGCGTGCCTTGGCTGCGCGCAACGTCCGCCGGAACACAAATTCGCGCCGGGCGGCGAGTTCAAACTGAATGCAGACGACAATGCCGGCGAGATACATGAGAGACACCGTATTCCCACGGGAAACCCAGGACACCCAGTGAAACCCCGGCGTGGAAACATTACTCCGTAGCCAGAGGTAAATGGCAAGACGGAAGGTGACAACGCATAGGCCGACTAACCATGCTGCCGTGATTGCACGAAGTCGGAACGATGTGAATATCAGGAAAACGATAAGAAAATATTCGGGGAAAGTTTCCTCGAAGACCCGGCGCGCCGGGTAAACGTTCATCAACGCCAATTGGGCGAACCAGCAACTCAGTATCACGACACAAAGTAATCTGACGGACCGGCGTTCGTCAAAGGCGCGTGGTCCCCACATCAACCATAACGGCAGGGCCATACCCACAGCACCTGCGAGTCGCACATAGCCAACGTGGAGGAGAATGCCGGGATCAAGCGTGTTCAGAAGCCACCAGTCACGCCCAACAAACACGATCCATATCAACATGAGGCCGGCGCCAGCCAGCCTGCGTTGGCCCGCGTAGCGACGCGCGTAGTCCATACGGAACGCACGCTCCATCGCCGCCGATCTGAACTTGCGTACTACGAAGCCTGACGATCTCATACGCTGCTTGATTCAGAAAGCCACGGTGGGCGGATAGTGCGCGGCATCGGGAGGCTGTATCGGCGCACCACGGGTTAGACAGGTCCCGCCACTCACGGATCCCGCACGTGACCGAATCCTGTCGGCTGCCGGTCGGCAACGAGCCGACTGACTTCAGCGAGCGTGCTTTCTGGTGTGGAAGACTTCCGCAATAGCACGAACGGCTCGGCGAAATCGCGAAGTGCGCGGGGCGACACCAGTTCGCCCGTAATGAACGCGACGGGAAGCACGCCGGCCCAGGCGAAATGCCGCCTGATCCGTTCGGCAACCTCGATACCGGTTGGCCCGTCGCGCAGCCGGATATCGGTGACAATGATGTCAGGTACGCGGCCGTCATCGCCCAGAATCGCTTCGAATCCCGCCATCGACCCGGCGGTATTCACCAGTGCGCCAGCACTCGAGAACAGGCGCCGCAGGCCCTCCAGGACGGTCGGTTCGTCGTCGCAAAGCAGGATGTATTTGCCGTTAAGGATGGGCGTGCAGGCGGCGTTCGCTTGACCGTCCGTCACGATGACGGGGGCTAATTGCGCGATCGGAGCGTACAGGGAGAAGCGCGACCCGCGCCCTTCGACCGACCAGAAACGCATGCTGTGCTTCGGCAGAATGCCAATAACCCGGTGGGCAATAGACAGTCCAAGCCCCAGGCCTTTTGAGCGATCGCGCCCAGGGTTGTCGATCTGATAGTACTCGGCGAATATCGCATCCCGATGCACGGGCGAGATACCGACGCCCGTGTCCCATACGTCAATGCGAAGCTGTTCCCCGATCTCCACCCAGCCGACAACGACGCCTCCGACGGAGGTGTATTTGATCGCATTCGACATGAAATTGGATAGTGCCCGTTTGAACAAAGCGTGGTCACTTTCAATCGGCGGCGGGGGGCGCCGGCGCAGGCTGATTCTCAATTCGATGCCCCGCGACTTCGCCGGTTCAAGGTATTGCTCGAAGACCTCCATCAGTACGGTCTGCGTATCGACTGGCGCCAGGTGCGGAACGTATGAACCCAGTTCGCTATAGTCCTGAATGCCCTTGAACATGTCGAGGATGTCGCGTGCCGTTTCCTCGATGACGTCGAGATCATGGCTTGCGGCGTGTTCATCTTCGAGTTTTATCCGCGCGCTACGGATAAAGAGATTGATCGCGGCGAGAGGCTGCTGGATGTCGTGGTAGGCCGATGAAAAGAATCGCTCCTTCTCTCTGACAACTTCTCTCATGCGGTCATTTTGTTGCTTGACCACGCGGGAAGCGGCTTCAACGCGTGCCTTGGCTGCGCGCAACGTCCGCCGGAACACAAATTCGCGCCGGGCAGCGCGTTCAAACTGAATGCAGACGGCAATACCAACGAGATACATCATCAACACCATAGCCCCACTGGTAAACCAGTGATACCAAGGCGCGGAAGTACCCCAGAAGTATTGGAGCAGTTCGATAAGATGGTAGGCAACGCATAGGCCGACTAACCATGCTGCCGTGATTGCACGAAATCGGAACAACGTGAATATCAGGAACAGGAGAACAAAAAAGCCGGGGAAAATCTCCTGTCCGACCCGGTTTGGCGGGTAAACGTTCACCAACTCCGATAGGGCGAACCAGCAGCTCAGCGTCACGACACAAAGTAATCTGACCGCCCAGCGTTCGTCAAAGGCGCGTGGCCCCCACATCAGCCATAACGGCACGGCCATACCCACGGCACCTGCAAGTCGCACATAGCCAACATGCAAGAGGATGCTGGGATCAAGCGTGTTCAGCAGCAACCAGTCACGGACAATAACCACGGCCCATATCAGTAGGAGGCTGGCGCCAGCCAGCCTGCGTTGGCCCGCGTAGCGCCGTGCATAGTCCATACGGAACGCACGCTCCACAGCCGCCGAGCCAAACTTGCTTACCCCGAAGCCTGACAATCTCATAAGGCCGCTTGATCAGAAAAGCCGCCGTGGGGGGCGGATAGTGCGCGACGTCGAGAGGCTGTATCGGCGCACCGCGGGTTAGACAGGTCCCCACCGAACGTGCCTAACGGAGTAAGACGGCACATTCCAGCGAAAGCGGCGCCGGTGGTCATGGGTGTACAGCACCCTCGTGCGTAGCCACAGTGCGATAAAAACAGAATAACAGGTCGCCATTTCTGCCATCAGCCACAAATGTATCAACAACGGGATGTGTCCTTGCCTGCACTGGAAGGTTCAGCAACGCACTCCGCCATCATTGAAGGCGAATAGCTGATACGTCACCGGGAGCGGCCAACGGGAGTGCATACATCTTTCGTCGGCGTTGCGGGTCCGTCGCCCACGCATGTGCGTTGTGACGGCGTCTCGCCGGACCAAGAATAGATATGACAGCAACGCTGGAAAAGCACTCGTCGAGTGCATCCAGATCGGTCGATCGTTGCAACGAGCCAAACCGGCCTTGGCGCGTGCGAAGACTGCTGTCGGTCGGCGAAAGGTGCACAGGCCGATCTCTTAAACTCCGAGGGGGTACTCCCATGAAACGCTATCAACCGATCACCGTCTGTCTTGCCCTGCTAGCTGGCGTCACGGCAGACGGATGCCTCGCCCAAACGGCGGTCACCCAGCAGGGGGCGGTAACGGATGGCAACGCCCCGCAGATTTCAGAGGTCGCGGTTCCGGCCGTCACACCGGCACCCTCCCTGCCCGTTGGAAAAACACGCGAGCAAGTGATGCGCGAGTTGGAAGACTTTCAGAAAGGTGACGGGCCAGCACAGATGCGTGATCTTTACCGAGGCGGCAACTAACGAGGTGTCGCGGGTCAGCAGGGCGTTTAGACGTTCTGCGGCTTGCCGCGTTTCTTCGAACGTCTCCTTCGGGCCCGGGAAGGGACAGTCTCGCGAAATCAGTTTTCCCGCCGGTTGAGAGCGGCTGGGCTCGCCCTCAAGCTAAACGTTGCGCAGATCTTCCGGCGTATCCACGTCACGCAGAATCCCGGGGTCGTCGACGTCCAGCCGCATCACCCGCTGCGACATCAACAGCGCGCGTGCGCCCGTGTCGCCGTCGAGTGTCATTAGTGCGTCCCGATGTTCGATGCCGAAGCCGACCGGATGGCCGCGCTGCCCCTGGTAAAACGGCGCGACGATTGAAGCGCCGCCGTCGAGCGCACGCGCTACCGCTTCGATCGTCGTGGTGGCGATGCGCGGCATGTCGGCGAGCGCGACGATCCAACCCTCGGCGTCTTCGCTGGCCTGGACGCCGGCGGCGAGGCTCGCGCCCATGCCGCGTTCGGCGGCCGGGGCGAACATGACTTCACAACCGGCGTCGTTCAGGAGGCGCGCAAGGGCCTCCGAGCCGGGCCGCACCACGGCCAGCACATGCGAGACGACCCTCAGCAGCCGGTGCGCGGCTTCGTGCGCGACCGGCGTGCCGTCGGGCATACGCGCCAGGAGTTTGTTGTGCAGGCCGTCCGGGTCGAAGCGTGAGCCGAAGCCGGCGGCGAGCAACACGCCAGTAGCGAGCGAGGCGTAGGCCATGGACGGGCACCGGTAGAAAGAATGAGACCGATTGTGCAATGCAACGCATCGGCAGGCAAGCGGCAATGTATCGGCATGACCGCTGCGGCCCCGCGCCCTCGTGTCCCGTGCCACGGCTTGCATACTTCACATTAAAAGAGTGTCCTCGTCACCCCGAACCACCGTGCCTCACACCTGCATCGTCCCCATCACCTTATCGAGCGTCACCGGCAGATCGCGCACGCGCACGCCGGTCGCGTGATACACCGCATTCGCGATCGCCGCGAGCACGCCGGTAATGCCGATCTCGCCGATGCCGCGCACGCCGAGCGAGTTGATGTAGGGATCAGGCCGATCGATGAACGTGATGTCGAGCGAACCGATGTCGGCATTCACCGGCACGTGATACTCGGCGAGATTCGCGTTGGTGAAGCGCCCATAGCGCGTATCGAGCGAGGTCTCTTCCTGGAGCGCCGCCCCCACGCCCCACACGATGCCGCCCATCAACTGGCTGCGCGCGGTCTTCTCGTTCAACACGCGCCCCACGTCATACACGCCGACTACGCGTGGTACGCGAATCGTGCCGAGGTCGGCATCGACATGGACTTCGACGAACACGGCGCCGAACGAATGAAGCGAGTACTTCTGCCTCTCATCGCCGGGTTTGACCGTCGAGGTGGCTTCGATCGGCTTGCCGCCTGAGCGCGCGATGATCGCCGCGGCCGGGTCGCGCTTCGCCGGTTGCGAGCGGCTGATGACCCAGCCGTTTTCCACCGTGATGTCGTCGAGCGCGATGCCGTGCACCGGCGAGGCCTCGTCGACGAGTGCCAAGGCGATCAACTGGTTGCGCACCTGGGTCGAGGCATCGCGCACGGCCGGCGAGACGCTCGCCGCCGATTGCGAGCCGCCCGACCCGGGGGCTTTCGGCAGCGTCGAATCGCCGAGCGCGAAGTGGATGTTTTCCGGCGCGAAGCCGAGTGCATCGGCGGCAACCTGGGTCATCACCGTATAGGTACCGGTGCCGAGATCCTGGGTGCCGGAGGCGACCATGGCGCTGCCGTCCGGCAGAATCCTCGCGATGGCCGCGGCTTCGCTGCGGTTGGCCGGATAGGTCGCGGTGGCCATGCCCATGCCGATCAGCGCGTTGCCGTTGCGCATTGAACGCGGCGCGCCGGTTCGCCGCGACCAGCCGAATTTCTCTGCGCCGATCTGATAGCACTCGCGCAAGGACTTGCTCGACCACGGCTTGTTTTCCTGCGGATCGGACTCGGCGTAATTCTTGATGCGCAGCGCGAGCGGGTCCATCTTCAACGCCGCAGCGAGTTCGTCCATTGCCGATTCGAGCGCGAACGAGCCGGTTGTCTCGCCGGGCGCGCGCATGAAGGTCGGTGTGCCGAGATTCATCGGTACGATCCGGTGCGTCGTGACCTGGTTAGGCACGGTGTACAACATGCGCGTGACCATGCAGCAGGTCTCGGTCCAGTCTTCGAACATCGACGTGTTCGAAATACTGTCGTGGCGCATTGCGGTCAACGTGCCGTCGTGCCGCGCGGCAAGCGTGAAATGCTGCTCGGTATGGGGACGCGCGCCGACGGGCCCGAACATCTGCGGCCGTTCGAGTACGAGGCGCACCGGACGCCCGGTCTGTTTCGCCGCCATCGCACACAGCGACACGTGCGACCACGACGAGCCCTTACAACCGAAGCCACCGCCGATAAACGGCGAAATCACGCGCACGTCGCCGGGCGCCATGCCGAACGTGTGGGCGACAGCTTGAGCCGCACCGCTAACGCCTTGCGTCGAATCGTAGAGCGTGAGTTGCGGGCCGTCCCAGCGCGCCATCGTGGCGTGCGGCTCCATCGGGTTGTGATGCTCGATCGGTGTCGTGTAAACGGCGTCGACGTGAACCGTGCCGCTGCGCATGCCGTCCTCGAAGCTGCCGCGTTGCGTGTCGGTGATGCGGCCTTGCGGTCTATCAGGCGCATGTCCGTTCGGCTTCGCCTGCGCGAAATCGAGTGTCGCGGCGCTGCTCTGGTAGGTGATGCGCAACTGATGCGCGGCATCGGTGGCATGTTCGAGCGTATCGGCGACCACTACCGCGACCGGCTCGTTGTTGTACTGAACCTGGTTGTCCTGCAGCAGAGACAGGTGCCTGCCGGCCGGTGGCGCCAACGCGGGCTTGCCGCCGTTCGGCAGGCGCGGCGCGTTCTGATACGTCATCACCAGCAGCACGCCCGGCAACGCCTGCGCGCGGCTTGCATCGATCGACGTAATCGTGCCGCGCGCAATCGTGCTGGTGACGAGCACCGCATGCGCGAGCCGCGCCTCGGGGAACTCGGCGGCGTAGCGCGCTTCGCCGGTGACTTTAAGCAGACCGTCGATGCGGTCCATGGGTTGACCGATCAGGTTCACGCGACACCTCCAGTGTGGCCCGCAGCCAGGTTCACTGCGCGCACGATCGCGCGTTGCGCGAGTTGCACCTTGAAACGATTGTCGCGCTGCGGTCTCGCATCGCGTACCGCGGCGGCCGCGGCGTTGTGCAGCGTCGCCTGCGTGAGCGGCTGGCCGTTGAGCATCTGCTCGGCGGCGCTTGCCCGCCACGGTTTGTGCGCGACGCCGCCCAACGCGATGCGCGCGATTCTCACGTGGTTGCCGTCCATCTGCAAAGCGGCTGCCACTGAAACCAGCGCAAATGCGTAACTGGCGCGGTCACGCACTTTCAGATAGTGCGAGTTCGCGCTGAACAAAGGGGGCGGCAAATCGACCGCGGTAATCAGCTCGCCCGGCTGCAAGCTTGTATCGACATCGGGCCGGTCGCCGGGCAGCCGATGAAACTCCGCAAACGGAATGGTCCGCTCGCCTGCGGGGCCAGTGACGCGCACGACGGCGTCGAGCGCGGCGAGCGCCACGCTCATGTCCGACGGGTTCACGGCGATGCATTGCGGACTCGCACCGAAAATCGCCTGCATGCGGTTGTGGCCTTCGAGCGCCGCGCAGCCGCTGCCTGGCGTGCGCTTGTTGCACTGCGTGAAGGCGGGGTCGTAGAAGTAGCCGCAGCGGGTGCGCTGCATCAGATTGCCGCCCACGGTGGCCATATTGCGCAGTTGCGGCGAGGCGCCGGCTAACAAGGCTTGCGACAGCAGCGGATAGTGTTCGCGCACCAGTGCGTGATTGGCGGCGTCGCTGTTGCGCACCAGGGCGCCGATGCGCAGGCCGCCATCCGCTAGCGTGCTGACCGTATCGAGTCCGCCGATGTGCGTGATATCGATGAGCCGCATTGGCCGCGCCACGCCGCCTTTCATCAAGTCGAGCAGATTGGTGCCGCCGCCGATGAACACTGCACCCGGTTGCTGCACCGCGCGCACGGCGCCAGCGACATCGCCGGCGCGTTCGTAAGAGATCGCATCCATGCTGGTCGCTCCGTCAGGCGTTGCCGCGGTTATGGCTGCTGCCGTTGCTAATGGCGCTGCTGCCGCCGGCACTGTTCTGCCCGCCGCCCTCATGCACGGCGCGCACCGCCGCGACGATATTCGCGTACGCGCCGCAGCGGCAGATATTGCCGCTCATGCGTTCGCGGATTTCGTCGTCGGAAAGTTGTGGCGGACGGCTGCGGACATCGGCGGTCACGGTGCTGGCCGTACCGTTACGGAATTCGTTCAGGAGGGCAGTCGCGGAACACAACTGCCCGGGCGTACAGTAGCCGCACTGGAAGGCATCGTGTTCGATGAAAGCTTGCTGCAATGGACTTAGCGCGCCGTTGCTGGCGAGTCCTTCAACTGTGGTGATGTTCTCGCCTTCGTGCATCACGGCAAGCGTCAGGCAGGAATTGATGCGGCGGCCGTCGGCGATCACCGTGCAGGCGCCGCATTGTCCGCGGTCGCAGCCTTTCTTCGTGCCCATCAGGCCCGCGTATTCGCGCAACGCATCGAGCAAGGTCACGCGTGGTTCAAGTTGCAGCGTGTAAGCGCGGCCGTTGACGGTCAGTGTGACCGGGCGCGCCGGCGGCGGTGGATGGACTTCGGCGGGCGGCGGCGCGGTTGGGGTTTGGGCTTGTGCGCGCAGATGCGGCGCCGCGCCGACGGCAGCAGCAGCGGCAGCCGATTGCAGAAAGCGGCGGCGCGAAGGTTGGGGTGGTGCGGCGTCGGGTTCGTCGCCCGAATCCTGAGGTTTGTTTCTCGTGGACATGACGGTCTGCTGGCTCCATTGAAAGGTCAATGCAGGCATAGCGGCATGCGGGTCACCGGCACGCTGGCAACCGGCGTGCGGATATCCGATGCGTCGCGCTCTAACTCATTACACTCAGCAATTTCAGTGCCGTTGCGAACGCAACAGGTTGTCGATGCGGCGCAGCGGGGTCACGGCGAATCGCGTCGAATCGTGGAGAGCACAACCTGGCATGCAGTTGCGCGCGTCAATTACTAACGTTGCGCTTAACGAACGGGAAAGTAAATACGCGTAGGCGCCTTCTTTCTGGATGCAAAAAGAAAGACAGTTTTGCGTGGGACGAGGAGTCCGCTCAACCAGGCTCAGGCGTCGGCCCAGCGGCGCAGCAGATTGTGATAAATGCCGGTGAGACTGACCACGGTTGCATCGTTCGAACCTTTTTCGGCCGCCAGACGTTGCACGTCGTTGTCGAGTTGAAACAGCATGGCGCGTTCGCCGTTGTCGCGCACCATGCTCTGAATCCAGAAAAACGACGCGACTCGCACGCCGCGCGTCACCGGGCTCACGTGATGCAGGCTCGAAGCGGGATAGAGCACCATGTCGCCGGCGGGCAGCTTCGAGCGATGCACGCCATAGGTGTCTTCGATGCAGAGTTCGCCGCCGTCGTAGGACTCCGGCTCAGCGAGAAACAGCGTGGCCGACAGATCGCTGCGGATGCGGAAGTCGGTGCCGCGCAACTGGCGAATCGCGTTGTCTACATGCGTGCCGAAACCGTCACCGCCTGCGTAGCGGTTAAAGAGCGGCGGAAAGACTTTCAGCGGTAATGCCGCGGAAAAGAAGCGTGGATGGCGGCCGAGCGCGTCCTGAATTGCATCGCCCACCGCGCGCGCGGCGGGGGACCCTTCGGGCAATTGCTGGTTGCGCTTGGCCTGAGCCGACTGTTCGCCGGAAGTCGCATTGCCGTCGATCCATGGCGCCGCGTCGAGGACTTCGCGGCATTGCGCGACCTGTTGTTTGCTGAGCACGCCTTGCAGATGCAGCATCATGCGCGTGACTCCTGAGCGTGGGGCGTCATCGCGTCTGCAGCCGCGCTTGTCTTCATGCCTGGATTCGCGCTCGTTGTCGCCGCTATCTGCGCCCGCATGTCTGCATTCAGATGGTCAGCCAGCGCACGAAATGCACCAATCGGCGAAGCGGCCAGCCACGCCTGCATCTTCGCGATGAACGCCGCCGTTGCCGTGTGTGGCACACGCCGCAACCACGCTAGCGCGGCGTCGATCTCGCCACGCCCGGCCAGTAGCCGTGCATAGTTGAACTGGCCGCGAAAATCGCCGCCCATCGCTGCGCGCCGGTAATAGTCGAGCGCGATGCTGGCGTCGGCCTCGACTGCCCAGCCGTCCTCGTAAAAGCTGCCGATAAAGTTGATCGACTTCACGTGACCCATGTCGGCGGCGCGCCTGAACCACTGCAGCGCCTGCGCGCGATCGCACGCCGCGCCATTGCCGAGCGCCAACGCCGAGGCATAGTTATACATGCCCCAATCGAGTCCCGCCTGCGCCGCGAGCCGGTACCAGTAGACGGCCACCGGCGCGCACGCAGCCGTTCCCCAACCGTGTTCGTAGCATCGGCCCAACATGTTCATCGCCATCGGATGATCCTGCCGGGCCGCATGCTTGAACCACGTCAACGCTTCTTCAGCATTGCGTTCCACACCATGACCGTCGAGCAGATACTGGCCGTACACCGCTTGCGCTTCGACGATGCCGTTGTGCGCGGCGGCCGCCACCCATGCGGCGGCCTGGGTGGGCGGCCCGGAGAGAATCGCGGCGAGTTCGTCATGGGAGACGCTCGCCAGCGCCTTCAGCGTCACCTGTTCCATCATGCCGTGCTTAGTAGTGCGCATTGAGCGTCAGGAAGGCGGAGCGGCCGGCCGCGATCGACGCATAGTGCGCCGGATAGGCCTGGTCGTAATACGTCCGGTTGAAGATGTTCTGCACGTTCAGTTGCAGGTCGACCTTCTTGTTGATCCGGTACATCGCCATGCCGTCGAAGCGCCAGTACGACGGTACTGCGCGCAGATTCGCCGTGTCGCCGTACACCTGCGACATGTAGAACGCACCGCCGCCGATCGTGAACTTCGGCAGGACGTCGTAGTTGGTCCACAGGCTGATGCTGTTCTTCGGCGTGTTCGGGAACTGGTGGCCGTTATCCGACGTGGTCTTGCCGTTGTCGCGCAACTGGCTCTTCATGTACGTGTAGCCGCCGAACACTTGCCACTTGTTGGTCAACTTACCGGCCACACCGAATTCGAAACCTTGCACGCGCTTGTTGCCGACCATCGCGTATTCGTTGTTCGGCAGCGTGACGCGTGCATTGGTCGTATCGATCTGGAACAGCGCGCCCGTCAGCGAGAGCTGGTTGTTCAGCACATTCCACTTGGTGCCGAGTTCGATGCTGCGATTCTTTTCCGGGGCGAGTTGATCCGCGTTCGCACCGACGCCGCCGCGGCCCGGCGTCAACGATTGCGTCTCGCTGCCCTGACCGAGCAGGGCGCCGGCCGGCGTCGACGAGGTCGCGATCGACGCATACACGCTGCCATTGGAAGCCGGTTTGAAGACGAGGCCGAACTGGTAGTTGAACAGCGTGTCGTCGCGCGACGTGCTCTTGCCGCCGTTGGCGACTGTGTTGCGGAGATCGGTCGAGTAATCGTCGACGCGCAAGCCGACGTTGGCCTGCCAGCGCTTGGTGAGTTCGATCGTATCGAACGCATACAGCGATTTGGTGGTGGTGCGCTGCTGGGTCGGATCGTTTGCCTGCTTGACCGAGCCGGCCCATGGATCGTTCGGATTCGGCGACCACAGGCTCGTGCAGTTATAGCCGGACGCCGCACCGATACCCTTGGTCTTGCAGATCGCACCGGTGGCCGCAGCCACGGTGTACGTGTCGTTCACGCTGGATTCGCGCGAGAGTTCGAGGCCGGTGGTGAAGCTGTGCTTCAGGAAGCCGGTCTTGAACTCGCCGAACAGTTCGGTCTGGTTCGCGAGGCTGTAGACGTCGCTGGCGCGCGTATTCGCGCGGCGCCACACCATGCCGTTGACGACGTTGCCCTGGCTGTCGTCCGGCTGCGTCCAGATGTAGTCCTGAGTGGACTTCGTATAACGCGTGGTGTTGCGGATCGTCAGGTTGCTGTTGATGTCGTGTTCGATGCGCACCGTGCCGACGTCCGAAGTCGTCTTGCGGAAATCGCGGTCGATCAAGCCGTAAAAGTTATGACGGTCCACGTTCGCCGGATAGATCGTGTCGACGTTGGCCGGCTTGTTGGTGGTTGTGTAGAAGTACGGAATACCGCCGTCGGGCAGGTCGTCGGTCGTGAGATGGTAGTAGCTCGCCGTGACGCGGGTCGGCGTGCCGAGACCGTAAGTGAACGACGGCGCGATGCCCCAGCGCTCGTTGTTGACCGCGTCGCGGCCGGCCACGTCGTTGTTGTGGCTCATCACGTTCAGCCGGAACGCGGCGTGATCGGCCATTTGCCAGTTGCCGTCCGCGGTGAAGCGGCGATAACGGTCGGTGCCGAGACCCGCGCTGCCGTCGGCGGAATTGCCCAGATGCGGCGTCTTGGTGATCAGGTTGATGCTGCCGCCCGCGCCGCCGCGGCCGCCGTAGGCGCCGTCCGAACCCTTCGTCACTTCGACGCTTTCGATATTGAACACTTCACGAGTGGTCGCGCCGATGTCGCGCATGCCGTCGACGAAGGTGCTGCCCTGCGCGTCGTAGCCGCGAATGAACGGCCGGTCGCCGAGGGGATTGCCGCCTTCGCCGGCACCGAAGGTGATGCCCGGCACCGTGCGCAGCGCTTCGGTCAGCGTCGAGGCGCCCGTGCTTCTGATCAACTCCTGCGGAATCACGGTCACGGATTTCGGCGTATCGACCAGCGGCGCGGTGAATTTGACCGAGGCCGAGTGGTCGGTCTTGAAGCCGTCGTCCGTCTGGCCTTGCACAGCGATTGGCGCGAGCTGGCTTTCCTTGTTGGACGGCGCCATGTCGGGCGCGCCCTGTGCGAGGGCGGGGCCGGCCGCCAACATGCTGCACAGCGTCGTGCTGATTTTGCCGAGCTTCGGTTCGTCGGACCGCAACTTCATTTCTATCCCCGTCCTTGAGTGCTGGTGACCGGGCACGCAACGCGTTCCTTACCCGGGCATTCCATGTTTATTACAAAATGTTTTCGACGTGCATTCTATGCAATCTGCTTGTAATTGAGAAGCGTTCGCATCATAAATCTCAAAATGTGACGTTGAGATGAATGTGGTAATGCGGCGGATTGGCGTCTGAATCGACGAAGATGGGCGGCGAAAGGATGAGGTTGGCGGCTTCTGGATGGGCGGGGTTAACTGTGCGTTTGTCGCTCGATTGGTTTTGTTAGCGCGTGATGCGCCCCCCGCTGATCGAAGGGCGGACCGGTGCGCCGCAACTTCTTACTGCGCCGCCAACTCGGCCAGCGTCTCCCGCAGCCACACGAGCGCCGGATCGGCCTGGTTGCGCGGATGCCATGCCGCGTACAACGTGAAGCCGCGCGCGTCGAACGGCAGCGCAAAGATATCGAGCTGATCGACGTAGCGTGCCGCGAAGCGCGACGGCAGGGTCGAAACATAGTCGGTTTTCGACAGCAACTCCGGCACCAGCGTGAAGTGCTGAACCGACAGCGCGACGCGCCGCTCGCGGCCGAGTTCGTCGAGATGCTCGTCCATGAAGCCGTGAAAGCTGCCGCCGCTGGTCGACACCAGGACGTGATCGAGCGCGCAGTAGGCGTCGAGGTCGAGCGGGGCCGTGCCGCGCGGATGGCCCTTGCGCTGCACGAACACGAAGTGCTCGTCATAGAGTTTGCGGGCCTTCATCGACGGGGGAATCATCCGGTCGGAACCCAGCAGCAGGTCGATCTCACCGCTTTCGAGCCGCGATGCGGCGGTGGGCTGATCGCCGATCACGAACGCCACGCGCACACCCGGCCCCGCAGAAGTCGGCAGGCGCTCCATCAGGCGCATGCCGAGCACGACGGTAGCGTTGTCGTGCGCGGCGATCACGAAGCGGCGCGTGTCGCTGAGGGGATCGAAGGCAGGCTGATGACGCACCACCGCTTCGAGATTCTTCAACGCCGCATGCAGTGGCGCCATCAACTCCAGCGCCCGGGCCGTGCGCGTCATGCCGCGGCCGGTTTCGGCGGGCAGCAGCAGCGGATCGCCGAAGATCTGCCGCAAGCGCGCGAGTTGCGTGGAGACAGCCGGTTGCGTCAGATGCAGCCGCTCGGCCGCACGCGTGACGTTCGACTCGGCGAGCAGCGCGTCGAGCGAAACCAGCAGATTCAAATCGATGTCGCGTAGATCAATCATGTTGATGGGTCGCATATGAGTAATTGATTTCTAGAATACGTACCGCGCTTCTATAGTTCAACCACCGAAACGAACTGAGGACCATCAACATGAAAGCCTGGATGCTCGATGAACCCGGCAAGCCGCTGGCCTTGCGCGACGTAACCCAACCGCAGCCGCGCCGGAACGCCGTGCTGGTGCGGATGGAGGCGGTGCCGCTGTTGAGTTACACGCGCGACTATGTGGAAGGGAAGTTAGGGTATGCGTGCCCGCCGGGACCGTTTTCTCCCGGCACCAATGGTGTTGGCCGGATCGTCGCGGTCGGCGAGGGCGTGGTGGCATTTCGCGCCGGTCAGCGGGTCGCCGTGAATCCGTACTGGATCGCCGACGAAACGGTGCGCGAGCCCGCGCAAGCGCTGTTAGGACTCACCGCCATCAGCGCCGACAGCGGTGCGCTCATGGCTGAGTTTCCGCATGGCACCTTGCGCGAAATGGCCGAATTCCCGGCCTCGACGCTGATCGCGCTGGACGGTCTGGAGGACGTCGATGCCGCCCGGCTCGCGGTGCTGGGCAAATTCTCGGTGCCGTTCGGTGGTTTGCGACGCGGTCGTCTGTCAGCGGGCGAAACGGTGGTGGTCAACGGCGCGAGCGGTTACTTCGGCTCGGCGGCTGTGATCGCGGCGCTGGCGCTCGGCGCGAGCAAGGTTGTCGCGCTTGGCCGGCGACTCGCGCCACTCCAAACGTTGGTCGAGCAAGGCCGTGGGCGGGTGGTGCCGGTCGTATTGACTGGCGATGTCGCGCAAGACACAGCGGCGATTCGTGCCGCAAGCGGTGGCGGCGTGGACCTCGGGTTCGACATGGTCGGCCACGCCACCGACGCGAACGCAACCCTGGCCGCATTGCGCAGCCTGCGCCGCGGCGGGCGGCTCGTGCTGATGGGCAGCATGCAAGTGGACTTGCCGATTACGTACCAGGAGATGTTGCTGAACAATTGGGAATTGATCGGCCACTTCATGTACACGCGCGCTGACTATCTCGCGCTGGTTTCGATGGTGGCGTCGGGGCAGATTCCTCTCGAGGCCGTCGAGTTGAAGTCGTATCCGTTTGCTGAACTGGAGACGGCAATCGACGCGGCCGGCCGTATGTCGGGTCTGCAATGCACGGTCGTGGAAGGCAAGTCCCGCGAGGCGTGGGGTTGAGCACGACGCGCTGCGCTATAAGTCGGGCGCGCGCTCCGGATGGCGAAGTCGCGAATGATTGCGACCGTAGAGCCCGTAGATGACGAGCCCGATCACCAGCCAGACGAAGAGCCGTAGCCACGTGATGAGCGGCAGCCCGACCATCAGCAGCAGGCAAAACAGAATCCCGAGGATCGGGATCACCGGCACGCCCGGCGCGCGGAACGGCCGGGAGGCGTCCGCGTCGCTGCGGCGTAGATAGATCACAGCGCCGCAGACGAGCACGAATGCGAACAGGGTGCCAATGCTGACCATCTCGCCTAACACGTTGATCGGCGTGAACGCCGCCACAACCGCGACGATGGCGCCAATCATCATCTGGCTCAGATGGGGCGTTTGCAGACGCGGGTGGACGCGTGCGAACAGGTGCGGCAGCAGGCCATCCTGCGACATCGTGAAGAAGATACGGCTCTGGCCATACAGCAGCACGAGTATCACGGTCGTCAAGCCGGTCAGCGCGCCGATCTTGATGAGCACGGAAAACCAGGTGACGCCGATCACATCGACGCCTTTCGCGATCGGGTCCGGGACGTTGAGCTCGGCATACGGCACGAGCCCGGTCAGCACGCCCGCGACCGCAATGTAGAGCACCGTGCAGATCACCAGCGAGCCAAGAATACCGATCGGCATGTCGATTTGCGGCTTGCGTGCCTCCTGGGCCGCGGTGGATACCGCATCGAAGCCAATGAAAGCGAAGAACACGACGGCCGATCCGCGCAGAATGCCGCTCGCGCCGAAATTGCCGAATTGGCCGGTATTCTGCGGGATGAACGGATGCCAGTTAGCGGGATGGATAAAGAAGGCGCCGATCGCGATGAACGCCACCACCACGGTCAGCTTGATCGCCACCATGATGTTATTGAGCCGCGCCGACTCCTTGGTGCCGAGCACGAGCATGGTGGTCAGCACGGCGATAATGAAGACCGCCGGCAAATTGACGACACCGGCCACTGTGCTGCCATCGGCGAGCGTCACCGTGGTGCCGGGCGCAGCCGCCAGGGTGGGCGGAATGCTGATCCCGACGTTGCGCAACAGGCTCACGATGTAGCCCGACCAGCCGACCGCAACGGTCGCCGCACCCATCGCATACTCGAGGATCAAATCCCAGCCGATGATCCACGCGAATAATTCGCCGAGCGTGGCATAGGTGTAGGTATAACTGCTGCCGCAGACCGGCAGCATGGCAGCCAGTTCAGAGTAGCAAAGTCCGACAAAGGCGCAGGCAATCCCGCCGAGGACAAACGAAAGAATGATGCCCGGCCCCGCAAATTGGGCGGCGGCCGTGCCCGTCAGAACAAAGATGCCGGCGCCAATGATCGCGCCGATACCCATCGCCGTAATGCTGAGCGCGCCCAGCGACTTTGACAGATGGCGTTCGCCGCCCTCAGCGCTTGCGACAATATCCGCGACGGACTTGCGCGCCATATAACTCGTGTCGGCCATGATGAGTCGTCCAGTTGGTATGTTGGTGAATCCGGAATCAGATCGATTCGTGACGCACTGCAATACTGCTTTTTAACGGCGACTGACACTGTTGATGTTGCGGTTGAAGAGGGGGCATACGAACTCAGTCTAGTCTGGATTTAATCGGGTGTGGACTGAAGTTCTGTGTTGCGCATACCAAAACGGCCTTGCGGGTGAGCCGCAAGGCCGTCTTTTAATGATCGTCGAATCCTGATCAGTCGATGCCGTGAAACACCGCATCGTCCGGGCCGAGATAAGCAGGCGGGCGCCACGCGGCATCACGCATCGAATGCTGGACCAGCTTTTCCACCCCTAGCAGCACCGCGAAAATCGCCATCCGCACCGGGATGCCGTTATCGGTTTGCCGGAAAATCGCGAGACGCGGATCGTGATTCAGATCGACGCTCAGATCGTTCGCGCCCGGCCGGCTGTCGCGCGGCAACGGGTGCATGATCAGCGTATCGGCGCCGCACACGCTGTCCATCAGCGCCTGATTGATCTGGAAATCCGGTGTGTAGCCTTCGAACGACTCGTCGGTGAAGCGCTCTTTCTGGATGCGCGTGGCGTACACCACATCCGCGCCGCGCAGCCCGGCGGTCAGATCGTGGGTCTGTTCGATCACGTGGTCGTTGCGCGAAATCTGCTCGATGATGTAGCTCGGCATTTCGAGCATGGGCGGCGAGATCAGCGTGAACTTGATGCCGCGATACAGCGCCAGCAGCTTGACCAGCGAATGCACCGTGCGGCCATATTTCAGGTCGCCGACCAGCGCGATATGCGCACCGTCGACGATCTTGCCCAGCCGCGAGAACTCGCGCTGGATCGTGTACAGGTCGAGCAGCGCCTGGCTCGGATGCTCGCCCGGGCCGTCGCCGCCGTTGATCACCGGCACGTTGGTGGCGCGTGCGAATTCGGCCACCGAGCCTTGTTCCGGATGACGGATCACCAGTGCATCCACATAGCCGCTCATCACGCGGCTGGTGTCGTAGATCGACTCGCCCTTGGCCATCGACGAAAACGTGAAGCCGGTGGTGTCGCACACCGAGCCGCCGAGCCGGCAGAATGCCGCGCCGAAGCTCACGCGAGTCCGCGTGCTGGCCTCGAAAAACAGGTTGCCGAGCACCGCGCCTTCGAGCACGCGGGAGATTTTCCGGCGCCGCGCGATCGGCTGCATGATGTCGGCCACGCGAAACAGCGCCTCGACCGAGTCACGCGAGAACTGATCGACCGACAGCAACTGTGGCTTGCCTTCAAATAGCATCTGGCTGGCAAGCGACTGCGAGTCTACGCTTTGCGTATACTTTTCGCCCGGTTCGCCGTGCACCACGATTTCCGACACGAAACGCTCGACGATCTCCGGCATGGCCCGCGATTCCTGCGAATCGTCCGGCAGCAGCCATGTGTCGAGCGCACGGCGCGATACGCCGATACGGCTCGCGAACGTTTCGCGGGTCATGTTCAGGCGACGCATCGCATCGCGTAGGAAGGCTTGTTGCGGGACGCTCATTCGGGCACCTGTCGGGAATGGGTTGCGTACCGGATATGTACGCGGTGCGTATATTAGTTTTCCTGCCGCAGAAGTCAAGCAATTTTGCGAGTTTGGCCAACCCGTTTGGCTAACCCGCTTTGCCAACCCGCTTTGCAAACCTGGGCCGGACGCGGTTACACTGCGTGTCATGCATTCCGGCCAAACGCTCCGACTCCGCCCGTCAACCACTGCACGTCTCGCTTTTGCGAGCGTCGTGGCCGCACGCGCGAACCTCGCGAGTGTTAGCGCCAAAGCCAAAAAACAGCCGCTCATCTGACCGGAGCACGCTGTTCCGTCAGATGTTGCGACGGAACAGCCGGTCAACGCCCTCTGCGGCATTCCCTGTTTTTCCTCCCTCGCACTACTGATCGGAATCGATACGGTCGTCATCGAGGTAAAGACATGTCTATTTTTTCGGGTATCTGGGTTCCGCTCATCACGCCGTTCGCCGATGGCGAGGTGGATCACGCCGCGCTGCGTGCGCTGGTACGCCGCTCCGCCGACGCGGGCATTGCCGGGTTGGTTGCGCTCGGCACGACCGGCGAGCCGTCCGCGCTCGACGACGCCGAACAGGACGCCGTGCTGGCGACGATTCTCGACGAAGCGCAAGCCGCCGCCCGCCACGCAGACGTACCCGCGCTGCCGGTGCTGGTCGGCGTGTCGGGCAATCACACGGCGAGCATGGCGGCGCGCATCGCGCAACTGAACGCACTGCCGATCGCCGGTGTGCTGATGGCCGCGCCGTACTACATCCGGCCGTCGCAAGCGGGCATCGTCGGGCATTTCATGACGCTTGCCGATGCGAGCGACAAGCCCGTCGTGCTGTACGACATTCCCTATCGAACCGGTGTGCGGCTCGAACTCGATACGCTCCTGACGTTGGCCGCGCATCCGCGGATTCAGGCGGTGAAGGATTGCGCCGGGTCGCTCGACACCACGCTCGCGCTGATTCGCGACGGTCGCTTGCAGGTGCTGACCGGCGAAGACATCAATATTTTCAACACCTTGTGTCTGGGCGGCAGCGGCGCGATCGTGGCCTCGGCGCATCTGCGGCCGGAACGGTTCGTCGCGCTGTATCGGGCGCTGTCGACGGGCCAGTTCGATGAAGGACGGCGCATTTTTCATGAGCTCGCGCCGCTGATCCAGGCGCTGTTCGCCGAACCGAATCCGGCGCCCGTGAAGGCGTTGTTGGCTGCGCAAGGGCTGATACGCAACGAGTTGCGCATGCCGATGACGCGTGCCGGCGATGCGCTGGCCGCCCGGCTCAGGGAACTGGAAAGGGTTTGATCGGATGGAGCCACACGCGGCGGCATG
Organism: Burkholderia sp. GAS332; assembly: GCA_900142905.1. Classification (NCBI taxonomy): domain Bacteria; kingdom Pseudomonadati; phylum Pseudomonadota; class Betaproteobacteria; order Burkholderiales; family Burkholderiaceae; genus Burkholderia; species Burkholderia sp. GAS332. The sequence goes on along the minus strand of FSRV01000002.1, from coordinate 2,488,333 downwards.
GTCGGCGTGAGCGCGGATTCGCTTGCCGTGCGCATCGAGGCATGACGCGCACGGCAAGCGCGCCGCGTTTGGAACCGCATCAGGTAGACGACGTCCGGCGTCCGGCACACGGCACACGGCACACGGCACACGGCACACGGCACACGGCACACGGCGCCACCATTTGTATTTGAGATGATGGTTCGTGATGCCAGGCGATAATCGGCGCCCTTTGTTCATTATCGCCACCGGCTTTGTGTCCGGTTGATGCCGCATGCAGTTAGTCTTGTCCGCCGATCTCCTGTTCTTCTTCAGCATGCCCAGCACGCTGGGTGCGTTCAACACGCCGAACCTGCCGACCTTGTGTTGTGCCGCCCGTGCATGGCCTTGCCCGTGTCGCATGGCACGCGCCGGGCGCCGCTGATGTCCTCCGTGTTTCGCGCCGGCAGTCAACTGTCCAGCGGCTCGGTCAGCTTCGTCACGCGCCGTACCGCGCTGACCATCGCGGTTGCCACGGCGTTCGGCGCCGCAGCGCTGGCGCTTGCCGCGGGCATTGCGATCGGTATGCATTGGGCGGCCCACGGCGACGCCGGCGATCAGGCCGCGAACCGTGTCGAGCACGACTATGCGATCGATCAACTCGGTAAGCTGAACGCGTCCGTGGCGCAGATCGAACCGCGCATCGCGCGCCTGACAATGCAGGTCGGCGCATTGCGCGATTTCGAAGCACGGCTGAATACACCGCGGCCGGCGCCGCGCGCACCGGTTATCCCAGCCACGCCGGGCGCCGCCTCGGAACCCGACACGTCCGCCACCGACAGCGAAGGCGAGGGCGGCCCTTCCTTACCGCCGCGCCGCTGTACGGATGTCATGCCGCCCCCCGCCGGTCATGCCGATGCCGCGCGCACCCAGCAACAACTGGATTGCATCGCCGCGACGCTGTCCGCGCTCGAGGAACAAACCGCCGACCACGCGATTGCGTACGCCGCCTTTCCCGGCCGCGTGCCCGTCGACGGCGCGCGTTTTGGCTCGCCGTTCGGCAACCGCACCGATCCGTTCACACAGCATTTGAGTTTTCATCCGGGCATCGACCTGGTCGCCAAAACCGGTACGCCGATTCTTGCGGCGGCGGGCGGCCGGGTGATCTTCGCCGGCGAGAAGTCGGGCTATGGCAACGCGGTGGAAATCGATCACGGCAACGGACTCGTGACCCGCTACGGCCACGCGTCGCGCATCGTTGTGCATGTCGGGGATCTGGTGCTGCCGCGTCAGTATGTCGCCGATGTGGGCTCGACCGGCCGCTCCACCGGCCCGCATCTGCATTTCGAAGTGCTGGTCAACGGCGCGCCGGTCGATCCGGCTGCCTACCTCGCGCTATTCGCGCCCACGCCCCATGGCTGAACGACGGTTTTCCCGCGATGCGGGCAGTCTGGCGCACCGCGCCTATACCTTGCAGCCCGCGCGGCCGCTTGTCCTTCGCGTGACGAGGTGGGTGCTGGTGTGCGCGCTCGGCGCGGCGGTCGGCTCGGCGGCTGTGGTGGCCTGGCATGCGCAGCGCGCCGGCGCACCGGTTGATCAATGCAGCGCGGCGCCGATCGATGAAACCGCCGATCAGGCTGAACTCGCCCGTACACGGCTTGCGCTGGCGCAGGAATCGGCGGCGCGCGCCGCGGTGCAGAAAACCGCCGATAGCGCCGCCACCGACGTCGCGCGCTTGAACACCGAATTGCAGTTTCTGCGTGGCCAGAGCAAGGCGAAGGCGCCTCGATAGCATCACGCGACGAACGTTTTCATTTCCAAGAGATACTTATGTTTAGCAAGAAAAAACACACGGGCATCCAGCAGACCAAGCTCGCCACCCTCATCGCACACGACGTGCGGATCACCGGCGACCTTCTGTTCAGCGACGGCCTGCGCATGGACGGCCACGTGAAGGGCAACGTCAGCGGCGAGCCGGGCACCCAGACGCTGCTGGTATTGAGCGACCGCGGCTCGATCGAAGGCAACGTGCATGGCTATGACGTGGTGGTCAACGGCCGGATTGTCGGCGACGTGATCGCCGATCACTTCGTCGAGTTGCAGAGCAACGCGCATGTGACCGGCAACATCTACTACCAGCAGTTGCGGATGGATTGCGGCGCCTCGGTGGACGGCAAGCTCACCAAGCGTGACACCGCTCAGGCGGCGACGCCGATTCTCGTGTCGGTGGCCGATCCCGCACACGAGGCGCGCAGGGCCGGCTAACCGGCCGCGTTCTGTCTCAAACCGGCCCCCGGCAGCGACTGGCATGGCGCGGCCGGGTCGTGGCCGAGCGTATCGCTGCGCGGCGCCCGCGATTCGCTCACTGCGCGCATTTCCCGCGCTTCGGCGAGACGCTCCAGCGCGCCGCGGTCGAGTGTGGCGAGCATGTCGCGTTCGACGATCAGATGGTGCAAGGCCAGCACGATCAGGCCGATGGTCAGCAGCAGGTCACCGGCAAACACCACGGCGTAAACCGCCGAAGTGGTGCGAGGATTACCGTACAGCAGCGTCGTGTTGGCGCGGTCGAGCAGCACGAGCACGAGCGGCACGATGGCGTTGAGTGTCGCGATACCACTCCCCACCGCCACCAGCATCCGTGCCGGTCCGAGTTGCGGACGGCGCCGGCGGTACACCTCATACAGCGTCGCCGCGCGGCACGGCGCGAAAAACAGCGCCAGCAAGCCGGCCCGCACCGCCAACGGAGCGTGCCATGCCAGCGCGCTCCCATACAGCAGGCAGAACACGGCAGTGACGACGAGGCCGGCGCGCCACCGCGTCGATGCACCGAACAGATCGCGCGTACCCGACCAGATCAGCATGCGGCTTTGCAACGCCAGGGTCGCGGTGGCCACAAACAGCAGATCGTTGGGCCAGATCTTATGCAACGTGAAGCATGCCGTGGCGGTTGCAAGCAGGTAAAAGCCGGCGGCCCAGAAACGGAAGGCGGCGACCTGCGCAAACATGCGCGAGAGTGCTGTCGTGATCAGGGCGCTGCACAGAAACGTGATCAGCCACACCGTTTGGAACGTTGCTACATCAATCTTCATGAAGTCTCCAGCAGCCAATCTGCCTGTTCCTGCTTATCGGTAAACGAGGCCACGCAGCGGGGCGGGCCATCATTGGATGCACTGGGTCGCATAGATACATACACACGTTTCAAACTGATCCGGATGCTCATGCGGCCACCATTCTTCCGCGGAGCATCGCGCCGAAGTCGTCGGCGGTGAGCGGCTGGCCTAGCAGGAAGCCTTGCATCTCGTCGCACATCATCGACTTGAGCATGTCGCGTTGCGATTCGGTTTCGACGCCTTCCGCCACCACGTCCATGTCCAGCGAGTGCGCGAGCGCGATGATCGCCGAAACGATCGCGCTGCCTTCCGGTCCGTGCTCGTCGAGCCCGTTGGTGAAGAAGCGGTCGATCTTCAATTGCTTGACGCGAAAGCGTTGCAGGTAGGCAAGGCTGGAATAGCCGGTGCCGAAATCGTCGATGGCGATTTCAAAACCGCTGGCGTGGAACGCGCGAATCATTTCGATGGTTCGCGGGGCGTCCTGCATCGCGACGGCTTCGGTGATTTCGAACATGATCTGCTCGCATTGCACGCCTTCGTCGGTCACGATCTTGAGCATCGTCGCGACAAGGTTCGGTTGCGACAATTGGCGCGGCGACAGATTGATCGCGACTTTCATCGACGGCAGGCCCTGCTCGATCCAGCGGCGAATCTGCTTGCAGGTTTCGCGCAGGACCCAGTAGCCGATCTCGACGATCTGGCCCGAGCGTTCGGCAATCGGAATGAACTCGAGCGGCGCCAGCGAGCCGAGCAGCGGATGATTCAAGCGGATCAGCGCTTCGGCACCCGCCAGCGAGTCGCCGTGGCCGCGGAACTTGGGCTGGAAGTGCAGCGAGAAATGGCCGGCGGTGAGCGCTTCGTGCAGCGCACTTTGAATGTGCAGCGTGCGCGTCGCGGCTTCATTCATGCTTTGTTCGAAGAAGCGATAGGTGCTGCGGCCCGCGCGCTTGGCTTCATACATGGCCGCATCGGCATGTTTTAGCAGCGTGTCGACGGTATCGCCATCGTAGGGATAGAGCGCGATGCCGATGCTCGGCATCACCTGCAGCGGTTGCGAATCGGTCCATACGCCCTGGCGCATCCGCTCGAGCACGTCTTCGGCCATCGCGCCGGCGTCTTCGCGTGAAGCCAGATTCTCCGACAGCACGACGAATTCGTCGCCGCCGAGACGCGCGACGGTGTCGCTCGCCCGCACGCACAGCAGGAGGCGCTGGGCGAACGCGGACAGCACTTCGTCGCCGACCGAGTGGCCGAGCGAATCGTTGATGGTCTTGAAGCCGTCGAGATCCATGAACAGGACGGCGAACAGCGAGCGTTGCCGGCGTGCGTTGTGGATCGCGCGTTCGATGCGTTCGGTCAGCGTGCTGCGGTTGGGCAGGCCCGTCAGCGTGTCGAGTGTGGCGAGCCGCACGATCTGACCGTTCAGGTTCGACACCGCGCCGGTCAGAAAGCTGGTGCGCGCATCGAACCGCGACAGCAACAGCGTGACGATCAGAATGGCAAACGTAAACAGGATCACCGAGGTGGCGAGCCACTCGGCGTTCACGCCCTTGGCCGCACCGCACACGGCGCCGAGCGGAAACTCGGCGGCCGCCATACCGGCGTAATGCATGCCGCTGATCGCGATACCCATCACCAGCGCCGCGCCGAAACGCTTGCGCACCACATGGCGTTCGTCATCGTTGCTGAGCGCACGCGCCATCCACAGCGCGGCGGTCGACGCGCCAATCGCGATCGTGAGCGAGCCGGCGAACCAGGCCGGGTGATAGTGGATGGCCGGGTCCATTTGCATCGCAGCCATGCCGGTGTAATGCATGCCGGCAATGCCGAAGCCCATCAGCACGCCGCCGGCCACCAGCCGGGCCGGCGTAAGCCGTGCATGGGTTGTCGCGACCAGTGCCAGATACGACGCGCCGATCCCGAGCCCGAGCGAACAAGCGGTCGTCGCGAAGTCGTAGCCGAGCGGAATCGGCAACGAGAAGGCGAGCATCGCGACGAAGTGCATCGACCAGATCCCGACACCGAGCGCCGTGGCGCCGCCCAGGCGCCACGCGTGCCGCAGACGTGCCGACGCCAGCAGGAAGATGCGGCCGGTCAAATCGAGCGCGGTGTAAGACGCCAGCACCGCGACGGCGAACGAGATGGCGACCAGCCAAAAATTGTATGAGCTCTGCATGTTAAGTCCAACCGCAAAAGGGAAGCGGCTGAACTTGTTATCGACAGTTGGTGGCGTTTATTGAGTTGATTTTCAATATGTTCACCGTGGGGGCGAGCATCGCGCGACTGGCCGTGGTTTATGCCAGGGTGAACCCCTCGTCGAGCCAGCCCGTGACGCCGCCCATCATCAATTTGACGGGCCGTCCCAATTGCGCGAGACGCAGTGCGCCGCGTGCGGCGCCGTTGCAGTGCGGGCCCGCGCAGTAGGTGACGAACAGCGTGTCCTGCGGGTACTGCGCGAGCTTTGACGCCACGATCTTGCCGTGCGGGAGGTTCAGCGCGCCCGGCACGTGACCCTGCTCGAACAGCGCCGGGCTGCGCACGTCGAGCAGCACGAAGCCGGGCGTGCCGCTCGCGAGCGCTGCGCTAACGTCGGCGCAATCGGTTTCGAATTGCAGCGACGCCTGGAAGTGGGCGAGGGCGGCGGCGCTATCGGCAGCGGGGATGGCGGTGACGGCGTTGGTGGGGTTGCGGGTGTTTAGGGTCGGCATGGCGAGTCTCCGGGTCGGACAGTGCGTGTGATTGGGTGGCGAAGCGATGCTGTAGCTTTCATTGTCGCGACTCGGCACGTGTCCGATAAGTGGCGTAATCGTCAATATTCGGTAACATCACGCCATGCACAATCATCTTGTCGTTGCGCTGGCTTACGACCGGCTCTGTACGTTTGAATTCGGCTGCGTCACCGAACTGTTCGCGCTCGAACGTCCCGAGCTCGGCGTGGACTGGTATCGCTTCGCCGTATGCGCGAGCGAACCCGGTCCGATTCGCGCAGCCGGCGGCATCACCGTCGCCGCGCCGTATACGCTCAAGCTGCTGGATCGGGCTGACACGATCGTCATCCCTGGCTGGCGCGATGCCGGCGAATTGCCGCCCGAGCCGCTGCTGAAAAAGATTCGCGCCGCCTACCAGCGCGGCACGCGACTCTGTTCGATCTGCTCCGGCGTGTTCGTGCTGGCCGCCGCGGGGGTGCTCGACGGCAAGACCGTCACGACGCACTGGCGCTACGCCGACACATTGCAGCAGCGTTATCCGCAAGTGCATGTGCAACCGGATGCGCTCTATGTCGACGAAGGACAGATCATCACCTCGGCGGGATCGGCGGCAGGGCTCGACATGCTGTTGCATCTGGTGCGGCGCGATCACGGCAGCGCGGTAGCCAACCGGGTCGCGCAGCGGCTCGTGGTGCCGCCACATCGCGAGGGCGGCCAGGCGCAGTTCGTGCCGCGGCCGATGCCGCAAGACGAAGGCGGGCGTCTGGCGAAACTGATGGACTGGGTGCGCCGCCACCCCGCGTTGCCGCACACCTTGCGCTCGTTGGCCGAACGGGCGGCGATGAGTCCGCGTACGCTGCAGCGGCAGTTTCACGACGCCACCGGCATGGCGCCCTACGAATGGCTGGTGCGCGAACGCGTGGCAATCGCGCGGGAACTGCTTGAAGCAGCGACGCCGTTGCCGATGGCGCGCGTGGCGGCGCTGGCGGGCTTCGGTTCCGAAGAATCGCTGCGACGGCACTTCCGGCGTATCGCGTTGACGAGCCCGGGCGCGTATCGTAAGAAGTTCGGGCTGCAGGCCGAGGAGCAGACGATCAGGTAGAGGTGCATCGCTTTTCGTCTTGCTGTGCTGGCATGCATGGACCGTTTCAAACGAACGCTTGCCGATGTGCAAAATCACCGCGCGGCTCGTGCATGACAAGCGGTTTAATGCGTGCCGCATGACCTGTCGAATGCGTTTCATGCAAGCCCCGGTACCTGCTCGACAGTCACGAAGCACCGCGTGCCGGGCGTTGCGGCTGGATCGCACGATCGACCGCTCGCTTTGGCGGCCTGCAAGGGTTCGCGCGATCGCGGATTTTCTGTCAGCATCACGGCCAACGTCCGTGGCAACTCACGTCAAACGTGCGGCGCATACGGCTACTTGAAGCGCGTCTTCGAAACGCGTCATTGCCACCGTCCTCTCTTTCTCATGAACGTCAAAACCGCCGTCACTGCTGCTGCCGTTGTCGTCTCTACTGCGATTGCGGCGCTCATGCCCGCGCTCGTCGCGGCGCAAACCGACGCTGCCGATTCGCGTGCCGATCTCTATCGCCGCAACCTGCTGGCGGGCAAAGACGTGCCGTGCCGCACGAACGCGTCGTGCGCGGCATTGGGCGTCGCCGCGCTGGAAGCCGGGCGCATCAAGGAAGCGCAAACGCTGGTCGCGATGGAGGCCGAGCTCGCCGAGGCCACCGCCATGCAGGCGGACGAGCAGAACTCGCCGAAAGCAACCAGTTCGGCGCGAGCCCGCGTGGCGATGGCACTGGTCCATCAGGGCGACGTGCAGGTAAAGCTGGGCGCGTGGCCGGATGCGCGCGCGTACTACCGGACGGCGGTGAGCCGTGGTAACGACTATCCCAACGACGCGCTGCTCGGCCGCGCCGTGGCGGCCGCGCGTCAGCGTCTCGAAGCGATTGCCGGCAAGGCGGTGGTGGCGGGTGTGCCGCCGAACGGTGCGCGCTTTGTCAGCTATATGTTCTTCGGCGCCTGGAACAGTATCGAAGTGAAGCCGGTGAAAGGGCGCCACGGCGTCTACCGGATCGAAGGCGACTTCGTGTATCCGACCGTTGGCGCCGATGGTCAGCCGAGCGCGAACATGGGCAACCTGTCGGCCTACGTGCGTTTTTACGACGGCGTGGCGCGCGTGCCGATGACCGATGACGGCGGCGATGCGCCGCTCGACGCCACGGCCAGGATCACCAACCTCGCGCCTTATGACAAACCAGCGGACAAACCGGCGGACAAATGCCTGATCGAGTTCAAGCTCTCCGCACCGGAGACGCTCGACGTACAGACGCATGGCTCGCCGACGGCATGCGGTTTCGGCTTCAACGTCAGTGCGAACGGACGTTACTATCTGATGACAGGCTCCTGACGGCCGGCCTGCCACAGGTCGCGCGCCTGTTCACCTGTCACCCGCATGCTTCCCGATCTACGCTGTCTCTCTTATGATGCAGTGGCCGTGCACGTTTAACCGCCGTCCCAAGCGTTCCCGCTAACAAAAAACCTGATAAAAAACGCTCGCCCATGCAAAACCTCCTCGACTATCCGGGACTCGTCTTCATCATCTGCTTTGTTGTGATGTGGCTATCGGCGCGCATCGGCGCGTCGCTGCTGCGGCGTTTCAGAAAGATCGACGAGGATGCTCGTGACGACTTCAGCGTGATTCAAGCCGCCACGCTGACGCTGCTCGCACTGATCATCGGCTTCACTTTTTCGATGGCGGTAGGCCGCTACGATCAGCGCAAGAACTACGAGGAAGAAGAGGCGAATGCGATTGGCACTGAATACGTCCGCGCCGATCTGTTGCCCGCCGCTGATGCCGCGACCGTACGCGGCTTGCTGAAAACCTATCTGGATCAACGCGTGCTGTTCTATACGACGCGCGACGCCGACGAGCTCGCCGAGGTCAACGTCGAGACATCGCGGCTGCAGAACGAAATGTGGTCTGCAGTGAAGAATGCCGTTGCCGCGCAGCCTACGCCGGTGGCCGCGCTCGCTGTTTCAGGAATGAACGACGTGCTCAATACGCAGGGTTACACTCAGGCGGCGTGGTGGAATCGCATCCCCTTCGCGGCATGGGCGCTGATGGTGCTGATCGGGATGTGCGCCAACGTGCTGGTCGGCTACGGCGCGCGCGGTTTGAAAGCGGGAGCCGGATTGTTACTGATCGTTCCGCTGATCGTGTCGCTGTCGTTCATGCTGGTCGCCGATATTGATAGTCCGCGCGGCGGCGTGATTCGCGTGAAGCCGCTCAATATCCATGCGCTCGCGGATTCCATTCGTTCGCATTGAATCCGTATTGAACCTGCACTGAACCCGCATTGCGTCCGCATTGAACCGAATGAAGGAGAAACACGTGTCCGATATTGCACAGACCATCGCCAGCTTCAATGTCGGCCGCGATCCTGAACGGCTCGCGATGAAATACAAACTCATGCGCAGCTCGCCGTTCGTGTTTCTGCGTGGCACCTGTCATCTGTTCTACGCAGGTCTGCCGCGCGACAAGGTGCTCGACGATGCGCCGCCGGTGTGGATTTGCGGCGATATGCATGTGGAAAATTTCGGCAGCTACCGGGGCGACAATCATCTCATCTATTTCGACAACAACGATTTCGACGAAGCCTGCCTGGCTCCGAGTCTTTACGAACTGGTGCGCCTTCTCACGAGCGTGCTGGTCGGCGCGAGCGACCTCAAGCTGAGCCGCGCGGAGGCACTCGCGCTCTGCCATACCGCGGTCGATGCTTATAGCGCGGCGCTTGCCTATGGCAAATCGCGCTGGATCGAAGCGGAGACGTCGACCGGCATGGTGCGTGATCTGTTCGACGAACTGGCGAGCCGCACGCGCGCCGAGTATCTCGATCGACGCACCACGCTCAAGGGCAAGACCCGCGTGCTGAAAGTGGACGGCAAGAAAGCGCTGCCGGTCAGCGACAAGGCGCGCGCCGCAGTCACCGAGTTCTTGCATCAGTTCGCCGCCAGTCAACCCAATCCGGACTTCTATCGCGTCATCGACGTGGCGCGGCGGATTGCCGGCACCGGCAGCCTGGGTGTGGACCGCTACGCAATCCTCGTCGAAGGCAAGGGGTCACCGGACGGTAACTATCTGCTTGATCTGAAAGAGGCGTTGCCTTCTTCGGTGGCGCCGCATGTCCGTACGCCGCAGCCGAAGTGGCAGAACGAGGCGCAGAGGGTGGTCGAAGTTCAGCGGCGCAATCAGGCGGTTTCGCAGGCGTTCCTGCACGCAATCGAATTCAATCAGCGCTCGTATGTGCTGCGTAGCCTGCAGCCATCGGAAGACCGTGTGGCGTTGAGCGACTGGGACGGCAAGCTGCCGCGGCTCGAAGCCGTGATCAACAGCATGGCCGAATTGAGCGCGTGGGGGCAACTGCGCAGCGGCGGCCGGCAGAAGTCGTCGATTGCGGACGAGCTGATCGCGTTCGGCAATCGCAAGGATTGGCAATTGCCGTTGATCGATCTTGCGACGCAATGCGAGGCGCGGGTAGGGGCTGATTGGAAGGCGTATTGCGAGGCTTATGATCGGGGTGCGTTTAATTTGCCAGCGCAGAAGTCCTAACAGTTTGTCGCGCTGGGCACTTGATGCGGTGCTCAGCGCTTCCTGTCCCTCTTTGGGGCGGTTGCAAACGCATCTGGTCTTTTTCCTTCCAGCTGTTTCAGATCGGACCCTCGGTCTCCATCAATCTTCATGCCGGTATATCTCGCGCCCAACGGGACAGCGTGCAGCCGGGTCACGTCTGACGTTCTGGTTTTCTTACTGCGATGCGTTGATGGCTGACGGGCTCTTGCGCAATTCCACACAGATGGCGTAGGAAGTCTGAAAGAAGCGTGTACGGGAAATCTGGAAATTGTAAATTTAGGAATTGTTGGATAGTTGGGATGGAATGCTCCTTATCGGGTGCTTGTGATTAAACCAAGTAAAACCAATAAGGATGACTATGAAAACTAATAGATTTGCCGAGGAGGCGGCGGGCATAGCGGCTCGCCTGCTGGCCGCATTCATGCTGCTTATAGTCGCGTTTGGCGCCAACGCGGCTGATTACATGGAATGCATGCAGGCATATCAGAAGTCGCTCGGGACGCCCGGGACCCCGACCTGCGCTATCCAGGTGGCCGGCACGACACCTATGTCGAGGGGCGCAGACGATCCGTACAGCAGCATGAATTACTACAACTGTCCTAATGCTTCGGACTGGATAAAGGACTATTGCGGTGGCGCACCGGTCCCCCCTTCTCCAGAAGGTTCGTGCCCGGTGGCGGACCCGGTATTGCCGGCAGAGGGCATCGTCACACTTTCCGAGACTGATTTTGCGAGCGGCGATGCGCTCCCACTCGTCTTTGGGCGCACGTATCTTTCGAGGCTTTATGACACCTCGCAGACAGCGATGGGCCGCAACTGGGTCAACAACTGGCAGCGCAGGATTGATCTGACGGCGGTTAATGCGAGCACGCCGCAAATCGTTGCTTATCGGGGTAACCAGCAACCGCTGATGTTCAAGTGGAACGGCAAGGTGTGGGCCACGTTGGGAAATCGTGGGCTCTCCTTGACGAAAGCTGGCAATGGAGATTACCGCCTGATAGACGAACTACTCGGTACGACCGAAGTTTACTCGGGCAACGGCAATCTCTATTCCGAAACAACCCGTACGGGGATGCTCCGCAAGTTTGGGTTTGACTACAGACAGCGGATGGTGCAGATCAACCAGTGGCCGGTCGATCAGATAGGACCGAACGGATTCAAGATCAATCTTCAGTATGACGATCGCGATCGCATCGTTGGCATGGTAGATCCCTTGGGCAAGGTCACGCAGTATGCGTACGACGTAAAAGGTAATCTTGCTTCGGTAACTCACCCAGACGGCTCCATTCGTCAATATTTGTACGACGATGCCCGTTTCCCCAACGCGTTGACAGGCGTAAAGGACGAATCCGGATCGAGGATAGCGACGTGGACCTACGATGCCAATGCACGCGTGATATCGGTCAGCCATCCCGACACGACGCGTAATACATCGCTTAACTATGGTTCCGGCAAGACAACACTCAGCGACATGTACGGCACGAGCACGTACAGTTTCAGTTTCCCGGACGCCTGGCGTCCTGGTTCAATCGTTACGCCAGCTGGAACGATATCGCGCAAGTGGGATATCGCAGGGAATCTGACGCAGAGAACGACTCCTGAAGGCGATACGCAGTACACGTGGGACAGCGCCAATCGGCCAACGAAGGCGATTGCAACGGTCGCCGGGAAGAAGACGGTAATAACGATTGAGTACAACGATGCCAGTTCGCTGCGTCCGAATCTGGTCGCTACACCGGGCAAAATCCGCGCGTTCGTTTATGACTCGAGCGGCAACGTCACGGGCTACGCGGAGCGGCAAACGACTGACCTGACAGGCGAACAGGGACTGCAGGCGATCGGGACGGGGAGCCAACTGACGGTCGGCGCACGCTACGACAATGCGGGGCGTCTTCTGTCGGCCACGATCACCCAGAATGGCTCGAAGATTGAAGACTGGACCTACACGTACGATGCAAGGGGCAACATCGCAACGACGCGGGATGCCGTGTCGGGTTGGTCGATGCGGACGCTCAGCCGTGACGCCGCGAATCGTGCAACAGCGATAGCAGGCAATAGCGGTCAGGCGGACATCAGTTACGACGAACGCGGGCGCGTATCTGTTTTTCAGTACGACGAGAAGGCAGGCGTGGTCAACGGCGGACTCGCCCGCAAACTGGTGGTCCGGTATGGCTATGCTGCGAACGGCACGGTGTCGACGCGGACAGCGGCGGTGGCAACGAATGGCGGTGTTCAGCAGCCGATTGGCGATGCGGAACTGGGTGTGTGGCTCACCAACTGGGAGTTGGGTAACGATCCGGTTTCGCCACCTGCCAACCTCACAGGTCTTCAGTCTGACTCCAAGGCCTTCGTTCCAGGGCTCTGCGTTGAATGCTACATGGCGTGGAAAGCCAAGTTGACGGAGAGGCTTTTTGGTAGTGAACTGAGCGAACCACTGCCGAAGTGGGGCGAGACAACGGAACTGATGCTAAGCGATCAGTTGCAGGTTCCTTATCCTGTCCTCGTGCCTGATCTGACGGATTCTGCGAAGAGGACGATGCTATATAGCGCCCTCTTTGGAGCCGGAAGTGGTGACGGTGGGATGGTTAAGTGTGGTGGCAGGGAGGGCCACGAAGCCGAATGCTTCGCGCAGTATGAGGTCGATATGACAATGTGCAACGGTCTTGCCCGCGCGCTGGGCGTGCGGGGCACCGCACTGTGCAAACAGAATGCATTCCGAAATTACAACCAGTGCAGAGGGTATTGATGGTTAAGCATACGCCTTATTCCGTGATTGTGACCTATGTCGAAGATTGCCAACAGTTGATTGTGCAAGCTGTTGAACCAGCCAAGTTGGCCACGATCGTGGCCGGAAAACTCGAAATGCCGATCTTGTTGGACGAATACGATTTCAAGCTTGACGATGAATTCGCGCGACGGCTTGGAGTCGCAATGCTCAACTTGATTGCGCTGGGCCAGCCTAACATCGAGAAATACATGAACGTCACGCAGCAGCCAATCGACGAGCTGCCAGGACAGTCCGATACGGAGGATATCGATGACTAATTTTCCGCCGTGTTCCGTGGTTGTAAGTTACGACGAAGATCGTCAATGGTTGATTGTGCAATCTGTTTCACGGACTAGGGTGGCCCCAGTTTTGGCTGGAGAACTCGAAGTGCCGGTTTTGCTGGACGAATTTGATTTCAGGATTGACGACGAATTTGTTCGTCGGTTTGGTGGTGGCGTGCTCAATCTGATTGCACTGGGTCAGCCGGACATCAAGCAATACATAAGCGTTACGCACGACCCAATCGACTAGTCGTCAGAACAGCGAAGTAGCGAGCCGCAAGGAAACTGACTCGAAGCTATTACGCAAAAGGACACGGGCTGACATCCGCCCTATTCGTATATCAACAGTGCAGAGGGTTTAGATGGCTAAACATCCACCGTATTCCTTGGTTCTGACCTACTCAGAAGATCCTAAGCAGTTGATCATGCAAGCGGTAGATTCAGCTACGCTGGCTCCGGTCGTGCGCGGAGTCATCGAAGTGCCGTTTTTTCTGGACGATGAAGAGTTCAAGTTTGACGACGAATTAGCACGACAACTTGGAGTTGCAATGCTCAATACGATTGCATTGGGCCGACCCGACATCAAACAACACATGAACGTCACGCAGCACCCAATCGACGAGCCGACCAGTGCTGGGGGTAATGATGGCGATTGATCCATCGCGTTCCGTGGTTCTGAACTACGACTAGGACAGTCAGCGGTTGAACCTGCAATTAGTTGAGCCAGCCAGACTGGCCCCGATCTTGGCTAAAGGTTCGTGCCATAACCGCCTGACGCTCTGTCATGGAGCAGGGGGACTCGATGCGCGGCGCATCCGAGCGCCGCGCGTGCCAGGCACTGCTCCAGACAAACCCTGATTGCTGCGTTCAATCCGCCACTGCTATCGTTCGCTGGTCTTTGTGGAAGCGCTTCCACTTTAGCTGCCAGGCAGCATCCACATCGAGTTTTGCCGTACCCGGTTCAATGACCTCAGCGCAGGAGAGAATCCGTGGCAAACGACGCATCCGCTGTATTCGACACCCTATCCCCAGCGTTTTCCAACGGTTCGCTCACCGACCCCTTCACCCCGCCCGCGGACTCGTCGCTGTGGCGCAAGAACTTCCTGCTTGGCGCCGCCACGGCTTCGTATCAGATCGAAGGTGCGGTGAATGAAGACGGCCGCCTGCGGTCGATCTGGGACACTTTCTCCGCGACGCCCGGCAAGGTGCTGGCCGGCGACACCGGCGCCGTTGCCTGCGATCACTATCATCGCTGGGAAGCGGACGTCGAGATGCTGGCCTCGCTCGGCCTCGAAGGTTATCGGCTCTCGATCGCATGGCCACGTGTCATGGACGCGGCAGGCCTGCCCAATCGCAAAGGGCTCGATTTCTACAAGCGGCTCCTGAACCGCCTCAAAGAGAAGGGCATCACGACCTCCGTAACGCTCTATCACTGGGACTTGCCGCAGCATCTGGAAGACCGCGGCGGCTGGCTCAATCGCGACACCGCTTACCGTTTCGCCGACTACGCCGACCTGATGAGCCGCGAACTGGCCGGCACGGTCGACGCATGGGCGACGCTCAACGAGCCGTGGTGCTCGGCGTATCTCGGCTACGGGAACGGGCATCACGCGCCGGGCCTCGCCAACGACCGCTTTGCGACGCAGGCGATGCATCACCTATTGCTCGCGCACGGCCTCGCGATTCCAGTATTGCGCGCCAACGATCCGGCTTCACAGAAAGGTATCGTCGCCAACATTGGCCGCGGCACGGCTAATAGCGACAGCGCGACCGATCAGCGTGCGGCGCATCTGTTCGAAGTCCAGCACAACGCGTGGATTCTTGATCCCTTGCTCAAGGGCGCGTATCCGCAAGACCTGTTCGAGTTGTGGCCGGGCACCGAGCCGCTGGTGCTCGACGGCGACATGCAAACCATTTCCGCGCCGCTCGATTTCCTCGGCATCAACTATTACTTCCGCACCAACGTCGCGAGTGACGGCGCGCATGGATTCCGGGACGTGCCGCTCGAAGGTGTCGAGCGCACGCAGATGGGCTGGGAGGTGTATCCCGATGGTTTGCGCGATCTGCTGACCGGTTTCAAGCGTACGTATCACAACCTGCCGCCGATCTACATCACCGAAAACGGCATGGCCTCGGACGACAAGGTGATCGACGGCCACGTCGACGATACGCAGCGCATCTCGTTCCTTAAGCGCCATCTCGCGGCGGTCGATCAGGCGATCAAGGCCGGCGTGGATATTCGCGGCTATTTTCTGTGGTCGCTGATGGATAACTTCGAGTGGGCGTTTGGGTATGAGCGTCGCTTTGGTGTCGTACATATCGACTACAGTACGCAGAAGCGCACGGTCAAACGTAGCGCGGAGTTAGTGGCGAAATTTTTGAAGGAGCGTAAAGCACGGGTTTAACGGCAGGTGAGCTAGTTTGTATGTCGACTTGAAACACAGGCGCAAAGCCTTGTGCAACTATGTTGCATGGGACTGGAGTAAGAGCTTTGCATGGGATCGGACTAGCGCGCTAAAGCGCGAACTCCGATCGACAGCTGAAGCACTAACTCCAATCGACAGGAGACGGAATGAACAGCAGAAAAATGGCCTTACGAGGCGTGGTTGCGGCACTGGCGTTGGTTGGCGCCGTCGCGCATGCCGCTGAACCCTTGAAGGCCAACGTGATTCACTGGTGGACCTCGGGCGGCGAGTCGGCCGCGATCCGCCAGTTCGCCGATGCGTACAACAAGGCCGGTGGCCTGTGGGTCGATAACGCGGTGGCCGGCGCCGATCAGGCGCGCTCCACTGCGATCAACCGGATCGTCGGCGGCGATCCACCCACCGCTGCGCAGTTCAATACCTCCAAGCAGTTTCATGACCTGATCGATCAGGGCCTGCTGAACAACGTCGACGACGTCGCCGCGAAAGAAAACTGGAACGGCGTGTTCCCGCAATCGATCATCGACAGCATCCGGGTGAACGGCCATTACTACGCCGCGCCGGTCGATATTCACATGCCGGCCTGGTTCTTCTACTCGAAGCCGGTGTTCCAGAAGGCCGGCATTACTGCCGAGCCGAAGAGCTATGACGAATTCCTCGCCGATCTCGGCAAGCTGAAAGCCGCGGGTGTGATCCCGCTCGCGCTCGGCGGCCAGCCGTGGCAGGAAAAGATCACGTTCGACGCGGTCTTCGCCGACGTCGGCGGTCCCGATCTTTATCTGAAGGTGTATCGTGATCGCGACATGAACGCGGTCAAGTCCGACGCGTTCAAGAAGGTGCTCGCGCAGTTCAAGCGCTTGCATGATTTCGTCGATCCGGGCTCGCCTGGTCGCAACTGGAACGATGCCACCGCGCTGGTGATTTCCGGCAAGGCGGGGGTGCAGATCATGGGTGACTGGGCCAAGGGCGAATTCTCGGCGGCCAACCAGATTGCGGGCAAGGACTTCGGCTGCTTCCCGGGTTTCGGTCCGCACTCGCCGTATCTGGTCGCGGGCGACGTGTTCGTGTTCCCGAAAACCGACAATGCCAACGCGATCAAGGCGCAGAATCTGCTTGCCACGGTGATGACCTCGCCGGCCGCGCAAGTCGCATTCAGTGCGAAGAAAGGCTCGATTCCGATTCGTCCCGATGTGGACGCCAGCAGTCTCGACATCTGCGCGAAGGAGGGCATTGCGATCATGAAGGACAAGTCGCGTCAATTGCCGAATCCGGAAATGCTGCTCGCGCCTGACACACAGGGCGCGTTGATCGACGTCATCACGAACTTCTGGAACAAGAACCAGTCGGTCGACGATGCGCAGAAGGCCTTTGCCAGTGCGTTGAAGAGCTAGGCGCTCGTCATGCACGCGCTCAAGCTGCCAGCTACCGACTCCGCGAATCGCAAAAAGCCGCTGAAAAAGCCGTTAAAGAAGCATTTTCCAATAGCGGCATGGGTGGCGTTGCTGCCGATGGTCCTGACCGTCGTGTTCGCGTATCTCGGCACGATGATCTGGACCGCGCGCGTGTCCCTCAGCAACTCACGCACGTTTCCTTCCGGCGACTTCGCGGGCCTCACGCAATACACGCGGCTTTTCAACAACGATCGTTGGCTGCTGTCGCTGCAAAACATCGTGATCTACGGTGCGTGCTTTATCGTCGCGTGCATGGTGATCGGTTTGCTGCTGGCGATTTTCATCGATCAGCGCGTGGTGGCCGAAGGCGCGTTGCGCACGGTGTTTCTCTATCCGTATGCAATGTCGTTTGTCGCAACGGGTTTGGTCTGGCAGTGGATTCTCAATCCGGAACTGGGCGCGCAGGCCGTGTTGCACAAGCTCGGTTTCGTGCATGCGCGCTTCGACTGGATCGTCGATCAGGACTGGGTGATCTACACCGTCGTCATCGCGACGGTGTGGCAGGCGTCCGGTCTCGTGATGGCGCTGCTGCTGGCCGGCTTGCGCGGTATCGACGATGAACTGTGGAAAGCCGCGCGCATCGACGGCATTCCGCGTTGGCGCGTCTATGCGAGCATTGTCGTGCCGATGCTCGGACCTTCCATATCCACCGCCTTCGTGTTGCTCTTCGTGATGGTCGTCAAGCTCTACGACGCCGTGGTTGCGATGACGCAAGGCGGCCCCGGCACAGCGAGCGAAGTGCCGACGAAGTTCATCATGGATTACCTGTTCAGCCGCGCGAATATCGGCTTGGCGTCAGCCGCGTCGATTGTGCTGCTGGCAACGGTACTGGCGATTCTCGCGCCGTTCTTCTATGCCCGCAGCCGCGCTGCGTTGCGCAAGGCGGTGTGATGAACACGCTCAGTCCTCCACTGAAGGGCGGCGCGCCGAGCCCCACGCGCCGGCGCCGCCGTGCTTTTACGCCCGCACGCCTCGGTGTCTATGCGTTTTTGCTGACCGCCGCGTTGTTCTTCCTGCTGCCGTTGTACGTGATGCTCGTCACATCGGTCAAGCCGATGAGCGAGATCCGCCTCGGCAATCTGCTCGCTTTTCCCACGCATTTCACACTCGACGCATGGAGCGCCGCGTGGCAGTCCGCCTGTACGGGCCTCGATTGCAACGGCATTCAGGTCGGCTTCTGGAATTCAGTGCGTATCGTCGTGCCCAGCACGGTGTTGTCGATCATGGTTGGCGCGGTGAACGGCTATGCGCTGTCGTTCTGGCGGCCGCGCGGGGCCGGGCTGCTGTTTGGCGTATTGCTGATGGGCGCCTTCATTCCAGTGCAGGTGATGGTCTATCCGCTCGTGCGCGTGCTTGCTAGCGTGCATCTGTTCAGTTCGCTGCCGGGTATCGTGGTGATTCACACCATCTTCGGCATGCCGGTGATGACGCTGCTGTTTCGCAACTACTACGCGTCGATTCCGCAGGAGCTGTTCAAGGCGGCACGTATTGACGGCGGCGGTTTCTGGCGCATCTTTTTGCAGCTGATGCTGCCGATGTCCACACCGATCATTGTCGTCGCGGTCATCATGCAAGTGACGGGCATCTGGAACGATTTCATTCTCGGCCTGGTGTTCGCCGGCACGAAAAACCTGCCGATGACGGTGCAATTGAACAACATCATCAACACGACGACCGGCGAGAGGCTCTATAACGTCAATATGGCGGCGACCATTCTGACCTCCATGGTGCCGCTGGCGGTCTACTTCATTTCGGGCCGCTGGTTTGTGCGCGGCATTGCGTCCGGCGCCGTCAAAGGATAGGTCTCTAGGGATTGGGCATGGCAAACCTGGCTAATGTGGCAAATGAAGTGGCAAATGAAGTGGCAAATGAAGTGGTAAATGAGGTGGCAAACACGATGGCACATGCGGCGGCAGATTCGGCAGACGTGGCTAACGCCGGCAACGTGGCGGACACTGCGGGGCTTTCGAATCCGGCCAACGTATCGGTGCGTAATCTGAAGATCCAGCTCGGCGCGAATACGGTGATCGAGAATCTCGATCTCGACGTGCGAGCGGGCGAGTTCGTCGTGCTGCTCGGCCCATCGGGTTGCGGCAAATCTACCTTGCTGCATAGCATCGCGGGCTTGATCGACGTGACCGACGGCAGCATCGAGATCGCGGGCGAAGACATGACATGGGCCGATCCGAAAGATCGCCGCATTGCCCTGGTGTTTCAGTCGTACGCGCTGTATCCGACCATGAGTGTCGAGCGCAATCTATCGTTTGCGTTGCGCATCAACGGCACGCCGAAGGCGGAAATCGAGCGGCGCGTCACGCGGGCGTCCGACATGCTGCAACTCGGCCCGTTGCTCAAGCGCAAACCGGCACAACTCTCGGGCGGCCAACGGCAACGCGTGGCGATCGGCCGTGCGATCGTGCGCGAAGCCGACGTGTTTCTGTTCGACGAGCCGCTGTCGAATCTCGACGCCAAGTTGCGCACCGAATTGCGCCGCGAACTCAAACAATTGCACCAGCGTCTGGGCGCGACGATGATCTACGTGACCCACGATCAGGTCGAAGCTATGACGCTCGCCACGCGCATGGCCGTGATGCGCGGCGGCGTGATCCAGCAGTTCGGCACGCCCGCCGAAGTCTATGCGCGGCCGAACAATCTGTTCGTCGCGACGTTTCTGGGCTCGCCCGCGATGAATCTGCTCAAGGGCACACTTGAGGCGCGCGACGGCTCGCTAAACTTTTGCACCGCGCATTTGCGGCTCGATGTGTCGCACTATCCTTTCAAAAACCTGCCGGCGGATCGTCTGCCTTGCGTGCTCGGCGTCCGGGCCGAAGACGTGCACGTGGGCGAGGGCTCGAGCATGACCATGAACGAGCGCGCGAACATTTCGCTGATCGAGCCGATGGGCAACCACCGCGTCATCTGGCTCGACTATCATGGAGAGCAAATCGCGTCGATTGACCAGACGAAGACGCCGGTGGCGATAGGGGGTGCCGCGACGTTCTCGTTCGATGGCGCGCATATTTCGCTGTTCGAGGAAGAAGGCGGCGCGCGGCTATAGTGACCGGATGCCGCGTCGTTGCATACAACAGGCTTGACGGAGAACCGCGTGGCAACACTCAAAGATGTCGCGGCACTGGCCGGCGTCGGCATGTCGACTGCCTCACGAGCCATTTCCGGTAAGGGACCCATTTCGGCCGATGCCGCCGCGCGCGTGAAAGCGGCGATCGAAGCGCTGAATTTCCGGCCGTCGTCCATCGGCCGGGCGATGGCGACGCAATCGCTCGGCATGATCGGCATTTTCGTGCCGACCTTCTTCGGCTCCTACTACGGCACGATTCTCAAGCAGACCGACACCGAACTGCGCGCGGTGCGCCGCCACGTGGTGGTGGCGACCGGCTGCGGGGAAGTGTCGCCGCGCGAACAGGCTATCGAGGCGGTGCGCTTTCTGATCGGCCGCGATTGCGACGGCGTGGTGGTGATCAGCCACGATCTGCACGACGAAGATCTGGACATGCTGCATCGCATGCATCCGAAGATGGTGTTTTTGAATCGTGCGTTCGATCAATTGCCAGAGGCGTCGTTTTGCGCGGATCATCGGCGCGGGGGCGAACTCGCGGCACGCACGCTGCTCGATCACGGGCATCGGGACATCGCGGTGATTTCCGGGCCGTTCAGCGCGTCGGACAATCACGCACGGCTCGAAGGCTTCTTTGCCGAATTGTTGCGCGAAGGTATTGCTCGCGAGGATGTCACGCTGATCGAATCGGACTTTTCGCCGGAGGGCGGCTACGCGGCCGCGCAAAAGCTGCTCGATTCGAAGCGCCGCTTCACCGGTCTCTTTTGCGCGAACGACACGATGGCGGTGAGCGTGCTGGCGCGCTTCCATCAAGTGGGCATTGCCGTGCCGGATGACGTCTCCGTGATCGGCTATGACGATGACTATTCGGCCGCCTATGCCGCGCCTGGACTCACCTCGGTGCATATCCCGACGGCGGAGTTGACGCAGAACGCGGTGCGCTGGCTGGTCAATCAGTGCTACCGGACCTCGTGGGAGATCTTCCGCGAGTTTCCGGTGAGCGTGACGATGCGGGAGTCGGTGGGGCCGGCACCGGGTGTGGCGGCTTCGTCGATCAAGGTCAAGGCGCTCAGTTACAGCAGCGCTTCATAGTCTCTTTTCGAAGGGGCGCGAGGGTGCGCCGGGTCCCTCGTTGACCGCTTACGCGTTGCGCAAAGGCGCTGCTTGGGTCTCAGGTCCCGCTGCGCAGCGACTGTTCGTAGCGCAGACGAGCCTCTTCGTCGAGCCGCGTATCTTCGAGTTCCTGGAGCACGCCTTCGAGATCGATCGGCGTGGTGTCCAGTTCGACACGGCCGGTCAACTTGGCATCCACGTGCAACGCGCCCGCTTCGTACAGCGACCAGATCTCCTTGCCGTAGCTCGTGTCGAGCAGAGCGGGTGCGAAGCGGCCGAAATACGTGGCGAGGTTGTTCACGTCGCGCTCCAGCATGGCCGGCGCTTCCAGATTGCCGGCAGCATCCACGGCTTGCGGCAGGTCGATGATCACCGGGCCGTCTGCGGCGAGCAGGATGTTGTATTCGGACAGGTCGCCGTGAATCATGCCGGCGCACAGCATGCGCACCACCTGATTGAGCAGCAGCGCGTGCAATTCGAGCGCGCGTGCTTCGGTCATCTCGACATCGTTCAGACGCGGCGCGACGTCGCCGTCCGCATCGGTCACCAATTCCATCAGCAAGACGCCGTCCGTGCAGATGAAGGGCTGCGGCACGCGCACGCCCGCGTTGGCGAGCTGGAACAGCGCATCGACTTCCGCGTTCTGCCACGCCTGTTCCTGCACTTCGCGGCCATAGCGGCTGCCTTTCTCCATGGCGCGCTGCTGGCGGCTGTTCTTGACCTTGCGACCCTGCTGATAGGACGCGGCCTGGCGGAAACTGCGCTGTTTGGCGTCCTTATAGACCTTCGCGCAGCGCGTGGACTCGCCGCTGCGGACCACGTAGACGGTGGCTTCCTTGCCGCTCATCAACTGCGAGATGACTTCGTCGATCAGGCCTTCTTCGACCAGCGGGAGCAGGCGTTTGGGTGTTTTCATGCGGCCGCCGGAGCGCGGTGGGCGGCTGAACGGCCAGTTGCGGCCGGACGTGAGGGGAGAGGGTGCGAAATTCGGATCATGCGGGATTATAAGGGGTATGGAGACATGTGCCGGAACGTGGGCGTCAAGATGCCGGATGCGGCCGGCATGCCCCGTAAGTGTGGCCGCCATGCGAGGACATCACGCCTGAAATACAGACTCCATTCGCTGTATTTCGGGTCGGGACAGATTCAGCGCGGTGGCTTCTTCCCTCCACGTGTTGACGGCGTCTTGAACTTCCGCAACGATGCGGCGTGCTTGCATGTCGTCGAGTCGATAAAACTCCGCTGTGTCAATCGCGGTTTCAAGGCTCGGCAGAGCGCTCACGCCGTCCAGCGTGAGCGCGTGTTCTCGCTTGCTCGGGTTCGGATTCATATCGAACGCTGGCGAGAGCCGCCATCCCGATGCTTCGCGAATGAAGCCGTGATTGCGTAGATGGTCGTCGCGGTTTCCCACGAGTACATTGAAGACGACTCTTCTAAAGAGTTGAGTGAGATCGTCGTCGATATGACCTTGTGCACCGTTGCCGGCGAGGTACTCGGCAATGTCCAGATAGCTTGCGCCCGAATCGCCATCCTGACGTTCGAGCAAGGTCATGGCCGAGGTGTACATGCGCCGGCTGCCTTCACGGCGATCGAATCGTTCGACGCAGAACGTGCCATAACGTGCGCCGACGTACGTTAGTTCGGACTGCGGCACCCAGATGCCGGCTTTCCTGGCCAACCGGTGAGCGATGTATTCCCACGCGCCGATGTCATAGCGGTCGTCTTTCGCGGGGAATTTGGCGATCCAGAGATCGTGGCCCAGGCTGGTGAAGTTGGCTTTCGGGCGAGCGCCGCCGAGTGAAGTGCCAGGCGCGATCAGCATGGCGAGCCACTGCTCGTACTCGGGCAGTTTCTCGATATCCGCCTCTTCGATGCGCAGGCTGATATACGCCAGGGTCGCGAGATCGGTGACCGGCGGCGCGGCATCGGCACTGTTGTCGAGAAAATGTCCCTCCACGCCCTGAAACCGCAGCGCGCCGACTCGCGTCAGATCGTGTACGCCCAGCAGGAAATCGATTTCCTGCAAATTACGCATAGGCCGGTCTTCACGATCTGCCGCCGCGGCCTCGCGGCGCTCCATCAGCACGCGGCCCCAGCGATCCGGCGCTGAGTCCATGAAGACGCCGAATGCGGCGGACTTCGCAGGCGGATATTGCTCGTCGGTCCATAACTCGAGGCGCGGGTCGAGCATGAATGCATGACGTCCGTCTACCCAGCTGCTCGCATAGGCAAACGATGCAGGCAAGTCGGTGCGTGTGGTCTGGCGATACAAGGTGCCGACCTGCTGCATGCTGCTCAGTTCGGTTGCGTCGAGAAATACCTTGAACGCATCTCGAGGTTTATTGCTGACCATCAGATTTCTTCGAGTGTTTTTTTGCCGGCTGCCCTGTTTTGATAGCAGCGGTCCCGGACGTGTTCGCACGCGGTTTTCTCTGACCCGGCAACTTGAGATCCTGCAACTTGCGGCCGAGTTCGTCGTCGCGGGCGATGGCGTCCATGTCCTTGTCGAGGCCCAACACGCGAAGCGCTCGCATATAGGTACCGAGCGCGATATTCGGATCACCTTTCTCGAGGCGGCTCAACGTGTCGCGCGAAATGCCCAGCCTTTCGGCGAACAGAACGGTTGGGAGTTCACGTCGCAGACGGGCGAGTTTCAGCCGTTCGCCGAGCGCACACATCTGCTTCTCGACCGACGGAAAGGGACGTTTAAAAGTGCGAGGCATGTCCGATAGATTAGGCAAATATATTGAATATGTCAAAAGTATCGGACAAATAAGGAGGCCCAGAATGCCAGATGGGCGGCTGATGCCACGCAGTTATCAATATTTTGTCCAATATTTTAGTCAAATTTTGAATTTATGCCTGAAGTATCGGACAAATGAAGGCGTGGACCACTGGCGAAAACGCCCTGCAAATCACTTCAAGCCCCTTCGCCCACCACCGGCCCCCTCAACAACGGCCCAATCGCCTGCTCGATGCAGTGGACGAAATATTCCGCCGGCCGCGTCAATTGGGACTCTTGCGGCGACATCAGATACAACTGCAACGGCGGCGGCGCGACCGGCAGTGCGAGGCGCACGAAACTCTGCCCGAGCGCGGTTTCTTCGAGCGAATGGGTGGTCCAAGCGAAGATCGCGTCGGTGCTGATCGTCAGGCTGTAAAACAGCGCGTACGATGTGCAGCGCGTGATCCGCCGGGGCGGCGTGAGCCCGGCGCATTCGAACATCGCGCGGATAAAGCCCGGGTAGTTGTCCGTCACGTCGGTGTGAATCCACTCGGCTTCCTGCACTGCCTCGAGCGACGCCGCGTCCGCATAGGGACTCTGCGCGCGCGTCACGAATACGGTTTCGAACGAGACCATCCGCTTGACGCTGCCCAGATCGCTCACCGGTCGCGCGAATGCGGCGAATGCCAGATCCAGCGTGCGATTGCGGAGTTGCTCGTGCAACTGGTTGAAACCCAGTTCGCGAAACTCCAGCGTCACCATCGGCCAGCGTTTGCGGAATTCGACGAAGGCCTCGGCAAGTCCCGTGGTGCCGACAATCGGCGTGATACCGATCACCAGGCTGCCGTCGCGCAGCCCCTTCAGATGCGCCATATCCTCCTCGGCGCGCTCCATCTCGCGCACCACCGTGCGCGCCCGGCTCACCAGCGCCGCGCCTTCGGCCGTGGGCACGACGCCCCACGGGTTGCGCTCCAGCAGCCGCACGCCGAATTCCGTCTCCAGTTCCCGCACCGCCTTTGTGATGGCCGGTTGCGTCACGAACAGCGCTTTGGCCGCGCCGTTGATGCTGCCGGTCGAGGCAATAGCAACCAGCGCTCGCAGATGATGAATTTTCATGATGCGGAATATAGCACTGGCAGTTATGCGCATCAAAATTTGTGCTTATTTGTTTTCGGGCCGGATCTTTACGCTTTGCTTCGACGGTTGCGAAACGACAGCCGGCTTAATCGGAGCACAACGAATGACGCAGTCTTTTCCCCAGCTTCTCGCCGAACTGCGCGAGACCGAACACGAATTCATCGCGATTCGCCGCGATATCCACGCGCATCCCGAACTCGGCTTTGCTGAAACGCGCACCGCCGAACTGGTCGCCCGAAAACTCGCGGCGTGGGGCTATGAAGTGACGACGGGTGTCGGCGGCACGGGCGTGGTCGGCCAACTTCGGCGCGGCACGTCGAGCCGCACGCTCGGCCTGCGCGCCGACATGGACGCGCTGCCGATCCAGGAAGCCACCGGCCTGCCGTACGCGAGCACCGTCGCGCAGACCATGCATGCGTGCGGTCACGACGGCCACACCGCGATCCTGCTGGCGGCCGCGCACCGCCTCGCCAGCCGGGGCGAATTCGACGGCACGCTGAACGTGATCTTCCAGCCCGCGGAAGAGGGCCTGGGTGGTGCCTCGAAGATGATCGCGGACGGTCTCTTTACGCGTTTTCCGTGCGACCAGGTGTTCGCGCTGCACAACGCGCCCGGCCTGCCGGTCGGCCATTTCGCGCTGCGCCACGGCTGCATGATGGCCTCGTCCGATTCGGTGACGATCACCGTGACCGGTAAGGGCACCCATGGCGCGATGCCGCAGTTAGGCTGCGATCCGATCGTCGCGGCGGCCAACATCGTGCTGGCCTTGCAATCGATCGTCGCGCGCAACATCGAGCCGACCCGCGCAGCCGTCGTGACAGTCGGCGCGATCCATGCCGGCACCGCACCCAACGTGATCCCCGAAACCGCGACGCTGAAACTCTCGGTGCGCGCCCTCGATTTGGACACGCGCGACAAGGTCGAAGCGCGGATCCGCAGCATCGCGCAGTTTCAGGCGCAAACCTACGGCGCGACGGCTGAAGTCGACTACAAGCAGATCTCCCGTCCGCTCGTCAATCATCGCGGCGCGGCCGACCTCGCGATCGAAACCATCGAAGCCCTGGTCGGCCCAGCGGGCTACACGCTCATGCCCGATGCGGTGATGGGCAGCGAAGACTTTTCGTGGATGACCGAAGTGGTGCCGGGCTGCTACGTGGTGCTCGGCAACGGCGTCGACTCGAAAGGCGGTTGCGCGGTCCACAACCCGGCATACGACTTCAACGACGCGGCGATCAGCTGGGGTGCGGCTTACTTCGTCGGACTCGCCGAGCGCTGCTTGAGTGTTGCTTGAGCGCTGCCTGAGCACGGTCCGCGCGCCGGGTTTCGATCCGGCGTCCAGCGCGCTGGAATCTTCGGTTCAGTTTTGCACTTCATTTCCAGACATCAATCCATCAAACGCACGCGAGGAGTAGGGAGACCCATGAAAAAATGCATCGCAATGAGCGCGGCACTGCTGACGCTCGGGACGGGGACAGCGGACGCCGAGCCGTATCAGATGACCTTGCTGAGCGCACTGCCGGAGTTCAACGGCAGCCTGCGCGAAGGCGTGGCGCTGTACGGGTCGGTCGATATGGGCATCAACTATCAGACCGTGGGTGGCAAGTCGCTGGTGCAGACCCAGAGCGGCGGCGAATGGACCTCGAAATTCGGCCTCTTCGGACGGGAAGATCTAGGCGGTGGCCTGCGCGCCGAATTCAATCTGGAAAACGGCTTTCTCGCCAATAGCGGCGCCATGCAGGACAACACGTCGTTCTTCAATCGCGAGGCATGGGTGGGGCTGAACTCGTCGACTTATGGCCGCGTGCGTTTCGGCAAGCAGATCGGCACGGGTTTGCCACTTTTCGTCGATGTGTTCGGCACGGTGGGCACCAATTCGGCTTATACGTGGCTCGGCACGGCGGTCGTGCAGACACCGAAGGGCTTCGGCTACAACAGCGACCTCGGCGCCGGCGCGACGCAACTGGCCGCGCGGGTGAACAACGCGATCACGTACCTGTCGCCGAGCTTTGCCGGCTTCAGCACGGAACTGATGTACGCGCCGAGCAACGTGGCCGGCCAGTCGCCGACCGCGGCGGCGCAGGGCGCGCTGTTGCAGTGGTATGACGGCACGACTTACGTGACGGGCACCTACAACCAGGTGTGGGGCGCAACCGGAACAGGCGGCACGACCACCGTGCGCAACGATCTGTACGGCCTCGGCGTGGTCTATGACACCGGCAAGATCGTGCTGTCCGGCGCGTTCAACCAGTACGCGCCGAAGCTCGCCAACGACGGCATCGCGCGCGTCTATACGCTCGGCACCATCTGGCCGGTCGGGCGCAACGCGTTCCGCGCTTCGGTGGTGTATCGCGATACGTCCGGCGTGCACGACTCGGCAAATAATCCCGCGAAAGATTCGGCATTCGGCGTGATGCTCGGCTACGACTACACCCTCTCCAAACGCACGGGGCTCTACGCGCGCGCCGGCTTCATCCGTAACTACGGCATTTCCACCGTACTGCTGAACAATAATCCGCTGCCGACACAAACCGGCAGCACCGCACCGGAACTCGGCACGACGCCAGTCACCGTGTCGCTGGGCATGTATCACAACTTCTAGGCGTGAGTCTCCCCATGAATGCAATCCAACATACCGCGAGTGCTGCCGCGACCGAGGCGGCCGACGTGAAAGAGCGGCACGCGTCGCGCCGGACTGTCTTCGCCGCGGCGCTCGGCAACGGCCTCGAGTTCTTCGACTTCACGGTCTATAGCTTCTTCGCCGCGCTGATTGGCAAGCTGTTCTTTCCGGCCGGCAGCGACGTGGGCGCGCTGATGATGTCGCTCGCAACGTTCGGCGTCGGCTTTGTCGTGCGGCCGCTCGGCAGTATTGTGATCGGCGCGTATGCCGACCGCGTGGGCCGCAAGCAGGCCCTCGTGCTCACCGTTTCGCTGATGGCGCTCGGCACGGGCATGATCGGCCTCGCGCCGACTTACGCGACGATCGGTCTGGCCGCGCCGGCGATCATCGTGCTGGGCCGTTTGCTGCAAGGCTTTTCGGCGGGCGGAGAAGTGGGCGCGGCGACCACCTTGCTGATGGAGTCGGGCAGCGCGGGGCGGCGCGGTTCGCTGGTGAGCTGGCAGATGGCCTCGCAGGGCGGCGCGGCGCTGGTCGGCGCACTGGTGGCGGCGACGCTCTCGCGCAGCCTCTCGCACGAGGACTTGCTTGCATGGGGATGGCGCGTGCCGTTTCTGATCGGGCTGCTGATCGGTCCGCTTGGTTTCTATCTGCGCAAGCATCTCGACGAGACCTTGCCGCCCGCACATGCAGCGAAAGCGGCCCGGCCTGACGCGGGCCGGCCTAAAGCGCGTATCGAATGGCGGCAGATCGTGGCGGGTACGATGCTGGTGATCGGCGGCACCTCGTCGATGTATGTGATTGTGTTTTTCCTGCCGTCGTTCCTGACGATGACGACCGGCATGCCAGCCGCGGTGTCGCTGCTGGCCGGTTGCACGGCGGGCCTCGTGTTGCTGGTCGGCTCGCCGTTCGCCGGCCGCCTCGCGGACCGCATGCCGCGTCGCAAGACTTTGCTGTACGCGGCGTCGGTGGTCTCGCTGGCCGTGCTGCTGCCGGCGTTCTACGCGATTAAGACCTGGCCGTCGATCTACACGGTGGTGCTGGTCGTATTCGTGTTGATCGGCTTGATGACGCTTTCGAGCCCAGCGGGGTTCGTGCTGATTCTCGAAGCGTTTCAACCGGAAGTGAGGGCAACCTCGCTCGGCATCATCTACGCGTTGGGCGTGACGCTTTTCGGCGGCTTCGCGCAGTTGATCGTCAGCGCGTTGTGGCGCATGTCGGGTAGTTTTTACGCGCCGGCGTGGTATGTGCTGGCGTGCGGGCTAGTGAGTTTCGCCGGGGTGGTGCTGTTCAAGGAAGCGAAGTAGGGCTGCACATTCATGGTGCGGGCGACGCGGCTCGCGCGGGCGGTCCATCTTGCGTTTGATGGGCCGCTGCGGGATGCGCGAAGCCTGCATCGCCGTAGGTGCGCAGCACTTCAGAGATGATCACCTGGTAACCATCGAGCCAGTTTGCCTGCGCCGCTTTCGCTTCCAGATGCGCGGGGTGCTGCATCAAGGCCTGCAGCGCGTCGAGCGAGGCCCAGTAGTAGACATTCGACGTCAGTCCAGTCGACGCGTTTTCCCACGCCTCTTCGCCGAGATAGCCGGGAATGGCTTTGGCGGCGGTGGCGATGGTCTCGTCGAGCCGGTAGAAGCGTTCGTCCAACTGCCTGGTTGCGAAGATGAAAGTGGATGTGTACATGGCGTAACTGGTTTGTAGGCGGGCAAAGGTTTGCGCATCATAGCGCGTCGTCTCGAGCGCACATTTTTTGTGCTATTTGCCGCGTTTTCAGATGTTTTTTCACGAGCCACGTGCCGTACGGTAGTAACGACTTCGTAATGCTCCGCAACAGTGTTTTGCGTTTTCCCTCATTCAATTCGCACGGCAATCGCTTAAACTTGGCAGTAACAATTTGTTACGGGGTGCAAGATGTTGGCCGTGTTCATCATCGCCTGTCCGATCTGCATCGCCGCGCTGTTCGGTTTCGCGCGGCATGTGGATCCGCTGACAGGGCAGTTCAAGCGTTAAGCCAAAGTAGGGCGGTTTCAGTGGCGGGTTCGGCGTCATGGCTAGTTTTACCCGTTTCTTTAGCCAATCAAAGCCGCAATCCTTGCCTTTGTGTGCCGAGTCACGGCACGATGCGCGATAACCTTAGTTAGGGGCACCATCGCGCATGCGAGATTTTCTGGCAAATATTACGACACGCCTTGGCGTATTGAAGGGCGTCCTTCCTTTGAGCCGTGCCGCGGCGGCGCGCGATGCGCTGGCCGGCGTGCAACTGGCGTCGATGGACATTCCGCAGGTGCTCGGCTACGCACGCATCGCCGGCATGCCGGCCGTTACGGGCCTTTACACCGCCTTTCTGCCGCTTATCGCGTTCGCATTCTTCGGCGCATCGCGGCACCTCATCGTAGCGGCCGATTCCGCCACCGCCACCATTTTCGCCAGCCGGCTCTCGACCATGGCGCCGGCATCGAGCGCCGAGTATGCGGCACTCGCCGGGATGGTCGCCTTGCTCACCGCCGCGCTCCTGTTCATCGCGCGGATCTTCAAGCTCGGTTTTCTCGCTGACTTTCTCTCGCGCACGGTGCTGGTCGGCTTCCTCGCCGGCGTCGGCGTGCAGGTCGGCATTGCGATGCTGGGCGACATGTTCGGCATACCCGGGCATGGCGCGAGTAGCGTCGCCCAAGTCGCGCTCGTGGTGCGCGAGTCGGCGCAGATCAATCTGCCGACGCTCGCCATCTCCGCGCTGGTGGTGGTCGCCATTCTGGTTTGCAAGCGGTTTTTACCTCGTGTACCGGTGCCGTTGATCGCGGTGGTGGCGGGTATCGCTGCAAGCGATGTCTACGGCTTCGCTGCGCACGGTATTGCCATACTGGGGCCGGTGGCCGGCGGACTGCCGGCGCTGCGCATGCCCACGGTCACGTGGACGCAAATGCTCGATCTGCTGCCGGTCGCGGCCTCGTGTTTCGTGATGATCGTTGCGCAAAGCGCCGCCGCGAGCCGCGTATTCGCCGAGCGTTATCACGAAACCGTCGATACCAATGCCGATTTGCTGGGTATTGCCGCCGCCAACGCCGTAGCGGCGTTTTCCGGCGCCTTCGTGGTGAATGGCAGTCCGACGCAAACCGCCATGGCCGATCGCGCCGGCGCGCGCAGCCAGTTCGCGCAGATCGTATTCGCTGTAGTGGTGGTCGTGGTGCTGCTGTTTTTCAGCCGTTTTCTGCAGTACCTGCCGCACTGCATTCTGGCCAGCATCGTGTTTACGATCGCAATCGGCCTGATCAATCTGAAGACGTTGTTTTCGATCCGGCAAGAAAGTCCCGGGGAGTTCACGCTGGCCGTGTTCACCGCGGCGGCGGTGGTGCTGATCGGTGTCGAGCACGGCATTCTGGTGGCGGTGGCGTTATCGCTGCTGCGGCATGTGCGGCACAGTTACCAGCCGCACACCATGATTCTCGTGCCCAGCGAAGGCGGCATCTGGGCGCCGGTGCCGGCCGCGCCCGGACTCCAGACCGCGCCGGGGCTGATCGTCTATCGCTTCGGCGCCGATCTGTTCTACGCGAACGACCACTTTTTCGTCGACGACGTCCGCAGCTTGGTCGATCATGCGCCGAGCCCGGTGCGCTGGTTAGTGATCGACTCCGGCGCGATCACCGACCTCGACTATTCGGCGGCGCGTTCAGTCGGCGAGTTGTGCGAGACGCTTAAGCAAAATGGCGTCGACGTGATCTTTGCGCGCGTGAACCAGTATCTGCGCTCGGATATGGATCGGCATGGGATCACGCCGATCGTCGGCGCAAACCGCATTTTCAGCACCTTGCATGAGGCGCTGCTCGTGGCAGGCGTGGAGCAGCCGGGTACGCACAAAGAGGCGTCGTAAGCGAGGGGCTATAAGGAGGCGTTATAAGCGCCTGTTTGATCAGACGCGGCGGATTGCTTCAGATCTGCGACTCTTCATCGGCAAAGTAGTAGCCGATAAAAAAGCATGCACCAGCGAGCAGGGCGCCAAGCACGGCCACCGTATACGCGAGCGCCGTGCCCTGCCAAAGACCGTCGAACCACTGATGAAGCTGCGCCATCAGCACTTCCGCGGTGCCGCCGATGCGCTGCAATTCGATCTGATAGCGTGGGTCTGCGATGCCGTACTGCGAGACGGCGCTATCTGGCGCCGGCGCCATTGCGTAGATGATCACCGCGGCGATCAGGCTGGCGAGCAGCACGAGGGCGCCCGCCAGATAAAGCCGCTTTTGTAATGGCGAGCGCTTTGCTGCCGGATTCAGGTCGTTGCCACCGCTCATGGTGTTCGTGCTTCTGCTCGAGTCATCAAGGTGACAGTATCGCAGAGCGGGCGCGCCCCGAAGGCGCAGCTAGCTTTTCGAAGTCAGCAGTTTGATCCCGGCAATGCCGAACATGATCGCGAGCGAGCCATCCAGCCAGCGACGGATCGCGACGTAGATGCGCCGTGCTGACGCGGTTGAAAACAGCACCGCGTAGCTGCTGAACACGGATACGCCGATCACCATGCAGCCGAGCACCACCGGCGCGGTGTGCGACGTGCCGCTTGCCGGCGACATAGCGAGCGAAACGATCGACAGCCATACCAGAATCGCTTTCGGATTGGTGAGGTGCAGCAGCAGGCCGCGCAGATAGAGCCGTTTGAGCGGCTCGCCTTCGCGTGCGGTATTCGTGGGCAGCTTTTCCGCGCTGAAGGCGGAGCGCGCGGATTTGAAGCCGAGCCACAGCAGATAAAGTCCGCCGGCAATCTTGATCGCCACCAGACATTCCGAGTAAGTGGCGAGTACCGCCGACAAACCGAGCGACGCCAGCAATGCCCAGAAGAACGAACCGGACACCACGCCGAGCGCGAAGGTGAGCGCGGATTTTCTGCCGGCGCTCATGGCGAGCGACATGATCGCGAGATTGCTCGGCCCCGGGCTCGCCGTGCCGACGAAGTAGGCGCTATAGGCAATCAGGACATCGGCGGTGAGGAAGGAACTGGCGGTCATGGGCTGGTGAACCTCGGCGGCGGGCAAACCGTGCCGCTCGTTGCGGCACAGGCGAACAGCGCGGATCGATGCGCGAGCGACGATTCTGCTCGCCCGCGTGCCAATCTCACAGATACAGTTGATGGCCTGCGTAACAGCACAATCGGGTGTTGGCGGGCTAACCCGCCAAGGCAGGTAGGGCAGGTGACACCGATTACTCTGGTGACACCGACAACACCGACAACGCCGACAACGCCGACAACGCCGCAAACTCAGCCTGGCCGCGCCGCTCCGGCCCCCGCCGCCGTACCAATGCAATCGGCCAGTGCCCCCGCTACCGCCTGGCGGCTATGCCGCGGACGCTGCACGAGCCCGATTTCACGGCGAAACGTCGCGTCGCCGAGTTCGAGAGCAGCGACGTTGGCGGGCCACTTGCCGAGTCCCGCCGTGTTCGGAATCAGCGCCACGCCGATGCCGCGCGCGACCAGTTGCGCGATACCCTGCAACTCGTCCAGTTCGATCACGTCGTGCACATTCAGCCGCGCGCGCCGCAGAAAACCGTCGACCAGCCTGCCGCCGAACGACCCGCGGTCGTAGCGGATAAACGGTTCGCTCACGAGCAGCTCGCGCCAGGACCGCTTGCCCCGCGCAAGCGCCTTGGGCACCAGCAGCACGAACGGCTCGGTGACGAGCGTGCGCCATTCGAGTTCTGACGGCAGCGCGAACGGCGGTTTGATAATGACGGCGAGATCGAGTTCGCCCGAATCCACCTGCCCGAGCAAACCCAGCGACACCCCGGGCACGACGCGAATCCGCCAGCCGGGGCGGTCGTCGCGAAAGCGGGCCAGCGCGTCGGCGAGAAACGACACTTGCGCGGATGCGATCGCCCCGACCCGCAGCATGCCGCTTTCGGCCGCGCCCGCGCCGCGTTCCGAGAGCCGTGCGTACAGCGTCATCATTTCTTCGGCGAGGGCGAGCGTTTCGCGGCCGGCGTCGTTGAGCGTGGCGGAGCGGCCCGTGCGGTCGAACAGCGCGAAACCGAGCTCCGTCTCGAGCCGCTGCATCTGCGCGCTCACGGCGGATTGGGTCAGGCCGATGCGCGCGCCCGCGCCGGAAAAGGTGCCGTACTGGCTGACGGCGATAAAGGTCTTGAGTTCGCTGAGCATCGTCGATTGATCGATTTTGGTGTTGGTCAGATCAAATATATATCGTTTTTCACCATTTTTAGTCGTGGTTAAAATTTGCCTCACGCGTGCGCCTTCACGGGCCGCTTCATTGGCCGCATCATTGGCCGATACACGAACCCACTTTCCTTTCCGCGAGTTTTCCCATCATGAGCGTTGCTGAAACCGTTTTGCCGCCGTTCCATCTGGCGTTTCCTGTGCATAGCCTCGCCGCCGCACGCGAGTTCTATGGCGCGTTGCTCGGCTGTCCGGAAGGGCGCAGTTCGCCGGACTGGGTCGACTTCAACTTCTACGGCCATCAGATCGTCGCGCACCTTGCGCCCGAGGAAATCGGCCACCGTCAAACCAGCAAGGTCGACGGCGACGCGGTGCCGGTGCGCCACTTCGGCGCGGTGCTGTCGATGGAACAATGGCAGGCCGCCGCGGATAAGCTGCAGAAGGCCGGTATCGACTTCATCATCGAACCGCACGTGCGCTTCAAGGGTGAGGTCGGCGAACAGGCGACGATGTTCTTCCTCGATCCGTCGGGTAACGCGCTGGAATTCAAGGCGTTTGCGGATATGTCGTCGTTGTTTGCGAAGTAATGTCGGTGCAATGACGTTGGCAACCTAAGCCGGCGGTTCGAAATGCAAAAAGGCAGGTCAACCCTCACGGTTGACCTGCCTTTTTTGCATGACGCCAAAGCTTAGCGATTCACCAGCCGGGCCGGAATGAACACCAGAATGAGCACGGCGGATAACGTCAGCGTGCACGCCGTCAGCACGAGCCCGGACGCCAGCGTATGCGTGTAGCCCTTGAGCCAGCCGATCACGGTCGGACTGATGAAACCCGCCAGGTTGCCGGTGCAGTTGATCAGCGCGATCCCCGCCGCTGCGCCGCTACCGCCGAGAAACGCGGTGGGGAGGGCCCAGAACATCGGCAGCGCGCTAACCACGCCGGAGACGGCCAGGGTGAGCCCGATCATCGACAGCAGCGAACTGTCACCGTTGGCTGCGCACAGGCTGAAGCCGCACGCCGCTACCAGTGCGGGCACGACGACATGCCAGCGCCGCTCGCGCGTGCGGTCCGCGTGACGGCCCACGGTGATCATCGAGATCAGCGCCACCGAGTAGGGAATCATCGTCAGCAAGCCGATCATCAACGGATCGTCGATTCCTGTGCCGCGAATGATGGTGGGTTGCCAGAAGCCGATCGCGTACGAGCCCATGACCACGCCGAACAGAACGAGGCACAACAGCCAGACGCGCGCCGAACCGAACACCGCGCGCACCGAACCATGCGTGCGCACCACGGCGTCGGCATCGATTTCATCCTGAATCAGGCGCTTTTCTTCGTCGCTGAGCCACTTTGCATCGGCCACACGATCGTCGAGGCAGCGATAGATGACGAAGCCGAGCACAAGCGACGGCAACGCTTCGACGATGAACAGCCACTGCCACCCTTCGAGACCCCACGTGTCGTTGAAGGCGTGCATCAGATAGCCGGACAGCGGGCCGCCGAGCAGACCGGAGACCGGAATGCCCGCCATCAGCAACGCGGTCATCTTGCCGCGCCGGTGCGAGGGAAACCAGTAAGTGAGGTACAGGATCATGCCGGGAAAGAAGCCCGCTTCGGCGACGCCGAGCAGAAAGCGCACCACGTAGAACATCAAGGGCGTGTGCACCCAGGCGGTGACCATCGAAAGCAGCGCCCACGTAATCATGATGCGGGCGATCCAGCGCCGCGCGCCGAAGCGATGCAGCAGCAGGTTGCTCGGCACCTCGAACAGGAAGTAGCCGATGAAAAAGAAACCGGCGCCGAGGCCGTAAGCCGCTTCGCTGAAATGCAGGCTGCTGAGCATTTGCAGTTTCGCAAAGCCGACGTTGACGCGATCCAGATAAGCGACCACGTAGCCGACGAACAGCAGTGGCATGAAGCGCCACGCGACGCGCCGGAATAGCTGGTCGGCCGGGTTCGCGTCGACCGCGGCAGGGTAGGACGTTTGGGTCAGCAAGAGTAGTCTCCTGGCCCGCCGTGCTGGTTGTTTTGAAGGCTGGGGCGGGCGAACGATGTGAGAGTGTACGGGCAGGTGAGCCGCGTTTCCATGGCTAGGCGGGGCTGGTCTCCTGAAGGTCGGCTGCGAGCGCCGACGCGTCTTCGATTTCGAAGCCGATTTGCGTGAGCGCCCGTTGGAGCGCGTGTTGTTGTGCGTCGTCGAGTTCGATCAGTGGGGGGCGCATCGTGGTCCATTGCGGATCGCCCGATTGCCACGCGATCGCTGCCTTCATCGCGGCGATGATCGGGTAACGCTGGAATATCGCGCGGGTTTCGTTCAGACGCTGCTGTTGCGAGGCGGCATCCGCTTCGCGCCAGTGGTCAGCAAGACGCATGATCGCGGCCGCGTTGACGTTGCCGGTCGCCGTAATGCAACCGGCGCCGCCGTGCTGCATGGTCGGCAGCAGCAGCGTTTCGGTGCCGGCGAATACATCAAAGCCGGCGCTCTGGAATTCCTGCAGCAGCGCAGCGGTGTGATTCCAATCGCCGGAACTGTCCTTGATGCCGGCGATCACGCCGGGATAGCGCATCAGCAGCCGCTCGATCAATCCGAAGCTGATACCGACCTGAGAGACGGGCGGGATGTGATACAGGTAAACGCGCAGGCGTGCATCGGCTACCGCTTCGATGACTTCGGCGAAGCCGCGAAACAGACCTTCGTCACTCACGTCTTTGTAGAAAAACGGCGGCAGCATCAGCACACCGGCGCAACCGCTGTTGACTGCGTGGCGCGTCAGTTCGATCGCATCGGGCAGCGCGCAGGCGCCTGTACCCGGCATCATGCGTTCGGGCGGCAAACCGGCGCCGAGCAAAGCGTCGAGTAGCGCGTGCTTTTCGCTCGCTGTCAGCGAGTTCGCTTCCGAATTGGTGCCGAATACGGCCAGCCCCACGCCCTGGCGCAGCAGCCAGCGGCAATGTTTGACGAAACGGGCGGGCGAGGGCGAGCGGTCGGCGTTGAATGGCGTAAGAACCGGCGACAGGACGCCGCGTAGGCCGGGCGTGGGCGTGCTCATGGGAGTGTCTCCTTCGATGTCCATGTAGGTCGCGTCCTTGAATGCCCCGCATGCCGGTGCGAGGCATTCAGGCGCCGACGCAGTATTGCGTGACCCGGAACCGCGAAGAAGCGCGAGCCGCTTGCTTCAAACGTTAATTATTTTTGTGTCTCGCCGAGCGTGGCGTTGAGTTCCTGAGCGGCCTTCAGGAATGCGTGGACGAGCCGCATGCGTGCCGACGAGCGGCCCCACAACAAGCCGACCACACGCTTTGGAAACGCGTGCGGCAATGGCCATTTCGAGAGCGACAGCCCGGAGAAGCGCGTCATCAACCAGTCTGGCACCAGGGATACACCTAAGCCCCGGTCCACCATCACCGCGATGGCATCGAGCCCGTCGAGCTCGCAGCGCTGATGCGGCTGGATACCGTGCTGCCGCAAATACCCATCGGCCAGTTGCCCGCCGACCACATTGCGGTCGTAGCGCACAAACGGCTCGCGTTGCAGCACGGCGTGCGGATCGTCGACCTGCATCGACGCGGGTGTGAGCAGCACCAGCGGTTCTTCACGAAACGTGTGCCAGTCACAGCTTTTCGGCAGATCGAAGAGCGGCTGCACCAGCATCGCCGCATCGAGATCGCCGCTCACCACTTTGCGGTAGAGGTCGACCGAGTTGCCCGGTTCCAGATAGATATCGATCTGCGGATGCCGCGCGAGCAGCCCCGCCAGCACGTCGGGAATCACGCTCGTCATCATGGTGGGCGTGCCGCCCAACCGCAGTTGACCCGCGAGTACCGATTCGTCGTTCAGATCGGACTTCAGGTCGCGGATATCGTGCAGCACCGCGCGGGCACGCTCCAGAATGCGCTCGCCCGCCTCGGTCGTGCCGACGGTGCGGCCCGAACGGCGCACCAGCTTCGCGCCCAATTCCTGTTCGAGCATCTTCACGCGCTGTGCGACCGCCGCGGGCGTCAGATCGAGCCTGCGCGCGGCTTCTGCGATCGACCCGAGTTCGACCACATAGACAAAGCTCTGCAGATAGCGCGAGTCCATCGAATAGAATTTTTATCTTTTGAAGAAGCCAAAGGATACTGTTTTTGAGGCCTCACGGCTATCACACTTCGATCTCACCGAACGCGCATCAGACGCGGGCGGCCCGCAAAAATGGAGGAGTGTGGAAATGCCAAGGATTGAATCGGTATCGGTTTGCGCGGCGGGTGTACCGCTCGATCGCGTGACCTCGTTTGCAACGCGCACGGTCTCGACGCGTCACTATGGTCTGGTGAAAGTGCGTTCGACCGATGGTGTGGAAGGCATCGGCTTCTGTTATGTCGGCAGCGCGGGGGGCGAACTGCTGCGCGTGGCCGTCGAGCAATTGCTGGCGCCGGTGTTGATCGGCAAGGACTCGTATGCGGTCGAGGGCCTCTGGCAGGCGATGTATCAGGAGGCGTTACTGCAAGGCCGCGCCGGCACCGTGATGCGCGCGATCAGTATTCTCGATACGGCGTTGTGGGACCTGAACGCGCGCAGCCACAACGTGCCGTTGCACAAGTACCTCGGCGCCGTCGAACTCGATACCGTGCCCGCGTATGCCAGCGGTGGCTATTACCTCGACGGCAAGTCCGCGGGCATGCTCGGCGAAGAAATGGCGAGCTATGTCGAGATGGGTTTCAAGGCCGTGAAGATGAAGGGCGGCCGCCTGTCGCCACGCGAAGAAGAAGCGCGCGTGCGCGCCGCGCGCGAAGCGATCGGCCCGGATGTGGAACTGATGATCGATATCAACAACGGCTGGACCGATACTACCCAGGCCTTGCAGCATCTGCGGCGGATCGAGCAATACGATCCGTACTTCGTGGAAGAGCCTTTTTCCCCTGACGATATCGACAACCACTCGCGCCTCGCCAAACTCACACGCGTACCGGTGGCGACCGGCGAGATCGGCTATGGCCGCTGGTATCACAAGGAACTGCTCGACAAGGGCGGCGCGGCGATCCTGCAAACGGACGCCGTGGTGTGCGGCGGTATCAGCGAATGGCGGCGGATCGCGGCGACGGCCGCGAGCTACGGCGTGGTGATGTGCCCGCACTGGTTCCATGATGTGCATGCGCCGTTGGTTGCGGCCACACCTAATGCGCGTTACGTCGAGTATTTCTGGGACGACCAGGTGCTCAATTTCCGCCGCCTGATCGATCGTCAGCTTGGCCACAAGAACGGACGCATCGTGTTGCATCAGACGCCGGGCCTCGGCTTCGATTTCGACGAGCGTGAGGTAGCGAAGTTCGGCAAGTGGACGGTGATTGCCTAGGCTCGACTTGCATGCAATGAATTTGATGTAATAAAAACAAAGCGTAAGGTATTTGCATCGCGCAATTTAATCTAAGGGCATATCTCGCGGCAGGTCGGCGAGATATGTCATTAGTCATACCCTTAAAAGCGCTTATCTCCCCCTCATCAAACGTTTGCGCGGCCTTAGCCTGCATGCGTTTAAATGAAGTCTAATGCTTACATTAGCCTTCCTGACAATTCCGCCATTTTCACGCCATGCAGGCGTTGGTACTATCGATCTAGCATAGCTACTGTTTCACCGGGAGAAGCGCGGGCAGTGGCCCCGGCAACATGTTTTCATGTTTGCCGGCTTCAGCATGTCGAATGCTGAAACAGCGCGATCTTCGGTCACGGCGATTCAATTCCTTACCTGCATTCTCTCGGGCGCGTTTCATGTGGATCGTCAACGTTGCGCTTAAGCGGCCATACACGTTCATCGTGATGGCCATTCTGATCTTGCTGGCGACGCCATTCGTGCTGTTGACCACGCCGGTCGACGTGCTGCCGGAAATCAATATTCCGGTGGTCAGCATCATCTGGAACTACACGGGCTTGTCGGCTGAAGACATGGCCAACCGCATCACGTCCGTCAACGAGCGCAGTCTGACCACCACGGTCAACGACATCGAGCACATTGAATCGCAGTCGCTGGCGGGCATCACGATTCTCAAGGTGTTCCTGCAGCCGAACGCGAACATTCAGACCGCAATCGCGCAGACGGTGGCCGTCGAACAGGCGCAGCTCAAACAGATGCCGCCAGGCGCCACGCCGCCTTTGGTGATCAGTTATTCGGCCTCCAGCATTCCGGTGATCCAGCTCGGCTTGTCGAGCCCGAAGCTCTCCGAGCAGGCGCTCAACGACACCGCGCTGAACTTCCTGCGCCCGCAACTGGTGACAATTCCGGGCGCCGCCGTGCCGTATCCGTACGGCGGCAAATCGCGCCTGATTTCGGTCGACCTCGACACGCGCGCGTTGCTCGCCAAAGGCCTGACACCTTCGGATGTGGTCAGCGCGTTCAATGCGCAAAACCTGATTCTGCCGACCGGCACGGCCAAGATCGGGCCGAAGGAATACACGATCAATATGAACGGCTCGCCCGCCACGGTGGAGGGGCTCAACGATATTCCGGTGCGCACGCTCAATGGCGCGACGACGTATTTGCGTGAAGTCGCTCACGTGCGCGACGGCTTCTCGCCGCAGACCAATATCGTGCGGCAGGACGGGCACCGCGGTGTGTTGATATCGGTCCTGAAGAACGGCAGTGCGTCGACACTCTCAATCGTCAATACGCTGCATAGCCTACTGCCGAGCGCACGGGCCGCGTTGCCGCCGGACCTGAACATCACGGCCTTGTTCGACCAGTCGGTGTTTGTGAAAGCGGCCGTGCAGGGCGTGGTGCGCGAGGCGGTGGTCGCCGCTGCCTTGACCGCTGCGATGATTCTGCTATTCCTCGGCAATTGGCGCAGCACCTGCATCATCGCAATTTCGATTCCGCTGTCGATTCTGTCCTCGCTGATCGCACTGCACGCGCTTGGGCAAACCATCAACATCATGACGCTGGGCGGCTTGGCGCTAGCGGTCGGGATTCTGGTCGACGATGCGACGGTGACGATCGAGAACATCGAACGGCACCTGCATATGGGCACGAATCTGCACGATGCGATTCTCGACGGCGCAGGCGAAATCGCCGTGCCGGCGCTCGTCTCGACGTTGTGTATCTGTATCGTGTTCGTGCCGATGTTCTTCCTGACCGGTGTCGCGCGTTATCTGTTCGTGCCGCTTGCCGAAGCGGTGGTGTTCGCGATGCTCGCCTCGTACGTCCTGTCGCGTACGTTGGTGCCGACGTTGGCGATGCTGCTGATGGGCCACGCGCACAAACCCAAGGCCAATGCCAAGCCGAGTCTGTTCAGGCGCATCTATCTGCGTTTCGACAGCGGTTTCGAACGCATGCGGGCTGCTTACATCGTGATTCTCAGCAGCGTGCTGGTGCGTCGCGGTACGTTCGGCAGCGTGTTTCTCGGTTTCTGCGTCGTCTCGATGGGTCTTGTTTTCGTGCTCGGCGAAGACTTCTTCCCGAGCGTCGACGCAGGCGACATTCGTCTGCACATGCGTGCGCCGACCGGCACGCGCATCGAGGAAACCGCGCGTCTCGCGGACGAAGTCGAGAAGGTGATTCGCGAGGTCGTGCCGCCTAAGGAACTTGCCACGATCCTCGATAACCTCGGCTTGCCCTACAGCGGTATCAACCTCTCGTATAGCAACGCGGGCACGATCGGCACGCTCGATGGCGAAATTCAGGTGGCCTTGAACGAGGACCACAAGCCGACCGCACGCTACATGGACAAACTGCGCACGATCCTGCCGCAGCGCTTTCCGGGCGTCGAGTTCTTCTTTCAACCGGCCGACATCGTCACGCAGATTCTCAATTTCGGCCTGCCCGCCGCTGTCGACGTGCAGATTTCCGGTGCGGACCAGCAGGGCAACTTCGACGTAGCACGCACGCTGCTGAAACAGGTGCGGATGATTCCCGGTACCGTCGACACGCACATCCAGCAGAAACTGGACGAACCGGCGATCAATCTTCAGATGGATCGCACGCGCCTGCAGCAACTCAATCTGAGCGCGAACAATGTGGCGCAAAATGTGCTCATTTCATTGTCGGGCAGTTCGCAGACCTCGCCGGGTTTCTGGTTCAACAACAAAAACGGTGTGGAATACAGCGTCGCGGTGCAAACTCCCCAGTATCAGGTGTCGTCGATCGATGAATTGTTGCGGACACCGGTCTCGGGTTCCGCCAACGGGCCGACGCAATTGCTCGGCAACCTGGTACGGGTCTCGCCGCAGACTCAGTTCGCGGAAGTAACACACTACAACATCAGGCCGGTGATCGACCTGTACGTGAGTGTCGAAAGACGCGACCTGGGCAGCGTGGCGAACCAGGTCGACAAGCTCGTCGATAACGTGCGGGCCTCGCTGCCGCGCGGCAGCCAGATCACGGTGCGCGGCCAGGTGCAGACCATGCGCAGTTCGTTCTTCGGTCTGGGCCTTGGCGTGGCGATGGCGATCGTGCTGGTGTATCTGCTGATCGTGGTGAATTTCCAGTCGTGGGTCGATCCGCTGATCATCATCAGCGCCTTGCCCGCGGCACTGGCGGGCATCGTCTGGATGCTGTTCCTGACCGGCACGCATCTGAGCGTCCCGGCGTTGACGGGCGCGATCATGACGATGGGCGTTGCCACCGCCAATAGTATTTTGATGGTGTCGTTCGCGCGCCAGCGGCTCTCCGCCGGTGCACCGCCGCTCACCGCCGCGCTCGAAGCCGGTGCAAGCCGGATCAGGCCGGTGCTGATGACCGCGTTCGCGATGATCATCGGCATGATTCCGATGGCGCTGGGTCTCGGCGAGGGCGCCGAGCAGAACGCGCCGCTTGGCCGCGCGGTGATCGGTGGGCTGCTGTTCGCCACCGTCTCCACGCTGTTTTTCGTGCCGCTGGTGTTCGCGGCCATTCATACCCGACTCGCGCGGCGCCACCGCGACGATGACGACACAGACACGATGGGCGGCCATGGCAATGACGGCCCCACGCTGAACCACGGCGGCGATGGCAAGCCCGCGTAACGTTAATTGACGGCTGACTGAGATGGCTGACTGAGATGACCGAAAAAACTCATGCATCGCTGGCGATTCCGGCGCGAGACACCGAAGGTGGCCACGCTTTGCCGCCGCGCAATCGCGAATGGAAGCGCGCCAAAATTGCCGTCTGGATCGTGCTGGCGCTGCTCGCCGTGGGGGCATTGCGCACGGTGGTCGCGGATATTCTGCAAAACCGCTCGGTCGCTGAAACGACGAAGCAGAACGCCACACAATATGTGAACGTGGTGAGCCCGACGCAAACGGAAGGGAGCGGCAACACCTTGCTGCCGGGCACGTTGCGCGGCAATGTCGAATCGCCGATCTACGCGCGCTCCACCGGTTACCTGCTGCATTGGTACGTCGATATCGGCGCGCGCGTGAAGCAGGGGCAACTGCTCGCCGATCTGGACACGCCGGAAATCGATCAGGAGCTCGCCCAGGCGTTGGCGCAGCGTCAGCAAGCCAGTTCGAGTCTCGGCCTTGCCAAAAGCTCGGCGGAACGCTGGCAGCAACTGCGTACACGCGATGCGGTCTCGCAGCAGGAACTCGACGAGCGGCAGAGCACCTACACGCAGGACGTCGCCAATCTCTCCGCCGCCGATGCCAACGTAAAACGCCTGCAGCAACTCGAATCCTTCAAGCGCATCGTCGCGCCGTTTTCGGGTGTGGTCACGCAGCGCAATGTCGACGTCGGCGACCTGATTGACGCGGGCAGCGGCACGAGCCGTGCGCTGTTCGCGCTGGCGCAGTCGGACCCGCTGCGGGTCTATGTGCAACTGCCCCAGGCCTACGCGGAGAACGTGTCGGTCGGACAGAAGGTGGTG
This sequence comes from Burkholderia sp. GAS332, assembly GCA_900142905.1. Taxonomy (NCBI): domain Bacteria; kingdom Pseudomonadati; phylum Pseudomonadota; class Betaproteobacteria; order Burkholderiales; family Burkholderiaceae; genus Burkholderia; species Burkholderia sp. GAS332. Next base: position 2,444,370 of record FSRV01000002.1, on the reverse strand, counting down.
GTCACGCAGGCCGAATTGCCGGGTCAGCAGTTCCACGGCACGATCACGCACATCTCCGGCGCGATCGACGTGCCGACCCGCTCGCTGCAGATCGAAGTGACCTTGCCGAATCCTGACGGCACGCTGCGGCCCGGCGCGTATGTTCAGGTCGCCGTGCCGGCGGCCGCTCACGCGCAATTGACGGTGCCGGGCAATGCCTTGCTGTTTCGCGCCGAAGGTCCACGGCTCGCGGTGGTTGATGAAAAGGGCAATGTGGCGTTGCGCAAGATCGTAATCGCGCAGGACCTGGGGCAGTCGCTCGAAATTGAAAGCGGCATTGAGGCGGACGACAAGATCATCATCAACCCGAGCGATTCGATTGCGGACGGCGATCACGTGCAGATCGCGCAGCCGCAGAAAAGCGTCAAGGGGGCGTCGTGATCGCGAAGCAGTCGGCCGCATATCGGGCACGAACGACACGAACGACACGAACGGCGCTTGCGGCCACCGCGGGCGCCGCGTTGCTGGCCGCGTGCACAGTCGGCCCGGATTATCAGCGGCCGCAAGCCGAGGTGCCCCCGGCCTGGCAAACCGATTCGTACTGGCGTGTCGCGGCGCCTTCGCATGCACCGATCTCGCCGGACTGGTGGAGCGCCTTCGGTGATCCGACGCTCGCCGCGCTGGAAACGCAGGCGCTCGCGCAGAATCAGACACTGGCCGCGGCAAGCGCGCACTATGAGCAGGCCAAAGCGACGCTCGCCAACACCCGCGCACAGCAGATTCCCGAAGTCGATCTGAGCGCGACCGGGTCGCGCTTCAGGATTTCGCAGGACCGGCCGCAAACGAGTTACTCCACGCCGACCATGTCGACGGTGCAGAACAATCTGCAACTTGGCCCGACGATCAACTACGACACCGATCTATTCGGGCGGATACGTCGCGAGGTGGAAGGCGCCACGGCCTCCGCGCAGCAATCGGCCGACGACCTCGCCAACGCACGGCTAGTCCTCACCACCGATCTCGCCACCGACTATTTCTCGCTGCGTGAACTCGACGCCGAGATCGACGTGCTGAATCAATCGGTGAAACTGCAGCAAAAGGCGCTCGATTACGTCACGGCCGAGCACGATCTCGGCTCGGTGTCAGGGCTCGACGTGCTGCAGCAAAAATCGCTACTCGATTCGACGCGTGTGCAGGCGCAATTGCTGCTGAATACGCGTGCGCAGGAAGAGCATGCGATTGCCGCGCTGGTCGGCGTGCCCGCGCCGCAATTCGCGATCGAAGCCAAAGTGCTCGACACGCAAGTGCCGCCGATTCCGCTTGGGCTGCCGAGCGACGTCTTGCAACGCCGCCCGGATATTGCTTCGGCGGAGCGCGCCATGGCCGCGGCGAACGCGCAGATCGGCGTCGCCAAGGCGGCGTTCTTCCCGAGCCTGACGCTGATGCCGGGCATCGGCTGGGAAAGCACGCAGTTCGCGAGCCTGCTGAGCGCGCCTACGCTGATGTGGACGCTCGGCGCGACCGTCGGCCAGGTGCTGTTCGACGGCGGCCGCCGCGCGGCCAACGTGAAATTTGCGAGCGGGGGCTACCAGGTCACCGAGGCGACCTACCGGCAAACCGTGCTCACCGCATTCCAGCAGGTGCAGGACGGCATCACCGGCCTCTCGGTGCTGGACGGCGCGGCGAAGCAGTCGCACGAGGCGGTCACCGATGCGCAGCATCTGCTGGCGCTCGCCAACGACCGTTATTCGGGCGGTCTGGTCGCGTACCTCGACGTCATCACCGCGCAGCAGTCGTTGCTCACCAGCGAGCGTCAGGACGTGCAGATCCACGGCCAGCAGATGACGCTGTCGGTGTCGCTGGTGAAGGCGCTGGGCGGCGGCTGGGACGCGAGCACGGACGTGTCGGGCGCGCAGTCGCCTGGCAGCACAACGGACACGAAGGAGGCGATGGCTCCCGCGAAGTGAGCCGCCCGGCAATGACACGGCCAGACAGGAAAGAGGAAAACGAGGCGTTTCGTATAATGGAGATTCAAGGGGACCCGCATGAAATTGCTGATCGTTGAAGACGAGCTTAAGGTGGTGGACTACCTGCGCTCCGGTTTGACAGAGCAGGGCTGGGTCGTCGACGTCGCGCTCGACGGCGAGGAAGGCATGCATCTGGCCACCGAATTCGACTATGACGTGATCGTCCTCGATGTGATGCTGCCCAAACGCGACGGCTTTAGCGTGCTGAAGGCGCTGCGCATGCGCAAGTCGACGCCGGTCATCATGCTGACCGCGCGCGATCACGTGAACGACCGCGTGCGGGGCTTGCGCGAAGGCGCTGACGACTACCTCACCAAACCCTTTTCTTTTCTCGAACTGGTCGAGCGGCTGCATGCCTTGGCGCGCCGCACGCGTTCGCAGGAGTCGACGCTGATTTCCGTGGGCGATCTGTTCGTCGATCTGATCGGCCGGCGCGCTACCCGCGATGGCGTGCGGCTCGATCTGACCGCCAAGGAATTTCAGTTACTGAGCGTGCTGGCCCGCCGCCAGGGCGATATTCTCTCGAAGACGGCCATCACCGAGCTGGTGTGGGACGTCAATTTCGACAGCCATACAAACGTGGTCGAAACCGCAATCAAGCGATTGCGTGCCAAGCTCGACGGCCCGTTTCCCTCGAAGCTGCTGCATACCGTGCGCGGCATGGGCTACGTGCTCGAAGTGCGTGAGGAGGCAGAGCAATTATGAACCGTTCAATCGCCCGCCGCCTCGCGTTAATGTTCGCGTTTGTGGCGCTGTTGGTGTTCACGCTGGTCGGCACCGGGCTGTTTCTGGTGTTGCGCACGCAACTCGAACACCATCTGCGCGAATCGCTCGACGATCGCACCGAGATCGCGCGCATCATCGTCTATCACGCGGTGACGCCGGAGAAGTGGCGCATGGCCCGCGAGAAGCTCACCGACATGACGCCGCGCGACGGCAGCACCGTGTATGCGGTATCGAGTACCGATCCGTATTTCCACTTTGGCAAGGCCATCGAGGGGCCGGTGGTGTCGAGTTGGCAGGGCGGCTACGCGAAGATTTCGCCGGTCGGCGGTGGCGCGGACATGCTGACCGTCAATGTGACGGTACCGGCTAACGGCGCTCGTCCAGCTGTGCAATTGCAGGTCGCCGCCAGCTGTTCGCCCAACACCCGCACGATGCGCGTGTTCGGTTCGGCGCTCGCCGCGCTGTCCGCGTTGGGGAGTCTTGCCGTGCTGCTGCTGAGTTACTCGGTCACGCGGCTCGGACTTGCGCCGTTGACGCGTCTGACGCGAGATGCTTCCGCGGTGAGCCCGAATAACCGCTCACAGCGGCTGAATACGGCCTCGCTGCCGCTCGAATTAAACGATCTGGCTAACTCGTTCAACGGCGCGCTCGAACGTCTGGACGGCGCCTATGGCCGCCTCGAGTCGTTCAACGCGGACGTGGCTCACGAACTGCGTACGCCCGTGACGATTCTGATCGGGCAGACCGAGGTGGCGTTGACGCGCAATCGCTCGGTCGACGATTTGCGCCATACGCTGCAATCGAATCTCGAAGAGTTCGAGCGCATGCGCGCGATCATCAACGACATGCTGTTCCTCGCCCGTGCCGACCAGGGTGAGCGCGCGACGGGCCTTGTCGAAGTGTCGCTGGCCGCGGAAGTTGCGCATACGCTGGAGTTTCTCGAGATTCCGCTGGAAGAAGCGCGCGTGCATGCACAGTTGCGCGGCGACGCGGTGGCGCGCGTGAACCGCTCGCTGTTCGGCCGCGCCTGCACGAATCTGCTGATGAACGCGATCCAGCACTGTGCACCGGGCGCGGCGATTACGGTGACGATCTCGGATACGGGGGATCAGTTGCGCGTGGCGGTGGCCAACCCCGGCGAGCCGATCGAGCCGGCCGTGCTCGAACACCTGTTCGACCGCTTCTATCGCGCGGAAGTATCGCGTACCAATAGCCGCGAAAACCATGGGCTGGGTCTGGCGATCGTGAAGGCCATTGCGGAAATGCATCGCGGCACGGTGTCGGCGCAAAGCGCGAACGGGATCAACACGTTTGCGTTTTCGATTGCGGCGTCGAGTGTGGAAACCGGCTTGCCGGTGGCACGCACGAATGCCGGTGTCCCGGTGGAAGCAGCGGGTTAATCGTCGCCGGTAAAAGGCAAGTCGGCCTGAACCGGCACGCGCGGCTTGACCGGTTGCGCATTGGCCGGCGTCAAGGCACTCACGCGTACACCTAGCAGCCGCAACTTGCGGTTCAATTCCACCCGCTTCAGACATTCGGTTGCGGCACGCCGGATCTCGGTGGCGTCGGCGGTGGGTTCGTCGAGCGTCAGGTCGCGCGTGACCGTGCGGAAGTCGTCGTAGCGCAGCTTGATGCCCACGGTGCGCCCCACATAGCCCTTCCTCACCAGATCTTCCGCGACCCGCACGCACAAGCCGGTAAACGAACTGGACAGGGCCGGGCGATCATGGCGCGGATGCAGATCGCGCTCGAAGGTCGTCTCACGGCTCATCGACTTGGGCTCCGATTCGACCACCACCGGCCGCTCGTCGTAGCCTTTCGCGACTTGCATGAGCCACGCCGAGTAGCTGCGCCCGAAGTGATCCTGCAACAGCCCCGCGTCCGCCGCCGCCAGATCGCCGACCGTGGCGAGGCCGAGCGCCGTGAGCTTCTCCGCGGCTTTCGGGCCGATCCCGTTGACCTTGCGCACCGGCAACGGCCAGACGCGCAAGGGCACGTCAGCGGGCGTCAGAATCGTGAGACCGTCGGGTTTGTCGAGCTCGGAGCCGATTTTCGCCAGCAACTTGTTCGGCGCCACGCAAATGGAGCAGGTGAGGCCGGTTGCCTGATTGACGGCCTGCTTGATGCGCGCGGCGATCTCGCGCGGCTCGCCCGGCAACTCGGTGAGGTCTATATAGATTTCGTCGATGCCGCGGTCTTCGATCCGGTCCGTGAACGCGGCGACCGCTGCTTTGAACAGTCGCGAGTAGTGGCGATACGACTCGAAATCGGTGGGCAGCAGAATCGCCTCGGGCGCGAGCATGGCGGCCTTCATCATGCCCATCGCGGAGAACACGCCAAGCGCGCGGGCTTCGTAGGTGGAGGTGGTCACCACGCCGCGGCCCGCGTAATCGCGCAGTTTCGCAAAGCGGCGGCTGCCGTCTTCCAGCGTTTGCGGCACGCCATTGCGGCCGCCGCCGATCACCACCGCCTTGCCGCGCAGTTCCGGGTAGCGCAAGAGCTCCACGGACGCGTAGAACGCGTCCATGTCCAGGTGCGCGATGCGGCGGCTTGCAGAACTCATGGAGGGCGGAAACGGATGACGGTGCGGGCAGCGAGCATAACAGGCGATGGACATGGCCGTTGCCCTGTCGGATGGCTCGCTGCGTCGGGCGTCAGGACGCGCGAGTCATGATGCGCTGCACGCCGGACGCCAAACTGTAATAGTACCTTGCTCCGCCCGGGCAAGGTACGGTGCCTGACGCGTCAACCGCAAGCCGGCTTGGCTTTCTTGCATGCATCCGCGAGCTGGGGCGGCGGGTCTTTCTTGAACACCGTCTTATAAGACTCGAGCACGTTCGCCTGCACCACCGGCAAAGACTGCACGCCGATCCACGCCGGCGGCGTTTGTCCGATCAGCGCCTTCATCATCGCCATGGCCTCGGCCACGCCTTGATCGTACGGGCGTTGCGAGCCGGTTGCCTTGAGCGGTCCGCCCTTGGCAATCTCGATAGCGGATTGAAGGCCCAGATCGACCGTCGTGACGGGAATATTCACCCCTTGCGCCCGCATCGACGTCAGCGTGTCGAGCGCCGGTTGATCCCAAACGGCGAACAGCCCCTTCACGTCCGGATTCCCGGTGAGGAAATCGCCGGCGATTTGCCCCACTTTCGACGGGTCTGTGAAGGCGACCTGCTTGACCTTGATGTCCGGACGATTTTTCTTGATCCAGTCGTTGACGGCCTTGGTGCGCTCCGTCGTGCTGAAGTAATCCACGCCGAAATTCACGAGCCCGATGGTAGCGCCCTGCGGGACGCACGAGGCGAGCACTTTCGCCGCGATCTGGCCGTTGCCTTCGCTGTCGGCGGAAATCATCGACGCGTATTGCTCAGGATGCTTCAGGCCGGTCGGCACGTTGTCCATGAACACGAGTTTGATGCCGGCCTCGGACACTTTCTTGTACGTGGCGGCCGTTGCCGTTCCATCGACCGGAATGGAGATGATGCCGTCCGGGTGGCGCTGGATGGTGTTCTCGATATCCGCGATCTGCTTGTCGACCTGGTATTCCGCCGAAGCCGTGCCGATCACGTCCACGCCGTATTTTTTGAGCGTATCCGTGATGCCTTGCACCTGCAGTTGCGACCAGTCGAGATTCATGGTCTGCATCGAAATACCGACCTTGAATTTGCCGGCCTTGATTTTGGCGATGTCGGCGTCGCTCAGCTTCACCGCGTCAACCGAGGCCGCTTTTTCGCCGTTCGGCCCTTGGCCGACAATCGTCTTCGGTCCGATCGAACCGGCCGGCAGGCTGCTCACGCATTGCGCGTAGGCACCCGGCGACGCCAGCGCCACGACGGCGGCCACCGCCATGAGAGTGGGTAGAACGCTTCCTGAGCCACGACGATGTTTCATGATTCTTCTCCGTTGGTCTTCATATTGGTGTTACGTCTCCTGCCATTCACGAACAACACGGGCACGTGAGCTCACGCGTGATCAGCGTGCCCTCGTCACTTCCTGGGTCATTTCCTGAGGCACTTCCTGCTCATTTCCTGGTGAAGGCCACAGCCGCGACGATGATGGCCCCCTTGATCACCAGCTGCAGCGATGAACTGACGCCGAGCAGGACCAGCCCGTTATTGAGCGTGCCGATGATGAGACTGCCGAGCAGCGTGCCGAGCACAAAACCGCGGCCACCGAACAGACTGCAGCCGCCGAGCGTCACCGAAGCGATCACATCGAGTTCCATGCCTTGCACGACGTCGGGCCGTGCCGCATGCGAGCGCGCGGAGAGCACGAGCGCGGCGAGCCCGGCCAGCATGCCGGTGAGAATGAAGGCGAGGGTGGTCACGCGCCTCGTGTTGATGCCGGAGTAGAGCGCCGCCGTGGGATTGCCGCCGGCCGCATAGATCTGCCGGCCGAACACGCTGTAGTGAAGCAGCAGGATGCCGGCGATCACGGTCAGCAGGGTCCAGATGATCGGCACCGGCACACCGGCAATGTCGCCCTCGCCGAAGATCGCGATGAACGAGTCGTTGGTGATGATCTCGGGTCTTGTCGTCGTCACCATCAGGGCGAGTCCGCGTGCGGCGCTCAAGGTGCCGAGCGTCACCAGGAACGAGGGAATGTTCAGCCGCGTGGTCACGACCCCGTTGATCGCGCCGACAAGGGCGCCGGTGCCGATACCGGCAATCGCGCCGATGATCCAGTTGTCGCCGACATACGCCATGGCGAGCGCTGCGGACATGCCCGACAGCGCGAGCGTGGATCCCACCGACAGATCGATCTGCCGCGCAATGATCACGAAGGTCATGCCGACCGCGATGATCGACACGAGCGCGGTTTGCCGGCCGATATTCAGGAAGTTGTCGATGGAGAGAAACCACGGCGAGGCGAAACTGAAAACCACCAGCAGGATCGCGAACGCGCCATAGAGCGCATAGGGCCGGTCACCTTGCAGGAGGAGTTGCGCGATGCGCCGCATACGGCTCTTCTGCGGTGGCGATGCCTGCCGTTCGGCCGTCAGCGGCGAGACAGAATCGTTCATATTGCGTTGGCTCCGAGGGAAGTCGCCCGCCCCGGAGGCAGTCCCCCTGGGGGAGTGGCGGACTCGATGGAAGAACGGGAAAGTTGGATCAGGTGATGCAGCGCTTCGGCGTTGGCGAGTTCGGCGCGCTCGACGGTCTTGACGATAGCGCCGTCCGCGACGATCGAAATCCGGCCGCACAGGCGCAGCAGTTCATCGAGGTCCGAGGAGACGACGAGCACGCCGGTGCCCGCCCGCGCGGCGTCATGGATGACGCCGTAGATCTCCTCGCGTGCGCCGACGTCGACGCCGACCGTCGGTTCGTCGAGCAGAAGGATCTTGGGGCGCGGGTGGTTCCACTTCGCGAAGACCACTTTTTGCTGGTTGCCGCCGGATAAAAACTTGACCGCGGTCGACGCGCCGGGTGCCTTGACGGCCAGCTCTTTCATCGAGCGTTTCGCCTGATGGACGGCCGCCTGGCTGCGCAGCCACCCCCAACGCGAAAATTGCGGCAGGCGCGGCAAGGTCAGGTTGCGCTCGATCGAATGATCGAGGACGAGCCCTTCAAGATGACGATCTTCGGGCACCAGCGCCACGCCGAGCCGGATAGCTTCGGCGGGCGTCATACGTGAGCGGGATTGACCGTCGATCACCATGGCGCCCGTCTCGATTCGCCGAATGCCGAAGATGGTTTGCAGCACTTCCGTGCGCCCACTGCCGATCAATCCCGCGAGCCCGTGGATCTCGCCGCGGCGAATCATGAGGTCGACGTGACGAAGCCGGTCATTGCTCACGTTCGACAACTTGAGGATGGGCGCAGCGGCGGCATGGGACGTGGCCAATGTCTGCCGTCCGGCAGCAGACCCGTCGTCCGCAACGCCGGCAGCCGTTCTCTCCCTCGCCTGCAACGCGGCATGACTGGGACCGACGATCGCCGCGACCAGTTGCTTCATATCGGTGTTCGCCGTCTGGAACATGCCGGCATTGGCGCCATCGCGAAACACGGTGACGCGCTGCGAAATCCTGAACACCTCGTTCAGACGATGCGTCACGTAGATCACGCCAACGCCGCGATCCGTGACCGCGCGAATCGCGTCGAACAGGATCTGTTCTTCGCCGCCCGTCAGCGCCGAGGTGGGTTCGTCGAGGATCAGCACGCGCACGTCGCCCATCAGCGCCTTGCAGATTTCGGTCATTTGCCGGTACGCGAACGGCAACGCGCCAACCGGTGTGCGTGGATCGAGCGGGATGCCGTGCGACCGGAGAAATTCGCCGACGGTGGCCATCAGTTGCCGGTTCTTGACGAAACCGAGACGCGTGCGGGGCTCGCGCCCCAGCATCAGATTCGCCCCGACCGAGAGCGATTCGACCAGACTCAGATCCTGGTAGACCACGGCAACACCGGCTTCACGCGATTGAGCCGGCGAGTCGAACGCCACTTTCTGGCCACCGATCTCGATGACGCCGTCGTCGTAGGTATGAACGCCGCTGAGAATCTTGATCAGCGTGGATTTGCCCGCGCCATTTTCTCCAAGCAAGGCGTGCACTTCGCCGGGCAACACGTCTAGGCTGACGCCGCGTAGCGCCTGCACGCCACCAAATCGCTTGGTGACGCCCGCAACACGGATCAATGGAACCTGAGGCGATGACGCGGCCGCGACCGCTACCGGCTCACTCATCTGGCTTGTCTCCTTCGTCGATACGACGAGATTTTTGTCTTTGTAGGCTGCTATCGGTCAACACCGTGTTGTGATCTTCGCATCATGAATATGGTGCGTCAATAACACCAGCGATGCTGGAGGCGCTTTAATTGCCAACTATGTGACGATTGCATCGCAAAGCTTGTTATGATTCTATCAATCGTTGTAGCATAAGTGGGAACAAATTGCCGGCAGCTGTTGTGCGCTGCGCCAAATTTCTGGATGTCTCATGCCCGAAGCTTCTTCCCTGTCTTCGTCGGTCGTCGCGCTGCGCGGCGGGCCGCTCATTCATCCGGTCCGCAACCCCGGCACGCCGTTCGACGCGTCGTGGCTGGACGGCTTGCGGGTCAACCAGTCCGCGGTCGAACGGCGCACGGCGACGCTGGCCACGCGCCGCACCGTCAAGAAAGATGCGCAGGCCGCGTGGCTGCTCAAGGCGGTCACCTGTATCGACCTCACCACGCTCAACGGCGACGACACTGAAGGCCGCGTGCGCCGCTTGTGCGCGAAAGCGCGCCAGCCGGTACGCGCCGATCTTCTTGAGGCGCTCGGCATTGCGCCGCAGGGCATCACGACGGGCGCGGTCTGCGTCTATCACCGCTTCGTCGCGGCGGCGGTGGATGCGCTGCAGGGCAGTCGCATTCCGGTCGCGGCGGTATCGACCGGATTTCCCGCCGGGCTGATTCCGCATCCGCTGAAGCTGAAAGAGATCGAGGCCTCGGTCGCGGACGGGGCGCAGGAAATCGACATTGTCGTCACGCGCGAATATGTGCTGACCGGCAACTGGCAGGCGCTGTACGACGAAGTGCGCGACTTCCGCGCAGCCTGCGGCCCGGCGCACCTGAAGACGATTCTGGCGACCGGCGACATTCGCACGCTCTCCAATGTGGCGCGCGCCTCGATGGTCTGCATGATGGCCGGCGCCGACTTCATCAAGACGTCGACCGGCAAGGAAGGCGTCAACGCCACGCTGGATGTTTCGCTGGTGATGGTGCGCATGATCCGCGAGTACCAGGAGCGCACCGGCGTGCCGATCGGCTTCAAACCGGCGGGCGGCGTATCGAACGCGAAGTCGGTGCTGTCCTATCAGATCCTCATGAAGGAGGAACTCGGCCGCCCGTGGCTCGAGCCTGAGCTGTTCCGTATCGGCGCATCGAGCCTGCTGGCGGATATCGAACGCCAGCTCGAACATCACGTGAGCGGCCGTTACTCCGCTTTCAACCGTCACCCCGTAGCCTGAACAGAAGACCGATCCCATGAGCGTAGCCGAGTATTTTTCATCGATGGAGTACGGTCCCGCACCCGAGGACGATCAAGCCGCGCGCGCCTGGCTCGCGCAACATGAGGCGAGCTTTGGGCATTTCATCGGCGGTGTGTGGCATGCACCGGCCGCCGGCGAACGCTTCGTCTCGCACGCACCCGCCACGGGCGGGCGGCTCGCCGCGATCGCCCAAGGCGATGCGGCTGACGTCGACGCGGCGGTGGCCGCCGCGCGCGGCGCGCAGCCGGGCTGGCTCGCGCTCGGCGGCGCCGGACGGGCGCGGCATCTGTATGCGCTCGCGCGCATGGTCCAGCGCCATAGCCGCCTCTTTGCCGTGCTCGAAGCGCTCGACAACGGCAAGCCAATCCGCGAGACGCGCGATATCGACGTGCCGCTCATCGCGCGGCACTTCCTGCATCACGCGGGTTGGGCGCAGTTGCAGGAGAGCGAATTCGCCGATTACGCGCCACTCGGTGTCGTCGGGCAGATCGTGCCGTGGAATTTTCCGCTGCTGATGCTCGCGTGGAAGATTGCACCGGCGATTGCAACGGGCAACTGCGTTGTGTTGAAGCCGGCCGAATACACGCCGCTCACGGCCTTACTGTTTGCCGAACTCGCCCATCGGGCCGGCCTGCCGGCAGGCGTGCTGAACGTCGTGACGGGCGACGGCCGCACTGGTGCCGCGCTCGTCGAACATCCGCAGGTGGACAAGATCGCCTTCACGGGTTCGACGGAAGTCGGGCGCTTGATCCGCGCGGCCACGGCCGGCACGGGCAAATCGCTGACGCTTGAACTCGGCGGCAAGTCGCCCTTCATCGTGTTCGATGACGCGGATCTCGATGGCGCCGTTGAAGGTGTGGTCGACGCGATCTGGTTCAACCAGGGGCAGGTCTGCTGTGCGGGCTCTCGCCTGCTCGTGCAGGAAGGCATCGAAGCGCGTTTCATCGCGAAGCTGAAGCGCCGCATGGAAACGCTGCGCGTCGGCACGTCGCTCGATAAAAGTATCGATATCGGCGCGATTGTCGATCCGGTGCAGCTTGAACGCATCCAGTCGTTGGTGGAAACCGGACGGCGCGAAGGCTGTGCGGTGTGGCAGTCGCCCGATACGGCGATGCCCGCCGGCGGCTGTTTCTATCCGCCCACGCTCGTCACCGGCGTGGCGCCGGCTTCCACTTTGGCGCAGGAAGAAATCTTCGGACCGGTGCTGGTCACGATGAGCTTTCGTACGCAGGACGAAGCGATCGCGCTCGCCAACAATTCGCGTTACGGACTGGCCGCGAGCGTGTGGAGCGAAACCATCGGCCGCGCACTCGACGTCGCGCCGCGCCTTGCGTGCGGTGTCGTGTGGATCAATGCGACCAATCTGTTCGACGCGGCGGTCGGCTTTGGCGGTTATCGCGAGTCGGGCTATGGTCGCGAAGGCGGTCGCGAGGGCATCTACGAATATCTGAAACCGCGTGCCTGGCTCAATCTTGCCGAGCGTCAGGCCGTGCGGCCCGAGCAGGCAGCAGGCGCAGGCGCAGGCGAGCGCGACCCGTTGTCGAATGTCACACTGATCGACCGCACGGCGAAGCTCTTTATCGGCGGCAAGCAGGTGCGTCCCGATAGCGGCTATTCTCTGCCAGTTCACGCGCCCGATGGGACGCTGGTCGGCGAGGTGGGCGAGGGTAACCGCAAGGACATTCGCAACGCGGTCGAAGCGGCGCGCGCGGCGCAGAAATGGTCGCAGGCGAGTACGCATAACCGCGCCCAGGTGCTCTTCTATCTGGCGGAGAACCTGGCCGTGCGCGCAGACGAGTTCGTGCGTCAGCTCGTCGTGCGCAACGGCGCGACGGAAGCGGCGGCGCGCACGGAAGTCGAGGCAGCGGTCACGCGTCTCTTCACCTATGCGGCGTGGGCCGACAAGTTCGACGGCGCCGTACATACGCCGCCGTTGCGCGGTGTCGCGCTGGCGATGCATGAGCCGCTCGGCGTGATCGGCATCGCCTGTCCGGACGAAGCGCCGTTGCTCGGCTTCGTCTCGCTGGCGGCACCGGCGCTGGCCATGGGCAATCGCGTGGTGGTGTTGCCGAGCGCGGTGTGTCCGCTCACGGTGACCGACTTTTACCAGGTGGCCGAGACGTCGGATGTGCCGGCCGGCGTGCTGAACATCGTCACGGGAGAACGTGGCGCACTGTTGCCGGCACTCGCCAAACACGACGATGTCGACGCCGTCTGGTGCTTCGGTCATGCGGCGGATTCGACGCTGGTCGAACGGGAGTCGATCGGCAATCTGAAGCGTACCTTTGTCGATCACGGCCGCCAGTTCGACTGGTTCGACCATTCGAGCGAAGGGCGGCCGTTTCTGCGCCAGGCCGTGCAGGTGAAGAACATCTGGATACCGTACGGAGACTGACCGAGCGCCGGCACTCACGCCTAAATACCATGCACGCCAACCAGAAAATGGAGGAGACAACGTGCTGAAGCATCTGGATCTGCAATTTTTGCTATCGAATGCCGCGGTGCTGCGCGTAGCGCATGCCCCGCATGAGTGCTTCCTGATGAACGCGTCTCAGGGAGAACGCGAATGAACACATCCTCGCAACGAAACGGGCGTGTCGTCATTCTCGGCATCTACGTCACGGACCTGACGTTTCGCGCCGGACGGATGCCGCAGATCGGCGAGACGATTGCCGGCACGGCGTTCGCGATGGGGCCGGGCGGCAAGGGTTCGAATCAGGCGGTGGCAGCGGCTCGCGCCGGCGCCGACGTGGTGTTCTGTACCCGCATCGGCAACGACGCGTTCGGCGAGATTGCGCGCGCAACGTGGGCGGCTGAAGGCATTACGGCTCGCGCGTCGGTGATCGAGGGCGTGTCCACGGGCGCGGCGCATATCTTCGTCGACGACACCACCGGCATGAACGCGATCATCGTCGCCTCAGGCGCGGCCGGCACGATGAATGCCGCCGACGTCGACGCGATCGAAGCCGACATCGCCGCCGCGCGCGTGTTCGTCACGCAGCTCGAGCAGCCGCTCGCGGCCGCGCGCCGTGGGCTTGAGACGGCACGCCGGCACGGCGTCACAACCGTGTTCAATCCGGCGCCCGCCTTGCCGCTCGACGACGATATCTTTCCGTTGTGCGACTACATCACCCCCAACGAAACCGAAGCGACCGCGCTCACCGGCGTGCCGATCGCCAATGCCGACGATGCGCGCCGTGCCGCCGATGTGCTGCTCGCCAAAGGTGTCGGCGCGGTCATCGTCACGCTAGGGGAAGGCGGCGCGCTGCTGCACTCGGCAAGCCAATCCGTGCTCGTGCCGGCGTATCGCTGCGGCCGGGTCGTAGAGACCGCCGGCGCCGGCGACGGCTTCACGGGCGGCTTCGCGGCCGCTCTCGCACGCGGTGATGACGCCATCTCGGCGCTGCGTTTCGGTTGCGCGCTCGCGGGCATTTCCGTCACGCGTCCGGGTACGGCGCCTTCCATGCCGACGCTCGACGAAGTGAACCGCGTGTTGAACCAGCCGGCCGGCCTGTCCCACGTGTCCTGACCGCTGTCCTGAGCGTTCGCGAAGGCTGAAGGAGATCGTGCTCACTATGAAGTCCTTGTTCACCGCTGGGAAAATATTTGGCGACCGGCAACTGAATTTTCTGCTGATCGTCAACGTACTCGTTGTGCTGGTTGCAACATGGCTCTCGCACGGGCAATTCGTCGATATCGACAACCTGCAGTCAATGGGCGGACAGTTGCCCGAACTCGGCCTGCTCGCGCTCGGCATCATGTTGTCGATGGTGTCGGGCAACGGCGGGATCGACCTGTCAGGCGTCGGGCTCGCGAACCTGTCCGGTATGGTCGCAGCGCTCGCCGTGCCGCGCTTCGTCAATGGCGATGACTCACCGGCGCTCTACACGTCGCTGTTCTGTGTGATCGTGGTGGTGGTGGGGCTGCTTGGCGGGCTCCTGAACGGCGTGGTCATCGCGCGCCTCAGACTCACGCCGATTCTCTGCACGCTCGGCACGCAGTTGCTGTTCACGGGCGTTGCGGTGGTGCTCAGCAACGGCGCCTCGGTGCATGTCGACTATGTCGATCCGTTGTCGAATATCGGCAACGGTACGGTGTTTCAGGTGCCCATCGCGTTCTGCATCTTTATCGCGGCGGTGGTCGTGCTCGGCTGGTTGCTCAGGCGCAGCCCGTTCGGCCTGCGCCTCTATCTGATGGGCACCAACCCCAAAGCCGCGTTTTATGCGGGTATTCCGCGTGTGCGGATGCTGGTCACGACCTACGCGATGTGCGGCGTACTCGCCTCGCTGGCCGGTCTGATCAGCGCGACGCATACGTCGAGCGCGAAATGGGACTACGGCAACTCCTATTTGCTGATCGCCATTCTGATCGCGGTGATGGGCGGTGTGAATCCCGCCGGCGGCCACGGCCGCATCATCTGTGTGTTCTTTGCCGCGACGGTGCTGCAGTTCCTCTCGAGTCTGTTCAACCTGCTTGGCGTGTCGCAGTTTTTCGGCGATTGCGCGTGGGGTTTTCTGTTGCTGTTGTCGCTCGCGTTCGCGGGCGGCGAGCGGGTGCGTGCGATCTTCGGTTTCGGCGGCGGAGCGCGCGCCGGCGGTCCAGGCACGGCGCCTAAACGTTAGCGAGCCGGAGCAGGCGCAATCCAGGTTTCAGTACGCGGCGGACAACGAGCCCTGGCTGTCCGTGACGGTGAAGTGGGGCGACATCGAACGATAAAGGAGACATCGCATGAAATTGACTCGACTGGGTGCCGCGCTTGCTGCAGGCGCTCTTACGGTGGGTGTGATCGCCGCGGCGCACGCTGCAACCAACGAGACGATCGTCACGGTCGTCAAGGTGACTGGTATCAACTGGTTCAACCGGATGGACGACGGCGTCAAGGAATTCGCGAAGGACAACCCGGGCGTGACGGCGTATCAGACCGGTCCGGGCCGTGCGGATGCGGCACAGCAACTGAAGATCATTGAAGATCTGATCGCGAAGAAAGTCACGGCGATTGCCGTGGTGCCCTACGATCCGCCGACGCTCGAACCCGCCTTGAAGAAGGCGATGGATCGCGGCATCAAGGTGGTGACCCATGAAGCCGACAACGAGAAGAACACGATGGTCGACATCGAAGCCTTCGACAACACGGCCTACGGCGCCGGCCTGAACGAACGCCTCGCTTCGTGTATGCACGACGACGGCAAGTGGGTGGCGCTGGTCGGTTCGCTCGGCAGCCGCTCGCAGGTGCAATGGGCCGACGGCGGGATCGGCAATGCCAAGGCCAAGTATCCGAAGATGGATCTGGTGGAACCGAAACTCGAAACCAATAACGACGGCGAGCGCGCCTATGAGGTCGCGAAGGAAGTGCTGCGCAAACATCCAGACCTGAAGGGCTTCCAGGGCTCGTCCTCGCTCGACGTGATCGGCATCGGCCGTGCGGTCGAAGAAGCCGGCATGCAGGGCAAGATCTGCGTCTACGGCACGGGCTTGCCGACGGAAGCCGGCAAGTTCCTGGAGAGCGGCGCGATCAATGGCATTGCGTTCTGGGATCCGAAGCTCGCGGGCCTCGCGATGAATAAGGTCGCGCAGATGCTGATCGATGGCAAGACGGTCGAGAACGGCGCCGATCTCGGCATTCCGGGCTACACGAAAGTCACCGTCGCGAAGGGTCCGGGTAAAGGCATCATCGTGCGCGGCCAGGGCTGGGTGAACGTCGACAAGTCGAACTACAAGCAGTATCCGTTCTGATCGAGCTTGTGTCCGCTGTTTTGTCTTTTGCTTCATGCGTCACGGCGTGCCTCTGTGGGCACGCCTTAACTTGCGACTCGCCATCATGAATCAAGACGCATCTTCACGGCAGCCACCGCAGCCACCGCTATCCGAAGCGCCGCAGCCGTTTCTGCAGGTTGTCGGCGTGCATAAGCGTTTCACTGGCGTCCATGCGTTGCGCGGGGTGAGCCTGTCGTTCGAGCGCGGTCAGATCTACCACCTGCTCGGCGAGAACGGCTGCGGCAAGAGCACACTGATCAAGATCATCTCCGGCGCGCAGCCGCCTGACGAAGGCGAACTCGTGATCGAAGGGGTGCGGCATGCGCGGCTGTCCGCGCTGGAATCGCTGGCGGCCGGAATTGAAACCGTCTATCAGGATCTCTCACTGCTGCCCAACATGAACGTGGCGGAAAACGTCGCGCTCACCGCCGAGTTGGCCACCCACGAAGGTCGGCTCGCCCGTACTTTTGACCGCCGCGCGCTCGCGCGTACGGCAGCGCGGGCGCTGGAAGCGGTCGGCCTGCCCGGCGACGCCGAGTTTCTGGCGACCCTGATCGAGCAATTGCCGCTCGCTACGCGTCAGCTCGTCGCCATTGCACGCGCGATCGCCAGCGAGGCAAAGTTCGTCATCATGGACGAGCCCACCACGTCGCTCACGCAGAAAGAAGTCGACAACCTGATTGCCGTGCTCGCCAATCTGCGCGCTCAGGGTGTGACGGTGCTGTTCGTGAGCCACAAGCTCGACGAGTGTTACGCGATCGGCGGCGAAGTCATCGTGTTGCGCGACGGCCAGACGATGGCGCAAGGACCGATCGCGCAATTCAGCAAAGCGCAGATCAGTGAACTGATGACGGGACGCCATCTGTCGACTGAGCGCTATCGTGAAGGCGCGTTCGGCCAGGACGTCGTGCTCGACGTGCGCGGCTTCACGCGTGCGGCCCAGTTCAGCGACGTGTCGTTCGCGTTGCATGGCGGCGAAATTCTGGGCGTCACCGGTCTGCTCGATTCGGGGCGCAACGAACTCGCACGCGCACTAGCGGGTGTTGCGCCGGCGCAATCGGGGCAGGTGATGCTCGACGGCAAGGCCATTTCATTGCGCACGCCGTCGGACGCGAAACATCACCGCATTGGCTATGTGCCGGAAGACCGTCTGAACGAAGGGCTGTTTCTCGACAAGTCCATTCGCGACAACGTCATTACCGCGATGATCGCCAGCTTGCGGGACCGCTTCGGGCAGATCGATCGCATCCGCGCGCAGGCGCTCGCGGAACAGACGGTGAAAGAGTTGCAGATCGCGACGCCCGGCGTCGACAAACCCGTGCAGTCGCTCTCGGGCGGCAATCAGCAGCGCGTGCTGATTGGCCGCTGGCTCGCCATCGATCCGCGCGTGCTGATTCTGCATGGACCGACGGTCGGTGTCGACGTCGGGTCGAAGGACATCATCTACCGCATCATGCAGCGCCTGTCGCAACGCGGCATCGGCATCATTCTGATCAGCGACGACCTGCCTGAACTGCTGCAGAACTGCGATCGCATCCTGATGATGAAGAAGGGCCGGGTGGCGGCCGAATATCGGGCCGACACGTTGAGCGAAGCCGACCTGTATCACGCGCTGCTTTCGGAAGCTGCATAAAGGACGTCGATACCCATGAACTCGCGCATCCATTCGCGCATGAACCAGACCATGACCACCCCGACCGTTGTCGAAGTCGCACCCGAGGTCAAGCCGCCCACCTTGCGGGCGAGGCTCGCGCGCAATCCCGAATGGTTCACTGTCGCGTTGATCGCGGCGACATGCCTGATTGTCGGCGCGATCAATCCGCGCTTCTTTCAACTCGCGACCTTATTCGATTTGCTGCACTCGGCCACCACGATGTCGCTTTTCGCGCTGGGCACGCTCGTCGTACTGGCGTCCGGCGGGATCGATGTTTCGTTCACGGCGATCGCCGCACTGACGATGTACGGCATCACGAAGGCGGTGTTTGCCTGGTGGCCGGACGCGCCGTTCGCGCTGATCCTGATCACCGGCGCGCTGGGCGGCCTGGTGCTCGGTATCATCAACGGCCTGCTGGTGCATCGGCTGAAAGCGCCTTCGCTGATCGTCACGATCGGTACGCAGTATCTGTATCGCGGCCTGTTGTTGACGTTCATCGGCACGACGTTCTTCATGAATATTCCGCACAGCATGGATCATTTTGGCCGTATTCCGCTGTTTTTCTATCACACCAACGAAGGCCTGCGGGCGGTGCTGCCCATTTCCGTGCTGGCGCTGGTGGCGGCCGCCGTTGTCACGTGGTGGCTGCTGAACAGGACCATGATGGGACGCGGTGTCTATGCGATGGGCGGCAGCCTCGCGATCGCCGAGCGGCTCGGCTACAACCTGCGCGCGATCCATCTGTTCGTGTTCGGCTATACCGGCATGCTCGCAGGTATTGCGGGCATTCTGCATGTATCGAACAACCGGCTCGCGAATCCGTTCGATCTCGTGGGCTCGGAACTCGATGTGATCGCCGCCGTGATCCTGGGCGGCGCGCGCATTACGGGCGGTACGGGGACGGTAGCGGGTACGTTGCTGGGTGTGGTGCTGGTCACGCTGATCAACAGTGTGCTGATTCTGATCGGCGTGCCGAGCACCTGGCAGAAAGTGATTATCGGTGCGTTCATTCTGATCGCCGGGACGCTCTTCGCCTTGCAGCGCAAAAGCTGAAGGCTGAACGCTGAACGCCGGCTCCGCGGGCCGCCCGGCGACGCCATGTCGGGCGGCCCGCTCATTCATTTGCGCTTGCGGTGCTCCTGGCCTTTCTCGGTGATGATGGAATCGAAGTCGTCGACCTGCGAGAAGCGCACCGCCTTGACGACGCCGAACTTGCTCTGGTCCACGACCAGATGCCGTTCGACGGCACTTGCCATGGCCGCCTGCTTGAGCGCGACTTCGTGAAAGTTCCAGCACGTTACGCCGCGCGCGTTATCCACGCCGCCTGCGGAAATGAACGCCTTGTTGATGCCCATGCGGCGCAGCATCTCCAGACTCTCTTCGCCCGCGAACGAATCTGAAGACGGCACGTAGACACCGCCCAGCAGGATCATCCGTACATTCGGCTTGCGCCGCAGAATCTCCGCCACGTTCAGCGAATAGCAGACCACCGTGACGTGACGCTCGAGCGGAATCAGGCGTGCCAGCGTGGTGAGCGTCGTGCCGCAATCGATGAAGATCGTTTCGTGGTCGACGACGAGTCCCGCCGCAATCGCGGAGGCTTCCGCCTTGGCTTGCGCGAAGTGGTCCTTCTCTTCTTCGAGCGAATAGCCGGCGTTGTTGGGTACGTCGGTCGCGCTGAGGATATAGCCGCCGAGATAGGTGAATCGTTCGGGACTGCCTGCGATATCACGCCGGACAGTCATCTCCGATACGCCAAGCAGGCTGGCGGCGTCGCGCAGGCGCATCACGTTCTGCCTGGCCAGCGCATCGGCGAGGGCGCGGAGGCGGTCGGGTTTCAGCATGGAGCTCCTGTCGCGCAGTGTGGAAGAACGTTATGTTTTGTTCGAGTTGATGGGAGAATTATAACAAGAGGTCGTCTGTGCGGCGAGCCTGTTTCAGCCTCGAGCACGCGTGCCGTCGCGCGTCAGCAATAGGAAAAAAGCCTTTAACCCGATGGGCTAAAGGCCTGCTAGTGACGAATCAGGAAAAGTGCCCGCTTAGAACCGGTAGCTCACACCGATCTGTACCACCGGATACAGCTTGTAGCGCTCGACCTTGTTGCTGATGTTCTGTTCTTCCTGGTCGATGTTCGCTTGTGTGGTGACGAGCGTATAGATCTGCGGCACGGTGTACGTCGTGCGCGGGCGGCCGTAGGCCACACCGAGATCCAATGTCATGCCAAAACCCTTCGATACCGGCTTGTGACCGTACCCGATGCCGAGATAGGGCATCGCGCGCGGCAGTGTGACGGTGGTCGACGGTGCGGGGCCCACGGCCGGCACGAAGTCGTTGCCGATCTTGTACATGCCTTGCGCGTTCGGCACCGCGTGGCCTGTCAGTTCGTCGTCGTTGATCAGCGCGCCGGCCGTCACGCGAAAGCCACTCGACGCAAACGGAAACAGATCGAGGTACAAGCCGCCTTGCAGCAGCTTGACGTGTCCGTCGTACTCGTTCCCACTGACGTTGACCGAGTGCGAGAAGCCGAGTCCTTCGAATTCCGCATGCACGCCGGCCCACGAGGCCAACGGCAACGCCGCGCCGATACCGGCGCCGAGTGTGCCGCCGTGTGCATAGATTTCCTGTGCGTCTACTGCGCCTGCCATCACCATCGCCACTGCCGCGACCAGCGCCGCTTTTTTTGCCTGACTCACCGCACAGTCTCCAAACAAGGGTTATTTCCGTGCTGGTGACTTTAAGGTTTAGCGGTGCGGTTCAAATCGGCGAAAAGCGGGCAGTTATGGCGGCTCATCGCGCTCAAGTTTTCGCGCGCGATGAAATTGGGAGATAGGGCGTGTAACGCCTGCAAAACAGACGGTCAAATCCGGTTTGATCAGAAGATTGCGCCTGAATTAAAGGACTATTCCGCGCGTTGAGCGGATCGACACGCGTCGATTGCAGCTGCCACTGAAGACCCGGTTGCAGCACACGCGCCATTCTCAGGAGCGGGTCTTTTCGTCTGACAAAAAGGAGCGTGTTTGCTTCGCTTTGCGGGAGAGGCGGCAATGCCCTCACGACTGGCTAAGCGATTAGCGTAAACCCTTCTCGCTTTCTCTGGCCTGTCATCATAATAATATAACAACATGTTGATGGGCGATGATCCTGGTGTTCTTCGGTAGCAGGCTTTGTCCATGTCACTTCAACGGGCGTCATCGATGTCCCCGATCTTCAGGAAGCACTCGCGCATGGCATCTTCAATTCAGTCGGACTCTATTACTACGGCTCATTTAGCCCCCACGGACCCGAACGGTCCGACAGGGAAACTGGCAACATGGCTCGCTTCCGTGCAACTCGACAACATCCCCGAACAGGCGTTCGAACGTGGCAAATACCTGACGCTCGACGGGTTGGGTTGCGCGCTCGTCGGCGCGCAATTGCCCTGGTCGAGAAAGGCAGTGGAACTCGTCAGCGCGCTTGAAGGCGGTGGGGACGCGAGTCTGATCGGCTGGGGCAAGACGATCAGCGCACCCGCGGCAGCGCTGCTCAACGGCACCTTCATCCAGGGCTTCGAACTCGACGACTTTCATCCGCTCGCGCCGCTGCACGCGGCATCGGTTGTGTTGCCGTCGCTCTTTGCCAGCGCAAGCTTGCTCGGTCGGGTCAGCGGTGAACGATTCCTGCTTGCCGCGATGTGCGGCTATGAAGTGGGACCCCGTGTCGGTCTCGCATTGCACGGTTCGCAGATGCTGTCGCGCGGCTGGCACTCGGGCGCGGTATTCGGCACGCATGCAAGCGCTGCGGCAGCCGGCAAGCTGCATGGCCTGAGCGCTGCTGCTTTCGAGGATGCGCTTGGGCTCGCCGGCACGCAATCCGGCGGGCTGATGGCCGCGCAATTCGAAGCCATGTCCAAACGTATGCATCACGGCTTTGCGTCGCGCGGCGGCCTCTATGCGGCGGTGCTGGCGGCGGGCGGTTATACAGGCATCAAGCGGGTTTTCGAACGCGAGTATGGCGGTTTCCTCTCGACGTTCGGCGAGGGGCACGATCCGGACGCTTCGCAGATATCGGCCAATCTTGGCGCGAAATGGGAGACCGAGGCGTACGTGATCAAGCGCTACTCTGCAATGGGCGCGCTGCTCGGGCCGATTGGCGCTGTGCTGGAGATCCAGCAACAGCGCGGCACGACTGCAACTGACATACAGAAGATCGAGCTCGATTGCGCGAGCTCGTCGTTCCACCACGGCGGCTGGCAGGCGCTTAAGCCGCTGACGCCGATCGGTGCGCAGATGAACATGGCCTACGCGGTCTCCGTCGCCGCGCTCGATGGCGCCGCGCTGATGAAGCAGTTCAGCCCCGAGCGTATCAACGCTGACGATGTCTGGGCGTTCATGAAGAAGGTCACGGTCCGGCACGAAGAGGCATTCGACAGCGAGGGTCCGCTTGCCCGCGGAGCCGTGCGGATCCGCATCACGTTTACGGACGGCAGCCATGAGGAACGGTTGCTGCGGCACCCGCGAGGCCGTCCGCTGGATCACGTGTCGAACGAAGGCATTGTCGAGAAATTTCGCGCGCTGACAGACGGCGTGATCGGTAAGGGGCGTCAGCAGCGAATCGAGCAACTTGTCGTTGGTGTGGAGCGGCTCGACGACATCGCCGAACTGATTGAGGTGCTTGCACCGCCCGTAACAGACGCGCTGGCATAAAGCCGACGTGCATCGCTAAAAATACACATGGAGGAGCCTATGTCGTCGACACACGATGCGGTTGGACCGCCCGTTGGCGCGTCCGATACAAGCCGGATACGCGCAATCAAAGCAAATGAAACCACGGGCATGATCGGGGCGCGGCTTGACCGGCTGCCAGTGTCACGGTCCGTTTGGATGCTGGTGCTGGTGATCTCGCTCGGCGGCTTCTTCGAGTTCTACGAGCTGTTTTCGACCGCCTACATTGCTCCGGGCATCATCCGGTCGGGTGTCCTGACGGCGACCACAACGCGCTTTCTGAGCATGAGCGGCATAGCGAGTTTCATTGCTGCCGCGTTCACGGGGCTGCTTGTCGGCACGCTGTTCTTCGGCGCGATCGCGGACAAGTTCGGGCGGCGTTCGGTATTCACGTTCGCGTTGCTTTGGTACACCGTATCTGCGGCGATCATGGCGTTCCAGACGACAGCACTCGGGTTGAACTTCTGGCGCTTCATGGTAGGGATCGGGCTGGGTGTCGAGCTGGTGACCATCGACAGTTATTTGAGCGAGATCGTCCCTAAACATATTCGCGGACGCGCGTTTGCTTTCAACCAGTTCATCACCTACCTGGCGGTGCCGGTTATCGCGTGCCTCGCCTGGCAGCTCGTGCCCCTTACACCGTTTGGTCTCGACGGGTGGCGCTGGGTCGTGCTACTCGGGTCGGT
Source organism: Burkholderia sp. GAS332 (assembly GCA_900142905.1). NCBI lineage: Bacteria > Pseudomonadati > Pseudomonadota > Betaproteobacteria > Burkholderiales > Burkholderiaceae > Burkholderia > Burkholderia sp. GAS332. The sequence goes on along the minus strand of FSRV01000002.1, from coordinate 2,420,881 downwards.
GGGAGCGGTGGTGATCTGGGTGATTCGCAGGCGTATCCCCGAGAGTCCGCGCTGGCTTGCGGCGCACGGCGAACCGGAGAAGGCTGAGCGGATCGTGGTGGAACTCGAGCGGCGGGCCGAGCGAGAAACCGGCAAGCCATTGCCGGTGCCTGAAGCGGCGTCGGGTGAGGTGGTAGAAACGGGCCAGTTTCGGGAAATATTCAGTCGCCCATTTCTGTCGCGCACGGTGATGTTGAGCGTCTTCCACGTCTTCCAGACGATCGGGTTGTATGGGTTCTCCAACTGGGTGCCGAGTTTCCTGATCAAGCAGGGTTTCGAGGTAACGACGAGCCTGGCTTATACGCTGGGGATCACACTGGTGATGCCTTGTGGTCCGCTGATCGCGTTGCTTTATGGCGACCGCTTCGAGCGTAAATGGCAGATCGTGGCTTCGTCCCTATTGGTAGCCGGGGCCGGGTTGCTGTTTGCCGAAGCGCGTAATCCGGTGTTCATTGTGACGACCGGTGCGTTGGTGACGCTGGGCGCCACGACCATGTCCTACAACTTTCACGCCTATCAGTCAGAGCTTTATCCGACCCGTATTCGTGCGCGTGCAATAGGCTTTGTGTATTCGTGGAGTCGGCTGTCAGGCATTTTCAGCGGCTTCCTGGTGTCGTACGCGCTAAACCGGGCAGGGGTCTCCGGTGCGCTGCTGCTGATTGCCGCGAGCATGGGTATGGTTGCGTTGTCGATTGCCATACTCGGACCGTCGACAAAAGGCAGATCACTCGAATCGCTGACAACCTGAGTAGTGGGACCTATGGTCATTACCCAACCTCGTGGAGCATGAAAATGAAAATAACCTCGTCTGTAACCCGTATCGCTGCTGCACTTGCCGTTTCCTTCGCTGCCCTGGGTTCACATGCCGTGATGGCTGCGCCGGTCAGGAATGTCGTCCTGGTCCACGGCTTTTTTGCCGATGGTTCGGGCTGGCAGGCGGTGTCAAAAATCCTGACGCGCGACGGCTACAAGGTCTCTGTCGTGCAGGAGCCGGAAACGTCTTTCGATGAAGACGTGAAGGCAACCACCCGGGTGATCGACGAACAGGATGGTCCGACTATTCTCGTTGGCCACAGCTACGGCGGTGCGGTGGTGACCGAGGCTGGCAACGACGACAAGGTCGCCGGTCTCGTTTATGTGGCGGCATTCCAGCCCGATACGGGAGAAAGCCCCCTCGATCTGACCAAAAAGACGCCGCCCGCGTCTAAATCCATCAAGCCGACTGCCGATGGCCACCTGTACATCGAACAAGCCATGTTCCACGAGGACTTCTGCGCCGACGTGCCCGTGGCCGAAGCAAACTTCATGGCTATCTCGCAGGTGACGCCTGCGGCCCAGGCGTTTGGCGTTCCGATCCAGCACGCGGCCTGGAGGACCAAGCCGAGCTGGGCAGTCGTCGCAACGGCGGACCGTGCAATCAATCCCGATCTTGAACGCTTCATGACCAAGCGCGCCGGAAGCACGACGGTCGAGATCAACTCGAGCCATGTGGCCTACATCTCGCATCCCGCCGAAGTCGCGAAGCTGATCGAACAAGCCGCAGCAAAGTCCAGCAAACAATGATTGAACGCGATACGCCGCCTGTAATCGGAATGATTGTCAGGCGGCGTTCGCGCATCGCTGACGACCTGAGTAGCGAGCCCCAGGGCCGCAATGGTGACGTGGGTCTATAACGGCGCGTGTGCAAAGAGCACTGCGCAAGTGCAGCCCGGCCGGCCTGCTATCCGCGCCGCGTGCCGGGTCCTGATACCCGTACCTTCGACGTTTTGGGTGCTTCGTGTTGCACGTCGTGTATGACCTGGCCTGTGCGCAGCGTGTTGATGGAATCTGCGGACATGTCGGTCACGAGACGGCTGCGCTCAGGCGAAACCGTGATGGTCAGATGCTGGACCGGCGTACGTTTCGAATCGTACACGAGGCGTGTGGTCCTGAGCAGCGGCATACCGATTTCCGTGTCGAGCCATTGCGCAAAGGTGGGGTCAGCGGCGACTGCAGTCACCTCCTGAATCACGCGGCCGAAGTCGACGCCGTGACTCATCAGGATCTCGTACAAGGCGTGCTTTTTCAGGCTGGCGGCGGTGATCGATTTGCTGTAACGCTCGGGAATCCACGCCTCGGAAACCATCAGTGGCGTATCTCCGGATTTACGCAGCCGCAACGCATGGACCGCACGGTCCGAGGGCTCCAGTTCCAACTGGATCGCAATGGCCGTGGGCGGCGTTTCCAGATTGACGCTGAGAACCTGCACCTTGGTCTCTGAGGCCGCCTTGTGCAAGGCGTCGACGAACCCGAGTGTGGCCGCTTGACGGGCCACCGGCAGGTCGGTGGGCACAAAGGTGCCGAGGCCCTGCCGGCGTTGCACCAGACCCAGCGCTTCGAGATCAGCCAACGCCCGGCGCGCAGTGATCCGCGACACACCGAAGTCGGTGCACAGATCTTCTTCCCTTGGAATCATGCTGCCCGCGGGATAAGTGCCGCTGATGATCCGCTCCCGCAATACGAGGAACATCTGGCGATGCAGTGAGGTGCCACGGGACCGGGAGAGCTGCGGGGAAGTCGGGGTAGACATCGTTTAGGGCAGGTTTATAGAGTCTTTCTATCATAGCGTAGAAATGGCTCTGAAGTCTTATGTTATGTCAACAGTACAACTATCTCGGAGTCGCCCGGACATCCCGGTTTCGGTCACATCGCCAGCACGCTGTCGATCACTCGTTGACATGTTGTTATAAAGATATAATATGTAGGCATGCCGCCAACGAACAGATTCGAACGCGGTGTGCATTCAAGCGGAATCGCAAAGACAATCGTGGAGGCTGGATGACAGCAGCAGCAAAATTGCGGGCGTTGCTCGCAAAGCAGGAACTGGTCGTGGCACCCGGCGCCTATGATGGCCTGACCGCCAGATTGGTGGAGCGTGCGGGATTTCCAGCTGTGTACATGACGGGAGCGGGGACGTCGGCGCGTTACGGTTATCCCGACTACGGTTTGCTGACGATGAGCGAGATGGTCGGCAACGCCGGCATCCTGTCGAATGCGGTGGACGTGCCCGTCATCGCGGACGCCGACACGGGCTACGGAACGGAACTGAATGTGTTTCGCACCGTGCGGGAATTCGAGCGTAGCGGCGCGGCGGGTATTCATATCGAAGATCAGGTTTCGCCTAAGCGTTGTGGTCACCTCGACGGCAAAGACGTTATCTCGCGCGAGGAGTTCATCGCGAAGATCCGCGCTGCCGTAGCGGCGCGGCGCGATCCGGATTTTCTGCTGATCGCACGCACGGATTCACGGGCCGTCGCTGACATGGACGAAGCGGTAACACGCGCTAACCTGGCCCTCCAGGCCGGCGCAGACATGATCTTCCTGGAAGCCACGCAATCGCTTGATGAAATGGCCGCTGTGCCGCGCCTCGTCAAGGGCCCCTGTCTGCTGAACATCGTGCGTGGCGGCAAGACGCCTGACGTTGATCTGGCAACGGTTGCGCGCTTCGGCTACCGTCTGGCGATCCTGCCGAGCCTGCTTATTGCCGACGTTACCGACACCTGCATCCGTACCTTGCGGCAATTGAAGGAGACCAACACGCCGCCCGCATCGGCGGGTGCCGCGACGCTGGCGGAGCGGTTCCGTAATCTTGGCTCGAGCGAGTGGGACGAACTGCGTACGCGCTTTCGTGACAACAGCACGGTCGCCGGTGACGCGTCGCGTGCGCATTGATGGAGCCGTCATGACAGGCAAGACACTTTTCGGCAAGGTCTGGGATAGCCACGTTGTCTCGGACCTGGGTGGCGATTGGGCGCTGCTGCATATCGACCGGCATTTGCTGCATGACCTGTCCGGTACGTCAGGCCTTTATGAACTGGCTCAACGCAAGCTCACTGTGCGCAACCCGGAACTGGCTTTCGCGACGCCCGATCACGCGGTATCGAGCGCCCCTGGCCGCACGGGCGACACTTTCGTGGGGGGCGCGCGCCTGTATCACGGCTTGCGCCAGCTCGCAGCCAGGGCGAACATCCGGCTCTTCGATCTTGGCGAACCCGGGCAGGGCATTGTCCATGTGATGGCGCCGGAACTCGGCATCGTCCAGCCAGGCGCGACGCTGATTTGCGGTGACAGCCATACCTGCACCAACGGCGGCCTGGGCGCGCTCGCTTTCGGTGTCGGGTCGTCCGAGGTCACGCACGCGCTGGCGACGCAAACGCTATTGCAGCGCCGTCCGAAAACAATGCGACTGTGGTTCGATGGCCGTCTCGCGCGAGGCGTGAGCGCCAAGGATGTGATCCTGCACGTCATTGGGCAGCTCGGTGCCGACGCCGGCACAGGCTACGCAATCGAATATGCGGGTCCCGCGATCCGCGCGCTCGAAATCGAAGAGCGCCTGACGCTATGCAACTTGTCGATCGAACTCGGTGCGAAGATCGGCATGATCGCGCCGGATGAGAAGACGGGCGAATGGCTTCAGGGCCGTGCGTACGCACCGGCGGGCGCGTTGTTCGACCGTGCCCGCGCGTACTGGAGCACGTTGCCCTCAGACGAGGGCGCGTGTTTCGATCGTGAGGTCACATTCGACGTGAACGACATCGTGCCGACCGTCACGTGGGGAACGAGCCCCGAGCACGCGATGCGAATCGACGGTGTCATTCCCGATCCGGCCGCTGCGCCTGACAGCCGGCGTAGCGAGGCTTGGCAGGAAGCGCTCCGATATATGGGTCTTGAGCCGGGTCGTCCGATCGTGGGCACGCCGGTCGACTGGGTCTTCATTGGCTCATGCGCGAACTCGCGGCTGCCGGACCTCAGAGCGGCGGCAGCAGTGATCCGCGGGCGCAAGGTCGCGGATCGTGTCACCGCGTGGGTCGTGCCCGGATCTGAATCGGTCAGGCGCGAAGCTGTTGCAGAGGGACTGGATCGCGTATTCCTTGACGCCGGCTTCGCGTGGCGCGAACCAGGCTGCAGCATGTGCGTGGCCGCAAACGGCGAACAGGTGCCGCCGCAGGCGCGGGCCATGTCCACGTCGAATCGCAACTTCGTGGGCCGTCAGGGTCCGGGGGCGCGTACGCATCTGGCCAGCCCGGCTATGGCGGCGGCCGCTGCGGTCGCGGGCGCCATTGTCGATGTTCGGAGTCTGTAGCGATGGAAAAAGTATCGAAGATAACGGGGGGCGCGGCGCCTCTCATGCTCGCCAATGTCGACACGGACCTGATCATCCGGATAGAGCGGCTCACCAGCGTGCCCAGAGACCAATTGGGACCTTATGCGTTCGAGGCGCTGCGTTATCGGGACGATGGCAGTGACGAACCGGCGTTCGTGCTAAATCAGCCCGCCTTCAAAAATGCGCCGATTCTTCTTGCCGGCGCCAACTTCGGCTGCGGATCGTCGCGCGAGGGCGCCGTCTCGGCACTATGGGGAAGCAGCATTCGTTGCGTGATCGCAGAAAGTTTCGGCGATATCTTCCGGAACAACTGCTTTCAGAACGGACTGCTGCCGGTGCAGCTATCGGCTGCCGAACTGGACGTGCTGAGCCGCGACGCGGCCGGCGGAGAAAGCGTGACGGTGGATCTCGATCAGCAAACGGTTACTGCGCCGCGGGGACAGACCTTCCGGTTCGAAATCGAGCCATTGCGCCGCAACGCGCTTTTGCAGGGACTCGACGAGATTGGTCAGACGATGCTGCGCGAGTCCGATATTGCGGCCTGGCAACGTCGTGATAGTGAGAGCCGTCCGTGGATGTGGGCGCTGACACCGGGGCTCGCGAGGACCGGCGGCATGGCTTGAGGGGCGGCTGGAATGTTTGCGGCATCCACGGGGCATTTGCCTGGTCGCCCGGGTGCCGCGCCTACGACAACCTGCCGCGCTCCTTGCGGCGATGATGACGATAACGACATATGAAAGAACGTGTTCTTGAAGCCGAGGCAACTGAGCTTGTTTCAACGGGTCCAACCGATCCCGACGGTCCGACCGGTCAACTGGCGCAATGGCTGGCCGCCGTCGAACTGATAGACATTCCGGGCGAGGTGATCGAGCGCGCGCGCTACCTGATGCTGGACGGTATCGGATGTGCGCTCGTCGGTGCGCAACTGCCGTGGTCCCGCACAGCGGTTGGTATCGTCGCCGACTTCGATGGCGGGCAGGATTGCACGATCATCGGCTGGGGCCGGCGCACCACTGCGTCCGCCGCGGCTTTGTTGAACGGCACCTTTATCCAGGGTTTTGAACTCGACGACTTCCATCCCTTCGCGCCGCTTCACAGCGCATCGATCGTGCTGCCGTCATTGTTCGCCTGCGCGGAAAAGCAGGTGTCGCGGCCGGTGAGCGGCGAGGAATTTCTTCTCGCCATGCTGTGCGGTCTGGAGGTCGGCCCGCGCGTCGGCCTCGCGTTGCACGGCGCACAGATGCTTTCGCGCGGCTGGCATTCCGGATCCGTGTTCGGCACGCACGCGTCGGCCGCGGCCGCGGGCAAGCTGATGGGGCTCGGCGCTGCGGCATTCGAGGATGCACTAGGTCTTGCGGGCACGCAGTCCGCAGGTCTGATGGCCGCACAATTCGAGGCGATGTCCAAGCGCATGCATCATGGCTTTGCATCGCGCAACGGTCTGTATGCAGCCGTCCTGGCGGCTGGCGGCTACACCGGCATCAAGCGCGTGTTCGAACGGGATTACGGCGGTTTCCTGTCGACCTTTGGCGAAGGTCATGCGCCGGATGCGTCACAGGTCAGCGGCGAGCTGGGAACGCGTTGGGAAACACAGCGCATCATCATCAAACGTCATGCGGCAATGGGGGGCCTGCTCGCGGCGATCGACGGCATCCAGGCGCTCAAGCGCGAGACCGGGTTCACCGGTGACGATATCGAGCGTATTGAAATCGATCTGGGCCATGCCGTGTTCCATCACGGTGGCTGGGTTGCCGAGCGGCCGCTTACCTCGATCGGTGCGCAGATGAACATGGCGTATGCCGTCGCCGTGACGGTGCTTGACGGTGTCGCGCTGACGAAGCAGTTTGTTGCGCCAAGGCTCGACGCCGACGATGTGTGGGACCTGATCGGGAAAATCACGGTCCGGCACGACGCGACGTTCGACACCCTCGGGCCAGCCGCGCGCGGTGCGACTCGCCTCGTGGTTCATTTCCGCAACCGGCCGCGTCGGGAGCTGCTGCTGAGGCACCCGGAGGGCAAGGCGCTACCTGAAGTGTCGAACGAAGAGATTGTTCACAAGTTCCGGCAACTGACTGACGGCGTGATCGCGGTGTCGCGCCGTGACGAGATCGAGCGTGCCGTCGTGGGTCTCGACAAGATGGCTGATGTCCGTGAGCTGATCGGACTGCTGGCTGAGCCAGTAAAGTCACCGCTTGAATGAGCTGCCGCCTTTTTGAATCGGACCGAAGCGACGGTCCGTTCGTCTTGTATTACCCGTCCCATTACACCATGCAAACGTTATTTTTAAGTCTCGCGTCCGGACGTTCCTTCACGAGGCGCGCGCAATGATCGATCGATTGCTGGGTCGCCTTTTGCGTGGCCGGCACGCTGGCGAAGAGCACCTTCTCAATCGCGATCTGCGCCTCCCCTCCAGCCGGGCCACCATCGAACTGACAAGCACGGCGTTCAGGCCCGGTGCGGTGATTCCTTTGCGCTATGCGGGAGAGGGCGTAGGCGATAACGTCTCGCCGCCTCTCGCATGGCGCAACGTGCCGGATCGCGCTGTCGAACTGGTGCTGAACATCGAAGATCCCGATGCGCCGTTGCGCCGCCCGTTTGTTCATCTGGTCGCCGCGTGCATCCCGCCTTCGATATCGGGTGTGGCAGAAAGCGCGCTCAATGCCAGTTCGTTTTCGACCCAACGGGAATTGGGGCTCACAACCTTCCGGAAGCTGGGCTACGGGGGGCCGCGCGCATTGCCGGGACACGGGCCACACACGTACGTGTTTCAGGTGTTTGCGTTAGCCAGAAAGTCGGGCCTCCAGTCGGGAATGACGCGCGACGATGTGCTGCGGGCGCTTCAGGATAACGTGCTCGCGTACGGAGAACTTCGCGGCGTGTTCGAACGAAAATAAGCTGGAAGGGTTCCGTTTTGTGCGCTGGCCATGTCAGCGTCATCGCCAGTGATGGCGGGTTTGTCATTTTATTAATTAAGTATCCTTATTATTCTACGAGATGATTCTATCAATTTATAACGCTCGCGTTAATCGTGGCGCGGGCTGATGAACTGCCAGTTGATCACGTCCGGGGATGGCGACACCGCCCGGCTATCACGTGGCGCCGAACTATATAAAAATGGAGACGATGTGAAAACTATTTACGTTGCTGGAGCGCTTGCAGCATTGGGAGCGGGAAACGCGATGGGGCAGTCGAGCGTGACCTTGTATGGACTCACAGATGTCAGCGTGCAGTATCTGACTCACGTCAATCGCGCTGGGGATTCGACCGTGCAAATGGGCGGCGGCGGTCTGTCGGAAAGCCGCTTTGGCGTGAATGGAACCGAGGACCTGGGCGGTGGCAACGCGGCGATCTTCCGATTGGAGAACCGTTTCGATCTCAACAATGGCCAGGCCGATCCCGCTCTGCCGTTCTGGAACACGGCATTCGTCGGTTTGAAGTCCGCCACTCTGGGCACGCTTACCATGGGGCGTCAGAGCAACGTACTCGCCAGCATAGTCGACCGGACCTATGCATCGAATTCGTGGGTGCCGTTCAATTTCAGCTTCCAGCCGGAAATCACCATGCTCGGTGGCCTTTGGTCCAGCAACATGGCGAAATACACGATCAAGCTCGCCGACGTGGTCGGCCAGGCTTCGTACGCGTTCGGGAACGTGCCGGGACACATGTCTTACGGTTCGCAACTGGCCGTCGGCGTCGCTTATATGCCGGCTGCGCCGGTAACTGCAGGCGCGGGCTACATGGATTCGCGCGATTCGACCAACGGTTCGCATTCGAAGGCGTGGACGGCGGGTGCTTCCTACACGTGGCAAAGCACGCAATTCCACGCCGGCTACTTTGAAAACCGGCTCGACCCAGGCTTCCAGTCTTATCTTAACGGCCCGTTTACCGCGCCGGTACTTGCCGCGTTGAAGTTCACCGACTTCAGTTCGCGCCGCATGTTCAGCCTCGGCGCGGTGCACTCGTTCAGTTCGGCAATGCGGCTTTCCTTCAATTATTGGCGCACGCTGCAGACCGGCAAGACCGCGCGGCTCGACGGCACGGCCTCGCAGTTCGAGTTGCTCGCGGACTACAACCTGTCGAAGCGTACCGATGTTTATATCGAAGGCAACTACGGGTTGTATCGCGGCGACCTGATCGGCGCGCAGATCCAGGGTGTCAACGGCTTGGGCACAGCGCAGAAAGGCACCCAGCTAGGCTTGATGGCCGGCATACGCCATCAATTCTGAACGAGGCATCCTGTCTGACAAAGATAGGGTTATTCGAAACGCGATTCTCGCTGCCGGAAAAGAGCGACATGCTCGGTCGTTTCAACGGGGAAAGGAGATTTTATGAAAGTGATCAGGATATTTCAGGCGCTGGGCTTTGTGCTGAGTCTGGCGCTCGCGTCGGGTGCGTACGCTCAGTCTGACTCTAGTGCGCCCTCGGCGACTGTGGCTTCTGCTGCGTCTGGCAAAGCGAATCAGAAGAGCATTAAAAAGGCTGATCGCAAGCTCGGCTCTGACGTGCGGCGTGCGCTGAGCAAGACGAGGGACATCGAGGTGGAGAACATTTTCGTGCGTGCGCACGGTGGCGCTGTCACATTGACGGGCTCGGTGCCGGACAATGCACAGATTGGCAGAGCCGAGGAGGTCGCCAAAAGCGTGCCGGGCGTGACATCGGTCACGAACAAGCTGTCACTGCAGCCCCGGAATTATTAGTTATTCGTGAGTAAGCGTCTGTTACGGAGCCATTTGCGACTGCAGAAAGCGACTTCCCGCCATGCGTGTTCCCAATTACCACTGCCATCGTCTGGAGATAGGAGCGGGTTGCGGCAACGCGGCGGTCTTTCCGCCCGTTGCCGCAATGGCCCGACGCAGCGCCTGAAACGATGTCTCGAATCAGGCCGCGCAGCTAGCTATTACTGCTTGATGCCTTCAGCCTGGATATTCAACGTGGTCAGCATCTTGAAGCCGTAGGTTTTGCCGAAGTCGACGCCGAAATCGTCGCGATTGAACGTCGCGGTCGCTTCAGTGCCGCACACTTCGCGCTTGAGCATCGGGTTCATGATGCACTTGAACGATTCGATCTTCAGGTTGACCGGCTTGGTCACGCCATGCATGGTCAGTGCGCCGATCACTTCCACCGGCTTGTCGCCGTCGAAGCGGATCTGCGTGCCCTTGTAGGTCGCGGTCGGGTACTTGGCTGCGTCGAAGAACTTGTCCGTAGCCAGTTCCGAGTCGAGCTTGTCGTTACCGAGATCCGCCGAGCTCATATCGATCGTCACGTCCACCGTGCCGGTCTTCGCTACGCGATCCAGCACCACGGTGCCACTGCTCTTCGTGAACTTGCCGCGCCAGATCGACAGTCCGCCGAAGTGGTCGGTCTCGAAGCTCGGGTAGGTGTGCATCGGGTCGAGTTGATACGTATCGGCGGCCATTGCGTTAAACGACATGGCTGCGGTGAGCACGCCTGCGGCGAGCAAAAGTTGCTTCTTCAAGTGATTCTCCAGGTTTCAGAAAGTGTTGCGACGCTTTGGTGTTGTCAGTTACTTCTTCGAAGCGACGATGTGAAATTTGATGACGACTTCGTCTGCGACCACCGACGTGTCTTTCCATTCGCCCGTGCCGACATCGAACTGCGAACGTTTGATCGGCAAGGAGCCGTCGAAGGTTTGCGTGTTGCCTTGGCTCGCGATGGTGACCGGCACCACGACGGTTTGCGATTTACCTTTGATGGTGAGCTTGCCGGTGATCTTGTACTGGTTGCCGCCGGCCGGCGCGATCGCGCTCGAGACGAACGTCGCGGCCGGATAGGTGGCGCTATCGAACCATTCCTTATCCTGGGCCTGCTTGTTGTAGTCGTCCGCGCCGAGGTCGTAGCTGCTGGTGTCGATCGACACGTTGGCGCTGCCGGCGGTCGGCTTGGCCGGATCGAAATTCAGCTGCGCCGAAAACTTCCTGAATTTGCCGTCCACCGGCACGTTCATCTGCTTCGTCGTCGCGATGACGCTGCTTTTGCTCGTGTCGACATCGGCGTGCGCAAGGCCTGCGCCGAAGAAGGAGAGAGCGGCGACGCCGGCCAGAATGGAGTGGTAAAAGTTTGATTTCATAGTGGTACGCATCCTATCGAACCCACGCGCGCTCATTGCACACCGTTGGGAATTAAATTGCCAACAGGCTGTAGCCAATCGCCTGTTACTGGTGGATTACTCGTGGGTTACTTGAGGAACGGAATCATCCGTGCGAGTAATCCGTCGCGGTCGACGAATTGATGCTTGAGCGCCGCGAGTATGTGCATGGCAACGAGCGCCAGCAACGTGTAATTGAGCAGCACGTGAACCGTGCGCAGGCTTGCCTTGAGCGCCTGGTCCGGGCCGATCAGGGTGGGCAGCGGCACGATGCCGAGGTACACCACCTGAATGCCCGAGGCCGAACTATAGAAGTAACCGGACAGCGGAATCGCCAGCATCAGGACGTAGAGCACGCCGTGCACGAGATGGGCGGCAGCCTTCTGCCACGGGGGTGTTGCGCTATCGAGCGCCGGCGCGCGGTGAGTGGCGCGCCACAGCACGCGCGCCACGGCGAGCACGAAGACCGTCACGCCGATCCATTTGTGCCACGAGAAGTACTTCAGCTTGGTGGGCGTGAAGCCATGGATATCGGTCATGATCCAGCCGATATAGAACCCGCAGATGATCAGCAATGCGATTAGCCAGTGCAAGGCGATAGCAGGGCCGCTGTAGTGCTTGACGTCTGATGGGTGGGGTTTCATTGACTGATGCTCACGGGTCGTGGTACTTGCTGCGTGCGGTGTTTGGCGTGTGAATGCGGATAGTAGGGATGCCAATGAAAACTGAATAGCCGGGTAGAAGAGAACAGATTGTTGCCGTGGTGGTGGTAATTCGATTCGGCTCAAACCGCTAATTCCGGAACAGTCCTGCCTGGCGCAGTTCGCAACGCATCATAAAGTTCAGCAGCATGCCGGGTCCGGCGTCTTCGACGGCGATGTCGATCGATTTCCGACGAGTCATCGAGTCCGTAGTCGAGCTTTAATAACGCGATATTCCGGGGCGCGTTTGTAGGAAAAATGTGATTCTTGTCAAAATTCAACAAGGATTTTGAATGTAGTTCACAGGACTGCGAAAAATGTTTACCTTCCTGACCTAAAACATAAACGTTAATTCGAAATGAGCGCTGCGCAGTCGAATTCCGATGAGCGTAAGAAAAAGGGAGGTGAGGCAATGGCAGATCTGTTAAAGAATGTCGGAACGTACGCGAAAGATCCTAAGGCAACTACCGGGCGGCAATCGTGTTTTCTGGACGTGACTGGGCCGGCCAACAGCCGCGAACTGTCGGTGGTGTCGTTCAAGGCGGTCGAGCGCATGGGCGAGCCGTACCGGATCACCATCGAGCTTACGCACCCGGATAGTCTCACGCGAGGGGACTATCTCAATCGCGACGCCACCTTCACGATCGATCCGGCAGACGGCAGTGAACCGCGCGTGTTCGCCGGGTGCATCACGCGCTTCAGCAGGACGAAGACGACGAAGGACTTCAGCAGCTACCGCATTGTGGTTGAGGCACATATCGCGCGACTGGGACTGGTGCGGGCCAGCCGGATCTATCAGCATCAGGCCTCGCCGCAGATCATGGAAGCGATCCTGCGCCTCCACGGCTTCGAGGGCCACCAGTTCGTCTTCAACCTGCGTCGCCAGTATCCGCAGCACGCCTTCCGTTTCCAGTACCAGACGACGGACTTAAGGTATATCCAGATCCTGATGCAGAAAGAAGGGATCTACAGCTATATCGTGCAGGGCAAGCACGGCGACGTGATCGTCTTCGCGGACGACGTGGACCACTATCTCTATACGCCGGAACTGAAGGTGCCGTACCGCGAGAAGGCGGGGCTGGAAGCCGGAATCGAATCGGTCTTCGCGCTGGAGATGCACGCGGATACAGTGCCGCAGTCGATCATGGTGGCCGATTACAACCCCGATCTGGCATGGGAGCGGTTCAGGGCGGACGCGAACGTTGCGAAGAAGGACACGACGACTTACGGGCAGCCGTACATCTACGGCACGCATCACCTTGACCAGGACGGGGCGAAGTGGGAAGCACAGTTGCGCCATGAGGCGGCGATTGCCTGGCAGGTCATCTACGAAGGCGAGAGCAACGTGCTCGACCTGCGCCCGGCGCGCATCCTGCACATGGACGAGGATCTGCCGGATGCGCCCAACGGCCAGATGGTCATCGAGGTCACACATACCGGAGCGCGTGATCAGGCATACCGCAACAGCTACAGGGCGATCCCGGCAGACCGGCGCTTCCGGCTGAAGCTTGAAGAGGATACGTGGCCGAAGATCACCGGCACGCTGAGCGCGCGGGTGACCTCTCCCAGCAATTACGAGTACGCGTACCTGACCCAGCAGGGCTATTACACGGTGCGCTTCGACCTGGATTTTGACGAATGGAATCCGGGCGGCGAAAGCGTGCCGCTGCGGCTCGCCAAACCCTTCGCGGGCCGCCTGCAGACGGGCTTCCACTTCCCGGCGCTACACAACGACGAAGCAGTACTGGAATTCAGGGATGGGGACCCCAACAAGCCGTACATCTCGCAGTTCCATCATCACAGCCAGGCGGTGGACCTGATCACGAATCAGGACCGGTGGCTCTCGCGCAACGCGATCCGTACACAGGCGAACAACAAGCTGCGCATGGAGGACTGGAAGGGCTACGAGAGCATCAAGCTTTCCACTGAGCATTCGGGCAAGAGCCAGTTGAATCTCGGGTATCTGGTCGACAGCAAGAAGCAGAAAAGGGGGGAGGGTTTTGAGCTTCGCACGTCGGGGTGGGGCGCGATTCGCGGCGGAAAGGGGGTGTTCATTTCTGCGGATGACCAGCCGAGCGCAGCCGGTCAGCAACTGGACATGCAGGCTGCGCAGGCGCTGCTCGACCAGGCGCTACAACAGATGCAGGTGCTGGCTGACGCCGTGCAGGTGGCTCAGGCGCACGCAGCGGAAGTGGACAAGCAGCGGACCTTTCTCAGTGACACGCTCAAGGGACTCAGGCAGGCCGGCGTGTTGATGAGTGCGCCGGCAGGTGTTGGCGTGGTCTCGGGCGAGGACCTGCAACTGAGCGCCGCGCAGAACCTGATAGCCACGGCGGGTGGCAATGCTGATATTGGGGTGCTGAAGCGCTTCACGTTGGCGGCCGGCGAACTTGTATCCGTGTACGCGCAGAAATTCGGCATCAAGCTGTTCGCGTCCAAGGGCAAGGTGGAGATCCAGGCCCAGGGCGACGCGTTGGATTTGGCTGCCCTGAAGGACGTGACGATCACCAGCACGGACGGAAAACTCATCCTGACTGCCGAGAAGGAAGTGTGGATCGGCGCTGGCGGTTCGTACATCAAGATCAACGCTAGCCGCATCGAGAACGGTACGTCGGGCGACATACTGGAAAAGTGTGCGTCCTGGGACATGGTCGATGCCGCGTCCATGCGAGAGGCTCCTCCCAGGTTCGTTCACCCCCCAGGCTGCCCGCAAAGTTTGCGCGACGCGATCGCGAGCAGCCCGGCCTACATCGACCTATGAGAATCCACGCGTGAGCATCTTCACCTCTATGTCCGTATCGGCCAATCCGGCCGGCACTTCTGATGCCGATAGTCTGTTTTCCGGGGCAGACATCACCGCGGTTCAACTCGCGGAGCAATTGCGCAGCGAGGCGGATTCGCATGGTTCACCTCGCATCCTGCTCCTTATCGGGCCGACGATACCTCACGCATTCACGGATGCACAACTGGAAGCGCTCAGGGAGGACGGCGCCGCAATTGAGGCGATTCCGATCCGGCACCCCCGGCTCGATCCGGCTTATTGCCCGACGCTCATTGAGCTTGACCTCGATCGGGCAACCTCGGCGGGCGTGTTTTTGGCGGCGGTGGATATGGCTGTGTCCGACTGGCAGCCGCAGGCGCTACAAAACGGTCAAGGCCACCGAATCGGCGCTTTTCTCTTCAGCTACGCGACGCCCGGCGAAGTCGCTGCCCATCTCGGCCATGTGGCGCTACAACGCCGCCCACGCAGCGGCCGCTGCCTGCTCGGGCTTCACGATCCCGCCGCATTCGACGGCATCTGGCAGGTTTGCTCGACCGCACAGCGGCGACAGGTACTGGGTCCGGTCGACGATTGGTATGTCGTGGATCGCTGGCAACGCTGCAGCGCCCATCGTTGTGACGCGTCAGCCGGGGCGGCGACCGAAAGCACGGGGTTGTCGTTTACCGCGTCGCAATGGGACGCCCTCGCGAATGTCCGCGCCATCAATCGTGCGTGGAGCCGGGCGCGGTACGAGGGCATTCCGGTGAGTCTGGCGATTTTCACGAAATTGGCGGATGCCTTGCAGCGTGCGCGCGGCTATGGATTGAGCGATGACGATGACCTGGTCTTGTTCGCGTGGCACGCGCTGAGTGTACGGCCGGACTTCGACGGTCACCCGCGGATTCGGCGCGCGTTGCGAAACGTAGCGCCCGACATGCTTTACGCGCGAGTGACAGCCGCTGTGAGCGAGCGTGACTGGCACGAGGTGCGGGCATCGGGAGCCGATGAACCAGGATTCCAGAAGGCGTAGTGAATGACAGCTCAAAACGAAGACATGTGCGATGTGTGCAAGGCGACGGGTCTGGTCGTGTATGCGACGCGTTATGCAGTGGTGCCGAAGGATTTCACCGCTCCCGATCTCGGACCGTTCAGCGGCGCGCGGGTCAGGGACTGCTCTCTCACTGAAAGCCGCTACGCCTTGCGCCGACTGCGAAAGGGGTTCGTGTACCTCTTCTATGAGAAGGGGCCGCGCGGCAATCACTACTGGGAAGTCTATTCGGTCGCGCCCGACGGCATCCTGCAGAAGCAGCCGGACGTGCATTCGGCACGTTATCTCGACGCCCCTCAGGCGTGCACGCGCAGCGGCCACAGCGCGTTGCGGCAGCAGTATTTCGTGATCGACCGGCCGGCGCAGTGCGGCACCGTCTGGGTTGCGTTCAGCGAATACAAATGGAGCCGCGAAACGCTGGAGCGGTACGCCGGTACGGCGCACAAGGGAGGCGGCAGTTCTGGCGCCACCGACGCGGTGGCCTTGCGCAAGGGGCGTATGCAACCGATCGAACCTGCCGCATGGATCAAGGCACCCAGCCCCGGCGGCCATGTCGACCTGCTGACGCAGGGCAATCTCGAGCATGTCATCGAATACGCGCCGGGTGTCGCCGTGACCGGTACCACAGCCGAGCCCGTGCATTTGCCATACAGCCGTCTGCCCGACCAGGTCAGCTCAGGCGACAAAGGGGCGTACAGAAAGGACGGATTGCGAGCCTGTTCGAGTTGTTACCCCTGGAGCATGCACAACAGGAAGGAGGCGAGTGCCTCGCTCGCACCCTCCGCACAACTGGTTGCATACGCGCAGGGTAAATCGTCTGCGGCCTCGTCGAAGCCGATGATGCTCGCGTTGTGGGACGCCGTTGGCATCGTGCATCAGCTAAACGGTTTCCGCAATGACGCCAACGCTCGCCTCGTGCAGTACGCGGACGAGCGCGAGTTGCAGATCGACGCGCTGCAGAACATCGATATGGTGCATCAGGCGGTTGAGGCCAATGCACGTCACGCGGCGACGTTCGCGCATAGCGCGGCATTGCCCGGCAGTACGGGCTGGTACGACCAGAAGGCGCTGGTGGCCGCGCGCGCCCAGGCAATGGCCAAGGCTGCGCCCGCGCAGCGTGGTCAGGTTAGCGAGTACTACGACGACCTGGACTGGATGGGCCGCAATGGCGTGCCGGGTAGCTATCAGCGTCGGCTGACGCAGATGCAGGTGATGTTGGGCAACCCTCAGATGGCTGCGAATCCCGCGACCCGGCAAGCCTACGCGAAAGCTCGCGAGAACGTCATCGGCGACGCGCAGAAGTACATCGACGCGAAGCCGGGCGCAGCGGCGCGACGCGACACCGCGATCGAAAGAGAAACACCGGTGCGCACCGTACACGACTGGAAGCCGTATCAAAAGTATCTTTCGCCGGATCAGCCGGGCAAGCCTCTGCCGCTGCGCGTCGACGTGTTTCGTGAGCTTTACCAACGCATCCAGGCAGACGCGCTAGCTTTGCAGGGCGCTCGCACGCCAGACCTCGACACGTGGGTCTCGGCGCAACTGTTTCTGGACACGCTAGGCGACTATGACGAGAGCAACGCGTCAGACGGGCTGGCGTACGAGATCGTGATCGGCAGCGCGGTGTTGGGATTGAACTCGGAGGAAAAGGGCGTAGCGGTACTTGACAGGCTGATCAGCCATCTCCATCCGACGAAGGCGGAGAGCATTCTCTGGCGTGTGGTGGCGCGCAACCAGAAGCAACCGAAACTGGCTCTGGAGCAGGCCTTGACGGTGGCGAGCAAGCACAAGAAAACGCTGCTCGACAAAGGCGGAGACGGCGCAAAGTGGTTTGTGGAGGCATCCGAGAAGCTGAAGAACTTCATCGAGTTCTACGAAAAGATGGAACCGTTGACGGTCGGCATTGCTGTCACGCCGGGCGACAAGGTGTTGCACGACTCGGAGGTCGACAAGCTGATCGTGACGGCGGGTAGCCGGTTCTTCAAGCAATTCTATGTCGAGGCGTTGGGCAACTGCGTGGGTGAGTCCGTGATCCGGGTGGTGTTTCTGACGCGTGCGGGTGTGAACGGCAACGACGCGGTCCAGCTTGTCGCGCAGCAGGCGCAGTTCGAGCCGCAGATTCGCGCGCAGTTCCTCTCGGAGTTCCTGAACCAGTCGGTCGCGGGGTGGACACCGTCCGAATCGTTCGTGGCCGCGAGTCATGCGGTGGCGAATTCCAATGGCGCGCGTGTAGTACGGGAACAGTGGGCCGCGCTGAAGACGGGCGAGCAAGGGGGCGAGCTTAGAGCCAAGGTCGGGCTCGCGGGTGTGATTGGCCTGATTGAGCTCGCGAGCTTTATGAAGCTGCTAGCTCAGGCGGACAAGAACGGTAAGGAGTATGCGCAGCTTGTTGCGGCAGCGTTTTCGGTGGCGGGTGCGGTAGCGCAGATTGCGCTTAAGCCGGCGGATGCGCTGCATCTTGTTCGGACTGCGAAGGCTATGGCGGCGCTGGGTGGGTTGTTTGGGGCTGTGGCGGCGGGGGTGGGGGCGGCGTTGGATGGGGTTGAGGGCGCGTCGGCATACAACAGGCGCCAGTACGGCGTGATGTTCTTGTATGGGGCCAAGAGCATGCTCGGTGCGGGCGCGATGCTGTCGGGTCTTAGTACATCCGCCCCCCTACTGGTACGCATCGCCGGTCAGGTCACTGGTGGCAGGTTGAAGCTGGTCTTGCTTGAGCGCATGGGCGAGAGCGTGGTGGCTGCGACTGCGGAGCGGGTGGCCATTGCGGCCGGCACAGTTGCGGTTGATGTTGCAGTCGAACGCGCCGGGGTGCTGATCGTGGGGCGAGCGCTGCTATTTCTGGGTACTTGGGAGGTGCAGGTGGTCATCGTCGGTATCCAGATTCTCATCTGGTGGCTCTCACCCAACGAACTGCAGGATGCCTGCGCAAAATCGGCATTCGGTATTGACCCGGAGTACAGGATGGCAAAGCAGCAGGGTGAAGCGTTTCAGAAGGCATTGGTGGCGGTGGGGTTGAAGGAAGATGACGCGTTGTCTGGCATAGCGGTATCAAAGACGGGGATGTGGAATGAGTAACGAATCGAATACAACCCGCGCGGTGCTGCTGCGCGGCAATATGACGAACTACCGGAAGACCCGCATCGTCAGGGACTTCCTGCTGAACGACGGCATGCGGCAGCGGGCGGGGCTTACGGCAGTTGCCGCGGCGCTGGGAGGATCGGGCGGCGCGATTGGTCTGGCGGGTATGAACGGCACGCGGGAGCAGGCCGATCAGGTGGAGTTCGAGCTTGATGGCGAGAAAGTGGAAGGGGTGCTCACGTGGTCGCCGTTCGCGGAAGGTGATGAAGTGGAAGTGCTGGCCGAGCGCGGCGCCAATGGCTATTGGGCGTTCGCGATACTCAGGCATGCTGACAGAATAATCGCGCTTCATCCTCATTGTTCGCGGGGCCGGCGCGCGCATTTCAGAGCTTCGGTCAGGTACTGGTTGTACATCTCATCGTTGCTCGCCGTGATAGCGTTTATTCCGTTTGTTTTGGCATGTCGTCTGGGGGAGCCACAGGTTCCATGGGATGGGGTTCTTATCGGCTGCGCGGGGGGCGGGGGGCTAGGAACTGCATTGCTCGGTCTCATTGCGCTGAGCGTGTCATGGAAGTTCATGCCGTTCGTACGGATGGCGGAATCGGTATTTTCTGCGCTGGGCTGGCAGGACGTACAGAACATTGATCTGCCCGCGCGCAGCAAAAAACAGAGTCGCCCGGGTGACCGTCCGGGCATGGGCACGCTGTACTTCAGGTACTGAACACACAGCTATAGAAAATCAACCAACAAGGAGCTAATTCAAATGATTGATCTGATCCGTTTCGGCGATGACACCGATCACGGCGGCAAAGTCATCAGCGCATCGACAACGATGCGCATCGGCGGCCGGTATGTGGCGCGCAAGGGCGACGAAGTTTCATGTCCGAAGCACGATATCAAGCCCAATCTGATAATCGACGGCGACGACAAGATGAATAACAACGGCATATCGCTGGCGCGACACGGCTATCGCGCAATGTGTGGTTGCAAACTGATTTCGAGTCTGGTGTAAGACGCTACCCGCATGCCAGTGGAACTGCCTGTACCGAGACCGGAGAGCGAACGGCCAACCCCGCCGAACCTGGTCCTATGGCTTTTCCTATTCGTTGCGTTCATGCTCGCGAGCGTGGTGGTCACCCTCTTGACGTGGCCGAAGGCCGAACCAACCGGCACCGCGTGGTTCTGGACCCGCCTGCTCGTGCTGCCCGCCCTGACAGGCTGTGCCGGATTCGGACTGCGGTGCCACTACTACCACGAGGAGGCCGAGTGGTTTCGCGCGGATGATGAAGTGTGCCGCGCCGATCGTGCGGAAGCGATCCAGTTCGCGAGCGAGCCCCTCGCAGTCGTCGCCTCTGCGTACCTGTGCGAACCCGGCAATTCGGGCGTAGCCAGCCGTATCGCGCAGGGGCCTGCCGTGCTCGAGGCTCATCCGCCGCGCTCGGGAGGCAAGTCTGTTCGCCATACATCGCTGTCGGTAATCGATGACGCGGAGCATCTGACCCGGTATCGGTCCTGCTTTTTCGAATTGCTGAATCTGATTGACGATCAGCTTTACAACCTGCCTTCCCGTGTGCCGCTCGATGTTTATCTGCGGCTGCCGGCCAATGTCGATCGGAAACAGGCCCAGGCAATGTGGCTCGCGTGCTGGCAGGAATTCGGCCATCGGCCAGCGGAGGTTTGCTGGCTTCCGGACGGATCCGGGTTAATGGCGCTCGATGCGTGGCTGGATATCCCGGGTGGCCCGTCACTTGAAAAATTTGCGTTGTTCGTGGCCGTGCAATTGCACGAGAAACCTCCGGAGGGCAGTGCTGAGGCTGCCGTCGCATTGTTGCTCGGCTGGGCGCCGCTCGCCGAACGAGTTGGCATTGAAACGAAAGGACAACTGCACAGACCGGTCGAGGTGGGAGCGAACCCGATCGCCAACGCGATAGAGCGTGCCTTGCTGTGGGGGCGAGCCGGACCGCATCAGGTCAACAACATCTGGCAGGCCGCGCTTGGCCCGGACGACAGATCCGCGCTTATTCGGGGCGCGTCTGACTTGGAATTCAATGCGTCGAAAACCAAGGGACTCCCGGGCTTTCGCAATATCGATACGGCTCTGGGCGATGCGGGCGTCGCGGCCCCGTGGCTGGTTGCGGCGTTAGCAATCGAACATGCGGCGCACACCGGCGAGCCGCAATTGACGGCAAGCCTTGACGGAGCGCTCCAGCTTGCTGTGGCACAACCGGCGAAACGGGAAAGTGACGGAGAACGGAACGGATGAGTATTGGGAAATTTCTGGGCTACGGGCTCGCTGTCGGCGCGATGACGTCAATCGCGGCGATCATCGTCGGATTCAAGGGCGAAGCCCTTCACCCATCACCGGAATTGCGAGTCGTAACGGTCCTGCTGATCGGCACCATTCTGCTGCTGGCTCGGGCGCCCATCTTCGCAGCATGGCGATGGCTTGCGCGGCAATCGACCCGCCGCCGGCGCTATACGCGTGATCCGGCTGCGCGAGTGGGAGCTGAGAAAACGTCAGAGGTCCAGCCTACGTTACGGTGGGACGCGAAGCTTCGGCAAACGCTGCGAAGCCTTAACGGTTTCCGCTGGCGCTATCGCCAGTCGTGGCTGCTGCTGACCGGCGACGGCGCAGTGGTCAGCAAGCTGTTGCCCGAACTGGCGGAGCGAGGCTGGCTCGTCAGGCCAGACGCCGTATTGCTATGGAGCGAGACGGACAAGGACGGTTGTCCCGAACTGAGTTGGCTGAAAGCGCTCTATAAACTGCGTCGTCGCCGCCCTATCGACGCGGTCGTGCTCACCCTCGACGGCACCGCCGATCTGCCCGCACAACGCCGCGGCACCCGTGCCGATAGCGTAAACCTCGCGCGCATCGCAGACACAATGCACTGGTCCGCACCGATCTACGTACTCGACGTCGCACAAACCGATAGCGTCACGAACGGCGCCACGCCAGTGATCGGTTGCGAATTTCAGCGCTCAGCCGAAGCGGGAGCAATCGAAGCTGCGCTTCTGACCGTACGCGATCGCCTGATCAATCGAAGCATCGCGCAACTCAGCCGCAACCCGGACGATCGCTATGCAGCGGAACTCTCGGAACGCCTCGATGCCCGCAGCGCGCCGCTGGCTAGCTGGATTGGCGGGCTCGCAAAACGGCAGCGCCACCAACCCATCAGCGGCGTGTTCTTCGCCCCCTATCCGCTGAGTGCCGAGCTTGCGGACGAAGGCCCGGCCGGCGCTGATTTGCCGCTATGGCAACACCTGGGCGAAGCGGCTCGAAACACACGAGGGCAGCGCATCGGTTGGCACCCGGTATCGGTATTCTCTGTTCTCGCGCTGACTTCCATCGGCGTATGGACCATCGGCATGATTATCTCTGGCCTGTCGAACGCGCGCGACCTTCGCATCGCCAGCCAGGCCGCGGTAACCCTCAACACCGCGCCCGATTTGGCATCCCGCCTGCGTGCGCTCCTGAAACTGCAACAGCAGATCACCCACTACGAAGAGCGTACGCAACACCACGCGCCACTGCTGACCCGCTTCGGCCTGAGCCACGACGCCGAGGTACTCGCCGCGTTGTGGCCTGTCTACGCACAAGCCAGCAGACGTGCACTGATCGCACCCATCCAGCAGAATCTCGAAGCACAACTGGTCGACCTCAGCCAGATGCAGACCACCCAGTTCGACGACGAGACCAACCGTCTTGCGCTCGACGGCCACAAGGCACTCAAAACCTATCTGATGATGGCCGATCCCGACCGCGCCGACGCAAGCTTCATGGCGCCGCTGCTCCCGCGTGACTGGAACACAAACGCCAACCTGTCGGTCGGCGAAAAACTCGACCTGTCCGAGCGTCTGCTCGGTTTCTACGCACAGCACCTGAAGGCCCACGCAGATTGGCGCATCCAGCCGCGCGCGGACCTGGTGAACACGTCGCGGCAAACACTGCTCGCCGTGATCGGCGCGAAGAATTCCGAGGACACGGTCTACCAGAGCATCCTGAACGCGGTGGGCAATAAATATCCCAACCAGACGCTCGCCTCGCTCACGGCCGGAACGGACACGCGCGGTCTTATTTACACTACCGGCACCGTCCCAGGCGTCTTCACGCGCGAGGCGTATGAAGGCACCGTCGCGGCCGCTATCGACGAAGTTGCAAAGCGCAGCGAGGTCGCGAGTGACTGGGTGCTGACCGACGCGCAGAATGGTCAGGAAAACGGTAACGGACAACCAACGCAGGCGCCAGCGCAATCAGCCGACGCCCTCAGAGCAGAACTGACGAACCGCTATTTCGCCGACTACGCCGATCATTGGCAGGGGTTCATGAACACGCTGCAATGGGGCGCTGCGCCGACGTTGCCTTCCGCCATCGAGCAACTGAAACTGATGGCCGATACCCGTCAGTCGCCGGTGATCGCGCTGATGAAATCGCTCGAATACCACGGCGGTGCGGGAGCGTTGAAGGAATCGTTATCGGACACGCTGGTGACGAAAGCGCAGAACATGCTCGCTAATAAGACCGAAGCACCTGAGACGGCAAGGCCGGACCCCGCAGGCCCACTCGGCGTGTCATTCGGCCCGCTACTGCGCCTCGTCGCGCAAGGAAATTCGAATCCCACCGCGAGCGGCGCGGCAAACAGCGACCTGAGCCTTCAACGTTTTATGGAGCGGGTCACCACGTTGCGCCTGAAGCTGCAGCAGATCAGCGACAGCCCCGACGCCGACGCGCAGGCGAAGCAGGTCGCGCAGTCGCTGTTCCAGGGCAAGGGCTCGGAACTTGCCGATACGCAGGCCTACGCACAACTGATCGCGGTAAGCCTTGGCGCCCAGTGGGCAGGGCTGGGTGACGCGCTGTTCGTACGGCCTGTCACCCAGGCCACCCAGACGGTGCTCGCGCCCGCCCAGGCAAGCCTGAACGAAGCATGGCGGCAAACTATCGTGGCGACATGGAACCGCTCGTTCGCGGGGCGCTATCCATTCGCCAATACCGATAACGACGCATCTCTGCCGGAACTCGCGCGCTTCCTGCGTCCGCAAGGCGGACTGATAGGCGCCTTCCTGGGCTCGCAACTGGCGGGCGTGCTTGAGCTGCAGGGCGATCAATGGGTGCCGGCGACCACGGGCAATCAGGCGCTCGCGTTCGATCCCGCGTTCCTGAAGGCGTTGAACACCTTGCAGCGCATCGGGGGGCATCTGCTCGCGCAGGGCGAGCCGCAATACCGGTTCGAGTTCAAACCGTCGCCGACACCGGGCATCACGGATACCGTGCTGACGCTTGACGGCCAGAAACTGCATTACTACAACCAGCAGGAGGCCTGGCAGGCGCTGACGTGGCCGTCGAATCATCCGCAGGACCTCGGCACGCGACTCGAGTGGCAAACCGAAAGGGCTGGCACCAGCAAGAACTTCGAGTACGGCGGCCGTTGGGGGCTGGTGCGGATGCTGGAGCGGGCGAGAGTCGAGCCGATCGACAGCGCGACGTATCAGCTGACCTGGCAGGCCGGGCCCGACACCAAGCCGCTCGGGCTCGCGCAGCCGGGCAAGGCCGTTTCATTGCCTGCCGCGGCGAGTGCGGTTCCGAAGCTCGACGTCAGCGCTATACCCGCTGACGAAGAGGGCGACGACGCAGGCGGCAGCACCAGCCTGACCGTCCAGGGACCGCTTACGCCGGCTTCGGTCGAGTTCACCTATCCATTGAGTTACATGATGCGAACGGATGTGGGCAAAGGTCCGCTTGAACTGTTGGCGCTCCGTGGCTTCGTGCTACCGGAGCGCATCTTCGTGGGCAAGGGCCCAGGCGTGGTGCGAGGTACGAAAAAGACTGCGCAGGTTGATGGCCCGCCGCCGTTGCCAAGGGCGATGCTCGACGCGGCGAAGCATGCCGAAACTCCGCTGCCCGCAGGCCCGAGACCCCTGTGAAATCCGCCACGTCGATCAATGGCCATGTTGCCCCCTAAGCTGTAACGGCAACTCACCCGTCACCCATAGGTTATGCTGCACGCGAACACCGCGCTAGCCGCGACAAACAACCTGGGACCTACCGAGTGAATTCCGTTTTCCTTTCCTGGGGTATCGCCATTGCCGCCACGGCCGGCGTCATCACCCGGCCGTTCAAATGGCCCGAGGCCGTGTGGGCCGTCGCAGGCGCGTTATTGCTCGTCTCGCTGGGCCTGCTTCCCGTCGATCGGGCAATCGAGGCAGTCGGCAAGGGCTCGGACGTCTACCTGTTCCTGTTCGGCATGATGGTGCTATCGGAGGTCGGGCGCCGCGAAGGTCTGTTCGACTGGGTCGCCGTATTCGCGGTGAACCACGCCAAAGGCTCGCCGAGAAAGCTCTTTCTGCTGGTCTATCTGGTCGGCGTGGTCATCACGGCGTTCCTCTCCAACGACGCCACCGCGGTCGTCCTTACGCCGGCGGTATTTGCCGCCGCCAAAAAAGCGAAGACACATCCGCTGCCCTTGCTCTTCGTCTGCGCGTTCATCGCGAATGCCGCGAGCTTCGTGCTGCCGATCTCGAACCCAGCCAACATCGTGCTGTACGGCAATCACACCCCGGCGCTCGGCGCGTGGCTGATGCGCTTCACGCTGCCTTCGCTTCTGTCGATCGTCGCGACCTATGTGCTGTTGCGCTGGACCCAGCGCGAAGCGCTCGCCGGGACCTGCGAGGCCGATCTCGAGCCCCTCGAATTGTCGTCGAGCGGGCGCGTTGCGCTCGCGGGTATCGCGGCGACGGCCGTCGTGCTGCTGACGGTTTCCGCCTTCGATGTTCCGCTCGGCCTGCCCACCGCGATACTCGGTGCGCTGACCGCCGCGGTCGTGCTGATCCAGGAGCGCAAATCGCCGCTGCCGATGATCAAGGAAATATCGTGGAGCGTACTGCCGCTGGTCGCTGCCTTGTTTGTGCTCGTCGAGATGCTCGATCACACCGGCGTCATTACGACATTCGTCAATCTGCTGCAAGACGCGACGCAACACAGCGAAGTCACGACGGCCGGCTGGGCGGGCAGCGCTATCGCAATCGGCAGCAATCTGATGAACAACCTGCCGGCGGGTCTGATCGCCAGTTCGACCGTGACGCAAGCGCATAGTCCCGAGCGCGTGATCGATGCGTTCCTGATCGGCGTCGATCTGGGTCCGAATCTGTCGATCACGGGCTCGCTCGCAACGATC
Organism: Burkholderia sp. GAS332; assembly: GCA_900142905.1. Lineage (NCBI taxonomy): Bacteria > Pseudomonadati > Pseudomonadota > Betaproteobacteria > Burkholderiales > Burkholderiaceae > Burkholderia > Burkholderia sp. GAS332. The sequence continues at coordinate 2,394,836 of FSRV01000002.1, read as the reverse complement.
CTCTGGCTCAACGCCATTCGCCGCGAAGGCGAGGACGTGAGCTTCATGAAGTTTTTGAAAGTGGGGGTGGTGGTGATGCTGCCGGCCCTTGCGCTGGCGCTCGCCGCGCGGATCCTGATTGGCTGAGCGCAGCCTGTGGCGGCTCCTCAGCCGCCGGCGTATGCGCGGCCTGTTCGAGTAAGCGCAACGCTGCGTCGAGCCGTGTGAGGCGCGCGCGCTGTATCGGCATCAGCAACATTTTGGGAAGCATGGCCAGTCTATTTCGCCAATACGACAACGGAATGCGATCGCTGGTGGAAATTTTTCCGAACACGAGTTCGAAATGGGCAATCTCTTTGTCTATATCCTGATAGCTCATCTAACGTTCCTGAAGGAGAGGTGGATGGGCGATGCAACGGTGCAAGCGGGATGCCGGCAGTTGGACAGATAGGTCTAATCAATGGGCACGTCTGACGGTGCAGTGGAATCCAGCAAGTACCGTGCCGCGCTCCGCGATTTTGAGTTGACATCGAGTTAGCCGCCAGTAGTCTGATCAATCGTTTTGGCGCTCTTAACGCGGTACCACAGTAACAGGTTGCGCATAGGTGACTGCAGGAGCGGGCACGATTGCGTAGTTGGTCGGTGCGGGCACCACGACCGTCGTGTACAGGGGAAGGGGTTTCGCAGGCAGCGGCACAGGCGTGCCGGCCGCTACGGGAACCGGAGCCGGCGGGGGCGCCACGACATAGACCGGCTTGACCGGCACGTAGTAATAGACAGGTCGTGGCGGCGGTGCGTAGACCACGGCGGCGGGCATATAGACGACCACTCGGGCGAACGCCGACGACGAACAGGCGAGACCGAGGGCGGTGAAGGTCGAGGCGCAGACGAGACGAATACTCACTTGATACTCCTGAGACGTTGAGCGGTGCGGTGCGTCTTCCGGTGAAGAAGCCGTGCGGCTGGTTCGGATTGCTTGAGAGTCTTTCCAAACCGTCGAGGCGCTTGGGTGCTTGTGGCGCCGGCAGACGAAAGATACGCATACCGCCTTCGAAACGGGAGCGCGAACTTATTTCATTCAATGTCGCGTGAAAGTGGGCTATGACGTCAGTGTGCGTTTGTATGGAGCGTATGCTGTGCTACGACGGCAGCGCGTACCCGCGATGCCGACGCCGCGAAAAACCATGACATAGGGCGACATGATTCTGAAATTGCCTTCCGGCGGCACATCCCCAAGAATTCGGCCTGTCATCGAACGGATCGCGGCACATTGCAGGCGACGCACGATGACTCAATCGAAGGATTCAGTCATGAAAAAGTTGTTCGCCATTGTGCTGCTGTGCTGTGCATCCACCGTCACGTTCGCCCAAACCGCCGCGCCGCAGGGCGGCAATCCCCAGCGCATGGAACGCATGGCGCAGCAGTTGCAAACGCGCTTCGCAAGCGCCAACACCACGCAAGACGGTAAGCTCACCAAAGCGCAGGCTGCTGCGGGCATGCCGATGGTTGCCAAGCATTTCGATGAAATCGATACGCAGAAAGCGGGCTACATCACGTTGCCGCAGATCGCGGCATTCATGCAGGAACGCGGGGCAGCGCACTGAGCCGCGTGGGCGCCGGCGGGATCGTAGGACCTTTGACGCACACCCGCCACGTCCCGCTGCCTGAACCGAGGAGCATTCGTATGGATCGCCCCGCCAAAATCATCGTGCTCGACGACGAAGCCGAACTGCGCAACATGCTGCAGCGCTTCTTGCGCGGCCACGGCTTCGACGTCCGGATCGCGGAAGACGGCAAGCGGCTCGACCGTTATCTGGAGCGCGAGCCGTTCGATCTGCTGGTGCTCGATCTGATGATCGGCGAAGAGGACGGCCTCGCCATCTGCGCCCGTTTGCGCGCGCAAGGGCAGACGCTGCCGATCCTGATGTTGACCGCGAAGGGCGATCCGCTCGACAAGGTGGCCGGCCTCGAAACGGGTGCCGACGACTACCTCGCCAAGCCGTTTCTGCCGCGTGAACTGGTGGCGCGAATCAATGCACTGCTGCGCCGCCAGAAGATCGCCTCGGGCGATGTCACGGTGACCTCGCAGAGCGTGCGTTTCGGCGATTTCAGTCTCGACGTCGGCAAGCAGCAGTTGTCGCGTGCTGGAGAACTGCTGGAGATTCATTCGGCGCAGATGTTGCTGCTGGTCGCGCTGGCCTCGTCACCGAACCGGCCCGTGAGCCGCGACAATCTGCTGGCGCGCGCCCGTGGGCGTGAGCACGATGCACTCGATCGCAGCATCGACGTGCAGGTCCTGCGGCTCAGGCAGATCGTCGAGGACGATCCGTCGAAGCCGCGCTTCATTAAGACCGTGTGGGGCGTTGGCTACATGCTGATCGCGGACGTCGACTCATGACGCGCGCGTGGCTGCACAGGGCGCTGCCGAAAACGCTGTTGGCGCGCAATATCGCCTTGCTGATCGTGCTGGTGATGCTGAGCCAGATATGCGCGCTCGGCGTGCTGCTGCACTACGTGCAGCGGCCCCGCGTCGAACGAGCGGGCGCGGTGTTCGCCACCTATGTGACGACGCTCGATAGCCTGCTTCGGGCCACGCCGCCAGGCGCGCGCACCGAATTGACCGCACGCCTCGACGCTCGCACGCAACTCCCTGCTGAAGCCGCCGTTGAACCGCCGCCTAGTTTGATGCTTGCCTATCGCACTTATCAGCGCAACGTGTTTCTCGACAGCTTGCGCGAGCATCTGCCTGCCGACATGCCCGCGCGCTGGCAGTCCGAGGGCGGTCAACGCTTGTGGATTCGCATGCATGCCCCGGCCGATGCGCCGCAAGCGCCATACTGGATCGCGCTGCCGATTCCGGAAGACGCGCAAGGTGCCGGACTCGACGCCGCGATCCTGCTGTCGCTCGGTTTGGGCGCCCTGGCGGCGCTGACCGGCTACGTGATCCAGCGCCACCTCAACCAGCCGCTCCAGGCGTTGACGCGGGCGGCGCGCCGCGTGAGTGCCGGCGAAACGCCCGCGCCGCTGCCGACCGACGGTCCCACTGAGATCGCGGCGGTAAGCAGTGCATTCAATCAGATGACGCATGCGTTGCAGCAAGCCGAGGCGACGCGCGCGCTGATGCTGGCGGGCATCTCGCACGACATCCGCACGCCGCTCACCAAACTGCGGCTTTCGATGGCGATGGCGATGCCGGACGGCAGCGACAGCAGCTTTGTGGTCGCCGCCGAGTCCTATCTGGACCAGATCGAGACGATCTTGCAGCAGTTCATGGACTACGCGGGCAGCGGCGAGCGAGAGGCTGCCGAACCCGGCGATCTGAATGCGTTGATCGAACGGCTCGCCGGCGATTTCGCGGGACTGGGCCATGAATTTGCGCTGTCGCTCGCCAAGCTGCCGCCGGTCGCGTACCGGCCGATCAGCATGATGCGGCTTCTGATGAACTTGATGCAGAACGCGATCGTGTACGGCGGGACCGGGTTTGCCGTGCGAAGTTGGGCTTCGGGCGAGGCGGTCTATGTCGCGGTCGGCGATCGCGGCAAAGGTCTTTCGGCAGAGGAGTTGGAACAACTGAAAGCGCCGTTTCAGCGCGGCCGCAATGCTCGATCGCATAGCGGCGGCACGGGGTTGGGTCTGGCGATTGTCGAGCGGATCGCGCGGCTGCACGGCGGCAGCCTGCAGTTTCGTGCGCGCGAGGGCGGCGGGTTGGAGGTGTGGGTGGTGTTGCCGCTGGCGGCCTAGTTGAGCGCGCTTATTCCCTATCCAGCCAGGCGTCCAGTCCTACCCGGAAGGCCACCCCGGCGATCACCGGCACGGTCAGCATGAGAATGATGCCGAAGTTGGGAATTTCGTCACCGTAAGTAATCGGGCCGTAGAGCACGATGGTCGCAACGATCGCGAAGACCACGACGCCGATCGCAACCATCAGAAGATTGCGCGACATAATGGACAGATCCTTGCGCTTCGCCTTGCCCGGCGTGGTGCTGGCAGTGGGGACTTTGTCGTGTTGGGCGGGCATGATGGTTCTCGTGGCTAGAAGAAGTGCCGCGCGAAACGCGGCTGCAAATGCAAATCAGAATGCAACTTCAGAATGCAAAACACAGCGCGGCGATGAATCGAACGCCGACCGGTGTGCGATCGGCATCATACCAGGGGCCGTTCGCGCCGCACACATCAAGCTGCCCCAACCAGTAATCCCACCGCAACGATCACCAGCACGAGCGCCGTAATCGCGCTGAACCGGTAGTCACGTTGATGCAGAAACATCCCTAACATCAATATAAGCCGCATTACCGGTAGCAGGATAAAAAGCGCGATGCCAACGGTCACAATATGCATGCCGGCCGGCAGTGAAAGCAGTCCCGCGTGAGTTCGCAGTCCGGGCAATGCGCTTTCAAGAGTGCTGTCGAGGCCGCCCGGAAGGCCCATCGCAAGGCCGGCCGCAATCGTGCCCGCTGCCACCCAGGTGCCATAGTGCAGGAGCTTCGCCAACCCGTGTTCGAGCCGCCCCGCGGCTGACGCGATGCGACTCATGACGACGCGCCGAAAAGGTGCACGCCGAATGCTTCGAGCAGCATCTGCACGGCGAGTAGCGCGAGCACCACGACGAAGAGCACGCGCAGCTTGTCGCTCGATACGCGCATGAGGACGCGCGCGCCGAGCACCGCGCCAACGACCGATCCTAATGCCACCGGGCCGGCGATTGCGGTCACGATCTCGCCGCGCAGGAAGTAGGCGCCGGCGCTGGCCGCCGCCGTCACCCCGATCATGAAATTGGAGGTGGCCGACGAGACCTTGATCGGCAAGCGCAGCGCCGTATCCATCGCCGGAATCTTGAGGACGCCGCTGCCGATGCCGAGCAAGGCAGAAATCAACCCGGCTCCATACATCAGGGACAAGCCCAAGGGCACGCGATGGACACGATAGTCGACGTCGCGTCCAAGCGCGCGATCCGGATAGCTCGAATCGAGACACAACGAAGCGCCCCACGAACTTGCGCCCGGCGCGTTGGCACGCTGGCTGGCGACCGGGTCGGTGCGCCGCGTGAGCATTTGCTGGGCCGACAGCAGCAGAATGACGGCGAAAATGAAGAACAGCACGGGCACCGGGATGAACCCGCTCAGCAGCACGCCGGACAAGGCGCCCAGCGTGGTGGCGGTTTCCAGCACAACGGCCAGACGGACATTGGTCAAGCGTCCGCGCAGGAACGGTGCGGCGCCGCCGCACGAACAGGCGATCACCGAAACGATGCTGGCGCCGATTGCGACGTGAATATCGACGTGACCGAACATGGTCAGAATGGGCACGATAAAAATGCCGCTTGCCATGCCGAGCATGCCGCCCAGCGCGCTGGCCCCAAGCGACACCGCGAACAGCCACAGCGTGTAGCTCAGATCCGTTGCAGCCTGCGCGCCGGTCATTGGGCGTTCGGCTTGCGCCGGGCGAGACGGGTAACGAACTGGATCTGGTCGCCGCGGTAGTACAGTTTTTCATAGTCGACTGGACGGTTTTCGTCGCAATACGACGTTCGCTCGATCAGGAAAATCGGGCTGCCCATGTCGACCTCGAGGGCCTGCGCAACGGCTTCATTCGCGGCGATCGCCTCGAGCCGGTATTCGGCTTCGATCAGCGGAATGCCGTACTTCTCTTCGAGCAGCGTAAAGATCGGCTCCGCCTCCAGATCGTTCTCGATGATCTTTTCGCCGATGTCTTTCGGCAGCCAGGTTTCGTCGAACGAGAGCGGGGTGCCGTCGGCGATGCGCACGCGCTGAATGTGAACGACCGGCGTGCCCGGTTCTAGCGCCAGCTTAACGGCGACGTCCTCGCTGGCGTTTTCGATCCGCCTCGCCAACAGCCGGGCGGTCGGATGGCGGCCGTGCGCACGCATGTCCTCGACGAAGCCGCTCAGTTCGGTGAGCGGCTGAGTGAGGCGCGGCTGGGTGACGAAGGTGCCTTTGCCGCGGCGGATTTCGATCAAGCCGCGCGTGATCAGGTTCTGCACCGTTTTTTGCAGCGTGGTGCGGCTGATGCCGAAGCTTGCCAGCAGGCTCGCTTCATTGGGCAACTGCGTGCCTGGCGGATACGTGCCGTCCGCGATCCTCGCGGCGAGTGCCGTTTCGACTTGCGCGTAGAGCGGGAGTTGGCTGTTGCGATCGGTGTTCATGAAGACATCATGACGTCATGATGTCTTTGAGTCAAGCCACGATATCAGGGTCAGGACGCACTGGGCGTCCTGACGGCGATCGCCACGCCCGCGACGATGAACCGGTTGTACGCGGGGCGAAGCGCGCGGGGCTGACGTCAGCGTACGAAGGTCACCGTGAAAGCGGATTCGTAGCCGATTTGAACATGCTCGTGACGTTTAAGCGAGCCCACGACCTTCACCAACGCAGGGTCGATCACCTTGATCGAGTGAGCTGCATTGGACTTGTCGGCAAAGGTCAGGACATGCTGCTTACTATTGATCGCGGTGATTTCCACCACGCCGCTATACGTCCGCACCGCCTGGAAACCGTCGGGTCCAGCATCTGTCGCGGACTTGGTCACTTTGACAGTGTGCGTCAGGCGCGTGAGCGGCGTACCTTTCGCGCTCGCCAGACTGGTTACGTACGGCTCCTGATAGCTGATGGCAATCTTGTCACCGACGCGAACGCGATCCAGCACGTCGGCATGATCCTTCGCGTTGAGGCTTAGCTCCTGGCCGCCGCTGACCGTCACAACGATGATTGAATTCTGCTTGTCGATGAAACTGACGGTGCCGCTTTCGTTATCCACCGCAGCGCCGCTTTGCGCGGTGGGCGCCGGTGCTGAAGCGACGCTGTCTGCGGCGGCACAAACCGACAGCCATGATGACAAGCCGACCACGACGGCGATGGCTGCGCATCGCTTGCCGACGGATGAAAGATCACTGGAGTGGATAAACATTCGAGCCCTTTAAATACGTGCGTTTCCGGTCAGCGAAAGACGCAGCGCTAGTATGTGCCGCGCATGACCCGTGAAACGCAAGTTAGGTTGGTAAGTTCAAGTTCATCGCGGTAGTGCCGACGCACGTTGATGCATTAGCAGTGCGACGCACTGGCTCGAATGATAGAGCAAACCACCCAATGCCGGGAAGTTTGCTCCCCCGGCACGCGGGTCAATGTCTGCTAGAACATGTGCCGGATGCCGACATTCATGCCGCTGGTCGTGCCCGTGACTTCGTTCAGGGCGTTGTTGACTGACAGGCCTGTGTGCATCGCGCCGTGATTGTTCACGAAGCCGACTTGCCCATAGACCATGGTGGCTCTCGACAGCGAATACTCCAGCCCCGTCGACGCCATCACCGAATGGTTGGTCGAGTTGTTTCCGTCATGGGTGTACCACACGCCGGCGTCGACGTTCAGCGCCGGTGTGATGTGGTAGCTGGCGCCGCCCGAATAGACCTGATCGTTGAGCGACCCTGCCACCTTGTACTGCACATACGAGGCCTTCACGATCAGGTTGTTGAAGACGTAACTGGCGCCGAGTGCGCGGCCGTCGAAGGCGACCACGCTCGGGATCACAATCGACGCGGCGCTGCCGCCCGCGTTGCCGCTGTAGAGCGCCGCGTCGACAGTCAGCGAGCCGAGGTGATAGCGCAGGCTCGCCGAGTACTGGCGGCCGGCCTGGAAATCACCGGCCGTGCCGCCCAGCGCCATCAGCGCGCTGGCTTGCAAGCCGGCGATTTCCGGCGACGTGTATGAAATCGCGTTCGGGTTGAACAGGCCGGTCGCGTAGACGTTGTTGAGGTAGGCAACGAGACCGCTGCCGAAGTACGACATCTCGCGCGGGTCGAAGTCGTACACGGCAAGGAAGAAGGGCGAGAACTGCAAGCCGGCCTTGACGGTGCCGAAGCGGCTGTCCACGCCGACCCACGCCTGGCGGCCGAACTCGTTGCGGTTGGAGTTGCTCAGCGAACCGTTGGCGATGCTGACGCCGCTTTCGAGTTCGAAGATCGCGCGCATGCCGCCGCCGAGATCCTCAACGCCGCGCATGCCGAAGCGCGAGCCGGTGACCCCGCCGTCGGTGAACGAGAACTGGTGGCCGGCATCCTGGCCGGTCTTCGCGTTGGGTGTCTGGCTGGTGTAGAGGAGGGAAGCATCGACGATGCCGTACAGCGTAACACTGCTTTGTGCATGGGCGATCTGGGCCGATCCCAATGCACATACGCCCATTAATCCAAGAATGGCTCCAATCCGATTACGATGACTTGCTGGCATGCTTCGTGTCTCCTTGTTGATTAGAATTGATTGAACTGGCGAAGTGATGCATGGGTCGATCGGTGCGTTTGCGCGCCGGATGCTGGCTCAATCTGGCGCGACGGCTCAAACGCACTAATGCGTCGCGTGAAACCGCCGGCGCGAACGCTGGGGGTCGAGCAGCACGAACCCGGCTGCTCCTGCGGCGATCAGCAATGCGCCGGTCACGGCGAAACCAATCTCATAGCCACGGCTTTCGCCGACAAGGCCGAGCAGCTTGCCCATTGAGACGGGCGCAATGAGCCCTGCCGTGGTAACGATCGAATTGGTGATGGCGAGCAGCGCGCCACGCCGTGAAGCCGGCGCGATTTCCGCGACGAGAAGCGGGCCGAATGTGAAGACCTGCATGGCCAGTGAACTGGCGATGGCCATCAGGCCGACCTTCGCGAGGGGCGGCGCGCTGAGATATAACGTGCAGTAGGCGATACCGCTCACCACGCAGGTGCCGCTGATCAGCGTGCCGCGTGCAAATCGCGACGGCGTGCCGCGCTTGAGCAGGCGGTGCGAGAATACGGCGAGGGCTATACCGACCGGAATCTGCATGGCGACCTGGAGCGCAAAGAGCCATCCGGTCTGGTTCGCCTGAAACCCGAGCCCTAGCCGGTAGTAGGCCGGCACCCATGTCATGCCGATCGAGATCACGACGTAGCCGACGAAGCATTGCAGCAGCACGCCGATGACGGTGCGGTCGGTGAGCAGGGTCCGCCATCCAACGGACGTCTGCTGCCCAGTCACGACATGCGGTTGCGGCTCGGGCATCCGTGGCGCATCGCCCGGAGCGTTGCCGCTCTTGCCGACGCACAACCAGAGTACGGTCCATAAAAGGCCGGCGATACCCAGCGTGAGGAACGCGGCGTGCCATTGCCAGCGGCCGGTGATATAGGTCAGCAGCGGACTCGCCAGAATCACGCCTGCCGTACCGCCCTGTTGAACAAGCGTCGTCGGCAGGTTGCGCTCACGATTGTCGAACCAGGTGTAGACGACATGCAGCGCGAGAGGCGACGCCGGTCCCTCGCCCGCACCCAGCAGAATCCGGCAACCCAGCAATAAGGCAAAGCTGGTGGGCCAGGCGAGGGGCAACTGCCCAACCGCCCAGGTGAATGCGAGCGCCGCAAGCAGCCACTTGACGTCAATGCGGTCGGCAACGAGGCCGACACCGATACCGGAGAGTGAAAACAGCAGGAAGAATGCGCTCCCGACGAGGCCGAATTGGCTGTGGGTCAGTTGCATGTCATGCATCAACGGGACCGCGACGAGGCCGAGCACCGCCTTGTCCGCGAAATTGATCAGCATGAAGAGAAAGAGCGACGTGACGATAAGCCAGCGCCGGTTTCCTGTGCCAGGGGCGGCCGCGGCACGTTCTGGTGCAAATCTGACGTTTTCTGATTCGATCATTTAATAGTACTCAATGGTTCCACTCCGGCCAGGCGTTCTGGTCGGGAGCACAGGGTGTCGCAAGGCGTGGTATGGCGGGGACCTCGCGGCGCGTAGCGCGCCGCGCGTGCAAGGTCGGGGCAGGTCAGGGGATCGACCTCGTCATCCGGATTCGCGATAGTTCAAGCCACCGCGCGTCGTCTCCAGGTGTGTGGGCGCAAGCTGCGCCTCGAGGAACAAATTGCGATCGTCAATGCGTGTCTCCAGTCTGCCGTTCCTGCTTTATCGCGAACGGCATCGTTGTGTTTGCGCACATTGGAGGTGGTATCAATCATTAATTCAAGTGCGATCTACGAATTGGAAGATTGCAAGAATTGCATTGGATCAGTGGCTATCGAGGGTTGCTGGACGCACGACGTCAATTTGCCAATTCAATTTACCGAATGAGCATGAGTGTGACGCGTGGACGATCGATGTCGGTTCCCCGATGGATGTGTCGCCGTGCCTTCCGCGCAATCACGGTACTTTCCCTGAGTCGTGTTGACAAAGTCTCGTTGATCGACGAGGATTCGGAATCCGGAATCCGGAATCCGGAATCTTGATTCCGATTTTTTGGGCCTTCATTGCGCTGTCGCAGAACCTCCTGCGCTGGCTTCGTTCAAGACTGACCATGACATTGCTGACGAACACCGCATGACGACAACCCCATTGCGACGCCGTAGGGGCGCACAGTCGGCTCTCGCCACGCCGCGCCAGGCGCGCAGCCAGGCGGGCCTCGCGAAGATGTTGCAGGTCGGGCGCGAGTTGATCGAGGCGAGCGGCAATCTCGACGACCTGTCGATCAACAGCATTGTCGAACAGGCCGGCACATCGATTGGTGCGTTCTATCGTCGCTTTGACAACAAGGACGTGTTCTTTGACGTCGTACAGGACATGGTATTGACCGATAACCTCGAGTACTTGCGTGATCTCGTCGAACATGAGGCTGCCTGGCAATCGAATGATGCCGGAACCATTGCGGATGCAGTCGTCGACCTCTATGTTCAGGCGTTCCGGGACAATCGAGGGCTCTACCATGCATCGCTGTTGCGGTCGTCGCAACGCAAGACAACCTGGGACGCCGTCAAGCAAACTAACGAAGAGGCGCTGAAGTTGATCGTGCCACGCCTTGTCGCCGTGTTAGGCGCGGGTCGTCGAATGAACGCCCCCCGGTTGGCGGCACTCGAATTCGAAGTGCGCGTTGCATTGCAGTTTCTCGTCGGGATGCTCGTCAACAGTCTGTTGAACGATCCAGGTCCGCTTTCGCTGACGAGCCGCAAGCTCGTTCCATCTATGCAAACGCATTTTCGACGAAGCCTGAATTTACAGGGTCGTTGATTTTTATCCGCAAACGGAATAGAAGTTCCGATTCCGTTTAAAGGAAATCAGGTACGACCGTTGCGAGGTAAGAGGAGACATGAAAGAAGACAACATTGTTGCCGGCTTCGACTATGTGATCGTCGGCGCGGGCTCGGCTGGCAGCGTGCTGGCCGCGCGCCTCTCCGAGCGTCCAGGCGTGTCCGTATGTTTGATCGAATGCGGACCGTCTGATGACAGTGTCCTGGTGCGCTGTCCAGCCGGGGTGGCCGCCGTTGTACCCAGGCGCGGCAAGCACAACTGGGCGTTCGAAACCGTCCCGCAAACGGGACTACTCGGTCGCCGCGGTTATCAGCCGCGTGGCCGGGGCCTGGGGGGATCCAGCCTCATCAACGCGATGATCTACACGCGTGGACATCCTTCCGATTACGACGATTGGGCTGCGCTCGGCAATCGTGGTTGGGGTTACGACGACGTGCTGCCGTACTTTCGCCGCGCTGAGAATTACGAGTTGGGGAAGAACGCGTGGCACGGCACAGGGGGGCCGCTGAATGTCGCCGCGTTGCGTGATCCGAATCCGGCGGCACACGCGTTCGTGACCGCCGCGCAGGAAGCGGGCTATGCCCGCAATGACGATTTCAATGGTGCGTCACAAGATGGCTTCGGTCTTTATCAGGTAACGCAGCGTGATGGCGTGCGGCATGGGACTGCCCGTGCCTATCTGCATCCGGCCATGGCGCGGAGCAACCTGAAGGTATTCACCGATACGCAGGTTCTGCAGGTGCTGTTCGACGGACCGCTTGCGAAAGGTGCGCGTTGCCGCGGCGCTGGCGGGGATTTCACGATCCACGCACGCCGCGAGGTAATCTTGTGCGCAGGCGCATTTCAGACACCGCAACTCCTGATGCTGTCAGGCGTCGGTCCCGCGGACGAATTGCAGCGCCATGGCATTGCGGTGCGTCATCACCTCGCAGGCGTGGGTCGCAATTTGCTGGACCACGTCGACTACATCGCGCTCTATCAGACGCACGACGATTCCGTGTTCGGCATCACGCTCAAACAGGCGATGCGCCTGCCTGGCATGATCCGCGCATGGCGCCGCGATGGCCGCGGGCCGCTTACGACCAATTTCGCGGAGGCGGGTGGGTTCGCCCGCACACGCGGTGACCTCGAGCGGCCAGACGTGCAGTTTCACTTCCTCGTCGGTTTCGCGGAAGACCATGGCCGACGCCGCTACCCGGGGCGCTATGGCATGAGTTGCCACGTGTGCGTGTTGCGGCCGAAGTCGGTGGGGCAGGTCACCCTGAGCGGTGCCGATCCGCAACTCGCCCCCGTCATCCATCCCAACTTCCTTGCGGAACCGGAGGACATGCGAACGCTGATCAATGGCTATCGCATCACGCAGAAAATCATGCAGCAACCTGCATTCGCACGCTACCGGTTGCGCGACATGCATCCACCACAGAGTAGTGAAGACGCATTGGAGCGTCAGATCAGAAGCCGTGCCGACACCATCTATCACCCGGTCGGAACCTGCCGTATGGGTTCGGACCGTCTCGCCGTAGTGGATGACCAACTGCGTGTGCGGGGTCTCACAGGCCTGCGCGTGGTGGATGCGTCGGTGATGCCGACGCTTGTCGGCGGCAACACGAATGCCCCAACCATCATGATCGCCGAGAAGGCGGCCGACCTCATTCTTAAAGGCAACATTGCCTGAGCCGTTGTTGCCCAAAACCGGCTCACGATGCCTTCGACCGACCCGCACGGCGCATACCTGCGTTCGCTTCCCGCTAAACACCGATTCAACCAGGCAGTTCAGGAGTGTCTATGTCTCATCGCTATAACTGTTCCTATATCAATGGCACGTGGTATCAGCGCGCCGACGGCGAAGCACACCAGCTGTACAACCCGGTCGATGGCACGCCGGTCGCGACCGTGTCGCTCGGCACGGCTGAGGACGCTGCTCATGCCGTCGCCGCGGCACGCGACGCATTCGACAGCTGGTCGCAAACATCTTCTGCGGAGCGGACACGCTATCTGCTTGCCATCAGGGCCGGCCTTGAAGCGCGAGGGGAAGAACTGGCTCAGGCTATTACGCGGGAGGTCGGCACGCCGATTGCCTTTTCGCGGCGCGCGCAGGTGGGGTTGCCCATCGCCACGTTCGCGATCGCCGCGCAGTTGGCGCAGCAGTGCGACGCTGTTGAACAGATTGGTCATTCGCAGGTCGTCCAAGAGCCAATCGGAGTCGTCGCGTGCATCACACCATGGAACTATCCGTTGCATCAGATCGCGGCGAAGGTCGCGTACGCGCTCGCAGCCGGCTGCACGGTGATCCTGAAGCCGTCTGAAGAGGCGCCGGCGTGCGCTGCCATGTTCGCTGAGATCATCCACGAAGCTGGATTGCCGCCGGGCGTATTCAATCTCGTCAACGGAACAGGACCTGTGGTCGGCGAGGTGCTCGCGAGCCATCCGGATGTTGACATGATCTCGTTCACTGGGTCGACCGTGGCGGGCCGCCGGGTCGGTGAGGTTGCTGCGGCGACAGTCAAGCGCACGACTCTCGAGCTGGGTGGTAAATCGGCCGCAATCCTGCTTGCCGACGCAGATCTTTCGCAAGCGATTCCCGGTGCGCTGCGCGCGGCGTTCGTCAATGCCGGACAGACGTGCAGCGCGCACAGCCGCCTGCTTGTGCCACGCAGTCTCTATGGCGCCGTTTCGGCATACGTTGCGGACGCCGCGAGAGCCATGATTGTTGGCGACCCGCGTGACGAACAAGTACAGATCGGGCCGCTGGCCAACGCACGACAACACGCACGCGTGATCGACTATATCAACCGGGGCATCGCCGAAGGTGCCGTGCTGCTCGCGGGCGGAGCGGATCCCGTCGAGGGATTTGAAGCGGGTTACTTCGTGCGCCCGACCGTATTCGGCAACGTGACCACTGAAATGACGATCGCACGCGAAGAAATCTTTGGACCGGTTTTGTCTGTCCTGCAGTATGACGACGTGGACGACGCAGTACGAATCGCGAATGATGTGCCTTACGGTCTGGGTGGCGGAATCTGGTCGCGCGATACGGGTACAGCGACGGCACTCGCTCGCCGACTGCGCACCGGGCAGGTGGACATTAACGGTGCTGCATTCAATCCCTATGCGCCGTTCGGCGGCTATGGCCAATCGGGCAATGGGCGGGAACTGGGCCGCTTCGGCCTCGCGGAGTTCTGTGAGGTGAAATCGATTCAGGGTGCGACGGCTGACGTCTCCTGAGGCGCCTTGAGGTGTGTTGAGGAGGCTGGGCGATGCTGTCAACACACCTGCGGCATCTGGACTGCGAGCGCTCGAAGATCAATTGCGCGTGATCTGGTTCTGCACCGTTTTTGCCGCGTGGTGCGGCTCGTCGAGCAGTATCTGATTACCTGAAACGCTCCTCCCCCCGGTAGTCGTCGTTTCTCCCTAGTCGAGATGGACTACATACAGCTAAACCTGCCGTGTTAGCCTCGCCATGCACCAAAAACGGCGGTCCCGGTCACGGAACATGCCGGTTTTTTTTGCCGAAAGCTCGCACGGGTAGTTGCAGGTCCATCGATTCAATCTGATTTAGTTCGGTATACAAAGTAATTTGGATATATATCGATTCAATCGGATCGGGAAAACACAAATAAAAGGGAAGGGAATGTCAAAACGCACCTGGATGCGCACACTTTTCGCTGCCGTTTCTGCTGCCTTGATTGGCGTTATCGTCGCCGCGTGCGGCTCGTCGTCGTCCTCGTCGCTCACTCAGACCGGGCAGCAGCAGATCAAGCACGTCTTCGTCATCACGCTCGAAAACGAAAACTATGCGACCACCTTCGGCGCGAACAGCAAGGCGCCGTACCTGTCGCAGACGCTGGCTTCGCAGGGAGCGCTGGTGCAGCAGTACTACGGCACGGGCCACGTGAGCCTCGACAACTACATCTCGATGATCAGCGGTCAGGCGCCGACGCCGGAAACGGATAACGATTGCCCGATTTACCAGGATTTCACGCTCACGGGCATGACGCCGGACGGTCAGGCGATCGGCTCAGGCTGCGTGTATCCGGCCAGCATCAAGACGTTGCCGGACCAGCTGACGGCGGCGGGCTTGACATGGAAGGGCTATGAAGACGACATGGGCAATGACCCCACGCGCGAAGCCGCCACCTGTGGTCATCCGACGCTCAACACAACCGATCTCACGCAAGTTGGAGAAGCGCCGAGCGCGGCGGTGCCGCTGGGCGACCAGTACGCGACGCGTCACAACCCGTTCATGTACTTTCACTCGATCATCGATTCGCCTGATTGCGGCCAGAACGTCGTGAACCTGAACAAGCTCACCACTGACCTGCAGTCGATCTCGACCACCGCCAACTTCAACCTGATCACGCCCGACCTGTGCGACGACGGCCACGATTCGCCGTGCGTGAACGGGCAGCCCGGCGGCCTGACGAGCGCGAACGCATTCCTGCAGAAGTGGGTGCCGATTATCACCGCCTCGCCGGCTTTCCAGCAGGACGGTCTGTTGATCATCAACTTCGACGAAAGCAGTTACGCGTCAGTGACGCAGCCTTCGGCGGGCCAAACGCAACTGACTTTCGCGGGGACAACCTGCTGCAGCCAGCAGCCGGGTCCGAACCTGCCGGCGTTCCCGGAGACTTCGTCGCTGTCGTACAAGGGCGCGACGATCAACCTGACCAAGCAGAGCTTCGGCGGCGACCAGACCGGTGCGGTCATGATCTCGAAGTTCATCAAGCCGGGCACGGTGTCGACGGTGCAGTACAACCACTACTCGATGCTCAAGAGCGTTGAAGACATCTTCCAGCTGGGTCATCTGGGCTATGCGGGGCAGGCCGGCCTGGTCGGGTTCGGCAACGACATCTTTACGAACCTCTAAGCCGATGATGGTTTCCGCAATGCGATTCGCGGCGCTCGCTGTACTGGCGGGCGCTGTACTGCTGCCGATGTCAGCCGGTGCGGGGCAAGCCGACGCGAAACCCGTCTACAGCGATGCCGCGGCACTCGGCAAGCTGATGTTCTTCGATGCGTCGTTGTCGGCCTCAGGCAAGATGTCGTGCGCGAGCTGTCATAGCCCGTCGCACGCGTACGGGCCGCCCAATGGTCTGGCTGCGCAGCTGGGTGGTCCGGACATGCACTCGCAAGGCACGCGCGCCGTGCCAAGCCTGCGCTACGTGTTGAACCGCACGCCGGTCTGGACTCACGCTCAGGCTGCGAGTCTCTCGGAACGAATCGAGGATAGCGACAACGCGCCGGTCGGCGGCTTCGGCTGGGACGGGCGCTTCAACCGTCTGCACGATCAGGCGAGTTTCCCGCTGTTCAATCCGGACGAGATGGCCAACAAGGATCCGGCGGCGGTGCTCGCGAAACTGCAGCAGGCACCGTATGCCACGCGCTTCAAGGAAGTGTTCGGTCAAAACATCTTCGCCGACCCCACCAAGGCGTTCGCGCAGGCGATGTACGCCATCGAGCGCTTCGAACTCGAAGACCCGAGCTTTCATCCGTACACCAGCAAGTTCGATTACTACCTCGATGGAAAATTGCAACTAACGGCACAGGAGTTGAGAGGCAAAAAGCTGTTCGACGATCCGGCGGGCGGCAATTGCGCCTCCTGCCACATCGATCAATCGGGTGTCGACGGCTCTCATCCGCTTTTCACCGACTTCAACTTCCAGGCACTCGGTGTGCCGCGCAATCCTGAGCTGCGTGCGAACGCGGACCCGAAGTACTTCGATATGGGCTTGTGCGGTCCGCTGCGCACCGATCAGTCAAGCGACAAAAGCAACTGCGGACTCTTCAAGTCGGTGTCGCTGCGTAACACGGCAACGCGGCAGGTGTTTTTCCACAATGGCCGCTTCCATACGCTGAAGGACGCGCTGCGCTTCTACGTCCAACGCGATACGAATCCGGGCAAGTGGTATCCGAAAGACGCCCACGGCAAGGTCGACAAGTTCAACGACTTGCCGGTCGCGCTGCGCGTGAACGTCGATACCACCGACGAGCCGCTCACGCGCAAAGCCGGCGAGCGCCCCGTGTGGTCAGAGCGGGATATCGACGACGTCGCCGCTTTCCTCGCCACGCTGAACGATGGGTACAAGCGATAGCGGTTTACCGTCGCGCCTGGTGAAAATTTAACGGCGACGGCCCAAGGCTCAGTGACCAAGACCGCTGCCGGCGATCTGCTGCTCCACGTACTGGGCGAACAGGGTATGCAGATGCGTCGTCGGATGAAGGTCGTCGGCGAACATGTACGTCTGATCCGCATTGGCTGTTATGTAGGTCGCCGGCGAACACAGCAATGACGTGTTATCGGGCGTTGTCGCAGGGTTGCAGGCCTGAGCGGTGTTCGACACGGTAAAGCCATTGGCCTGAAAGTTCGCGATGATCTGGTCCACCCAGCTGTACGAATCGATCTGGATGACCTTGCCTTGCAGGCCGTCGGCCTGTAATGCAGCGTTCAGGCTAGTGTTGAACATTTGCGATAACTGGGTCAGGTTCGCCCCGCCGTCGGAGGCAGCGAGGCCCGTGGGCGATAGTCCGACATTCGGGACATTGACCACGACGACATGCGTGGCGCCGTTCTGGACGATCTGTCCGACAATTTGAGCCAGCGTGGTGGCGGCAGTCTGCACGGTGGGTGCCGCGGCTGGCAGTGCCCCGGCGCGAAGCACATCGTTCGCGCCGGCCCAGACCAGCACCAGTTGACCGGAATTGAAGCTTCCGTGAGCCGACAGATAGCTGGACACCTGCTGGTTGACGGGCATTTCGATATTGCCGATCACGTCGACAAGAAAGTTGTTCAAGTTTGCCGGCGTCGCCACGGTTGCGCCGCCCTCCGCATAGCCGAGGCCGTTTTGCGCGGTCAATTTATGCGTGATGTCGATCGTAAACGCCGCGCTTAGGGGGCTGCCGTAGTACTGAGCGACATCCTGAGTCCACACCTGCCCAGGGTTGGTCGTGAAACGCCCACCGCCCACCGCGCTCGCGATCGGCGCATAGGTTCCGACATCCGACAGGCTGTCGCCGAACGAGACAACTTGCAGATTGACGCCGCCCGCCGGGGGCGTCGCGCCACTGCCGCTGCCGCTGCTCGAGCCGCCGCCACCTCCGCCGCATGCCGTCAACAACGAAACCAGTATGGCAATAATTGCAGCACGTACGTTGTTATTACTTCCTTGCATAGCGCCTCCCTACAGGTTGACCGGGCCGCCGCCCTCGCGTGGCGGGCTGATCGCCAGCCTGCATATCGTTCTAGCGACAGTACGTAGCGTTGAGCAAAAAGGATGCCTTACCGTCCTGGATGCACAATTCCGGCGGGGCGTTGAGGTCGAGCCGGATTGATACTCGCCGGTCGTCGTTGCTCATCCTTTCGGCTTAACTGGAGATCATTGCCCGATACCGTACAGACATCTGCCTGTGGCAGGAGAGAAAGTCGTACTCAGAAAGATAGATGCAGGCGAACCCGGGTGTCGCCATCATGAGTCTCGACTATCAAAGGATATCGCGGTGAACATCAATCCTCTCGCCGGCAAACCGGCACCTCATGAGATTCTGGTCAACATCCCCCGGCTGATCACGTCGTATTACACCGAAAGGCCCGATCCGGCGATACCGGCGCAGCGGGTCGCGTTCGGCACCTCCGGGCATCGCGGCTCGGCTTTCGCGCGCAGCTTCAATGAGTGGCATGTGCTCGCCATCACGCAGGCGATCTGCCGCTATCGGCGGCAGGAGGGTATCGACGGCCCGCTGTTTATCGGCGTCGACACGCATGCACTGTCTGAACCCGCTTACGCGAGTGCGCTCGAGGTGCTGGCCGCCAACGGCGTTGAGATCATGATTGCGCAAAACGGCGAATACACGCCCACGCCGGCGGTGTCGCACGCTATTGTCGCGTACAATCGCGGCCGGACTACGGGACTGGCGGACGGCATCGTGGTGACGCCGTCGCACAATCCACCGGAAAGCGGCGGTTTCAAATACAACCCGCCGAGTGGCGGCCCGGCTGACGAGATCGTGACCGGCTGGATCGAAGCGGTAGCGAACGGATTGCTCGAAAGCAAGCTGGATGGCGTGCTACGACAGTGTTTATCGAAGGCGCTGCGCGCCACGACGACGCACCGGCATGACTTCCTCAACGCCTACGTTGGCGATCTCGCCAGCGTCATCGATATGGATGTGGTGCGCGGCGCGCCGATCCTGCTGGGCGTCGACCCGCTTGGTGGCGCGGGTGTGCACTACTGGGGCCCGATTGCCGATCGCTATGGCCTGAATCTGCGCGTGATCAACGACGACGTCGATCCCACTTTCCGCTTCATGAGCGTCGACTGGGATGGGCGGATTCGTATGGATCCGTCGTCGCCGTATGCGATGCAAACGCTGATCGACCAGCGGGATCGCTTCGATGTGGCCTTTGCGTGCGACACCGATCACGATCGCCATGGCATCGTCACGCGGCACGCCGGGCTGATGCCACCGAATCACTATCTCACGGTCCTCGTCGATTATCTGTATTCTCATCGCCCCCTGTGGCGCGCCCATGCGGCGGTGGGCAAAACCGTTGTCAGCAGCCAGATGATCGATCGCGTGAGCGAAAGGCTGGGTCGTACGGTTTACGAAGTGCCGGTCGGATTCAAATGGTTTGTCGACGGCTTGCTCGACGGCTCGCTCGGCTTCGGCGGGGAGGAGAGCGCGGGCGCCAGTTGTTTGCGGCTTGACGGCACGGCGTGGACGACCGACAAGGATGGGATCGTACCGGCCTTGCTGGCGGCCGAGATCACGACGCGCATTGGCCGCGATCCCGCTGAAATCTACCGGGATCTGACCCAGAGAATGGGCGAGCCGGTTGAACGTCGCGTACAAGCCGTAGCAACGGCGCAGCAGCGCGCGGTGTTGGGGCGGCTCTCGCCGACGCAGTTTCCCCACACCGAACTGGCCGGCGAACAGATCTTGCAGGTGCTCGACCGTGCGCCAGGCAATCACGCCGCCATCGGCGGCATCAAGGTGACGACGAAGAGCGGTTGGTTTGCGGCACGTCCGTCAGGCACCGAAGATATCTACAAGATCTATGCGGAGAGCTTCCTGGGTGAAGATCACCTGACCCGTATCGTTGAGGAAGCCCAGGCGATGGTGGATGGCACGCTTGACGAACAGGCGCTCGCCTATGATTGCGAAGAGCCGTAAAGATCGGCTGCCTTGAACATCCACAACATCGATAACTTGCGCCGTTTATTTGGCGTCCTCGGCGGAGTTGTGAATGGCCTGACCGCCTTTCGATATGTCCTGGCCCGCGCCCGCAACAGTGTTGCAGCCCGCGAGAAGCGCGGTACCGGCGATCATAAACAGAACGATGAGTCGCATCATGGTGTCCTCCTGCGAAACGTTTGCATTACCGGCAGCGGTTGCAAGCCGGATCGTTTTCCACTGAGGCTGGAGCGGCAGGAACAAGCTGATTCCTGGTGCCGTTTGCTATCCATGCTGCAAGCACGCTGCGAGCGAATTCGATGGAACAATTAAGTAATGCCAGCATTCCGGATCAACGTCTGTCCGATGGCGGACGTTTGCGTTCAAGCTGATGGAACGTCGCTCGTGGAGGCTCGACATCGGGTGGACGCGGCGGACTCTGGTACGGGACCGTACCGACATGCCGGGCGATTGCGCACATCCTGAGGTCGATCGCTCGTGATTGGCATGACGAGGCGCTCAAGATGCACGAAGTACTCACGGTTCCGTTGAAAGAGGGCCAACGTGTTTCGAACTTCACTGGCTTTTTTCTCAAACGGCTTGCTTGGTCTGCCGTGGTGGCAGATTGTGCTGGCCACGCTGCTACTGACACATGTCACGATTATTAGCGTGACGGTCTACCTTCACCGTTGCGAGGCGCATCGCGCGCTTGAGCTGCATCCGCTCGTTAGCCACATGTTCCGTTTCTGGCTGTGGCTGACGACGGGTATGGTGACCGGCCACTGGGCGGCAGTACACCGCAAGCACCACGCGAAGTGCGAGACCGCCGAGGATCCTCATAGCCCGCAGGCTCATGGCATCTGGAAGGTTCTACTCGGTGGTGCTGAACTTTACCGCGCCGAAACAAAGAATGAAGAAACGCTGCGCAAATTCGCTTACGGCACGCCGAACGACTGGATCGAACGGAACCTCTATGCGAAGTATCCGAACCTCGGCGTAAGCCTGCTGATCGTAATCGACGTTGCGTTGTTTGGTATCGTCGGCGTCTCGGTATGGGCCGTCCAGATGATCTGGATTCCGTTCTGGGCGGGTGGCGTGGTCAACGGTATCGGCCACTTTCGCGGCTACCGCAACTTCGACACGGCAGATGCGAGCACGAATGTCATTCCGCTGGGCATTCTGATCGGCGGGGAAGAGCTTCATAACAATCACCACGCCTACGCGACATCCGCCAGGCTGTCGAACAAGTGGTACGAACTCGACATCGGCTGGATGTACATCTTCATTCTTTCAGCGCTAGGACTGGCGAAGGTGAAGAAAGTGGCGCCGAGGCCACATCTGGTCAAAGGCAAGACGGTGCTCGATGACGCTACGCTGCAAGCGGTACTGCGCAACCGCTACGAGGTGATGGCGAGCTACACGCGGGTAACAGAACGCGCCTGCCGGCAGGAGGGCGACCAGAAGCTGCATATCTATGCTGAGTTGCGTGAGGAACTCGTGGCGATGTGGGAGCGCTCCAATGTGTCGCGTGAGCAGTTGCTCCTGCAGTTGCAGAATTGGTGCCGTCGTGCCGAACTGAGCGGGATTGATGCCCTCGAGGAGTTTGCACTGCGCCTTCGCCAGTACGCTTGATCGACGGCGAGCCTACGTCACGCCTTTCTTCCGTCATTGATTCGCGGAACCGGACATGGCACGAGGGTGCTACCGGGCCGGAACCGATCGACGCTCGAACTCGTTGAAGAACTTGAGCAACCGGGCCACGCGTTTTTTACCGTCGGGCAGGAGGGTCTGCTGCGCCTCCAAAGCGGTGACGCGTTGCCGCCAGTACGGTAGTGACAGCGGATTGCCTCGTTCGAGCAGCGGTAGAACGTATTCAAGGTGGGCCAGATCTTTGGAAAACTCGTGCAGTGACATTTCTTTTCCTTTGGGAGGCTGGTCAATGCCTCAGCTGCGGGATATGCCGATTCGTGGTCGGCGTCTGCACGGTACCGTACAAGCCGCGAATCAGCGTCCACGCGCCGCAGATAGCCGGCAGTTTGTACGCTGACGTACCGCTTCCGGAATCGATCGAGTGTAGTGTCAGCTTCACTATCTGTAGAAGTGGAGGCCATGATGCTACGAAGAAAGTTTCTATTCACGACACCCGGTTCGATCCTCGCGATCGGGCTTGCGGTGTCAGGTTGCACGACCACGAGTCCGTCCGATGCCAGTAGCGCACAGATGAGCAAGCGTCACAGCATCGACGCCGGTGTAGACTCGACTTTGGGGCGTCTCTACAACGACGCAAACGGATCGCGCGAACTGGTTGCGAAGGCTCGTGGGGTGCTGGTGTTCCCGTCGGTTATCGATGCCGGCTTCGTCGTAGGCGGCCAGTATGGCGAGGGCTCGCTGCGGGTCGGCGGGCACACCGTCGGGTACTACAGCACTGCAACGGGTTCGATCGGCTGGCAAGCCGGCGCGCAGTCGAAGGCAATCATCTTTCTGTTCATGACGGAAGAATCGCTGGCAAAATTCCGTAACAGCGAAGGCTGGTCGGCGGGCGGCGATGCGTCGGTGGCATTACTGAAGGTCGGGGCGAACGGCAACGTCGATACGAGTACGGCAACCGGTCAGGTGGACGCGTTCGTGTTGACCAACACTGGGCTGATGGCAGGCGCGACGCTCGACGGTACGAAGGTCAGCCGGCTCAAAACTCTTTAACGCGAGCGGGTGGAGGCTCGCTTACGGCGTGTGCCGCGAGCGAGCGAGGAGACAATCATGCATATGCTCACAAGTGCAGGTCCACTGGTCTCATTGATTGCCGGCATCCTGATTCTGGTGGTGCCACGTCTGTTGAACTACATCGTGGCGATCTATCTGATTGTGATTGGACTGCTGGGACTTTTCGGCAGCCACATTCACTGAACGCGCCTCTAGATTGCGCGCAGATCGGGCAACAGCCGGTCGAATTCGCGTCGCACGACGCCGTAGCATTCGCAGACACGCTTTTCCAGCCCGGGCCGATCCAGCACCTCGATATGGCCATAGCTGTAGCGGATCAACCCGGCATCCTGGAGCTTCGTGGCGGCTTCGGTTACGCCGGGGCGGCGCACACCGAGCATATTGGCGATCAGTTCCTGAGTCATCTTCAACTGGTTGGTCGGCAATCTATCAATGCTCAGCAGCAGCCAGCGGCACAACTGTTGATCGATCGAGTGATGCCGGTTGCAGACGGCGGTTTGCGCCATCTGCGTAATCAGCGCCTGGGTGTAGCGAAGCAGGAGCCGCTGCACGGGGCCGGCACGATGAAACTCCTCCTTCAGGATGCGTGCGTCCAGCCGGTAGGCGTGCCCTGCGCTTTGCACGACGGCGCGGCTGGGCGTGGTTTCTCCCCCCATAAAGAGCGCGATACCGACGAGCCCTTCGTTACCGACAATCGCTATCTCGGCGGACGCGCCGTCTTCCATGACGTACAGCAGCGAGATGATGGCGGTGGTGGGGAAATAGACGTGATCGAGGCGGTCGCCGGACTCGTACACCACCTGTCCCAGCGGCATATCGACCGGTATGAGATGCGGTTCGATGCGCTTCCACTCTGCCTCCGGCAAGACCGATAGCAGGTGATTCTCTTTGGGGTGATGCGATTTTGACATCGCCGCTCCTCGACAAGCTGTTGAAAAACGGCGTCGTTTTCGAACGATTACGCTGAAAAATCGACTGTTGAGGCCAGACTTCAACTGAGGTTCGACGTGAAGCTGGCTGAACGGTGCTGTTGGCCTCTGCGGCACGATCGCAAGGAGATGCGTTCCTGCGATCCGGGTGACCCTTACCCTATTATAGGGCAGCGCTACCCTACGCTGCACTGAGGCAGCGAAACATCAGTCGGTTGCGCGGAGCAGGCGAGCCTAGGAAGCCGCCTCCGTGTGATCGAGCCACTCCGCGAGTTCGCGCCGCAGCTCCGCGATGTCGAGCGGCTTGCCGAGCAGCCGTGCGCCGGGGATGATGTCGCCGATCTCGGCGCGCGGGCCATAGCCCGACACCACCAACACGTGGATGTCCGGCTGCTGACGCAGCACAGCGCGCGCCAGGTTGTCGCCGGACATGCCGGGCAACGTCAGGTCCGTGAACAGGATGTCGAAACGTTGTGTGGACACGAGCGGCAGCGCTTCCTCGGCGCTCGCGACCGCCGTGCAGTCGAGCCCCAGCGCGCCGAGCAGGTCGCTGAGTGCGTTGCGCGAATCGGCATCGTCTTCGACCAGCAGCACGTGAGCGGGCGTGCCGGCTGGATCGTAGGCCGTGTGCGGCACGCAAGGGGCGATCTTGCCATCGCCCAAGCCGGCGACCTCAGCGCGCAACACGCTGCGCACCTTGCGCGCGAGATCGTCACGCCGGTAAGGTTTGGAGAGCAGCGTGATGCCGGCGTCGAGCTTGCCGTGATGGACGATCTCGTCGCGCGTATAGCCGGAGGTGAAGAGTGTCGGCACCGTGGGCGAACGCGCCGCGGCACGCTGCGCCAGTTCCACGCTTTTCACCTGGCCGGGCATCACGACATCGGTAAACAGCAGATCGATCGGCACGTCGCTATCGATGAATTCGAGCGCCGCGTCGCCACTCGATGCCGTGAGCACTTTATAGCCGAGTTGCGCGAGCATTTCGACGGCGGTCAGACGCACATCCGCATCGTCTTCGACCACCAGGATCGTTTCGCCGCCGCCCACCGGCGCTGCGGTCTGATCGACGGCTTCGGCTGTTTCCGGCTCGCAGCAGCGCGGGAAAAACAGCGAGACGGTGGTGCCGCGTCCCACTTCGCTGTCGATCAGCGTATGACCGCCGCTTTGTCTGACGAAACCGAACACCATGCTTAAGCCCAGGCCGGTGCCGTGGCCGTCGGGCTTGGTCGTGAAGAACGGTTCGAATGCGTGCTCCAGAATCTCGGGCTTCATACCGGTGCCGGTGTCGGTCACCGAGAACACCACGTATTCGCCTACCGAGAGCTCCGGCTTGCCGCGGCAAAACGCATGATCCAGCACGCGATTCGTCGCGCTGACGGTGAGCGTGCCGTCGGTTTGCATCGCGTCGCGCGCGTTGATCGCGAGATTGAGCAGCGCGTTTTCGAGTTGATTGCGATCGGCTTGCACATTCCACAGGTCGTCGCTCAACACCGTTTCGATCTTGACGGTCTCACCGAGTGCGCGGTGCAGCATCTCGCTCATGCCGGCGAGCAGGCGGCGCGGATTCAGCACGGTAGGCGAGAGCGGCTGGCGGCGCGCGAAGGCGAGCAGATGCGCGGCCAGTTTCGCGCCACGTTTGACAGCGTCGGTCGCGGCGGACAACCGCCGCAGCGTGGCCGGATTGCCGTCGGTATCGGCGGCGAGCATCTGCAGATTACCGTTGATCACTTGCAGCACATTGTTGAAGTCGTGCGCGACGCCGCCTGTGAGGCTGCCGATCGCTTCCATCTTCTGGGCCTGGCGCAGTTGCTCTTCGGCGAGTGCCCGTGCAGCGACCTCATCGGCGACGCGTTGTTCGAGCGTTTCGGTCAACTGGCGCAGCGATTGTTCAGCGATCTTGCGTTCGTGGATGTCGATCAGCACGCCGGGAAAGCGCGTCGGTTCCCCATGTTCATCGAACTCGCACTGACCGTTTGCCTGCACCCACATATAGTCGCCATCGGGCCGGCGAATCCGGTACTCGGCGCGAAACGGCTGGCCGGTGCGCATGGCTTCGATCATCAGGCGGTCGTTGAGCGGCTGGTCGTCCGGATGGATCACTTGCGTCGCGGCGTTGCGCTCGACCCCTTTCGCGGCCTCTTCCAGGGGGAATGAAAAGGTGCGCGCGAAACGTTCGTCACCGGTGACGGTGCCGGCGCGCAGGTCGAGCACCCATGTGCCGAGCACGGCGCCGGTGTTGAGCGCGAGTTGCAGCCGTTCGTTGGTCTCGTGCAGCTCCGCTTCGGCACGTTGCCGCCAGCGTTCCGTCAGGACACGTGCGGTGGTTTCGACGACCATCGCCAGTACGCCCGCAGGTGCGCCGCTGTCGTCGGCGACCGGGCTGTAGTAGAGGTCCATCCAGACGTCTTCGGGCTTGCCGTCGCGCAGCAGGACCAGTTCCTTGTCGCGGTACGACAGGGTGCCGCCGGCAAGACATGTTCTCATCACATGACGGTTGAATTCGGCGACCTCGGGCCAGCCGCGTTCGACCGGACAGCCGAGCAGATACGGATGCCGTCCGCCCGCGAAGATTGCGTAGGCGTCGTTGTAGATCATGTAGCCTGGTTTGCCCCATAGAAGCACCAGGGGCACGGGCGAGGCGAGCAGCATTTGAACGGTGGCGGTCAGACTGCGCGGCCAGTTTTCGATCGCGCGGAGGTCCGTCGCGGCCCAGTCGAACTCGCTGATGCGCCGCGCCATTTCCCCGTTCCAGCCGGGGCAGCCATGATCTTGTGCCGGAAATGGCATTGCTGCGCTCCACAGAGGTCACGTCGATGAGTGTGTTCCCACTCTGCCGGCGCGCATGGCGCGCGTGGATGTTCAGCAGGAGTCAGGATGAATCTTCTGCCTTGCACAGCGGGCGCGAAGCGGCCCCGCGGCAGCAACAATTGTAGGCCACAACGCTTGGCTGGTGACCCAATCGCGCGTGCTTTACGGGTTTAGCCGAACGTCTGCACGGGAAGGGCCTGGCAACTTTTACCTGGCTCATTCAAGTGACGCGTTGAATAGCGGAAAGAAGCGCACGTGTCGCTGTTTTTGATCGATTCTCCAGCGCTTCAGCGCTGCTCAATGATGGGTCTGAGCCGACAGGCTCGGGTCAGGCGTGTTTCGTGCTGAGCGCACTTGTTCGTTTGCGCCAACGGGCGCATGGTGGGAGTTGGGCGCTACGCCGGATTCGAACTTCAATAAACGCGGACCACATAAGGCCGAAAAAAGCGATGCCAAAGAAAAACATCACACGAAACAAGCTGCCTAAACCGGGCGCACGGCAGGCGCTATTGACCACGCGCCGCAACGCCAGAATGGCGCGCTCGGCGCATGCTTATGTGCGTGGTAACACAAGCAAGTTCTACGAATGGCTCGACGGGATGGAGAGCCACGCCTTGCCCGAAGGTCCGGCGATCTGGATTTGCGGCGATTGCCACACCGGCAATCTTGGACCGGTTGCCGATGCGCAAGGGCGTGTCGAGATACTGATTCGCGACCTCGACCAGACGGTGATCGGCAATCCCGCGCACGACCTGATCCGTCTTGGGCTTTCACTGGCGACGGCCGCGCGCGGTTCGGACCTGCCTGGCGTGACGACCGTGCATATGATGGAAGCGTTGGCGGATGGCTACGAGCGCGCTTTCGACGAAGCGGCCGGCGATGCCGACATCCATGCCGAGAAGCCTGAGGCGGTGAGGGTGGTGATGAAGGAAGCGGTGCGTCGTTCGTGGCGTCATCTGGCGGAGGAGCGGATTGAGGATGTCGAGCCGAGCATTCCGCTTGGGCCACGGTTCTGGCCGTTGGCGAAGAGGGAACGGCACCAGATTGAGGCGTTGTTCGAGAAGGATTCGCTGGCGCGGCTCGCGACGATGTTGCGCGGCAGTGGCGACGACGCTGATGTCGAGGTGCTCGACGCGGCTTACTGGGTGAAGGGTTGTAGCTCGCTGGGGCGATTGCGGTATGCGGTGCTGCTGGATATCGACGGTGCTGCTGTGGATGGCGACGATCTGTGCCTGATCGACATCAAGGAAGCCGCGCAGGCGGCGGCGCCGCGCTATCCTGGCGTGCGCATGCCGCGGGATAACGCCGAGCGGGTGGTGGAGGGGGCGCGGCATTTGTCGCCTTCGTTGGGCGAGCGGATGCGGGCGGCGCGGTTATCGGATCGTGCTGTGGTGATACGGGAGCTGCTGCCGCAGGATATGAAGTTGACGATTGAGCAGTTGACTCAGGATGAGGCGGTGAAAGCTGCGCGCTTTCTGGCGATGGTGGTGGGGAAGGCGCATGCGCGGCAGATGGATGGTGGGGAGCGGGCGGCCTGGCTTGCTGAGCTGCGGAGGAATCGGTCGAAGACCCTCGATGCGCCGGGGTGGCTTTGGAAGAGTATTGTCGAGCTTGTTGGTAGCCATTCGGCTGGGTATTTGGAGCATTGTCGGCGGTATGCTGTTGAGTGTCAGGATAACTGATGGTTTTTTTGCCTGTTCGGCGCTTGTTCTGGCTGCTTGCCTGCGGTGGTGGGCTTTGCTTGATCTGGTTGCCTTCGCGGCGCTTGTTCGTCTGTGTGCCTGTGGCGTTGGCCTTTCCTTGAATTCTTAGTGGTCTATTAGCGTCGCCCCTGTGCGGGGCAGCACCTACTTTTCTTTGCCGCCGCAAAGAAAAGTAGGCAAAAGAAAGCGGCTCGAACCCCCTGCTAAGCGGGTCCCCCGCACAGCCACGGTAGTGGTGCATCTGGAATCTGTGCTCTCGCACATTCAGCCCTGGTGACAAAGCCGTCATACTTCCGGCGGCGCTGCGCGCGCCGACGCGCATTTCTTAAACCCGTAAGCTGCGCCTGGCGTTCGCGTTTTTCTCGGAACACCGGTTCATCATTGCGCGGTCGCCGCCAGACATTTCATTCGGAGTGCGTTTCGCTCGAAAGAGCACAGACGCCTCGCCGAGGCGAAGCCGATGGCCCCCACCAGGCGAAATCGAAGCCCCATGGTTTCCCAGGCAGACCCATCCGCGACGCACGCAGTGCGGAGTGGGAGCTGATGAGCCCTTTGTCACTGACGCTGAATGTGCGAGGGCACGGATTCCAGATGCACCACTACCGTGGCTGCGCGGGGGACCCGCTTAGCAGGGGGTTCGAGCTGCTTTCTTTTGCCTACTTTTCTTTGCAGCAGGCAAAGAAAAGTAGGTGCCGCCCCGCACAGGGGCAACGCTAATAGACCGATAACAATGCAAGGAAAGGCCAACGCCGTAGGCACACAGACGAACAAGCGCCGCGCAGGCAACCAGATCAAGGAAAGCCCAACACCGCAGGCGTACAGAAACAAGCGCCGCACAGGCAAAAAACCAAAGCAAAGCCCAACGCCGCCTGCCAAAGGCAAAAACCTAGTTCGACAACGACAAATACGGCGAACTAAGCGGCGTAGGCGGAAACGGCTGCAACCCCGTCTGCTTACTAAAGCTATACCTCACATAAACAGCCGCGAGCCACTCGCGATATTCATAAGCATTACCGAGCGACGCAGTCGCCCCAAACGCCAGCTGCGGCGCCAGTTGATACTCCCCCACCGCGCTAAGCGAATAAGAAACCCCAGTCTTACTCTGCCCAGGATAAACCGCATTGCTATCCACACTCGTGCCAATGAAATTCGCTTGCCTCGCTGCATTACCCTGGAGGGTGGCATCGGTCGGGAAGTAATTCGACGCATCCTGCCGATAATGCTGCACGCCAATCGACCCCTTCACGTCATAAGTAAACGCGCCATTGCGCCCAGTCCACTCCACCGGCAGATTCAGAATCATGTACTGCTGCGGACTGAAGTACCCGCCCTGACCATAGGTGAAGTACGACAGGTTATTGTTATAAGACATCAGTGTCGTGTTCACACCGATAGTCAGCGTCTGATCGGCATCCTTCAACAGGCGCGTGTAAACACCACCGCCGCCTTTGATCGCGTTATTGCTCGCGACGTGATCGCCCATGTAGTGCTGGTACGCGGCGTTCACATACAGGCCGCTGGTGCCGTCATCCCATGCAAGGCTGGCGAGTCCGCCGTTGGACGTGACACCGCCCCACTCAAGGCCGGAAGCCGAGTCGCGAGCACCCGCATACGACAGCAAGCTATCCGTCACCGCGCGGCGTGCAACGGCCAACGAATACGTCACCTTGTCGGTAATGGCGCCGTTGTATTGCGCGCCCCCCACGATGGTCTTCTCAGGGAAACCGAGTGGTGTCACGCCAACATCGCCACTGAGGCTTTGGCCCTCGTAGCCGAGCGACAACCCCACGCCACTGGCGGTCTGGCTGCCATAAGTGTTGTTGCCCGCAACCGCCGCCGACGCGGACGTGGGATTGGACAGCCCCGCGCCAAATCGTGCGAGCGTCGAGAGATTGCCCGAAGCGGTGCCGGCATCCAGCGTAACCGGGGTCGCCGTCACGACGATATGGCCGTTGCCCGCCTTAATGCGCCCCTGAATGGGTGCTTCGATATCGGTGAGCGTCGACAAGCCGTCTTCGCCATCACGGTTGCGGAACACGATCCCGCCCGACACGGTGCTCGCCTGCTCGCGATTGACCTGCGCCAGTTCTTCAGCCACGCCGAGCGTCTGCGTGTTGGCCACGTTCGGCTGCGAATAGTTGCCGCCGTTGCCGTTCGCACCGGGTTGTTGCGGGTAATACGCCTGCGCATAACCGGTCGGAGGCTGCGGAATGTACGGCTGCTGTTGCTGCGCGTAATAACCCGAGCCCTGATTCGGATACGGCTGATAAGGCTGCTGACCGTAAGCCTGCTGCGGCGGATACGGTTGATAAGCTTGTTGCGCGTAGCCCTGTTGTTGCTGCGGATAAGGCTGCTGGCCGTAGTAGGGCTGCTGCTGCGGATAGCCTTGGCCCTGCCCATACGGCGCCTGTGCATAGGCTTGCGTGTTGCGGTTGCTCTTCGAAGCGCTTTGCTTCTTGCTGGTCGAGCGTTTCGTGCTCGTGGTCGAGCCCGTGTAACGCGGCTGTTGCATCGAACTAGCATTGGCTTGCGCTTCGCGTGCCGCAGGCGACATCGGCCACGGCGTGGTCGCATAGCCGTCCGGCGCCTGCTGCTGGTATTGCCCTTGTTGAGGATACCCACCTTGTTGCGGGTAACCGGCCTGTTGTTGTGGGTAGCCTGCCTGCTGCGGATACCCCCCGTTGTATTGCTGTTGCGGCGCCTGCTGCATCGGCGGCATCTGCGTTTGCATCTGCGGCTGGCCTTGACCCGGATACGGCTGCAACGGCGCGCCCGACTGGCTCGATCCGTTGGTCTCCTGGCCGTAGCCTCCCGTGTTGGCACCGGGACGCGGCGCGTTATAGGGAACGGCGGTGGGCGCCGCGTTTGGCGAATACGGCTGCGTGGGCGCCGTATAAGGCGCGACGTAAGGCGCGGGCTGCGAGGGAGGCGGATAGTTCGGCACGGTCTGTGACGGCAAGGAGGACGAGTACGGAAGCGAGGCGCGCGCGGCATTGAAGCCGCTCTGGCCAAGCGCGGCGTTGTCGGCGTCGGTCGGCGAGACCGTTGCGGTTTTGCCTTCGAAAGGGTTGGTGCCCGGCAGCGGCGTCGCGCCGATTCGGCGCATCGCGACTTCCCAGCCACGTGGCACGTTGCTCGGGGCATTGGCGCGTGGCGCGTTGGCCATCAGCGGCGTATTGGCCGCGACCAGCGAGCGCTGCAGATAAGTCGAGGCGAGCGACAGCTTGCCTTCGGCGCGATACATGCGGCCGACCGTCGCCAGCACGCCCGGATCGCCCGGCGCTGCAGCGAGCGCCTGATTGGCGAGCGATTCGGCGTAGCTGAACTGTTTCGCCCCGACCGCGGCAGGAATCGTCGCTTGCAGCAGGTTCAGGTCATCGGGCTTGCGCTGCAGCGCGACGCGGTAACTGGCGAGCGCATTGCGGTCGTCGCCGGCGCTCGAGTAAAGGCGGCCGAGGGCGGCCTGCAGATCGGGATTGTCGGGCATCGCCGCCAGCCACGGCGCGATCACGTCGTAGGCGCTGGCAAGGTCGCCGCGCTGACGCACCGTATCGCACTGCTTGATGACGATCCCCAGATTCAGATTGCCGAAATCCGTGCGCTGCTGCGGCGTCAACTGCATCGAAGCGAGGCGTCGCATCACCATGCCGAGTTCGGCTTCCTGCTGCGTGGCGGACAGAATCCCCGCATATTGCAGCAGCAAATCGGTGTTGCTGGGCGCGGCGTTCATCGCGCTGCGCACGAGGCTCAACGCGCGATTCGTGTCGCCGGCCTGCTGATAGCCGGTGGCGATCACGCCGATCAGTTCGGGACTGGTGCCCGCGACCGGTTCGGCTGCGTACAACGTCGCCAGCGCTTGTTGCGTCTGGCCGTTGCGCGCCATCCGCGTCGCGAGGT
Organism: Burkholderia sp. GAS332; assembly: GCA_900142905.1. Lineage (NCBI taxonomy): Bacteria > Pseudomonadati > Pseudomonadota > Betaproteobacteria > Burkholderiales > Burkholderiaceae > Burkholderia > Burkholderia sp. GAS332. The sequence continues at coordinate 2,362,583 of FSRV01000002.1, read as the reverse complement.
CGGCCTGCTGATGCACCCACAGCCGGTGCTGCAAGGTGGTCATCGCGTCGGTGCGCTGCGCGACCGGAATCCGTTCGAGTTGCGCGAGACCGGCTGCCCAGTCCTGCGTTTCCGCCGATAGCAACGCGCTCGCATAGAGCGCGTCGGTCATGTCGGGATGCGCGGCGAGCAGTCCGTCCATCATGCTGCGGGCATTCGCAACCGCGCCCTGACGCACGTAAATACGCGCGAGGTCGAGGCGCAGCCAGGGGTCGTCGGGATTGTTCAGTAGCGCGTCTTCGAACAGGCTGCGCGCGCTGCCGAGATCGCCGCGCGCTTCGGCCGCGCGCGCCTGCGCCGCCTGCGCTTCGCCACGCAGACGGTTGATGCCGCCGGCCTTCGATTGTTGTTCGCTGTTCAACTGATTGGCGAATTGCAGCGCTTCGTCGCCACGGCCTTGCGCGGCGAGCGCGCCGACGAGGCCGCGAATCGCATCGGGATTGTCGGCCTGGCGGCGCAGCGCCATCCGGTAGGCCTGCTCCGCGCCGACCGGGTCGCCGTTCGACAGCAGCATTTCGCCGAGCAGCACCTGCGCGGTGACGTCGGACGGATTCAGCGCGATCGCGCGTTCGAACAGCGACTTCGCCTTCGCAAATTCGCCGTTGCTGCGCGCGCCGATGGCGTCGCTGGTATAGGTCCAGTAGGTCGCGCTATCGAGTGCGGTTTTCCAGCGCGCCGGACTGCCGCTGCGCGACGCGCGTTCCAGATAGTTGCGCGCTTCGGCGAATTTTTCCTGCTTCAACGCGGCGATACCCATGCCGCCGAGCGCGTCGGTGTCGTTCGGACTGTTTGCCAGCACTGACGAAAACTTCGCGCGTGCCGTGCCGAGGTCGCCGCGATCGAGCGCGGCAAAACCGTCGGCGATGGTGCGGCCGCGCGTGTCGACGGCGGCATTTTCCTGGGCGCGATCGCGGGCCGCCTTGTCCTGCTGAACCATCGACTCGAAGCGTGCCTTGACCGCGGCGTCGTCGGGTGCGCCTTGCAGATAGGCTTCGTACGTCGCCGCGTCGGAGGGCCGTGCGTCGAGCCACAACAAGGCCTGCCGCCAGCTCTTTTTCGCCGACGCGCCGACCGTGCTGTCCGCCGCCAGCTTCTGCAGCCGCGCGATACCATCGCGGCGCGTCACATCGCGATACGTCAGATGCTGGGCGAAGGCGAGGGCGTAGCGCGGGTCGTCGGGGTTGTCGCGTGCGAGCTGTTCGAGGCCGCGGCGCGCCTGATCCCAGCCTTGCGGCGTGGCCGACAGCGCCTGGTAATACTCGAGTTGCAATTCGGGCGTGGCGGGCTTGCCGTTCAACGCGCGCTGATACTCCTCGACCGCACTCGCGCTCTGACCGCTTTGCGCAAGCCGCCGCGCGTCGTTGACGGACTGGTCACGCGGGCTCGATTCGCCAAGACGCCGGCCCAGTTCGTCCAGATTCGGATAGTTCGGCGCGACCGCCTTCAGACGCGCGAGATATTGCTGTGCGCCCGCGCCGTCCTTGCGGTCGGCGAGCACCATGCCCATGCCGAAGAGCGCATCGGGCTGCTTCGGATCGATGCGCAAGACTTTCTGCCACGCCTGCTCAGCGAGGTCGCCGCGCTGATGCGATTGCCAGTACTTGCCTTGATCGATCAGCACGTTCAAAGGATCTTTCGACGCCTGCGCCAAGGCCTCAGGCGAAGCCGCCGCGACGCAGCAGACGGCGGTGAGGCTCAGCGCGAACCGCAATGACAACGCGAGGGCGCTCAATCGCATGCATTTCTCCAACTCGGCACGAGACGGCCGGCTTCGTCGAAACGATAGCGGCCGTCGATAAATCCGGTGCCGAACAAGCCCAGCACACGATCGTAGTAAACAGGGTCGCGGCCCGGCACGCTGGTGTCGAGCACGGCGAGATGGGTACGCGCGAGACCGAGGCCGCGCTCGTCGCCGAGTGTCTTGAAGTACGGCGCGAGTGCGCCCCAGTAGCTCAACGGTCCTTCGCCGCTCGCCGCGCCGGTAGTCGATGAGACCTTCTCGGGCGGAATGCCGGTTTGCGCAACTTTCGCGCGCATGCCGCCGAGCGCCGCGAGCCAGGGTCTGGCGAGCGGATCGGCGGGCGACGTGAGGCCGGCCCACAGGTAGACGCGGATCGCATCATAGCTGCCGGTGTCGCCTTCTTTGGGATCGACCACGAACTGGCCGTTCTGCCACGCGGCCCAGTCGGGGGCAAAGCCTTGCGGCGCTGTGGTCTTGATCAACTTGAAGGCGCTGTCGGCGAGCTTGGCCCACGGGCCGTTCGGCATGTCCTTGGCAAGCGCGCGGACGACCGGCAAGGGCAGATAGCTCGGATTCAAGCGCGTCACGCCGCCATTCCTGAAGCCCTGCGGTCCGGGCAGCAGCATCGGCCCGACGCCCGGCAGCGTGGTCATTTCCTGGCGGGCGATTTGTGCGGCGAGCGCCTGACCGAGTTGCGTATAGCTTGCCTCATGCCACAGGCGGCCGGCTTGCAGTAGATCGTAGGCGATCCACAGGTCGGAGTCGGACGCGGAATTCTGATCGAGCACGCCGTATGAGCCGTCCGGATTCTTGCCCCAGAGCCACGATGGCAGCCGCACGTTTTGCGGATCGAACTGATTGCCCGCGAGATTGGTGCGGGTCCAGTTGAGCAAGCGGTCGAAGGTCGCGCGGTCGTTCGCGACCAGCGCGAAGAACAAACCGTACGACTGGCCTTCCGAGGTGGTTTTCAGCTGTGGCGAGGAGTAATCGATCACGCGGCCGTCGGCCTGCACGAAGCGTTCGACGAATGTACGGTACGCCGGCCAGTCGGTGCCGCACTGACCCGGCTGGCCAGGCTGACCAGGCGTTGGCGTGCTCTGGGCCACCTTGGTGAGACCGGTAACACTCGCAGCAAAACTCGTGGTCGCTGCAAGGACAAGGCCCAAGCCAAGCCCGAGCGTCAGCGCCACGCGTGTCTTATTGGTTTGATGCCGCATATCGGTCCTATCAGTCCTTCAGGCGGCGCGCGGCGATCGAACGCAGCGTCCGGTAGAACAGCCCCGCGATAATCAGCGCGGCGAGCACGCCGCCCAGCATCAGCAACAGCGGATGCGACGACAGCGCCCAGCGCAGATACTCTTGCGGCGACAAATGGCCGACATAGTACGCTTCGCCGTTCGACGTGATGGTCACGGTGCGGCCGTGGATTACGGCCATCGCGCCTTGAATCTCCGGTAGCACGTCGGCGTCGAGCAGGGCGGCGGACAGATCGGCGTCCGACTGGCCGGCCGCGCTCACCAGCGCGACGGCGCTGCGGTTCTTCTGCAGCGGCGATTCGAAACCGGTCAACAGCGCATCGCCGTTCGAACTCACGAGCGTCAGGTCGGCGCGCGCGGGCGAGCGGTCGACGCCGTGTTCGCCATGCCACCAGTCCTGGAGTTTGAAGACGATATCGGAGAGCTCGAAGGTACGCGAATCGCCGTCGCTGGAAAACGGCATCGACTTGGCCCAGCGCTGCAGCAGGGGTTGCTTGCCCGGCGCGCCGAAAATCAGCAGGTCCTTGTTGGCGTACTTGTCGACGTCGTCGGCCGTGCCGACTGTGACGCCATTCACCGGATAACCGGTCGATGCGCCCATGCGGCCCATGGTCAACAGGTACAGGCTGTAGTCGCTCGAATCGGCGTCGTTCGGCAGGACCACCGCGGTCTCGGACAGGTCGGCCATCCGCGTGAAAGGGAAGCCGCTGTTGGCGAATGCCGCCAGGTCGGGCAGCGCCATGTAATGCGGGAACGACGACAGGTCGATGGTCGAGTTCGGATCGATGGCGCCGACCACGTTCTCCAGCAGGCGGCCGTGACATTCGCCGGTGTTCGGAATGTCGTAGTAGAAATGCAGGCGCACTTGCGCGCGCGGCGTCAGCAGCAGCGGCGGAATATGGACCGTGCGACGCGCTTCGGCAGTGTGGTCCGGCAAGACGCGCGCGAAGTAATGGCTCAGCTCGAACACCGAGGCCGACTCGGCCGGAATCGGCAGCGCTTGCACGAAGCCGTCATTGACGCTGACGTTCAGCGACGAACGGTCCCGCAGCGGACGCACTGTGTAGCGGTAGCGCAGATCGATCGGCGCGCCCTTGGTGTGCCACATGAACAGATCGGGCGGCACGCGCAGATTCACGCGCACGGCGTCGGCGTCGTAGCCGGACACGGTCAGGTCGCGCGCGTCGGCGAGTTCGCCGAAACGCACTGGGCGGTTGGTCGGCAACCAGTTCGGCGCGTCGTACGGAACACGCGGCCCGAGTTCGTTTAACTGCGTGATCGTCGCGCTCGGACCGCTCAGCGTGTTCTGGCCGATGCCGAGTGCCTTGGCGGCGATCTTGAGTTCGGCTTCGGTGCGGCCGAGCACGAGCAGCAGCTTGCCGCGCGCCGGCGCTTCGCGATCCACCACCGCGATAGTCGGGCCGGAGATCGCCGGAATCGTCACGCCGGCCGGGCGTTGGTCGTCGGTCGCGAACACCACCGCGTTGCCCGACAGCGGCGCGTTATCCAGTTGTGCAGGAAATATCGCGCCGCGATAGCCGGCCAGCGCGCCGAACCATGATGCGACGATACCGCCCGCTTCGAGCGTGCCGGCGCCGGGTTTTTGCGGGAACACGAACGGCAGCTCGAGACGGCGCACGTCGCGGCGGTCGAAGAACGGCTGCGGCAGCGCGGCCAAGTCCGGCTTGCTGGCGAGCGACGCGTAGGTCAGATCGAGCGAACTGGCATTACTGACGGTGGCCCACAGCGACGAATTCGCCGGGTCTTCGCAACTCGTCGTGTAATGGCCGATCAACTGCACGTTCAGGTGGTTGAATTCGGTGATGAAACGCGGATCGATCGAGACGTCGCGCGCCACCAGCATGCCGGCCTGTTCGTGCGGCACCGGCAGCGTCGCGGCGACTTCGCCGTTCACCAACACTTTCAACTGGGAAATATTCGCGAGCAGCGCGGGCGAGTAGCTGTAGACGAGATGCAGGATCGCACCGGTCACCACTTCGTCGCCGCGCACGGAGAAGGCGACGCCGTTCTGGCCGTCGGTGCCGCGCAGTTGCAGCGGATCGCGCGCGCCGAGGTCGGCAAAGGTGAGCGTTTGACGGCGGCCGCCCGGCACCAGCGTGCCCGGTTCGGCGGTGGTCGGCGTTCTGATGCCCAAGGCTTTCACCGACGACGCGGCGAGCGCCGGCGTGGGCGTGGCCAACTGCGCTTGCGCGAGCGCGTTCGGATCGTAGGGAACGGCCGCGCTCGGTGCCGGCACGCTGCCCACACCGGTGGCGACGCGCACCGCCGGCGCGCCAGGGGCGCCGGCCACCTGGCCGGCTTGTGACGCACTCGCGCCGCTCAGGGCCACTTCAGCCGCCGAGGCCAGCGGCGCCGCCAACGCCAGCGGCGCCGCCAACGCGGTCTGCAACGCGAGCCAGCAGGCAAGCCCGCGCATCACTCGTTGCGAGCCGAGCCGTCCAAACAGACGCACCTCCGCTTCCATCCCACTGCGCCCGTGATTCGAGCGTTCGACGTGTGCCTTCGCCATCCTGTTGCCCATAGATCAGTCTTTGGTTTTTAGCTTCTTGACGTCCACCGGACGGCTTTTCATCGAGCTTCGCAGGTCGGCATAAAGATGCTCGAACAGACCCACAATGCCGCGTGCGCCGACCGACAGCACATGCGACAGGCCGCGCAACGGCGTGTCCTGCTGACGCCCTTCGGCCCAGCCGGTCCAGGCGTCGGCGCGCGCGAAAGTGGTCTTGACGAACTCGTATTCCTGTTCTCGCGTCATGGCCGAGAAGCGCAGGCCCACCCGGCCCGGCTCCGTGAAACCGACGGTGGCGGGGAAGGTGTATTCCTCGTCGCCGCGAAACAGCGACACGGTCACGCGTTCGTGGACTGGCACTTCGATTTTGGCCGGCAGCGCCACGCCGACGCCGCCTTCCGAGTAGTCGATGGTTTCGCAAGCGAGCGTGCGGCCGGTCGAGAACTTCAGCATCACCGGCATCGTCATCGCCACGCGGTGCACCGCGCGAATCTGCCTGCGCTCGCTCGCCGCGGCCACGCTCGCGCCGAGAATCAGCATGTTGTAGGTGGTCCAGCCGAGGTTCAGGATCGTCGTCTGCACCACGCTGCGAATGTGCCAGTTCAGATAGATATGCACGATGCCGACCACGAAGCCGATCAGGTTCAGCAGCAGCAGGAACAGATACGGCCGCGAGATCGCCCAGTCGAAGTAGTTCTTTTCGATCTGGCCGCCCTTGGCCGTCACGTTGAATTTGCCGAGCTTCGGGTTGATCAGTGCGAGCAGCGTCGGCGCGGTAATGTACGACGCCAGCACCGACTCATACACCTCCGCCCAGAACGAATGGCGGAACGAGCGCTGCATCCGCGAGTTGGTGATGCTCGCGTGCATCATGTGCGGCAGGGCGTAGATCGCGATCGTGCTGGCAGCGGCTTCGATCACGTGCGCGCCGAAGAACAGATAGGACAGCGGCGCCGTCAGGAACACCAGACGCGGGATGCCGTAGAAGAAGTGCATCATCGCGTTCAGATAGCAGAGCCGCTGGCCGATTTTCAGGCCCTTGCCAGTCAGCGGATTGTCGATCCGGAAAATCTGCGTCATACCGCGCGCCCAGCGAATCCGCTGGCCGATGTGGCTGGACAGACTTTCGGTCGCGAGACCCGCCGCTTGCGGAATCGCCAGATAAGCGGTGGTGTAGCCGAGGCGGTGCAGCTTCAATGCGGTGTGCGCGTCTTCGGTGACCGTTTCTACCGCGATGCCGCCGATTTCTTCGACCATGGTCCGGCGCAGCAACGCGCACGAGCCGCAGAAGAACGTGGCGTTCCACAGATCGTTGCCGTCCTGCACGAGGCCGTAAAACAGTTCGCCTTCGTTCGGCACTTTGCGGAAGGTGCCGAGATTGCGTTCGAACGGATCGGCGGAGAAGAAGTGGTGCGGCGTTTGCAACATCGACAGCAGCTTGTCGCGCAGGAACCAGCCGAGGCCGATCTGCAGGAATGAGCGGGTCGGAATGTGATCGCAGTCGAAGATCGCGAGGTACTCGCCCTGGGTGATCTTCAGGGCTTCATTGATGTTGCCGGCCTTCGCATGGCGGTTGTGCGTGCGGATCGTCCAGTTGACGCCGACTTCCTCGCAGAACGCCCTGAACTCGGGACGGCGGCCGTCGTCAAGCACGTGGATCGCAATTTTGTCGGCCGGATAGTCGAGTGCGAGCGCCGCGTAGATGGTCGGCTTCACCACCGAGAGCGGCTCGTTGTAGGTCGGGATGAACACGTCGACGGTCGGCCACAGGTCGCGCGAGGCGGGCAGCGGCATCGGTGTGCGCTTGAGCGGCCACGCGGTCTGAAAGTAGCCGAGCAGCAGCACGAGGGTCGAATAGACTTCGGCTGACACCAACAGCAGGCCCCACGCGGCGTCGAGCGGATGCTCCCAGTAAGTCGTCGCCGTGAGCCGCCAGTACATGTAGCGGCCCGACGTGACCACCGAGAGCATGATCATCACCATCGTCGCGTAACGGCCAGGCAGGCGGCGGAACAGCAGGGCAGTGACGAAGCAGCAGGTCGCGAACGTCAACTGCTCGTAGAACGCGAGTGGCACGGTGAACACGAAGTACAGCATCACCAGCGCGAACAGCGTGACGAGACCGGTCACGATCCGGCTGTTCCAGAAGCGCGCGTCGACGAAGCGTTCGAGCCGCGACGGTTCGCGGGCCTCGATGTCCTGCGACTGAGGCGTACTCATGCGACGTTCCTCGGCGAGACGGCGATCGCGTCGACCGCCGCCATCAGCCAGTTGCCGCACGAGCGAAAATCGGCGGCCGCCTGGCTGAGTGGATCGTAGTGAATCAGCGTGGTGTCGCACGCGAGCGCTTCGCTCACGCCTTCGTCAAGATGGATCACGCCCGGGAAGAGCTTGTCGCCGAGCATCTGGCGCAAGACCTTGAGGACGTCTTTGGTCAATTGGCGAGACTGGTCGATCTGGTTGACCACGTAGCCTTCTCCGCCGAACTCCGGGCGCGGCGCAGCATAGGTTTCTATCAGCCGTTCCATTAACGGAATGGCCGCGTACGAAGCCGCGTCGGCGAGCACCACGTTCAACGTAAAGGTCGCTGCGCACAATGCAGTGCGTACATACACGGACGAACCCGGCGGCGTATCGATGATGACGATGTCGGACGGATCGAGCCGCAGCGTTTGCAGCGACTGCGCGAGCCACCCTGGCTCCTGGTCGATATACGCTTCGAAGCGACGGCGGTCGTCTTCGAGCACCGCGCCATAGGGCAGCACGGTCACACCGTCCACGCCGTCGAACATCACCGTTTGCCACGGATCGCCCGTCAACGTCGCGCGCGACAAACCGTCGATGCTGTCGAGCGGCACGCCGAAATGCAGGCGCAGCGCGTTCTGCGGATCGAGATCGAGGGCAATCACGCGGCGGCCGCTGGCGGCCAGCACGGAAGCGAGATTGGCGGCGAGGGTGGTTTTGCCGACCCCGCCTTTAGCGGACACGACCGCGATGACTTTCATGAGCGACGAGGGCCGTTGATCAGCCACGAGTTGGAGGCGGCCGGCGTGGCGGCGCGGGGCGCTACGGTTGGCGCAGCGGCCGTTTGAGCAGGTGTGCCGCGCAGACGGTCGAAGACCGATTGCAGCGGTGCGGATTCGCTTGAGCGGCCGGCGGGTTGTGGCGGCGCCGGTTCGGATGCCGGGGCGAACAGTTTGCCGAGGATCGATGCAGGCGGCTTCGGCGCTGCGGGAGCGGTCGTGCCGGCGAAGGTGGATGCCGGTGCCCATGCTGGCGCATGAGCTTGGGCGGGTGCTGGCGTCCATGTTGGAACCGGAGCGGGAGCAGGCGCTTGTGCCCACGTCGGCGCGGGCGCAGAGATCGGCGCCGGAGCGGTGACGCGTGGTGTCGAGGCGGGGATCCCGGCGCGCGGCGTTACCGGGTTTGGCGGCATGCCCGTCATAGCTTGCGTGACCGGCATCTCCGGCGTGCGGAACTGGGCTATCGGCGGAATACCGGCAGGCGGCATGACCGGGGGAACCGGCGCAGCGGCAACCGGCGACACCTGTGGCACTTGCGGCGGGGCGAGCGTGGTCACAGGGGGCGCCGCATCGCTCCGCGCCGCGGTGTCTTCGTTCGGTTCGAACGCGCCGAAGCGCGAAGCGGCGGGCGGCGCGACAGGCTGGGTGGCGACGACGACCGGCGGAATGTCCCGCCGATGTGAGCGGGTAAACAGCGGTGCCTTCGCGCGCGTGACCGAGGTGGCGTCTTTAGGCGTCGCGTCCTGACCATCGGCCGCCGGCGCCGCGTCTCGCACCAACGTTTCGCGAGCCACCTCGCGGCGTTGCCCGATCGCGGGAATCGTCGGCTGTGTCAGATCCAGCGTCACCAGCAGCGGCCACCGTGTGCGCGCCGAACGCGCCTCGTTTTCGCGGCCGATTTCCTGGTACGCGTTGGCGTCGCCGCCAAAATGATCGAATAGTTTTTCGATGTCGCTCGATGAACTCATAGTGCCGCCGTCTTGTTCATGACTTGCCTTGCCCCCATCCCCGCACGTGCTCGCGGCGCTGAAACGCTGGTGCTGCTACTTCACGCGCACCGGTCTGGCGCGTTCCTCTACTGCCTGTTGTTTAACGATGCTTAGCTACGTTTAACGACTGCCTGTCCGCCGGCCTTGAGCCGGAATTGCAGGCTCACGTCCGATGGGTTCAACTTCACGGTCCGCTTGCCGGGTCCGCTCACACTGCATGCCGGCCCAGCCGGAACTCGATCGCGGTGTCCGTGCCGTACTCGCTCGTTTGCGCCACCGACAGGCCCTGCGCGCCCAATGCGCTCAGCCAGGTCTGATAAACGCCTTCGAGAAACGCAGGGGTCCAGGCGAGCGCCGCGTTGCCGAATGCCTGCAGCGGCGCGCAGTAATGAACGATGCGCAGAGACTCGGCTTCATCGGATAACTCGACGTAGCCCCAATCCGTGTCATGCCAGACCCGATTCAACGCCTGAGCAAGCTCGGCCGTCGACCCGCATGCGGGTAATTGATGCGCTGCCGCAAACCGGCAGCCGACGCGATACATCAGTTGGCGCAGTTCGTCGCGACCGATCTGCGCTTCGAACTCTGTCGCCAATGCAGTCAGCATGCCACGCCACTGTGAAGAGATTTGGCGTTCCAGCAGGTAGTTGAGAGTTGGGACCATGTTTTCCGGGAAGTGGCCGTTGCTTCAGCCGTGTATCGAAACGGTTGCCGACGGTCGAATGCAAATGAAAGTGTTACGGGAGGCCGCGCATTGCACGCGTCCCAAGGTACGTTTTACCGAATCTGTCTAGTCTGTCCGCCACACTTCGCAGGAGTCTACTTAAGACATTAACTTTTAGCCACTTTACATTCGTCTGCTTTATACAAGCAAACGATTGCGACGGATGCACATCAATTACGTAATACTTGCGGCCTGAATCGCCTTGCTCGCGGCCCCACTGTGGATGCGCGCCGCGAAAGTGTTCCAGATAGGTCCGTTAGCGGTGGATCGCGCCCTTGCTTTGGTGGTTTCGTTTCGTGGTAAATGCAACGGTTGAGTTTGCCTCGCGCGGATGCGATAAGCATTTGCGTCGCCGGGAATGCCTGTCGCATCTTTCAGGTTCTTGGCGCCCCCAACATTTGCCTGGACCAGTAAGCTTACGAACGGGTGCCGCCGGACTGCGCGAGTGCCGGCGCAAATCGCGCGGCGGAGCAGCGCGGACACGCACATGCAGGGGCGTGGTGCGTGATGGCGATGCCGTTCGACTCAAAACAACAATGCTCAATCCACTCACTATTCTGGTTGTCACGGTTTTGTCGGGCGCCATGGGGATGGCCGTACTCGGCTCGTTATGGCGCGCGGCGATACCTGGCGTCGGTTACTGGATCTCGGCCAACGCGGTCGCGATCGTGGCGCTGCTTGCCTTTGCCTTGCAAGGACACGCGTCGCGCTGGCTGACTTTCGTGGCGGCCAACGAGTTGCTGGCCCTCTCGCTGCTGCTGGTGGTAGAAGGCTGCTACCGTTTTCTGGGCCGCCGCACTCGGCCTTGGGTGGCTTACGCTGGCGCGCTTGCGGTGTTGATCGGCATGATCTATTGGACGTTTGCCCGGCCGGACTTCAATGCGCGGGTGACCCTGGCATCGGCGTATCACGCGAGCCTCTACGCCATGCTCGCCATCATGATGCTGCGCGGTCGTCCCTCGAACCGGCCCCGTTACTGCTACTACTTTCTCGCGGTAGCTTCGGCGCTGCTATGCGCGGGGCATCTTTCGCGCGGCGTCATGTACGGCTTCGGCATGCTGCTGCAGTCCAGCTTGCTGGAGGTGACGCCAAGTAACGTCGCCTTTCTCGCACTCGGCATTCTCGCGCCGCCGTGTTTGTCGATCGGCGTGGTGATGCTCGCGCATGATCGGCTTGCTGAGCGGCTCGAACGGCTTGCCAATGTCGACGATCTGACCGGTGCGTTGTCGCGCCGCGCGTTTCTCGCCATCGGCGAGGCGCTGTTGAAGGCGTCGTTGCGCAGCCGTTCGCCGGTGGCGATGGCGATCATCGACATCGATTCGTTCAAGGCGGTCAACGACGGTTACGGCCACGCCGCCGGCGACCAGGTGCTGAGCCACTTCGCGGCCTTCATCACCCGTCATTTGCGAGTCGGCGACGTATTCGGGCGGCTGGGCGGCGAGGAGTTCGGCGTCTTGTGCCCGGCGACGAGCACCGCCGAAGCAGTGCGGCTGATGGATCGTCTGCGGGTTCGGCTCGCGTCGGCCGCGTCGGCGGAGTTGCCGCGTGGACTGACGTACACCTTCAGCGTCGGCGTGGATCAGCATCGGCGGGATGAATCGCTTGCCCAGTTGATGGCGCGTGCCGACGGCGCGTTGTATGCCGCCAAGGCGTCCGGACGTGATCGCGTGATGGCGGCGTAGCCCTTGCGGGGCGGGGCGCCATTCTATTTGCGGGTAGGGCATAAATATTTGTCAGACGGTTGCCGTTATACATTGGCCAAGTGACCGGAGCCAGCCAGATATCTATCAATATGCTTTCTACTTCAACGAAGCCACTGTCCGATTCTGGTTTGCGCGATCGCTTTCATCGACGATCGCTGGAACACCAGCGTCCACTTTCGACGGTGACGCTGGCGTTTACAGTTGTCGCGTTCCTGTGTCTTGTCGGGGCGCGCAATATGGTCGACGGCCCGGCGACGCCGCTCGCCTACCGGCTCTCCTGTGCGCTGGTACTCGCCCTGCTGGTGATGGCGATTCCACGCGCCGACTCGACCTGGACGTTCGGCGCAATTGGCGTCGCGTACTCGCTGGTGCTGGTGGCCGGTCTCGCGCTGAACATCTCCGGTGTCGAGCATCCCTTGTTGTGGGTACTGCCGGCCATGGTGGCGATCCCGATCTGCGCCGCGCCACTGTGGCTCACACCGATGCATTTCTTCGTCGGCAGCGCGCTCTTTTATGCCGCGGCGTTTGCCATGCTGTTCGGCGAACCGCGCACGCATGACGTCGACGTCGTTGTGTGGATGTGGATCGTGGCGATCGGCGTGCCGACTTCCGCTGTGTTTCACTTCGGCTTCTACCGGTTCCGGCGCAATCATTTTCTGCTCGAGAGCCAACTGGCGCAGCTCGCCGCGACCGATCCGCTGACCGGCCTGCAGAACCGCCGCGCGTTTATGAAGCAGGCCGAGCGCCGCCTCGAAAGCATCGCGCCGGATGAGCGGGTCAGCGCGATTTTTCTCGATATCGACAGTTTCAAATCCCTGAATGACCGCTTCGGCCACGCGGTCGGCGACCATGCGCTGTACGAGGTCGCCCAGGTGCTGATGGAGGGGACCTCCGCGGACGACAGCGTGAGCCGGATCGGCGGCGAGGAGTTCGCCGTGCTGCTGCGCGACGGCCTGGCCGGCGCATTGGCGGTGGCCGAGCGTCTGCGCGGCGCGATTGCCGCGATCGAACGCCCGGACGGCCATCTGACCGCGAGCTTCGGCGTGGCCGAACACCGCAGCGGCGAAAGCATCATGGTGCTGCTCGATCGCGCCGATGAAGCCTTGTTGCGCGCCAAGCATTCGGGCAGAAACCGTGTGTGCGCCGAACGCGCGTTGCCGCTCGAACTGCTGCAATGCCACACCGATGTCGCGTACGAGGAGGGTGGGGCGGCGGCGCGGCGGCATCGCTGGGAGGACTATTACCTGACCTCGCACTTCCAGCCGCTCTATAGTTTGTCGCATCAGAAGCAGGTGGGGTTCGAGGCTTTGCTGCGCGGCGAGCAGGACGACGGCACGCTGGTGCCGCCCGTAGTGCTGTTCGCGCCGAGGCCATCCAGCGACGAAGGTGCGCTTGATCGCGCGAGTCATGCCGTGCATCTGGCCAATGCGCGCAAGTTGCTGCCCGGCGATGCGTGGCTGTTCCTCAACATTCTGCCGGCTACGTTTATCGCTGAAGGCTATGCCGATCGGCTTGTGGCGATCGTGCGGGCGGTGGGACTCGAACCTGAACAGGTGATTCTCGAGATTCTCGAATCGCATGGCGGCAGCGTCGACGACATGTCGCGCGCGGCGGCTTTGTACCGCGAGCATGGCTTCCTGATCGCCGTCGACGATTTTGGCGCGGGCCAATCGAACCTCGACCGGCTGTTGCGGATTCGGCCGGATCTTGTGAAGCTCGACGGCGAGTTGATTCGCGCGACCAGTCACGGCACCGAGCAGCCGATCTTGCCGAAGCTGGTTTCGCTGTTGCATCAGGCTGGGATGCTGGTGGTTGTTGAGGGCGTGGAGACTACGGAGGAACTGATTCTTGCCGTGGAGTCGAATGTGGATTTCGCGCAGGGCTATCTGCTCGGGCGGCCGGCGGCCGAGATTGCGCCGCCGGAGTCGGTGCATCGGCGGATCGATGATGCGTTTGATGTGATTGCCCAGGGGAGGGCGCATCAGCATGCGTTGTTCGAGTCGGAGGTGGAGCCGTATCGGTTGGCTTTGAGCCGGGCGGCTGATGATTTGCTGGCTGGGGTTTTGATGGAGCAGGCGTTTGGTGCTTTGGCTACGCTTGAGCGGTGTGTTAGTTGTTTTATTCTGAATGATTCAGGGCGGCAGATCGGGAATGAATTGCGGGGGCCGGCGTGGAATGGCGGAGCGGCTTCGCTGCATCCTGTGGCGAATCCGCAGCATGCCAGGTGGGATCATCGGCCTTATTTTCGCAATGCGGTTTTGTTGCCGGGGGTGGTGGTGGCGAGTAATCCTTATCTTTCTTTGGCTAGTGGAAGGCCTTGTGTTGCGGTTACTTTGGCGGTGCAGTTTGCTGGTGAGAGGGCGGTTGTTGGGGTGGAGTTGGATTGGTCGGCGGTGGGGTTGCCGTGGCCGGCGGGGGATTAAGGTTGGGGTTTTTTTGCCTGCTCGGCGCTTGTTTCTGTACGCCTGCGGTGGTGGCCTTTCCTTGATCTGGTTGCCGGCGGGGCGCTTGTCTGTATGCCTACGGCTTTGGCCTTTCCTTGATTTCTTAGTGGTCTATTAGCGTTGCCCCTGTGCGGGGCGGCACTTACTTTCTTTGCCGCCGCAAAGAAAGATAAGCAAAGAAAGCGGCTAGAAGCCCCTGCTAAGCGGGTCCCCCGCACAGCCACGGTAGTGGTGCATCTGGAATCCGTGCCCTCGCACACTCCGCGTTAGTGACAAAGGGCTCATCAGCTCCCACTCCGCACTGCGTGCGTCGCGGATGGGTCTGCCAGGGAAACCGTGAGGCTTCGATTGCGCGCGGCGGGGGGCCATCGGCTTCGCCTCGGCGAGGCGTCTGTACTCTTGCGAGCGAAACCCCACTTCGAATGCAATGTCTGGCGGCGGCTGCGCAATGACGAGCTAGTGTTCCGAGCAAAAACGCGAGCGCCAAACGCAGCGCACGGGTTTAAGAAATGCGCTTCGGCGCGCGCAGCGCCGCCGGAAGTATGACTGCCTTGTCACTGACGCGGAATGTGCGAGAGCACAGATTCCAGATGCACCACTACCGTGGCTGTGCGAGGAACCCGCTTAGCAGGGGGTTCGAGCTGCTTTCTTTTGCCTACTTTTCTTTGCAGCAGGCAAAGAAAAGTAGGTGCCGCCCCGCACAGGGGCAACGCTAATAGACCAATATCAATTCAAGGAAAGGCCAACGCCGCAGGCAACCAGACGAACAAGCGCCGCGCAGGCAACCGAATCAAGGAAAGGCCAACGCCGCAGGCAACCAGACGAACAAGCGCCGCGCAGGCAACCGAATCAAGGAAAGGCCAACGCCGCAGGCGTACAGACGAACAAGCGCCACGAACGCAAAAACAAGCCCGCCGCACGGCGCCCGCTGATGCCTAGCAGGCACCCCTCAATACCCGCCCTTCACGGGCGTCGCCGCACCGGCAGTCTTCTTATACGAGGCAGCCAGATCCGCCGCCGCGCGACTCAACAACCCCGTATCCGTCCCCACCGCAACAAACGTCGCGCCCGCCGCGACATACTCCGCGGCAATCCCCGGGTCCGGCGCCAGCACGCCCGCCGCTTTGCCGGCGTCCCGCACCTTCCCAATACCCTTGCATATCGCCTCACGCACACTCGCATCACCAGGCTTGCCCAGCAACCCCATCGATGCACTCAGGTCCGAAGGACCAAAAAACACACCGTCAATGCCATCCACCGCCGCAATCGCCGAAAGATTCTCCATCCCCAGCACGGTCTCTACCTGCACCACCACACACAACTCATCAGACGCCGTCAGCAAGTAGTCCGGTATCCGATTCCAACGCGATGCCCGCGCCAACGCACTCCCCACGCCACGAATACCCTGCGGTGGATAGCGCGTCGCCGCGACCGCATCCGCAGCCTGCTCCGCAGTGTCGATCATCGGCAACAACAAGGTCTGCACGCCGATATCGAGCAACTGCTTGATCAACGCACTATCGCTGCGCACCGGACGCACCACCGGATGCGAGGCGTACGCCGCCACAGCCTGTAATTGCGCCAGCGTGCTGCGTACATCGTTCGGTGCGTGCTCGTTGTCAATCAACAGCCAATCGAATCCGGCCGTGGCCAGCAATTCGGTCACGTAGGCATCGGCAAGCGCCGCCCATAAGCCGAATTGCGGCTTACCCTCAGTCAGCGCGCGCTTGAATGTGTTTTGCGGTAAGGACATGTCGGCAACTCAAATGAAATTCAAACCAATGCCGCCGAGCGGGCCATAGTCGACGTGGAACGTGTCGCCCGCGCGCGCCGGGATCGGACTCGTGAACGAGCCGCTCAGAATCACGTCGTTCGCGTTCAGTCCTTCATCGTACGGGGCGATCTTGTTCGCGAGCCATGCAACGCCCGTGGCAGGGTGATTCAGCACCGCGGCAGCGAGTCCGCTTTCTTCCACGGCGCCGTTCTTGTAAAGCAATGCGCCAACCCAACGAAGGTCGACGTCCATCGGACGCACCGGACGGCCACCCAATACAATCCCGGCATTGGCCGCGAAGTCCGAGATGGTGTCGTACACCTTGCGCGGCGCCTTCGTCTCGCGGTCGAATTGTTCAATGCGCGCGTCGATAATCTCCACCGCAGGTGTCACGTAAGCGGTGGCATCCAGAACGTCGAATAGCGTGACGCCAGGGCCCTTCAAGGGTTTGCTCAATACGAAGGCCAGTTCGACTTCCACGCGCGGCGCAATGAAGCGGTCGGCGCGGATGTCCTGCCCGCTTTCGATGAACATGCTGTCGAGCAGCGGCGCGTAGTCAGGTTCGTCGATCTGGGACGAACGCTGCATCGCGCGTGAGGTCAGGCCGATCTTGCGGCCCTTGATTACATGGCCTTCGGCCAGTTTGAGCTTCACCCACTCGCGCTGAATCGCGTACCCGTCTTCTACCGTCATCCCGGGATACCTGGCCGAGAAGTGGCGCAACTGGGTGCGCGTTTTCTCGGCGTTGTCGAGTTCCGCCGCAAGATTGCGGATTGTCTGTTCGTCTAGCATGATGGATTCTCTATAAACGGCTGCCGCGCCCAGCTACCAGGTCGGATAGTAGGACGGAGCGTCAAGCCCGGGTCCCAGGTCCAAGTCCAAGACTCAAGTCTCGGGCACAAGTCTCAGGTTCAAGTCTCAGGCTCAAGTCTCAGGCTCAAGTCTCAGGCTCAAGCCCCAGGTTCAAGTCTCAGGTTCAAGTCTCGGGCTCAAGTCTCAGGCCCAGGTTTCAGGCGCATGCTAAGCCTAGGTCTCAGGCCTTAAGCCGTGCGTGCAAATTGTTGTGTTTCCACGTGCCGGCTTCGCTGAATTCATTGATCTCCAGCGACAACGCCAAGCCGTGTTTCTCAAACTCAGCCGCGAAGTGCTGTTTGATCGCATCAAACAGCGCGTCTCCGGTCGCCTTTTTTGCGGCGTCCGAGCGGCCCGCGGCGATCTTCAAGTTCGCATGCAGGAAGGCGGCGTCGGGTCGTCCGTCAGCAATGCAGTACTGCTCGCAACGCAAGGCGCGCACGCGGATGCCGCCGAGCGGAAAAACGCGTTGGTCGTTCTCGCGCTGCGCGTCGAGGCAAGCCACGAGCGATGTGCAAAGCTGCCCAATGCTTGCTTCATCAGCAAGATTAGCGCTGTATTCGAGGGTCAAATGTGGCACGGCAAGCTCCTTTCACAGGACTTAAGCGGGCAGGGGCGTCACCGGGAAGATCGCATTGATCTGACCGGTGCCCGAACTGCCGAAATACGGCGTGACGACTTCAACCTTGCCGTCGTAACGATCCCAACCGAGTGCGCCGAGCAGCATCGCAGTGTCGTGCATGCCGCCTTCGCCCCAGCATTTCTCGTTATAGAGCGGCAGCATCTCGCAGAAGGTTTTCCAGTCGCCTGCTTCCCACAACTCGACCACCCTGCGGTCCATCTGTTCGAGAAACGGGCTCCACACCTTGTGCATGAACTGCTCGGCGGTGCCGTTGTCGGCGAAGTGGTGGCTCAATGACCCGCTCGCCAGAATCGCCACGGTGCCGTCGTAACGTTCCTCGATGGCCTTGCGTACCGCGAGGCCGAAACGCGCGCTGGTTTCGAGGTCGTGCCACATGCACCAGCCGGCTACCGAAACGGTCTTGAAGTGCTGATCGCTATTCATATAGCGCATGGGCACCAGCGTGCCGTATTCGAGTTCGAGCGTGGTCTCGCTGTGCGCGCGGCTCTTGACGCCCATCTCGTTGGCGACTTCCGCGATCAGATCGCCGAGCCCGACATTGCCGGGATACGCGTACGGCATGTTCTTGATGAAGTGCGGCAGTTCGTTGCTCGTATAGACACCTTCGAACTTCGGTGCGCAATTGATGTGGTATTCGCTGTTCACCAGCCAATGCACGTCGAATACGACGATCGTGTCCACACCCAATTCCCGGCAACGGCGGCCGATTTCATGATGGCCGTCGATTGCGGGCTGACGGCAGCCCTTGTGCGCACCGTCGAGTTCGGACAGATACAACGACGGGACGTGAGTGACTTTTGCTGCCAACGCGAGTTTGCCCATTGCGGTCTCCTATTCTGTGTGGCGCGAGGCGTGATGCACTCGCGCGCAAATGACCGGCACGTCAGACGCCCCAGCGCGGAATGTGATGCGAGCCGAGCGATACGCACACGTTCTTGGGCTCGAGGAACACCTCGTAGCTCCACGTGCCGCCTTCGCGGCCCACACCCGATGCTTTCGTGCCGCCGAACGGTTGGCGCAGATCGCGCACGTTCTGGCTGTTGACGAAGCACATGCCCGCCTGGACGGCTGCGGCGACGCGCAACGCGCGGCCGGTGCTCTCGGTCCAGATGTAGCTCGACAAACCGTAGGAGATGTCGTTGGCGAGTTTGATCGCGTCGGCTTCGTCGTCGAACGGAATCAGGCAGGCGACCGGGCCGAAGATCTCTTCCTGCGCGATCCGCATGCGGTTGTCGACGTCGACGAACACCGTCGGCTGAACAAAGTTGCCTTTGCGCATGGCGTCGGGCAAGTCGGGGGCATCGAGTCCGCCGCACGCGAGCGTCGCGCCTTCTTTCGGACCCAACTCGATGTAGCTGCGCACTTTGGCCAGGTGCCCCTGGCTGATCATCGGGCCAACGATCGTGCTGTCAGCCAGCGGATCGCCCACCGTCAAGCGTTTCGCGCGCTCGACGAAACGCTCGGCAAAGCGCGCGTAAATCGAGCGTTGCACCAGAATGCGCGACCCCGCCGTGCAGCGCTCGCCGTTGTTCGAGAAGATCATGAACACGGCGGCATCGAGCGCGCGCTCGAAATCGGCGTCGTCGAAAATTACGAAGGGCGACTTGCCGCCGAGTTCCATCGAAAACTTTTTCAGACCGGCCGTTTGCACGATGCGGTTGCCGGTTGCCGTCGAGCCGGTGAACGACACCGCATGCACGTCCGGGTGTGCCACCAGCGGTTCGCCGGTGTCCTTGCCGAAGCCGTGCACGACGTTCAGCACGCCCGCGGGAATCCCGGCTTCGAGGGCGAGATTGCCGAGCATCGAGGCGGTCAGCGGCGACAGTTCGCTCATCTTCAGCACGGCGGTATTGCCGAACGCGAGACAGGGTGCGACTTTCCATGTTGCCGTCATGAACGGCACGTTCCACGGCGAGATCAGCGCGCAGACGCCGACCGGATGAAACAGCGTGTAGTTCAGATGCGTATCGGTGGGATACGTATGACCATCGACGCGCGTGCACATCTCCGCGAAATAGGTGAAGTTGTCGGCGGCGCGCGGCACGAGCTGCTTGCGCGTCTGCGAGATCGTCTGGCCGGTGTCCTTCGTCTCGGTCTCGGAGATGTCCGGTACATTCTTCGCGATCAACTCGCCGAGCTTGCGAATGATTTTTGCACGTTCCGCAGCGGGTTTGCCGGCCCATGCCGGAAACGCTTCTTTGGCCGCGCGCACGGCGGCGTCGACTTCTTCCGCACCGCCGCGGGCGACTTCCGCGAGCACGTCCTGGGTCGCCGGATTGACGGTCTCGAAGTAGTCTTTCGCGGCGCTCGATTTGCCGTTGATCAGATGGTCGATTCGCATTGCCTTGTCCTTTCTCTATTACCTTGTCGATCAGGCGCGGCCGAAGTCCGCGTCCGATGCAATCGTATTGACGAGACGGCCAAGGCCGTCGATTTCACAGACCACTTCGTCGCCCGCATTGACGTTGACGATGCCTTCCGGCGTACCGGTCAGAATCACGTCGCCAGGTGCGAGCGTCATAAAGCTGCTCAGGTATTCGATCAACGCGGGGATATCGGTGACGAGATCGCGCGTGTTGCCGTGTTGCTGCCGCGTGCCGTTCACAAACGTGCGCAATTCGAGTTGCGTGACGTCTTCGACATCGGCGGCATCGACGAACCAGGGGCCGAGCACCGTGCCGCCGTCGCGGTTCTTCACGCGCAAGTTGGGGCGGTAATAGTTTTCCAGGTAGTCGCGGATCGCGTAGTCGTTGGCGATCATGTAGCCGGACACATGCTGCATGGCGTTGTCGCGCTTGATGTTCTGCGCGGTTTGCCCGATCACGACAGCCAGCTCGCACTCGTAGTGCATGAAGGTGACGTCGGCGGGGCGGCGCGTGAAGCCTCGGTGACCGATGACCGTGCCCGGGCCTTTGAGAAAGACCAGAGGCTCTTCCTGCTTGTTGAACTGCAATTCCTTCGCATGCTCCGCGTAGTTCAAGCCGAGCGCGAAGATCGTGCCGACCTCGATCGGCGCGAGCCACACCACTTCATCCTCACGACGCACGCGCCCATCGGCGAGGCGTACGCCCTTGGCGTCCGGATAGGCTTCGTGAATCGCCCCTGCATACGCAACACGGCCGCGCATCATTGCTGTTCTCCATCTTGTTCTTCTGCACCGACAAACGACACCTCGAGGGGCGGCAATCCGCCAATCGATAGCGTGGCCGTGTCGCCGATATGGGCAACCGGCGAACCATGAGGCACGCCAAGCGTAATGACGTCACCCGCGTTAAGTGTCATGAAGTCGGTGACGTCCGCAATCAACTGCGCCACCTTGCGTACCGACGAGGCGGTTCTCGCCGTGAAGACCTCACGTCCGGCAAGCGCAACCTTGATCGTCAGATCGTCCGGCGCAGCAACATGACGCGCTGCAACCACTGCCGGTCCGATCACGCAAAAGCCGTCGCGCGCCCGGAACCGCACCGACGGCCGGTACACGCTCGCGTGCGGCACGCTCAGATCGGCGACCAGCGTGTAGCCGGCGACGTACTCGAACGCCTGCCCTGCACTGACGCGTGTTGCAGTGCGGCCAATCACGATACCCAGCGAAGCGCCGACTTCCACACCCAATGCGTTGTCAGGCACAACAACACGGGCGCGATGACCGGCGAATGTATTGCGCGGCTTCAGATACAGAACGGGCGCTTTGGGCGGTGCTTTATACGGGGCGGCATGCACGGCGTCGCCCAATGCTTCCAGCGCGGCGCGGTCGTTCAGCAGCGTTCCGTAGACAGCACCGGAAATCGGCGCGCGGCAGGCCACGCCGCGTGCGAGCAGCGCGGCGACGGTGTGCGCATCCACGTCGCGAGGCAGCGCGTCGCCTTCCAGATGCAGCAGGTGATCGGCAAGTGAAAACATAAATCAGCTGTCTCCCGGGAAAAACACTAACATGTTAGTAGTATTGCGCTTGATATGATCCACGGTCAATAGCCTGTCGGCTGATTGCGGGTTTTCCCTTAAGCTTCGACGGCTGCTTTTAACTATCTTCTGCCATGTCCGCTTCCGCTTCTACCCGAGTTTTGCACCGCAACCTGCCGATGTTGTTGCTGCGCGCCAGAGAAAAAATGATGGAGCGCTTCCGCCCATTGATTACCGCGCACGGACTGACCGAACAGCAATGGCGCGTGATTCGCGCGCTCAATGAGCACGGTCCGATGGAGCCGCGTCACATTTCCGATATCTGCACGATTTCGAGCCCGAGCATGGCCGGCGTGCTCGCGCGCATGGAAAGCATGGAGCTGATAACCAAGGAGCGTTTCGCGGAAGACCAGCGCCGCGTGCTGGTGTCGCTCACTGACACGAGTGTGGATCTGGTGCGGGTGATTTCGAAGGATCTCGAAGCGCACTATCGCGAGTTGGAGCGCAAGGTCGGGCCGGAAATCGTCGAGCGCGTGTATCACGCGGTCGACGATCTGCTTGCCGGCCTCGAAGAAGAGGACGAGTGAAGCAGCCGTTCAATCGCCCTGGCCGGGCGCCGGGGCGTTTGCAGCAGCGTTGTCCCTGAGCCCGAGCAGCCACGGAATCTGGCTTTTGTCGTGCATGCCGAGCTTCTTGTAAGCGCAGCGCAGATAGTGGCGCACGGTGGTGGGTGAAATCGCCATGCGTTGCGCGACTTCCTTGTGTGAGAGGCCGTCGCCGTACAGCTTGATCGCACTCAGTTCGCGCGGACTCAAACGGTCGAGCGGCGAGCGCTGGCGCGCTTCCAGCTGAAACAGGCCGACCACCGGCGAGCAACTCACCGTCACCGTTTCGCCGACATACGGCTGGCCCGTGTCCGCATGCAGATGCGCGATCAGCGGCGCCGGCAGATGCTGGTTCTGATAGGTCGGCCACTCGCTGCGCAGGATGGTTTCGAACGCTTTATCCGCCTGGTGCACGGCACCGAAACCGTCGCAGATCGCCCGTGCCGGCGTTGAGACGCCTTCGCCGCGCTCGCGCGTCAATTGAAACGAGCGGTTGATTGTCAGCGCCGCGCTTAAGTGCGGAATCACATCCTCCAGCGTTTGCGCGTCCGCCGCGGAGAACGGTTTGTCGAGCGCGCGGCGATACACCGAGAGAAAGGTCGCGAGCCCGAAGCGATGATCGAGCGCCGACACCACCATCAATTGCGCGAGCCCGTATTTGATGGCCCAGTTGCGAAAGCGCGGATCGATGCCGGGCGCCACGATCGACACTTCCAGCGCGCGGCCGTAGCGGTTCATCGAGCCGAGTGCGAGCGGGTCGCAGTCGCGCACGCGCTGCCAGTCGGTAAAGAACTCGCCCGGCAAGCCATAGACGAAGCTGTTGTGCATCACCGGACCGTTGGCCGTGTGCGTTGTCACGCCGGTCCAGCCGGCGTCGAACGGTAAATGCTGCGAGAGCAGGCGGAAAAAGCCGTGCTCGAACTCGCCGATGCCGGTGCGGTTGGCGAGCGCATAGAGGTCGAGCAGGAAAAGGCTCAGGCCACGCGCCGCGGTGCCATTGCCGGACAACGTGCCTTCGAAGTCGGCGCTGCGCTGTTCGAGCGGTGCGCCTGCGTAGTCGTCGAGCGGAATGGCAGGGGGCATTTCACCCCACTGGTCGATAACCCGCTTTGGGTCTGCGGTGACTGTCACGCTGGCTCCTCCGGCTGTCGATAAGGCGCGTCCGGCCGCTCGTGCGGCGTGCCGACCGATTATACGTGGCGCTTTTTTGAAAAACGCGGCGACGGAAATGGCGCTACACCCCCTCATTTGAACGGCCCCGGGCCGCGGCTGCCGCGTCGCGTCATGGCGCCGGGACGTTCAACACAAGTGTCTCAGTCAATCGCACTGGGGCTCCGTGCTATCACGTGCGGGTTTTCCACACCGTTCATCTGGACGTCTATTCAGCGCAATTGCCGCTACGGACACTGCCGTTGCACTCGATCAGGGATGCAGCCCGCAGCAACGGACACATGACAAAAACATCAGACGGTTTGGAGCTTCTCGATGAAACGAAACGAATCACGGCGGCGTAGCGGTCGACGAAAGACATTTGCGGCATTGAGTGTGGTGGCCGGCTTCTGCGCCGGGACTGCCCACGCGCAATCGAGTGTCACGCTGTACGGTTTGATCGACGCCGGCATTCAGTACCGCACGAACGAGGACGGCCAGCACAGCGCGGTCAACTTGCAGAACTATGGCGTGTTGCCGTCGCAGATCGGTTTGACGGGTGTGGAAGACCTGGGCGGCGGTCTGCAAGCGATCTTCCGTCTTGAGCAGGGTCTCAACGTGAATGACGGCACGGCCACGGTGCCTGGTTACGCTTTCTTTCGCGGTGCTTACGTCGGCTTGACCGGCACATTCGGCACCGTCACGCTCGGGCGGCAGTTCAGCGTGCTGTTCGATCGCACGGTGTTCTACGACCCGCTGCTGTACGCGGCGTATAGCGGGCAGGGGGTGCTGGTGCCGCTGTCGGCCAACTTCATCGACAACTCGGTGAAGTTCAAGACCGCCGACTACGGCGGTTTCAGTGCCGAAGCGTTGGCGGCGACCGGTGGTGTGGCCGGCAATTCGCGCTCGGGCCGGGTGCTGGAAATCGGCGCGCAATACGGCGGCAACGGCTATGGCATCAGCGCGGCGCTGCACCGGGCGCAAGGCACGGTGTCCGGGGATGTGGATACCTCGGGATTGCAGCAGACCATCGGCACCCTGGCCGCGCATTGGGACATCGCAACGCTTTCGCTGTATGGCGGCGCTGAGCGGCAAACCGGATCGCTCGCGCCCTCGAAAACCGTGGCGTGGGGCGGGGCGCGCTATCAGATCAATAATTTCTTCGGTCTTGCGGGCGGTGTCTATCAGACCTGGTCGAACACGCCGAGCGTCGGGCATCCAACGCTGTTCATCGCAAGCGGCACCTATGCGCTGTCAAAGCGCACGGTGGCGTATGTGAATCTCGGCTACTCGCGCAACAGCAGTGAAAGCTCGCAGCCGGTCTATGAGTACGACGCAGCGCCGCTCAACGGCGCCTCGCAGTTCGGCGCGATGCTCGGTATGTATCACACGTTCTGATTGCCTGCCGCCGGCGTGGCACTTCAGTTTCGACAGCGTCGGCTTGTATTTGCTTCTCATACGCCGCGTATTGGCCATCGTTGCAACCGCAATCGTTACCTTTGAGCCCCATGAAAACTTCTTCGACCTCCTCATTTGCCACGGCCGCGGTGTCCGCGACGCCTATGGCCGCGCCGCGCGAATTCGCGACGTCCACGCTGCTGTCGCTGGTGGTGTTCGCCGCCATAACGCCCTTGCTGCTGCTGGTCGCGCCGGCAGTGGCTGCGCAACTCGGCGGGCAACTCGGTTTGAGTGCATCGCAGATCGGCACGTATTTCTTTGTCGAACTCGGCGCGTTCAGCTGCGCGACCTTGCCCTCGCTCTTGTGGTTAGGTCGAGTCGACGCGCGCCGTGTCGCGGCGATTGCCACGGCGGTGTTCTGCATCGGCAATTTCGCTACCGCCGTGCTGATGCCGGGCTTCGTCGCCTTGCTGGTGCTGCGCGCGCTGACCGCGCTCGGCGGCGGCACGCTGATGGTGCTGTGCATGACGAGCGCGGCGACGAGCGGCAATCGTGACCGCGTGTATGGCTTGTGGGTGGTCGGTCAGCTGGTGGCCGGTGCGCTCGGTCTGTTCGTGCTGCCGCATTTGTTCGACGCGTTCGGTCTGCGCGCGCTGTACGTGGCGCTGGCCGTGCTCGCATTGATCGCGTCACCGCTCACGCGTGGCTTCGATCCGGCATTGGGTGGCGCCAACGGCAAGCAGGTGCAACAGGCAGGGTCCGGCGTGAACGGCAGCAGCACAGGCAGCACATGGTTTCTCGCGACGCTGGTGATCGGCGGTGTGCTTGCTTTCTATGTGGCGATCGGCGGCGTCTGGACGTTCGCGAGCAAGGCGGCGTCGCTTGCCGGACTCGACGCGGGACACACCGGCGAACTGCTGGCGATTGCGAGTGTGATGGGAATCGTCGGCGCGGCGTGCGCGTCGTTCATCGGCAACCGGATCGCGCGTGCCGCGATGCTGCTGACGGGTTACACAATTCTCGTCGCGGCCTTGCTCGGTCTGTCGGCGCATCCTGGATCGACGGGCTACGCCGCGGCGATCTTCGCCTTCAAATTTGCATGGACCTTCGTGCTGCCGTTCATCCTTGCCGCAGCCGCAAAAACCGATACGTCCGGGCGCTTGATCGCCACGCTGAACTTCGTGATCGGCGCGGGGCTCGCGGTCGGTCCGCTGATCGCCGGCTTTCTCCTCGACGCCGGCGCGGGACTCAATACGTTGTTTCAGGGCGCGGCTGTGATCAGCGCGGTGTCTTTCGTCTGCCTGCTGCGTGTCGAGCGCAGCGGGCGCGAAGTGTGAGGCGCGCGTCGGGGATCACGCAGTCGAACCCGGTCGATTTGAATCCGCAAGTGAACTACAGGTAAGAGAAATCATGAGCAAGACAGCATTTTTCACGGATGAACGCACCTTCTGGCATACAGGTGGCACGCATGCGTTGTTCTTTCCAGTCGGCGGCTGGGTGCAGCCGCCGTCGAGCAGCGGTTATGCGGAATCGCCCGATTCGAAACGCAGGCTGCTGGCGCTGATTCAAACCTCGGGGCTGGCGGCATCGCTTGAAATGCAAGGTGCGGCGCTTGCCACTGAAGAAGATTTGCTGCGCATTCATCCGCGCGACTATTTGAACCGCTTCAAGGCGCTCAGCGACACGACCGGCGGCGATCTGGGCGATCTCGCACCGTTCGGCAAGGGCAGCTATGAGATCGCCGCGCTGTCCGCGGGGCTCGCCATTGGCGCGATCGATGCCGTGCTCGACAAGCGGGCAAGCAATGCATTCTCGCTGTCGCGCCCGCCTGGCCATCACTGTCTGCGTGATAAGCCGATGGGCTTCTGCCTGCTGGCCAATATTCCAGTCGCGATCGAAGCGGCTCGTGCGAAGCATGGTGTGGAACGCGTCGCGGTGATCGACTGGGACGTCCACCACGGCAATGGCACGCAGTCGATCTACTACGACGATCCGAACACGCTGACGATTTCGCTGCATCAGGATCGCTGCTTTCCGCCGGGCTACAGCGGCGCGGACGAGCGCGGCACGGGTGCGGGCGTGGGGGCCAACGTGAATATTCCGTTGTTGCCGGGCGGCGGGCACGACGCCTATCTGTATGCGTTCGAGCGCATCGTGCTGCCCGCGCTCGACGCGTTCAGGCCGGATCTGATCGTCGTGGCGAGCGGGCTCGATGCGAGCGCGGTCGATCCGCTCGCGCGCATGCTGCTGCACAGCGAGAGCTATCGCGCGATGACGCAACTGATGCGCGATGCCGCCGAACGTCATTGCGGCGGGCGGCTGGTGATCGTGCACGAGGGCGGGTATTCGGAAGCTTATGTGCCGTTCTGCGGCCACGCGATCGTCGAAACGCTGGCGGACGTGCATACGCAAGTGACCGACCCGATGCTCGATCTGGCGATCGCGCAACAGCCTAACGAGCGTTTCAAGGCGTTTCAGCGCGGGTTGATCGATGAGTTGGCGGGTGAGTTCGGGCTGTCAAAGCGTTAAGGGCGCCGCGGCGTTTAAAGGCACCGCGGCGTCCAGAGACTCCGCGGTGTTTAAAGGACCCACGGCGTTGAGAGGCTCCGCAGCGTCTAAAGGCCACGCAGCGCCCAAAGGCCCCAAGGGCCTTGCAGCACAACGCGCACGCTAGGATAGCCGGCCTGAAACTCGCACATAAAGGATGCCTGCAGCGTGACGCCGAGAACCGTCCGCTCGCAACGCTCGCACCACTTTCCTCGTAGGAGGCCTGTCCACGCGAATTCAGAGAAGTTTCTGTTGAATGCGCTGCGACAAAAAACGCCAAAGCGCTTGCTGAGGCGCGTCGCGTTTCAGGCCATCAAGAGATGTCAGCCATAAGCCGATGTGGTGCCCAGGCGTCGCTTCCGACAAGCGTATCAATCCCGGTTCGCGCTCTGCTAACAAACACCACAGCGGCGCGATTCCTGCCCCGGACAGGACGGCACTTTTCAGCGACTCCCAAGAGTTGACCCTAGTGCTAATCCGCGCGTTTTCCGGTGCATATTCGTTCATCCAGGCCATGAACGACTTGGGTATGTCGTCGCTCCATCCTACCCATTCCTGACCGGAACGGTGATTCTTTGTGTGCTCAGTTGCCCCATACACGGCAACTTCCAAACTTCCAAGAAACTCATTGTCCAAACGTGTGGGTTTGTCGTACGCAGCGCAAACACCTAGATCCGCTTTGCGACTGATGACTGCACTCATCGGGTCGCTGACATTGCTCACCTCAATGTTGACCAAAGGGTGAAGGCGGTGGAACGCCATTATCTCGGCGATGAAGACGTCGCCGAATGACGAGGAAACCGCCAGGCGGACCAGTCCTTCGAGGCTGTCTCGTGAACGGTTCAATAGGGCATTCAGTGATTTGACCTCCTCGTCCAAACGTTGCGCGACGTCCAGCACCGCACGACCCAAGTCGGTCTGATGATATTCCTTGTCGATTTGAGTAAAGAGTTTTGCCCCCACACTCTTTTCTAGCGCGTCAACGCGCCGACTGACCGTGGTTCTGTCCACTCCAAGCTTCCTGCTAGCCGCCTGATAAGAGCCAGACTGCACAACAGCAAGAAAATACCGCAGGTCGTCCCAGTTAATCATTATGTGTAGTGTGCAAATTTGCATGGCGGGGTGCAAACAAACTCATTTGCGGAGATAAATCGCGTCCCTATACTGGCCTCGTATTTCAACCTTGTCGGTGGCTCTGTCGATCAGACTACCACCGCGAAAATGTGGAGATTGCAACATGATCGCATATGCGAAAATAATTTCCAGAATGCCCACTCGCTACGCCCGAGGATGGCATTGCTTGCATCGCGCGACGATGTCCGCGGTTGCTTAATCCAACAAGAGGTGGAGGAGCGAATGTCAGATGATTTTTTTGCAGGCAAATTTCCCCGCGGCTGGTTCGGCGTATTGTTTTCGGAAGAACTTAAGGTTGGGCAAGTCAAATCGCTGCGGTACTTCGACAAGGAGCTTGTCGCATTCCGGGGCGAGAACGGTGCAGTCGCCATTCTGGACGCATTTTGCCCACATCTGGGGGCGCACCTTGGTGACGGCAAATGTGAAGGTAATTCTATAGTCTGCCCCTTCCATGCCTGGAAGTTCTCCCAGTCAGGGCAATGCGTGGACGTACCTTACGCGAAACGCATTCCACTGAAGGCCCAGCAAGGAGCACTGCGCACCTACCATGTGCGCGAAATAAACCAAATCGTCCATTTATGGTTTGACGTGGAGGGCGGCGGCCCTACGTGGGAAGTGCCTGTGGATGACTCGATGAATGACGACCTGAACTGGACCAAGTGGTATTTCAAGCGTTGGCGCGTCAGGACTCAAGGCAAGGAAATCATCGAGAATCTGGTGGACACTCCGCACTTCACCTACGTTCACGGATCTCCCATTGAAGAAATCACTGTTGATTTCAACGGTCACGTGGCATCGCAAACATCCGTCATAGGAGGACACGCTACCCTCGGTGACAAACTGGTGACTCGCGCTACTTACTTCGGTCCGGGTGTGCAGCATGTCACGATGAACGGAACCTATGCGAGTGCACAGGTCAATATCCATACGCCGATTGACACAGAACACGTCGATGTCTGCTATGGCATCAAGATACAGCGCGACCCTACGCTAGCCGACACCGACGACATCGCCCGGGAATACGCACGATTCGCTCACGAGGCCTTCGACCAGGACGTGGTTATCTGGCAAAGGAAAATCTATCGCCCAGCTCCGCTGCTGTGTGATGGTGACGGTCCACTATTTCAACTGCGACATTGGTATCGCCAGTTTTTCAGCGAGACCGATGCTGCACAGTCGATAGCAAAGTGAACGAAGTAGAAGCAAGGGCTCTGACGCAAACAGGAGTTGAAATTGCGTATTTTGGCGAAGCCGAACAGGTTTTTCGCTGGAAGATGAACACGCGTTTCCGTTGAAGTCGAACAGAAGCGCGGGTGTTCCGTAACGGTTGTTCGATTTGCCGAAATGCCTGTTCGGGTTTCCGGAATCGATGTTCGGCAAACCGGAACGGATCATCGGTTTCGTGATGGCGGCGCTGCGTACCGGCCAATCCACCGGCGTTAAGGTAGCTCCCTTTGGGAGTTACCAACGATGCCGGCACACCGGACAACCATGCTCGAACACTCACGCTGCAATCCCTACGCTACGCAGCACTGCCCTCCAGCTTGTTCGACTTCACCGAAACGAGCGTTCAGCTTCCCCGAAATCCGCAGTTGAAATCGCTTGCGACCGCGGTTTCGACAAGCGCACCGCAGGCGGCCGAGTAAGCATCGGCAGGCTGTTCGACGGTCTGCATTGCGCCAGTCGTTAAGTCGTCGCCAGCAGGTCGCGCCGGAGCCAAAGCCCAATACGGTCGGCAGGTGGTTCCATCGCAGACCGGTTTTCAACACGAACGGATGCCATTCAACGCCGCCCGATCCGGTACGCGTGGGCGACAAGGATGCTCTTTGCGCCGGGGCTTGGGCGGCGGCAGTAACGGTTCGATCAGTGTCCACAATTCGTCGTCAGTGATCGGCGCTCCCATCCCTTGAATTCCGTTGGTCAGACATCCAAGGCTAACAGCTTGCCGAGAAAGTAAGCAGCTCCCTCAGGGGTTTTTTGAACTGGCCTTTTAAAGTCGCCGGCGTTGTCATCCTTATGGTTGATGCCGCTGCGCTCGGGGCCTCCGTACAGTAGTGACAGGCGCCGCGGCCTGGCGCTCGATGCGAGTCGAGCCGCTGCGATTCATCGAACTACTGGAGCCCTACAGACATGACATCTCAACCCGTTTTCATCCAGGTCGGCGCACTGGCCGAAGGTTTCGCACCTGACAGCCACATCCTCCGGCCCGTCGACGATCTAACCGGCCGTACGTTGCAGCTCGAATTCGCCGATGGCCCCGCTGAGACGTTGACATTCGTCTCCGCCGATATAGTGCGTACGGCCAACAGTCAATTCGAATGCCGCGTCACGTCGGTGCGCGATGGCATTTACTTTGTCGATTACGTCGGCGGTGGCGACGGCTCGCGGCCGGCAGCGACGAGTTACGTGCTCGATGTGAAACAGGGTTTGTGCACCTCCGTGGTCGGCACCTTGCCGAACGAAAGCGAAGCCCGTACCGATGCGTTCACACGTGTCGAACGAGGTCTGGAGTTGACCGGCGTACAGGCGCAGTTCCGTCACGGCAGGATCGTGCAGCAGGGCGCTCAGGTAGGGGAAGAAGCGGCGTTGCATCATCCGACTCGCGAACTGATCGGCATGCGTAACCTGTACACGTATAGCGCCACGGAACAGTACGAACACGTTTATCTGAACGATAACTTCTATGCTTGGCAATGCCTCTCTGGCGTGGAAGCCGGTCTCGCCGATGTGGACCGTTGTCACTACATCGCCATTGCCAACGATCTGTACCTGTTCGTCTGGCGCGAAAAAATCATTCCGACGCTCGGTGTGGTGATGATCGACCTCGAACGCAACAAAACCGACGGCAAGATTTTCGGCTATCAGGGCAACCAGTTCGACGCGCTGTCGAATTTCCCGGTCGGCGCACTTGCGCAAGTGCTTAACGTGACGCGGCATCCGCAATGAGCGGCACAGTGCATACGGCGAGCGTGCGCGATTTTGCCGGCAAGACGGTGCTGGTGACCGGCGGCGCGCAAGGCATCGGACGCGGCATTGCCGAGGCGTTTGCCGCACGCGGCGCTTCGGTGGCGATTGCGGACCTACGCATCGACGCGGCTTCTGAAGCGGCGCAGCATCTCGCGCAGCAGGGCGGCGCGGCACGCGCGTACGAAGCGGATATGGCCGAGCACGCGCAGATCGAGCGCCTTGTTGCCGATGTGGAAGCGGACTTCGGCAGGCTCGACGTGGTTGTGCACAACGCCGCGTATTTCCCGCTTACTGCCTTCGATGCGATTACGCCCGTGATTCTGCAACGCACCTTCGCCGTAAATCTCGCTGCACTCTTCTGGCTCGCGCAGGCGGCGACGCCCGCGTTCATCCGGCAAGGCGGCGGGCGGATGCTGGCGACCTCGTCGGTGACGGGGCCGCGCGTGGCGTATCCGGGGCTCGCGCATTACGCGGCGTCGAAGGCGGGAGTGAACGGCTTCATTCGTGCCGCGGCGTTGGAGCTGGCAAAGCACCGGATCACGGTCAACGGTGTCGAGCCCGGCATGATCCGCACGCCCGCGATGGGCAATCTCGGCGACGACGCGCACAACCGCCGCATCGAGCAGGCTATTCCGCTCGGGCGGCTGGGCGAACCGTCGGATATCGCAGCGGCCATGCTGTTTCTGGCTTCCGATGGGGCCTCGTACATCACCGGCCAAACCATTGTGGTCGATGGCGGCGCGACCTTGCCCGAGTCGACCGCCGTGATGAGCTAAGGCCTTGCTTACATGTGGTCGAACGCCAGCGTCGGCACATCGACGATCGAGGAGCCGCCGTCGGCAACGAGGGTGGCGCCTGTCACGATCGACGCAGCGGGTGACACCAGAAACTCGCACACATCGGCGATTTCCTCCGCATGCGCGGGACGGCGCAACGGCACATCGGCGCAGACGCGTTGATACGCCGCGTCGAGGGTTTCGTCGTAGCGCTGCATCAACGGCTGCATTTCCGCATCGGCCATCGGCGTGCGGACCCAGCCGGGGCAGACCGCGTTGACGCGCACGCCGTGCGGGCCGTAATCGCGCGCGAGCGAGCGCGTCAGGCCGATCAGCGCGTGCTTCGACGTGGTGTAGCCGCAGACGGCGGGCCCCGCGGCGAGCGACGCGATCGAGGCGACCAGCACGATCGCGCCGCGTCGTTCGATCAGGTCGGGCAGGCAGGCGCGGGAGGCGACGAAGGCCGTGTCGAGATTCGCGCGCATCGCGGCGGACCAGGCCGCGTCGTCGGTCTCGGTGGCGGTGCCCATGCCGAAACCGCCGGCGCAGGCGATCAATGCATCGACAGCACCGCCGTCCGCCTTGATCGCGGCGATGAAGCTCTGCCAGTCGGCGGCGCTGGCAGCGTCGCCATCGAGCGCGAGGCCGCCGGTTTCGCGCGCGACCCGTTCGAGCGGCTCACGGCGCCGGCCGATCAGCACCACGCGTGCGCCGCGCGAAGCAAACAGCCGGGCGCAGGCTTCACCGATGCCGGTGCCCGCGCCTGTAATGACAACCGTGCGTTGTTTGGACATGGCGTTCCTTTTGAACGTGATTGGACTTGATGAAAGGAGTGAAGCGTGAATCCAGAGTCTAGGCATGCGGGCCGCGGCGCGGAATCAGGCAAAAGGATGACAACGCAGCCATCGTTTGGGGGCAACGGTCGCGTCGATTTGCCAATTTGTGCTCACGCAATGAAATCGTACGTTCGTACGATGGTCTTGAGCAGGTGAACCGGGAGAGCGCCATGTTGAACACGATCCGCGACGAAGCCGCGTCGCAAAGCGCCTTCATGCCCGCACTGGGTGCCGCAGTGAGCGCGCTCGCGCAACTGGTGCGGCCCTCGGCAACGGTCTTCTACTGGGTCGGCGCGGATAACGAACCGTCGGGCTTCGAGCTGTTTGGCATGTCCGAGACGATGCATCGCACGTATTTGCAGCGTTACTGCACGCTCGATCCGCTGCATCCGTCGCGTTTTGCGACGCAGACGGACAGCGTGCTCACGCTCGCGGGCGAGCTGCCCGAGACGTTGCGGGGCGGCTCGGTGTACTGGCGGCGCTTCCTGAATCCGCATCAGGTGGTCGATGTGATGGAGGTCTTGCTGCGGGATGGCACGCGAGGCACGCGCCCGGTGGCGGCGTTTTCGCTGCTGCGCATGGCGCCCGCGGAAGCTTTCTCCGAGGACGACCAGCAGCACGCGAGGGCAGTGCAACCGCTGTTGGAAGCCGCGCTGGTGCCGGCGCTGCGTGACCAGCGGCCGATGCGCACGCATCTGCGCCACGGTGGAGACGTCGACGCCGATATCCGTTCGAACCTGACTCATCGCGAACAACAGATTGCGCGCCTCGTGCGCAATGGCTTGTCGAACAAGGAGATCGCACGCGACCTCGCACTCGCGCAACCCACCGTCAAAACCCATCTGTTGCGTATGTTCCGCAAGCTCGGTGTGTCGAGCCGCACGGAAATGATCGGCGCGCTGTTTCTATAACAGGCCGACGCCATGATCGAGACCTAGCCGATAGGTGGCGCGTGCGTGACCCCCGGCACCTGACTACAAGCGAGTGCTAAATGTTTTCCCTTAAGCGATAGCACGCCTGCCGATTAGCGCTAACGGTGGACGAACCCGCGTGACACCATGCTTCAACACGATGGCCCCGCGGCCATGGATCAGATAGCAACGAGACACTCACGAGAGACAGAGGATATGAGTAACGATGCAACGGTTGTCGTCAGCGATGCGGTTCGCGCGTTCGTGCAGCGCGATTTCGGCCTGTTTATCGGCGGCGCGCAGCACCGCGCGCATTCGGAGCGTCGGCTGGATGTGTTTAATCCGGCAAGCGGCGAACGTCTCGCGACGGTCGTGGACGCGGACGCCACCGACGTCGATCGCGCGGTGAGTAACGCGCGCGCCGCGTTCGATGCGCGTGTGTGGAGCGGCCTGCGTCCCGCGGATCGCGAGCGCATTCTGTTGCGCTTTGCCGATCTGCTCGAAGCCCATGCCGAAGACCTCGCGCAGCTCGAAACCTTGAATCAGGGCAAGTCGATCAACATCGCCCGCGCGGTGGAAGTGGGCGCGACGATCGAATATGTGCGCTATATGGCGGGCTGGGCAACCAAGATTACTGGCGAAACGCTGGATGTGTCGATTCCGTTTCCGCCAGGTACGCGCTATACGGCGTTTACGCGCAAGGAGCCGATCGGTGTAGTCGCAGGCATCGTGCCGTGGAATTTTCCGCTGATGATCGCCGTGTGGAAGCTGGTGCCGGCGCTCGCGGCGGGTTGCACTATCGTGATCAAGCCATCGCCGGAAACGCCTTTGACGGCGCTGCGTCTGGCCGAACTGGCGCTGGATGCCGGCGTGCCGGCGGGCGTGTTCAACGTCGTGACCGGCGGGCGCGAATGCGGGGCCGCGCTGGCGGCGCATCCGGGCATCAGCAAGATTTCGTTCACCGGTTCGACGCCGACGGGCAAGCTGGTCGGCACGGCCGCCGTGCAAAACATGACGCGCTTTTCGCTTGAACTCGGCGGCAAGAATCCGGCGGTGATGCTCGCCGATATCGACGTCGATCAGGCAATTCAAGGCGCACTGGCCGGCGGTTTCTTCAACCAGGGGCAGGTGTGCGCGGCGGCCTCGCGCATTTACGTGCATCGCAGCAAGTACCGGCAAGTGGCCGAAGGTCTCGCCGATATTGCCAATGCCATGACGCTGGGACCCGGCCTCGACCCGGCTGCGCAGATCAATCCGCTCGTGTCCGCGCTGCACCGCGACCGCGTCAATCGGCATATCGCGCGTGCTCAGGAAGCCGGGCTGAAGTTTCTTGCCGGCGGCAAACCGGTCGATCTGCCGGGCTACTACGTTCGCCCCACCGTCATCGCCGACGTGCCGCCCGACGCGGCAATCGTGCGCGACGAAGTGTTTGGTCCCGTGCTCGCCGTCGTCCCGTTCGACGATCCGCTCGAAGCGCTGCGCCTCGCCAACGATTCGCCGTACGGCCTCGCCGCGAGCTTGTGGAGCAATGACCTCAAGACCGTGATGAACCTCGTGCCGCAAATCGAGGCGGGCACCGTGTGGGTCAACTGCCACGTGCCGCTCGATCCGGGCATGCCGTTCGGCGGCTTCAAACAATCGGGCATCGGCCGTGAGTTCGGCAAGTACGCCATTGAAGGCTTTACGGAAACCAAGTCCGTGTGCATCGCGCATTGAGCCGAACGCAGGCACATGCCAGCCACACGAACTGATCAACATACTGGACTTAATGGAGTAAGTACGATGGGAACGAACGATTCCGCCTTCTGGCATCCAATGCAGCACCCCGCCGAAATGCAGCAGCGCGAGCCGATCCGTATCGTGCGCGGCGACGGCTGTTATGTGTTCGACGATCGCGGCAACAAGCTCGTCGACGGCGTGGCCGGTCTCTGGAACGTCAACGTCGGCCACAACCGGCGTGAAGTGAAGGACGCGATTGTGCGTCAGCTGGACGAACTCGAATACTTCCAGCTCTTCGACGGTATTTCGCATCCGCGCGCCGAAGAGTTGTCGAAGGTGCTGATCGAGATGCTCGAACCGGAAGGCATGCGCCGCGTGATCTACAGCTCAGGCGGCTCGGACGCGGTCGAATCCGCGTTGAAGCTCGCGCGTCAATACTGGAAGCTGAAAGGCGAAGCGGACCGCACCAAGTTCATTTCGCTGAAGCAGGGCTATCACGGTACGCATTTCGGTGGCGCGTCGGTGAACGGCAACACCGCATTCCGGCGCAACTACGAGCCGAATTTGCCGGGTTGTTTTCATGTCGAAACGCCGTGGCTCTATCGCAATCCGTTTACGCAGGATCCCGCTGAACTCGGCTGTATCTGTGCCGAGATGCTGGAGCGCGAGATCATTTTCCAGAGCCCCGACACGATCGCTGCGTTCATCGCCGAACCGGTGCAAGGCGCGGGCGGCGTGATCGTGCCGCCGGCAAACTACTGGCCGTTGATTCGGGAAGTGTGCGACAAGTACGGCATTCTGCTGATTGCCGACGAAATCGTCACGGGTTTTGGCCGGACCGGCAGCATGTTCGGCAGTCGCGGCTGGGGTGTGAAGCCCGACATCATGTGCTTTGCGAAGGGCATTTCTTCCGGCTACATTCCGCTCGGCGCGACCGCGTTCAACGAGCGTATCGAGCAGGCCTTCATGACCAACGCGAATTTCACCGGCGCATTGATGCACGGTTACACCTATGCGGGGCATCCGGTTGCGTGCGCCGCGGCGCTGGCCAACCTGAAGATCGTCAAGGACGAGAACCTGCCGGCCAACGCCGCGCAGCAGGGTGCCCATCTGCTCGAAGCGTTGCGGCCGTTCACCGAGCGCTACGCGGCGGTGGGGGACGTGCGCGGCAAGGGTCTGATGGTCGCGCTCGATCTGGTGAAGTCGAAGCAGACCCGCGAGCCGATCGACCCGGCCTCGGGCTACGCGAATGCGGTGGCCGAAGTGGCGCGTGCACACGGTGCGCTGGTGCGGCCGGTCGGCACGAAAATCATCCTGTCGCCGCCGCTGGTGGTCGAATCGGCGCAGCTCGACGCGCTGGTCGGCGCATTGGCTGCGGGCTTCGATGAAGTGAAATTTGCATAGTTGATCTGATCTGGTCAGGTATTCGGGCGCGCTGCAGAATGCGCCCGTGCATTCTGCAGCGCGCGATGAAATTGAATCCGTGAAAATGTTGTGGGTTTTTTATATCGAGCCGTATCCGTCAACCTGGAATAACATTGCATCTTTGTTTGCAGCAGAGGCGCCGCGCCGCGCGGCCTTCGTCTGCATCCAGGTTGGCGTCCGCTACGACAGGCCGGGCCGTCATCGCAAGAATGTAGCCTGTTCAGAGTAGGCGGGAGGGGACATGGACTTCCGGATCAGCACGCTTGCCGACGTGCACGATCATTCGCTGGCAGTGAGCGGCTGGGAGCAGGTTTATCGTCAGATGACGCCGGGCCGCTTCCAGAGCACGCTCGTGCAGGCAAGTTCGAACGACTTTCATTTCTTTCGCGAAACCACCAATCGCCGTGTGGCGCAGCATGGCGTGTCGCCGGCCGGTCTGGCTTCGATCGCGGTGCCGCTCTATGCGCCGCTTGTCGGCACGTTTCAGGGGCGGCGCGTGGATGGGTACGCGCTGCTGCTGCTCGGTGCCGGCGAGGAGTTTCGCTTCTACACGCCGGAGTCGATGCACTATGCCGGCATCAGCGTGTCCGCCGGGATGATGGACGAGTTGCTGAGCGTGACGGTGGGCGAGCACGCCGGCCGCCAGGTGAAAGGCGGCGTGCTGGCGCTTTCCGATGAGC
Source organism: Burkholderia sp. GAS332 (assembly GCA_900142905.1). NCBI lineage: Bacteria > Pseudomonadati > Pseudomonadota > Betaproteobacteria > Burkholderiales > Burkholderiaceae > Burkholderia > Burkholderia sp. GAS332. The sequence continues at coordinate 2,324,818 of FSRV01000002.1, read as the reverse complement.
AAGGCGTGATCCTGCGTGAGCGGCTCGCACCGTATCTCGACTCCGCCGAGCGCAATGCTGCCGCATTTGCGCATCCCGCCGCGACCAAAGTATTCCGCGACGAAATGATCAGCGTGCTACTCGGCCTGATCGAAAGCGCGTCGCAAACGCCGTTGCGAGACCTCACGCACACCACGTATAGCGATATCGTGCGGCGCTGCGAACGCATTCTGCAAGACAACGCCGAACAACCGGTCACTGTGCTCGACCTGTGCCTCGCGCTGCGGTGCAGTCGCCGTACGTTGCAAACCAGCTTTCAACGTGTGGCCAATGTGACGCCTGTCGAATACCTGCGCTCGATCCGGCTCAACGCCGTACATCGGCTGCTACGCACGACGAGCGCGGAAGAACTCCTGATCGGCGATGCCGCCAGCCGCTGGGGCTTCACGCATCTCAGCTATTTCGCTCGCGAATATCGCGACCTGTTCGGCGAATTGCCGTCGCAGACGCCGCGCTTGAGCTAACGCCCAGCGCGCGTTTCAAGGGCCATGCGGATGCGGGGTCTTGCTGGCCCGATTCCCGGTCCGGTTCTCTACGCGATTTTCACCCATGAGCGGTTCCCGCTCGCGGGCTGGCGTGCTTTCGCGCGTCCGGCCCGATTCTTCACGTCCAGATTCAATGCCCAGGTTGGCTGCATGAGCCGACGCCCAGGTGTAAACCCAGATTCGCGCCGCGTTGCCGATTTGTGCTCCCGCTCGGCATTTTTGGTTTTCTACAGTGCACCCACACTTGTACTGCGCTCGACCTCGTCGTGATGCGGACGAACGAAAATCCTGGAGCCAAAACTATGAGCGTCGTCGCTGAACCGTCACCGTCCACCGAGTTGCGCAAGGGGGCGCTGGGACTGGGCTTCATCATCTTCTTCGTGATCTCGGCGGCCGGGCCGCTGGTCGCGATCGCTGGCGGTTTTCCCATCGGCATCATGCTCGGCAACGGTGCCGGCACACCGGCCTTGCTGGTTGCCACGGTGGTGATCCTGTTGATGTTTTCCGCCGGTTATACGGCCATGTCGCGGCACGTGACCAACGCCGGCGGCTTCTATGCGTTCACGGCTCGCGGTCTCGGCGGCACCGCGGGCGGCGCGGCGGCCTTGATCGCACTGCTCGGCTACAACACGATGCAGATCGGTTTGTACGGCATGTTCGGCGCGGTGGCCTCGGATTTCCTGCACGCGCACTTCAACCTCACTACGCCGTGGTGGATCTGCTCGCTCGCGGCGATGGCCAGCATCGGTGTGTTCGGCTACCGGCAGATCGATCTGTCCGCGAAGGTGCTTTCGCTGCTGGTATTCGGCGAATACATCGTCGTATTGATCCTCGATCTGGCCATTCTAAAAAGCGGTGGCGACAGCGGGATCAATGCCGTCTCGTTCACGCCGCATGCCGTCATGAGCGGCACGCCCGCGATCGGCTTTCTGTTCTGCTTTGCCAGCTTCATTGGTTTCGAAGCAACCACGATCTATAGCGAAGAGGCGAAAGACCCGCAACGCACGGTGCCGTTGGCAACCTATATTTCAGTGCTGCTGATCGGCGTGTTCTATGCGTTCTCCGCGTGGTGCATGGTGATTGGCGCGGGCAGCGACAAGATCGTCAAGACGCTCACCGCATTGAGCGATCCGACGACGTTCCTCTACACGCTCTCCGATCACTACGCCAACAAGACGCTGACCGCGGCGATGAGCGTGCTGTTCATCACGAGCGTGTATGCGGGCTTGCTGGCTTTTCACAACTCGGCGGCGCGCTATTTCTTTGCGACCGGCCGTGAGGGTTTGCTGCCGCAAGCGCTCGGCCGCACACATCGTGTGCATTGCAGCCCGCACGTGGGCTCGCTTTTGCAAACGGCGGTGGCCGCCATCGTGGTGCTGGTGTTCATCGTGGCACATGCCGATCCGGTTTTGACGCTGTTCTCGTGGCTCACGAATGTGGCGACGCTTTGCATCATCGCGTTGATGGCGCTTTCCTCGGCAGCGGTGTTTGTGTTCTTCAGGCACATCGATAAGGGCGACGCGGGGCGGATGCGCGTGGGCGTGTTGCCGGTACTGTCCGGTCTTGCTCTCGCGGTTGTGCTGGTACTCGCCATCGTGAATTTTCCGCTGCTGACCGGCGCGGGCGTGGGCGTGTCGTACGCGTTGACCGCATTGCTGCCGATCTTCGCAGTGGCCGGTGTGCTCGCGGCGAAGAAGCTCAAGCTACGCGACCGTGATGCGTTTGAACGGCTGGGGCGGTCGCGGTTGTAACGGGTGAGGCGGCACAGTCGCACGTGTCATCGTGATTGGATCCGATATGCGGAAATCAACCTGTTCACGAAGCGAAAGGCCCACGCAGTGAGGTGGGCAGCACCGCGCCGCTGTTTTACCCGTTCCTCACCAACCTTGAAAACGTCTCCACTCGACACTGCTGCCATCCGCCGAAACCGCGTGATACTCAGGAAACTGCGCGCCGGTCGCGCAGGCATGATTCGGCAGGATGCGCAGCTTCATACCGATCGGAAAGCGCTGCGCGATGTCGTCGACATGCGCGCCTTCCTCCGATGACGACAGAATCCCGTGCTCCTGATTGGCGCCGCTCACGACGAAACCCGCCAGCGGCGTTCCGTTCAGCAAACAGGGTTGGCCGTAGCCGAAATCGTGCGGCTGCTTCGAGGTGCCGCGATCGCGGCTCATTGCCATCCAGCCTGCGTCGAGAATCGCCCAGCGTTTATCCGCCTGATGGCCGATTACGGTGGCGAGCACGCTGAGCGCGATATCTTCAAGCGCGCACACGCCGACGTTGTGCATGACCAGGTCGAAGAAAACGTACACGCCCGCTCGCACTTCGGTCACACCATCGAGTTGCCCGGCGGCGAGAGCCGTGGGCGTCGAACCGACACTGACGGCCGGGCACGGAATGCCTGCGTCGCGCAGCCGCTCTGCCGCGCGTACGCAGCCCGCGCGCTCCTGCTCGGCAAGCGCGGCGAGCGCCGCCGGCGTATGAAGCTCGTAGCTGGAGCCCGCATGGGTCATCACGCCACCCACCGTGATGCCGTTCTCATGCAGAATCCGGCCGACTTCGAGCAGCGTGTCCTGTTCCGGCGTAATACCGGAGCGGTGGCCATCGGTATCCACCTCGATCCACACGTCGAAGGTTTCGCCGTGCTGGTCAGCAAATGCGGCGATGGCTGCGGCGGCGGTCGGATTGTCCACTACCAGCTTCAGATCGCAACCTTGCCGCCGCAGAGCCAGCGCCCGCGGCAGCTTTGAAGGCGCGATGCTGACCGCGTAAAGAATATCGCTGACGCCGGCCGCAAAGAAAGCCTCCGCCTCTTTGAGGGTCGAGACCGTGATACCGCGTGCACCGGCGGCGATCTGCGCACGGACCACGTCGATGCATTTGGTGGTCTTCACGTGCGGACGGAATGCCACGCCCAGTGCGTTCATGTGCCCCTGCATCCGCGCGATGTTCTTCTGCATCCGGGGGATGTCGATCAGCGCGGCAGGGGTGTCGATGCGGTCGAGTTTCATGCTTTCACCGGGGAATAGAGTGGCTTTCGGCCTGATCGAAATGGCTGAGCCATGGGATCAGCGAGTCGAGCGTCGGCGCCTCGATTTCGGGCGGCTGTGCGCCTGCCACCAGCGGCAGACCGACGCGGTTGTGCCAGTATGTCCTTAAGCCGACCGTAGCCGTGCCGAACATGTCATAGCTGGACCCGGCCACGAACGCGGCCTCATGCGCGCTGACGCCGAGTTTGCCGAGCGCGAGCCGGTAAGGCAACGGGTCCGGCTTGTACATCCCGGCTTCTTCAGCGGTGACGATGGCGTCCCAGCGGATCGGGAGCAGCGCGGCGGCCTGCGTACCGAGGCGAATGGAGCAGTTAGTGACAACCGCCAGTTTGCAATGTGGACTGAGCGCCTGCAATGCATCGACGGCGCCGCTCCAGGGCGCGAGCTTCAGCCAGTTCGCTTCGAGCGCGAGCGCGGCGGATTCCGGCAGCCCAACTTCGGTGGCTGCCTCGCGCACCAATTGTTCATACGCAATGTATCGACCGCAGCCATAGGTCAGGCGCAAATAAGCGGCACGCCACGCACGGCCCGCCGCTTCGGAGCCCGCGGCGTGATTCCATGACGTCCACGAGTCGAGCAGGGCGGTCAGAAGGTCGAAGAGGACCGCCTTGGGGTAGGCGGTTGGGGTCGAAACAGAAGTCATGGATTTAACCGGCGATGGACGGTAAGCCGATTATAGAGTTTCGTTACTCGCACGGCGTTCAGTCAGGCTAACTCTCAAATTCAGTTTGAGTGAACGTGCCATTCGCGGCGTGATTCACCCCGTCTCAAGCGCTACCTCCGCCACGGCGGCGCTGGCCTGAATCTGCCCTGCAAATACTGCATGAAATGCCGCGTGCGCGCCGGCAATCCCGCCCGCTGATGCGTCAGCGCGATCACGTTAGCGTCCGGCGCTTTCCAGCCTTGCAGCAGCCGGACGAGCTTTCCCTTCGCGAGGTCGTCGGCCACGTCCCATTCGGAGCGCAGGATCACCCCGCGGCCTTCGCAAGCCCATTGGCGGATCACGTCGCCGTCGTTGCAGCTCAAATGCGGGGAAACGCGCACGCTGCGACGCGTGCGGCCTTTGCTGAACTGCCACAGCGAGACATCCTCGTTGTTCTCGCGCAGCACGATGCACGGCAGCCTGCTCAAATCTTCCGGCGACTCCGGCTGGCCAAGCCGCTTGACGAGCGCCGGCGCGGCGCATACGAAGCGCGCATTCGGTGCGATCGCATAACCGACCAGATTCGATACCGGCAACTCGCCGATATGCACGACAATGTCGAAGCGGTCGATTGTCTCGGTCAACGGCTGGTCGGACAGCGTGAGCGCCACGTCAATAGCCGGGTTCTGCTGCTGGAAGTCGGCGATGGCGGGTGCGAGGTGGCGCCGGCCGAATCCCAACGGCGCATTGATTTTCAGCGTGCCGATCAGACCGCCCCGGCGCGTCTGCAAGTCTTCGAACAGCGAGTCGAACTGCTGGACCAGTTCGGCGCCGCGTTCGCACAGGAGCGTGCCTTCTTCCGTGAACTGCAAACGGCGCGCGGTGCGGTTGACCAGTTGCGCGCCGAGCTTCTTTTCCAGCTGCTGCAGGCGCTGGGTCACCGCGGAGGGCGACAGTCCCAGTTTTCGCGCCGCGGCGATCAGGCTGCCACTCTCGCGGATGGTCAGCAGAAACCGGATGTCGGCCGAGTCGTTCATGGCAGCCACTTGTGAGTTCGGAAGACTGGCAGCTTAAAGCGTTTGAATGCGCGGTTCCAGTGCATGACTAGACCTGATCGCAAGGCAAACGGATACTTTCGTAACGCAGTCGACAGCTTGACCCGCTAAAGTGTGCGTTTGAGCCACGGGGGCAGGCTGCGCCTGCCGTCCATCGATTCGTTGTCGCTTCCATTTGAAGAGAAGTCCAATGCCGTTGCCACATGAACCGTCGAGCGGTCCCTCAGTGGGTCCATCAGGCGCCGCTGAGGGGATGACCCGCATGTCGAATGACCCGGCCAGCAGTCCGGGTGACGCCGCGCAGAAAATCGCCTTGAAACAGGGCATTTTTCTGCACACGGGTTGGCGGAGCGCAGGAACGTGGATCTGGTCGCGTCTGCGCGCGCTCGATTCCGTGACCGGGTTCTATGAACCGTTCAGCAACGTGCTCGCCGATCTGAGCCTCGCGGACGTTTCCGCGTCCCGTCCTACGCTGACCTCTGGACACCCGCCGCTGGCCGCGCCGTATTTCGAAGAATACCGGCCGTTTCTCCAGGAGGGCGCGCGCGGTGTAGCCGGATACAGGAAGCGCTTCGGCACCGATCGCTTCTCCCCTGGACCCGACGCGGAGTTTCCCGCATTGCAGGCCTATCTGGCCAACCTGTGCGAGCGTACCGCTGAGCACGGCAGCGTACCCGTCTTCAAGTTTTGCCGTTCGTCAGGGCGGTTGCCGTGGCTCAAGCGTGCATTCCCGCAAGTCATGCATGCGGCGGTGCTGCGAAATCCTGCATCGCAGTTTGCCTCGGGGTGGCTGCTCAATCAGCAATGGAGCAATCCGTTCTTCGTGGCCGCGCCGTTTCGCGTGCTGGGTCTGAACCAGTCGGAACCGTTGGTCAGGGAGGCCATCGAAATCTGCGGCGTGAGCTTGCCGCCCGCTGTGCCGGCTTCGGATGACGCCTACGCGGTGGCGTGCGAGCAGTATGCGCGCACGGCCGAAGGCAACAACGCGTATCGGGCGTTCATCGCGTTGTGGATCCTCTGTGCGTCGCGTATGGCGGACGGCGTCGATCTGATGATCGACGTCGACCGGTTGGGGCAGTCGCGCGACTATGCGGCCGAAGTGCGCGCCGGGTTCCAGGCGCAGAGCGGTTTGGCACCTGACTTCGGCAGCGCGCGCGATCTGGTCGAGGAAACGCGTCGCAGCGCGGCGCGCATGGTCGGGATCGACGGCCGGTCGATGCGGGCCGTTCATTCCGCGGCGTTGAAGTTCCTCAAGACGCAGGGCGGAGCGGACGCCGGTTTTACCGAACTCGTCCGCGAGAAGATGGTGCTGGCCAACGAGTTAACCGAGCAATGGCGCTGAGCGCTCGACAGCAACGCGGCGGTACGGTTCGCCGCCGTGTGATCTCAGTCATCAACAGCTAACGGTGCTAACCGGCGGCCGGGATCGCCGCTCGCAAGCCGGGCAGACAACTGTCGGCGCCAGAGCCGCACATGCTGCTCTGACCTCACCGACCAATACAGTTGCCGCGCGAAAATCAATACAGTGAGGCGCGGTTTTATTGTGCTGTATCGGGAATATGACCGGCGCCGTCGATACAGTTGCCAGGTCAACTCTTGCGGCCTATCCCGAACACGAGGTAACGAAATGAATGCAGTGAACGAACAAGCGAACCTGTCGGTGCAGCAGTTGGGCCATTACATCGGCGGCGCGCCGGCAGCATCGACCAGCGGCCGCTTCAAGGACGTGTTCAATCCCGCCACCGGCCAGGTGACCGGCTCGGTCGCGCTGGCGTCGGTCGAGGACGTGGACGCGGCGGTCAAGGCCGCGAAGGCCGCTTTTCCCGCCTGGAGCGAAACCGCGCCGATCAAGCGCGCTCGCATTCTGTTCAAGTTCAAGGAACTGCTGAACAAGCATCACGACGAACTTGCCATGCTGATCACGCGTGAACACGGCAAGGTGTTCACGGACGCGCAAGGCGAAGTGGTCCGCGGTATCGAAGTCGTCGAGTTCGCCTGCGGCATTCCGAATCTGCTGAAGACCGATTTCACCGACCAGATCGGCGGCGGCATCGACAACTGGAATCTGCGTCAGGCGTTGGGCGTGGTCGCGGGGATCACGCCGTTCAATTTCCCGGTGATGGTGCCGATGTGGATGTTCCCCGTCGCGCTCGCCTGCGGCAACACGTTCGTGCTGAAGCCGTCGGAGCGTGACCCGTCGGCGTCGCTGCGCATTGCTGAACTGCTGAAGGAAGCCGGTTTGCCGGACGGCGTGTTCAACGTCGTGAACGGCGACAAGGTGGCCGTGGATGCACTGATCGAACACCCGGACGTCGCGGCGCTGTCGTTTGTCGGGTCCACGCCGATCGCGGAATACATCTATACGGAAGCGTCGAAGCGCGGCAAGCGCGTGCAGGCGCTCGGCGGCGCGAAGAATCATCTTGTGGTGATGCCGGACGCCGATCTGGACCAGGCTGTCGACGCCTTGATCGGCGCCGCCTACGGTTCGGCGGGTGAGCGCTGCATGGCGATCTCGGTCGCGGTGGCGGTTGGCGATGTCGCTGATGAACTGATCGAACGCCTGGTGCCGCGCGTGAAGTCGCTGGTGATCAAGAACGGCGAAAACCTCGACGCTGAAATGGGTCCGCTGGTGACAGCCGAACATAAGGCCAAGGTGGCCGGTTATATCGACTCGGGCGTCGCGGAAGGCGCGAAGCTGATCGTCGATGGCCGTGCGCATCCGGTCGTGAATGAAGACGGCTTCTTTATCGGCGGCACGCTGTTCGACCAGGTCGGCACGGAGATGAAGATCTATAAGGAAGAGATCTTCGGCCCGGTACTGGCGGTGGTGCGTGTGCCCGATTTCGCGAGTGCGGTCGAGTTGATCAACGCGCATGAGTTCGGCAACGGCGTGTCGCTCTTCACCTCGGATGGCGGTGTGGCGCGCGCGTTCGGCCGGCAGATTCAAGTGGGCATGGTGGGCATCAATGTGCCGATTCCGGTGCCGATGGCATGGCACTCGTTCGGCGGCTGGAAGCGTTCGCTGTTCGGCGATCACCACGCGTATGGCGAAGAGGGCGTGCGTTTCTACACGCGCTACAAGAGCATCATGCAGCGCTGGCCGGATAGCATCGCGAAGGGCGCTGAGTTCACAATGCCGGTCGCGAAGTAACCCATCAGGCAGTGTTGCCGCAAAGAAAAAACCCGCGCCTGATTCCAGGCGCGGGTTTTTTAACGTCTCACCGAACTCGCACACGTTAGTAGCGCGGGTTGCAATGATGCATTCGTTCTGATGCACCGACCGCTGCTTATTGCGCAGTGGTCCTTAAATGCCAGCGGATGAATCCTCTTCCGCTTCGCTCAACACGGCATTCCGTACTGCCGTGGCGGGACTGACGTACGACGGCGCCTGGCGTGGATCGTCGATGCTGTAGCGCAACCGGCCCGCATCGACATACACGCGCAACTGACGATACTTCACCAGATACATCAAGCCCACGATCGCCGCCGCGAAGCCCGACGCAGCCCCGACGCCGAGTGCCCAACGCGGGCCGAAACGATCCGCGACCCAGCCCACCACCGGCGCGCCGAGCGGTGTGCAGCCTAGCGAGATGGCTAGCAGGATCGCGATCACCCGGCCGCGCATGACCGGATCGGTGGAGATCTGCACGAGGCTGTTGGTCGAGGTGTTGAACGTCTGCGTCGCCGCGCCGACTATGACGAGTGCCAGGCCGAACAGGACATAGTTCGGCATCAGCGCGGCCACCGTGCAGCTCACGCCGAAAATTGCCGCTGCGCCAAGCAGTATCGCCATGCGAGGTTTTGCTCGGCGTGCGGCGAGCAGCGCGCCGGTCACCGAGCCAATCGCCATCGTCGAGCTCAACACGCCGTATTGACTCGCGCCCGCATGAAACGCGGTGACCGACATGGTCGAGATGAAGATCGGAAAGTTCAGCCCGAAGGTGCCGATCAGAAACAGCATCAACAGCGCAGCCTTCAGATCGGGACGCGTCCACACATACTTGAAACCTTCCACGAAACTGCCACGCGTGCGTGTCGCACGCGGTTTCAGATTCAGTTCGCTCAGGCGCAGCGTGCGCAGCGAAAAGAGCACGGCGACGAAAGAGAGCGCGTTGATCAGAAACACCCAGCCGGTGCCTACCGAGGCGATCAACAGTCCCGCGACGGCGGGCCCGATCATGCGCGCCGCGTTGAACGAGGTGGAGTTCAGCGCGACCGCGTTCGACAGATCGGCTTCTCCCACCAGATCGGAGACAAAGGTCTGCCGCGCCGGTGAATCGAACGCGGTGACGCAGCCGAGCAAGCCCGCAAACACATAGACCTGCCATAACTGCACGAGGCCGGTCACGGTAAGAATTCCGAGGCCCAATGCCAGGGTGCCCATTGCCGCCTGGGTAGCGAATAGCAGCTTGCGGCGGTTGAAGTGATCGGCCGCATAGCCGGTTAGGGGCAGCAGGAGCATTTGCGGCCCGAACTGCAGCGACATCACAATGCCCACGGAGGTTGCATTGTGATGCGTGAGTTCCGTGAGCACGAGCCAGTCCTGCGCCGTGCGCTGCATCCATGTCCCGATGTTGGAAACGATCGCGCCGCTGGCCCAGACCCGGTAGTTGAACGTGCGCAGCGAACGGAATGTGCCACTCACCGGGACATCTCCGTATGGACGATCCGCGCCGTGCAGCGGTTCAAACGCGTGGTCATACGCGCGCCTGTTCGAGCAGATCGAGGACGTCCTGCGTCGTGCCTGTTTCGCCGAGACGCGGGAAGATTCGCGCGATGCTGTTGGCGTGTGCGTCGGGGTTCATGTCCGTCATCGCGTCGACCGCGAAGGTGACGTTGAAGCCGAGTTCGTGTGCGAAACGCGCGGTGGACTCGACGCCGATGCTGGTGGCCACGCCGACCAGCACCACTTGCGTAACGCCTTGCTTGCGCAGATATGCTTCGAGATCCGTGTTGGTGAACGCGCCCCAGGTGCGCTTGGTCACCAGATGATCCGACGGCTGCTGATTCAGTTCGGGAACGAGGTCCGCAAAGCCGGCGGGGAAGTCACCCGCAGGGCGCGACTGTTCCGCGCGGCCGGGTGCGCCGCCCGCCACATTGACGAGCACCACGGGCAGACCGTGACGGCGAAATGCATCGGCCAAACCGGCGGAGCGCTTGACGATTTCGCCGGTGGGGTGGGCGGTGGGCAGCGCGACGATACCTTGCTGCAAATCGATGACGACCAATGCGGTCTTTGTGTCGAGCGTAGTGAGAGCCATGGTGTTTTCCTGGGCGTTAGGAGTCGATGAGGCGTTTGAGCAGGTCGACGCCAATCGCGAGTTGTTTCTGTTCGGCAGCGGAGAAGCGGGTCTGGATCGTACGGAATAGCCAGTCCTCGCGGGCCGCGCGGCTTGCCTTGATCTTTTTGCGGAAGGCGGGCGTGAGGGAGAGAACGGTTTGCCGCCCGTCGTTCGGGTCTGGTGTGCCGCTCACGAGTCCGGCAGCTTTCAGAACCGAAAGCGTCTCGCCCATGGATTGCGGGCGCATACCCTGGAGGCGTGCGAGCGTCGTGACCGTTGCCGGACCTTCGCGTTCCAGCAGACCGAGAACCTGCACCTGCGACGGTGTGAAATCGCCCACATGCGCTTCTTCGCGCAAGCGCCGGCGCAACTTGCCGATCAATACGCGCAAGTCTTCCGCCGTTGCGTGCAGGGCGTCGGGGTCGGAGGGGGGCCGTGTGGGCTGAGTGTCGTTGCTGGACATGCCGGCAGATGTGAAGGTTACCTTCGTAGGTTACCTTCGCATCTGCCGGGAGTCAAGGTGAAGGAGTTGGGGGCGGAACGCGAGGGGACCGCGCATTCCGTGTTTGGCGTAAGTGATCGAGGTGAAGCGTGGTCCGCGACGGCGCGCCTTTAAGAACCCGGGTTCAGGGTGCAATCTGCGCGAAGTCGGGCCAGCCATCTTCAGGCGGAAGTCTGTCATCGACCGCGAGGCCGCGGCAACCCGCTGCCGGAGCCGCCGCTGCTGCAACGGTCTCGATTCCGCCATGACTGTCCGTGTTCGCGACACGGGGCGTTTCGGCTTGCATGGCGACGCTGCAACCGAGCGCTTCGAGCAGTGAGGTCGAGTTAGTCGCACGGCACTCCTTGTGCAGGTTGTCGGCCCATTTCGCAAAGCCGAGGAACTTGCTCCGCTCTTTCGGATCCCCGAACAGTTCGGCGTACCTGGCATACGCGAGACCCGCGTGTGTCGGATCCATCTCAATGGCGCGCACGTATTCGCGGCGCGCGCCCTTGTCATCGTCGAGCAGCTTGAGCGACTCCGCCAGATTGACGTGCGCCTCCTGGTAGTCCGGTTTCAGATAAACGGCTAAGCGGAAATCGTCGAGCGCGTTGTGCAGGTCGGTTTTGGCTTCCGTCGAATGAAGATCCGGCGCCCGTCTGGCGAGTGCGAGCCAGGCGCGGCCGGTTGCATTGAATGCGGCCTCCCGCGACGAACGCAAGGCGATGGACCGCTCGAACGTGCTGATGGCCATCTTGTAGCAACCGAGTTCGTTGAGTGCGACGCCCCAGTTATAAAAGCTCCACGACGACGGGTATTCGGCGGAGAGGCGGCTGGCTGCATTGATTTCGCCGTTGTAATCGTGGTACGCCTCGTCGATCTTCGATAACGCGAGCAGGGCCCATTTGTAATTCGCCTGTTCGTCGCCGGCGTTGACGATGCTCGAAAATACCCGCTCAGCCTCGGAGAAGTCGCAGGCTCCCTTGCCGGCATAGCAACGTGACTGCGCTTCAGCCGACTCGTACGACGCGTAGATATACGGGCTGTGCTTCTTCAGCACGTCCAAGGCGAGATTCGAGAGATTCTGGTCCAGATCGGCGATCGAGCCTTCGGGCGTCGCAAAACGGTACACCGCGCCGCGCTCCGCCAGGACCAGATGCAAAACGTAGTGATCCGGGTTGCCGGTTACGCTGCCGGAGATGGTCGAGACCGGCAGCGGTAGCGCCTCGCGCACGTATTGCAGGAGCGTCTTCGCGGAAATCGACGTGCCGGGCACCGAGAAATCCGGCATCTCGGAATCGAGCTTGATTTCTTCTTTGGCCGACGCGGGTATCACGTCCGCCGCGCGCGCTTCGAGGGCGATCAGGTGGCCCGCAACAATTGACTCGAACGCCTCGCTGGAATAGCCGATTCGGGTGAACGCCTCGGGCACGGTGATGTTTTCGATGAGGGTCTCGCGAGCGAATATCAGCTTCCACAGCATGGCCCCGGCAAGACACACGCCGATGAGCAGCAGCAGGTTCAGCGAAACCATGCGCAGGTCGGTCGTGAAGGTTGCGAGCTTCGCCAGGCGGCCCTCCTGCGCGGGACTCGCTTTCCTGGGCGTCGGCCCTGATTTCTGTTCTGGCCCGGGTTGGGGTCCCGGACGCGGTTGATCGGTTGGCTTGACCGCTTTCAGATACGGGGGGCGATGAGCTCCGCGATGATGTTTCTGTGCGTGCACATTGCCTCCCCTCGATGAGCCGGCATCAACAAAACGAACCGGCGCGGCGGGGATTTAACAATTGGGCGGGTGCAACGGCGGTGGTTCCCGGGTTAGCTTCGCAAGCTTCGCGCACGATGCCGTATTGGCGTATTGCGCTTTGCTTTCCGGCTGTCGGTTTCGGAGCGGGGGTGATTACGCCGGCAGCGACCGCCGCGTTGATGGCGGGGGTGGACAAGGCGCGCGCCGGCGTCGCGGCGGGCGTGCTCAACGCGAGCCGGCAGACTGGGTCTGCATTTGGCGTCGCGATCTTTGGCGCGCTGATAAGCGCGATCCAGCCGCTCGACATGGGCGTTCGCGTGGCGGTCTATCTGGCGATTGGCCTGTCGCTGGTCGCCGCGCTGGTCTGGGGCATCGCTTTGGCCGTGGCGACACGTTATGCGGGCAGTGATGCCTGGTGAGCGTGTTTGACCACAAAAAAGGGCAAAAAATGTAAGGTCAGCGCCCCGCCGTTGCGAGCACCCTCGATAACGGGGGCGTTTGGGCCGCCAGTCGCGTCTGGCACCATCGAAAGGACGCCGCTGGCACTACGCGGACGTTAGGAATACTGCGACGATACCGGCCCTTTCCTGAAGATGTCGTCGTGCGCGAAACGTAGCAATCGATTTGACCTTCGATTCTCCGTCTATTGCGAACACACGACTCATGAATGTTGTCGATACGCCTTCCGTACTGGGGTGCCTCGCCCTGGTGACCTTGGTGGCGGGCATGGCAAAAGGTTTGACCGGTTTCGGCGGCGCGCTCGTCATGGCGCCGCTGTTCGGCCTGTTGATACCCGCGCCCGAAGCCGGCGTCCTCATCGTCCTGATCCATTTTGCGACCTCGCTGCAAGGCGTGCGCAGCTGGGCGAGCGCGGTGCGCTGGCGCACCGTGATTCCACTTGCGTTGGTCGCCATGGGTTGCACGGCAGTCACGACCCTGTGGATGGCGAGCGAGAACGCGCTGGAGCTTCGCCGGCTCGTAGCGGTCGCCGTGCTTGCCTCCACTGTGATGCACATGCGGGGCTGGCGCTGGCTTCACAATAGCGGCTGGCGGCCGACCTTCACGGCCGGCGCAATGAGCGGCGCGCTGACCGCGCTGGGCGGCATCGGCGGTCCGCCGGCTGTCTACTACTTCAACGGCATCGGCCAGGGGTCGACGCTGCGCGCCAATCTCCTCGCTTATTTTGCGGTGCTCTATGTGGGCGTGGTGGCCCTTTTTGTGGCCGAGCATCAGGTTCACACGCCCCAGCTCAGTTCGCTAGTGCTGCTCGTGCCGGTGTTCGTGCTCGGCGTCTCCATGGGGGAGCGCCTGGGTCCGCGCGTGCCGGTGCGCCGGCTCGAACATCTCGTGAGTGCTTTGCTGCTGTGTTCCGGGCTGGTCGCCCTGGTCACGTAAAAACGACCTTGCCATTTGCCTGGGAGCGGGTGCAATGTCTGCTCAGGGTCCCGCATGTGGACCAGGCGATTTATTATCGCTGGTACTAGTCAGGTGCATTTTCGGCCACCGATACTGAATTCGTCTGCCTTGGCCGCCGTGCCAGCTCCGCTCGCCGCTGACTGCTACTACCCGGTTCGGTCTTTCACCGGCAGGCGGATTCAGCAGACATGATTTCATCGATCACAACAAACAGACGGAGACTCCATGCTCAAGTTCCTGATTGGGATCGGCATCCCCTATATCGGTGTAATAGGCCTGCTGCCCTGGGTCGCTTCGGTCGATCGATTCGTCCTTGGTGTGCCGTTCATCTACGCGTGGATTTTTGTGTGGTTTGTGCTGACGTCGATCTGCCTGCAGGTGTGCTGGCGTCTGTTCGATCGTCCCGCGGACGATGCCCCTCCGCAAACCCACTGACGCAGCAGGAGAGCCCGGATGTCCACCGTTGTCTTTCTCGGTTTGATTCTCTTCTCGCTGTATCTGGCGATACGGTCCAAGAAAGGGCATGGCGCGCAAAGCGTTCATGACTTCTTCGTCGCGTCCCGGCAGTTCGGCGCGTATCTGGTCTTCTTCCTCGCCGCGGGCGAAATCTACAGTATTGGCACGATGGTCGGCTTTCCCGGCGGCATCTATGCCAAGGGGCCAACCTACGGCGTCTGGTTCCTGGGATATATCCTGCTGGCCTATCCCATCGGCTATTTCATCGGACCGAAAATCTGGGAGGCCGGCAAACGCTATAACGCCATTACGCTGCCCGATCTGTTCAAAGGCTATTTCGGCAACCGTGCGCTGGAGGTGATCGTCGGCGGATCGGCGATCCTGTTTTTGCTGCCTTGGGGCGAGTTGCAGTTCACGGGGCTTGTTGCGGCGTTCAAGGGCCTCGGCTGGAATTTCCAGCCGCTCTATCTGATCCTGATCTCAGCGATGCTGGCATTCACCTATATCGCCATTTCGGGGGTGCGGGCGTCGGCGTACATTGCGATTCTGAAGGACATACTGATGGTCGCGGCGATCGTGATCACCGGGCTGGCGGTCTCATGGCAAGCCGGCGTCACGGAAGTTTTTCACGCCGCGAGCCTGCACGTCAGCAATAGCATGAACGCCAGTCAACTGACGTTCTCGATGAGCACGATGCTGTTCCAGTCGTTAGGGTTCTACGTGATGCCGTTCGCGGTGCAGGTTTTCTTCACGGCCACCAGTCCGAACACGATCCGGCGCACCCAGGTCGCCATGCCGCTGTACATGCTGATGTATCCGTTTCTGGTGATTGCTTCGTACTATGCGATCAGTCAGAACCTGCACCTTGCGTCGCCGAATGAAGCGTTCTTTGCGGCGGCGATCCGGCTGCTGCCGGGCTGGTTGCTGGGTCTGGTCGCGGCCGGCGCCGCGCTCTCCGGTCTGCTGGTGCTGACGGGCATCTGCCTCGCCATCGGCCCGCTCGTGACGCGCAATCTGTTGCCGAAGATGCCCGAGAGCAAGCAGAAACGCACCGCGAAAACGGTGATTGTCATTTACCTGCTGGTCTCGATCGTGATGACCTTGCTGACGCCAAATCTGATGCTCACGCTGATCAATACCGCGTACTACGGTATCACCCAGTTTTTCCCGGGCGTGATGATCATTCTGTTTTCGCTTCGAGTCAAACCGTCCGCTGTTGCAACGGGTATTCTGACCGGGCAGATACTCGCGATCATCCTTTACCTCTTTCATGCCGAGCTCGGCGGATTCAACCTGGGCCTGCTGTGTCTCGTGATCAATATCGCGGTGACCGTCGTGCTGAATCATGGTTGGAAGCGTAAGCCGGTGCATGCTCTGTCCTGACCGTTCGGACTGCGTCCTAAACCCATTCACACCTATCTATGAATCAGATTGAACGAGGTCCCATCACCGTCTTCGTCGCCAGAACGATTCTGACGATGAATCCGGCTCAACCGCACGCCACTCATGTTGCGGTGCGAGACGGCAGAATTCTCTCCGTCGGTACGCTGGAGGACGTCAGCCGGTGGGGCGAGGCTGAGATCGTCGATACGTTCAAGGACAAGGTGTTGATGCCGGGTCTCGTCGAAGGGCATTGCCATCTGATGGAAGGCGCGATGTGGGACGCCGTGTATCTCGGCTACTATGACCGGCGCGGTCCCGACGGCAAGGTGTGGCGAGGTCTGAAAACGCTGGATGAGGTGATCGAGCGGCTGGCCGTTGCGCAACGCGCCATGACGGACGCGACGGCACCGCTGCTCGCATGGGGTTTCGATCCGATTTTCTTCGGCGCGAGCCGCTTGTCGGTCAAGGAACTCGATACGGTTTCGACTCGCCGACCCATTGTCGTGCTGCACGCGAGCGTGCACCTGATGAACGTCAACTCCGCGATGCTGGCGCTCGCCGGTATCGACGAGAACACCGACATCGATGGGATCGACAAAGACAAAGAGGGTCAGCCAACCGGCGAGTTGCAGGAATTCGCCGCCATGTTCCCCGTGTACCAGGTGATCGGCAGCCAGCTTTCCATTGCGGCGAGTGAAAAGACCGAGGCCATCTGGAACTTCGGCAAGGTCGCGCAACTCGCCGGCGTGACGACGGCGACGGATCTGGTCAATGATCTGTCGGCGCTGGGCAATCGCAACCTGCGTGAAGTGACGGCCGATCCGCAGTATCCGGTCAGAATCGTGCCGGCGTTTGCTCCGCAGCGAAGCCCCGACGGCGGTGTCGAAAAAGTACTGTCGGCCATTCGCGACAGCACGGAAAAATTGACGTTCGGCCCGATCAAGTTCATCGTCGATGGGTCGATTCAGGGTTTCACGGCGCGGCTGAGGTGGCCGGGTTATGTCGGCGGACAGCCGAACGGTTTGTGGCTGATTCCGCCAAGCCAGTTGGAGGAGGTCTTCACGCCGTTTCACCGCGCCGGGCTGCAACTCCATATTCATACCAACGGCGATGAAGCTACCGAGGTCGTATTGAACACGATCGAGAAGATGCTCGACGCCTGTCCGCGCAGCGATCACCGCCACACGCTGCAGCACTGTCAGATGGCCGACGCGAGCCAGTTGGCGCGCGCAGCGAAACTCGGCATGTGCGTCAACTTTTTCTCCAACCATATCTACTACTGGGGCGACGCCCATTACGCGCAGACCATGGGACCCGACCGGGCGAACCGGATGAACGCGGCGGGAGCGGCGCGGCGACTGGGGCTCCCCTTTGCCTTTCATTCGGATGCGCCGATCACACAGTTGAGCCCGCTGTTTACCGCCTGGTGCGCGGTGCAGCGTAAGACTGCCAGCGGTCGTGTGCTGGGCGCAAGCGAATGCATCCCCATGGCGGACGCGTTGCGCGCGATCACATTGGGTGCGGCCTATACGCTCAAGATGGACCATCTGATCGGCAGTATCGAGGTGGCCAAATTTGCGGACTTCGCCGTGCTGGCGGACGACCCGACCGAAGTCGCGGCGGAGCAGTTGAAAGACGTCGAAGTGTGGGGGACGGTGCTGGGCGGGCGCGTGTTTCAGTCGCCGGGGAAAAATGAGTGACGCTGCGGCCGCGAACACACGGCCACCCATTCCACTGGTCGTGCTCGGCGGCTATCTGGGCGCCGGCAAGACGACCTTGCTCAACCATGTGCTCTCGAACGCGGGTCAGCGCCGGGTGGCGGTGCTGGTCAACGATTTCGGCGATGTCAATATCGATGCCGCGCTGATCCGCGAACGAACCGAGGATGTCATCAACCTAGAGAACGGCTGCGTCTGCTGCTCCATCGGTGGCCGCCTGGTCGACGCGCTCGTGGCAATCAGCACGCGTCCGGAGCGTCCCGAGTTGTTGATCATCGAAGCCAGTGGCGTGTCCGATCCTGTGAAGATCGCGCAGATCGGCTTGCTCGACCGGAGCTTCAGGTTGGTCGGGATTATCGTGGCAGTCGATACGGAGCGAATCGGCGCCACGTTGCGCGATCCGTATGTCGGCGATATTGTGCGCCGGCAGATCGCGGGCGCCACGGCGCTCGTGCTCACCAAGACAGATCTCGTCACTGAGCAGGAAAAAGCGGTGGCGGCAGCAGCGGTGTCGTCGCTGGCGACCACGGCCATCCTGCTCGACGCGGTAAACGGATCCATCCCGCTGGAGTTGATCTTCGACGCGAGTGTCGCGCCTCGCCATCGCACCGGTGAGCAGGCCCTCGCGGCGGGCGAGCGTTTCAATAGCCATCAGGACATCTGCAGCTTTTCCTTTCGATCGGACTTCCGCCTCGACAGGAAGAAACTCAGAGAGGTGTTTCGCAGCCTCTCTGTTCCGCTATTGAGAGCGAAGGGCATTGTCTGGCTCGACCAGGATGCTTCTCCGCAGGAACTTCATGTGGTCGGTGGCCGCATTCTGATCACGCCTTTTGCAGGGAAGGCAGCGGCCGAGTCGACGATCGTCCTGATCGGCCGCTTCACCGACGAAGACGAGCGTACCGTGAAGCGCTGCCTCGAAAGCACGCAAGCGTTGAACTAGCGCCAGCGTGCCGCGCTGATGGTGCGAATGACGCTAGTCGCACCAAGCGCACCAAGCGCACCAAGCGCACCAAGCGCACCAAGCGCACCAAGCGCACCAAGCGCACCACGCACACCACGCACACCACGCACACCAACGGCCCGCATCCGAAAACCTCGGTTCGCGGCCAGCCAACCCACGTGCCCCCGCTACACACTGCACCAGGCGAAACCAGCGCACTGGCCCTACCGTGGAGGTCACCCGAAACTTACACTTTTCAGTGAGAGTTCGCCGTTCAGGCGAGCTCACGAGGCTTAGCCCAATTCACTGAGCAGGAGACATGCATGGCCACAACAGAAACGTCCGCAGCGAAGGTGACCGCGGACACGCTCGCAGCCTTTTCCGATGCGTTCAACCGTCACGACGCCAATGCACTGATGAGCTTCATGACCGAAGACTGCGTGTTCGATGCCGCTGGCGGAAGCGAAGTCTACGGTGCGCGTTTCGTGGGTCGCGACGCGGTGCGCGCCGCATTCGAAACGGTCTTTAAGACCTTCCCGGATGCGCATTGGGGAAAGGGCCGTCATTACGTCATCGGGGAGCGTGGTGTGTCCGAATGGGTGTTCACGGGGACGCATGCGGAAGGCTGGCGCATCGAAGCGGAAGGGTGCGATCTCTTTGAGTTCCGCGATGGTCTGATCGCAGTCAAGCGCGCGTTCCGCAAGGAACGTCCGAAGCAGAACGTTTGACGCCGACGAGGAGCTTCACATGGCGCAAAGTGTCATCACACGGGTTGGCGAAGGTCTGTCTGCAGAGCGGGACAGCGCGACGCAATATGACCCGAGATACGACCCGCTGGTCTCGCCGGGGCCGGGGCACGGCAAGCAATACGCACCGACCTATTGGGTCGCGACTGCCGGCACGCCGCCGCCCGACGATGGTCCGATCACGAAAGACATCGACGTGGACGTGGCGATCATCGGCGCAGGCTATACGGGACTCGCGACGGCGCTTTGTCTCGCGCGCGAGCATGGCATCAAGGCGATGGTGCTAGAGGCCAACAAAACCAGTTGGGGCTGCAGCAGCCGCAATGGCGGACAAGGGCAGAATGCGTCGGGTCGTCTGTCACGTTCCCAATGGATCGAACGCTGGGGTAAAGACGTCGCGTTGAAAATGCACGACGAGATCCAGGAAGGGTTCGACAACTTCAAGTCGCTGGTGGCCGAGATCGATTGCGATCCGCAGCCGGGCGGCCACTTTCTGATCGCGCACCGGCCGCGCATGATGGCCAAACTCGCCGCCGAAGCCAAAGTCTGGAAAGACGTGTTCGGCTACCCGTCCGAGCTTATCGATCAGGCCACGTTCCGCCGCGAGTACGTCAACGATAGCGAGGCGGCCGGCGCGCTTCACGAACCCGAAGGTATCGGCATCCACGCGTTGAAACTCGCCTATGGCTATCTGCGGCTGGCGCGCGAAGCGGGCGCGCGCGTTCATCCGGCGAGCCCGGTGATCGGTTGGGAAACCATCAACGGCATTCATCATCTGCGCACGCCGGGTGGCATCGTGCGGGCCCGCTCCGTGGGTATCGCGACCGGCGCCTATACAGCGCCGAACCTCCATCCCTCGCTGACGAGCCGAGTGATGCCGATCCTGTCGAATTCGATGGTGACGCGTCCGCTCACGCAGCAGGAAATCGCCGCCTGCAATTTTCGAACGACCCAGGTGCTCACCGATACGCGCACTTTGCGTTTCTACTACCGCTTCCTGCCGGACAACCGGCTGCAGATCGGCAGCCGCAGCGCGATCACCGGAGCGGATGCGCCGAATCCGCGCCATTACGAGTTGCTCGTCGAAGGGATGGGCCGCAAGTTCCCGGCGTTGCGCGGTGTCCAGATCGACTATTCATGGTGGGGCTGGGTGGATGTGAGCCACGACATGATGCCGCGCGTGTGTCAGCCGGATCCGAAGCAGTCGGTGTTTTACGCGTTGGGCTATGGTGGCAATGGCGTGTCCTATTCCCAGCAGGCGGGACGCCGGCTCGCCGAACGGATCGCGGGTAAAGGGGCGAAGCAGACGCTGCCGATCTTCACTTCCCAGTTGCCCGGCCATCCGTTCGCACCGTTCCGTCGCATCGGACAACGGATGCTCTACCAGTTGTATTTCCGGCGCGACGAGAAACCTTGAACGCGGCCTGCGTGCCGCGCCACCCGCGGCACGTGATTCGCCGGTCGTCGTGCCTTACGCGCACGACGCTGCGCAGCCAGACAGGTCTGCGCGTTAAGTCATAAGAAAAAACACAATATATAGCGAGGCGCATAAGCGTCCTCACTCGATCCGAATTGACGGCGTTCAGGTCCCGGGAATGCACGCAGCCCTGCATGCAAGCCCGCGCGACCGGCGCCGGCATCAACAGGATGTGGAGGTGACATGGAAGTATCGAATAAAAGTGAACTGAAGACCGGCCTCAAGGAGCGCCACATGACCATGATCGCGCTGGGCGGCGTGATCGGCGCGGGCCTGTTTGTCGGCAGCGGTGTCGTGGTCCGGCAGGCCGGCCCGGCGGCGGTTCTGTCGTTTCTGATTACCGGCGGCCTGATCGTGCTCGTCATGCGCATGCTCGGAGAAATGGCGTGCGCCATGCCGGCGGTGGGCTCGTTTTATGAGTACGCGCGCCTCGCCTTTGCCGGTAAGCGCGGGCCGGGCAAACTGGCCGGCTTTCTGACTGGGTGGATGTATTGGTATTTCTGGGTCATCGTCGTGGCCGTCGAGGCGGTGGCCGGCGCGAAACTGGTTCAATTCTGGCTGCCGGATACGCCGGCGTGGGCGATCAGTCTCGTGTTGCTGGTCGTGTTGACCGCGACCAACCTGATCTCGGTGGGCAGCTACGGGGAGTTCGAGTTCTGGTTCGCGTCCATCAAGGTGGCGGCGATCGTCGTGTTCCTGTTCCTCGGCGGGCTCTATGTACTGGGTCTGTGGCCCGCGTCGATGCACACCACCGCGGTGATACCGACGCTGCTTTCGCACGGCGGCTTGATGCCGAAGGGGATCGGGCCTGTGCTGAGCGGCGCTGTTGCGGCGACGGGGTTTTACTTCGGCGCCGAGATCGTCACCATTGCCGCCGCCGAAGCGCATGAACCGGTCAAGGCCGTCGCCAAGGCCACCAATTCGGTGATCACCCGCGTGCTGATTTTCTATGTCGGCTCGATCATGCTCGTGGTTGCGCTGGTGCCTTGGAATTCGCCGGGTATGGCCACGCCGTATGTGAGCGCGCTCAGTGCAATGGGTATCCCGGCCGCCGCCAATGTCATGAATGCGATCGTGTTGACCGCAGTGCTGTCCGCGCTCAATTCCGGCCTTTACGCAGCGTCGCGGATGATTTTTGCGCTGACCCGCCACGGCGACGCACCGGCCGGGCTCGCCAAGGTCAATCGCCGCGGCGTCCCCGTTCGCGCGATTCTGGTCGGCACCTTGTTTGGCTATGTGTCGGTCGTCATGTCTTACGTATCGCCCGACACGGTGTTCGCCTTCCTTGTCAATTCATACGGGACTGTAGCCATTTTCGTCTACGTGCTGATCGCCGTGTCGCAACTGAAACTGCGCGCTCGCCTTGAGCGCGAAGCGCCGGAGAAGTTGCGCGTGAGGATGTGGTGCTATCCGTATCTGACCTGTTTCGCGATTGTCGGTATGGTCGGTATTCTGGTGGCGATGGCGTTCATACCGGATCAGCGCACGCCGCTGTGGCTCGGCGTGGTGAGTCTCGGCGTGCTGCTCGTGGCGTATGCCTGGCGGGCCCGCAAACGCCGCGCGAATGGAGCGGATGCGGAATTCGCGGACTATCAGCCTCGCACCCATTGAGGCCTGTCTAACGCGTGTTGTTTGACGTGCAGCGGTAGGTCGTTCGCGATCGCCGCTGCACCTTGCTCATGACAAGCGGGCGCCACGTCCTCGCTACTTCGACACGGCCGCCGCCGCCGTTGTCGTCGTAGCAGGCTGAAGCAACGGTCCGATGCGCAAGGCGATCTCCTTGAGCTTCGGCACCGCTTTCAACAGATCCTCCAAGCTGGACCGCGCCGTGGGTGAATGAACGGCCAACGCCGCGAGCACACGGCCATCCTCGACGTGGCGCACCGGTACCGCGACCGCCACCATCCCGCGCACGAACTCCTCGTTGTCGACGCCGATACCGCGCATGGCAAGGCGGTCGAGTTCCGCTTCCAGCAGATCGACATCGGTCAGGGTGCGGTACGTCATCGATTTGAGCGACAAGCGCCGGATGACGAGTCCGCGCTCGGCCGGCGTCATCTGCGAAAGAAACAGCTTGCCGCTGGCGGTGCAATGCAGGGGGACGCGCGTGCCCGGTTGCAGGTGCAGACGCAGGGGTTCGCTCGTCTCGACGCGCTCGACGTACAGCACGGTATCGCCGTCGAGCACGGTGAGATTGCAGGTCTCGCCGAGCGTCTCCACGAGCGTGCGCAGCAGCGAGCGGCAAGCCCGCGTAAACGTGCTGTTCGCGAGTGTGGTCAGGGCGAGTTGCGCGGCGCGTGGCCCGAGCGCAATGGCGCGATCGGCGCCGCGCGAGTCCGGCATGTGCGTGACGTAACCGCGTGCTTCGAGCGATTCGATCAGACGCATCAAGGTTGCCTTCGGAATCTGCAGACGTGAGGACAACTGGGAGAGTGACGACGGTTGTCCGGCGGAGGCAAGTTGTTCCAGCACGCTGAGCGCGCGCAGGACGCGGGTGTCGTCGGCGGGCTCTTGAGCGGGTGAGGGGAGCAGCGTGGTGTCTCTCATGGGCCTTCCCGAGGCGGATGAAGGGGATTGCAGCCCGAACGGATCAGTGACAACCCAGATGAACGCGCGCGGACAGATCGAATAGTGAAACGAAAAAGTCGGTTTTCGTACCGGATTAATCAATCGTAACCGGATTTGCTTGAAGTCGAAACTCTCATCCAATAAATTGAGACGAAATGATCCGGTTTTGAAAATAATGGAATCGGCACGGAGACATCAATGGTACGGAGTTTCGACTACGTAGTCGTCGGCGCGGGATCGGCGGGTTGTGTCCTCGCCAACCGTCTCTCTGAAAATGGACGCTACTCGGTATGCCTGCTCGAAGCAGGTCCGCCTGACCGCTTTCTGTGGATCCATATCCCGATCGGTTACGGCAAGACCATGTTTCATCCGGTCTACAACTGGGGCTTTTACACCGACCCGGATCCGAACATGCACGGCCGCAAGCTCTACTGGCCGCGCGGGCGTACCTTGGGCGGCTGCAGTTCCATCAACGGGCTGATCTACATCCGCGGTCAGAAAGAGGATTACGACCACTGGGCGGCACTCGGCAATCGTGGCTGGAGTTGGAAGGAATGCTTGCCTTATTTCCGGCGGCTCGAACACAACGAGCTCGGCGAATCGCCGACACGGGGCGTTGACGGTCCGTTGTGGGCCTCCACGATCAAGCAGCGCCACGAACTCGTGGATGCGTTTATCGCGGCGTCGAATCGCCTGGGCGTCCCTACGGTCGACGACTTCAATCAGGGCGATCAGGAAGGGGTCGGATACTACCAGTTGACCACGCGGCATGGCTGGCGTTGTTCGACGGCAGTCGCTTACCTCAAACCCGCGCGCAAGCGTCCGAATCTGCAGATCGAGACCGATGCGCTGGCGTCGAAGATTCTCTTCGAAGGCACGCGTGCTACGGGTATTCGCTATGTGCAGCACGGCAAGGAGCACGAAGTGCGCGCGCACCGCGAGGTGGTGCTGACGGCCGGCGCGCTGCAGTCGCCGCAATTGCTGCAGGTGTCGGGCGTCGGACCGGCGAAACTGCTCAATGAGTTCGGTATTCCGGTGGTCGCCAATCGAGCCGGCGTCGGCGAGAATCTGCAGGACCATCTGCAAGTCCGCCTGACCTATGAAGTGACGCGGCCGATCACGACGAATGACTTGCTGCACTCTTGGACGGGCCGCGCGAAGATGGGGCTGCAATGGGCACTGTTTCGCGAAGGGCCGCTGTCCGTCGGCATTAATCAGGGTGGTATGTTCTGCCGCGCGTTGCCGGACGAAGCCAAAACCCCCGACATCCAGTTCCACTTCTCCACGCTCTCAGCCGACACCGCGGGCGGCGATGTCCACGCGTTTCCAGGCTGCACCTATTCGATCTGCCAGTTGCGCCCGGAGTCGCGCGGCAGCGTGCGGATCCGCTCGGGCGACATGCACGACGCACCGTCGATCCAGCCGAATTATCTGGCGACCGATCTCGACCGCCGCACGACGGTCGCGGGCGTGCGTTTCGCGCGGCGCGTTGCCGCCACGGAGCCCATGGCATCGCTGATGAAACGTGAAGTGCGTCCTGGCCCGCAGGCGCAAAGCGACGACGAGTTACTGCACTTTTGCCGCGAATACGGCCAGACGATCTTTCATCCGTCGGGCACCGCGAAGATGGGCGTTGCGAGCGATCCGGGCGCGGTGGTCGACGAACGGTTGCGCGTGTATGGCACGCAAGGATTGCGGGTGGTCGATTGCTCGATCATGCCGACGCTGGTCTCCGGCAATACCAACGTACCGATTGTGATGGTCGCTGAAAAGGCGTCCAGCATGATTCTCGAGGATGCCCGCGCCGGCGACCGGCTGGCCGGGCAAGTGCAATCGCAGAGCATGGAAGCGCATTACTGACGCAAACGCCGACGCAAACGCCGACGCAAACGCCGACGCAAACGCCGACGCAAACGCCGACGCAAAAGCCGACGCAAAGGCGAAAGCAGAAGCAACGAAGTGAAGTCGTCGCAGGAAGTCATTCGAACGCCACCTGACTCGCTGCATTCGAAGTCGATAACAGCAGCGTGCAGGCGGCGAATTCGTGCCCCCAGGAGGAGACAGGCAGGGGCTCAAAAGTGCTGCGTTGCCGGGACGGCGCGCGGCCATCCATTGGAGGAGGCGCTATGGCAATCGATAAGCGGGTGATACGCCGCGTTGCATTCGCGAGCGTGATTGGAGCGACGGTCGAATGGTATGACTTTTTTCTGTACGGCGTGGTGGCCGGCATTGTGTTCAACAAGCTGTACTTTCCTGCCCACGATCCGCTCGTCTCGACGATGCTGGCCTACGGCACGTTCGCCGTCGGCTTCGTGACGCGGCCGCTCGGCGGTGTGATCTTCGGTCACTTCGGCGACAAGGTTGGACGCAAGTCCGCTTTGATTTGCACGCTCATCATCATGGGGATTTCGACGGCGGGCGTCGCCTTCGTGCCGACCTTCGCTCAGATCGGCATCTGGGCGCCCATTCTGCTGCTCTTCTTGCGCGTGTTGCAGGGTATCGGGCTCGGTGGTGAATGGGGCGGCGCGGTGCTGATGGCCTATGAATATGCGCCGCCGAACCGGCGCGGCCTGTACGCAAGCTTGCCGCAGATCGGCTTGTCGATTGGCTTGTGCCTCGCCTCGGGCATCGTCGCGGGCATTTCGCGGCTGCTGCCGGAAGCGGCATTCCTCTCGTGGGGCTGGCGGGTCGCGTTTGCCGGTTCGTTGCTGCTCGTGGTGCTCGGCCTCTACATCCGCCTCAAGGTGATGGAGACGCCCGAGTTTCTCGCGCTCAAGCGCAACCGCCGTGACGTGAAAATCCCCTTCGTCGACATGATCACGCGCTATCGCAGTTCGGTGCTGCTCGGCATGGGCGCACGCTGGATCGACGGCGTGTTTTTCAACATCTTCGCGGTGTTCATGATCGGCTACCTCACGCAACGTCTTTCGATGAGCCGCACGGAAGCGCTCACCGGGGTGATGATCGCGGCGATGGTGATGTGTTTCTTCATTCCGTTCTTCGGCAGGATGTCGGACCTGATGGGACGCGCGCGCGTGTATCGCTGGGGCTCGCTGATCTGCGGCGCTTCGGTGCTGCCGGCGTTCTGGCTGATGGAGACGCAGGCCGGCAATACGCTCGCCGTCTGGCTCGGCATCGTGATCCCCTTCGGCATCTTCTACGCCATGGTCTATGGACCGGAAGCGGCGCTCTTTGCCGAACTGTTCGACCCTGAGGTGCGTTATACCGGCATCTCGTTCGTGTATCAGTTTTCGGGCATCTTCGCGAGCGGCCTCACGCCGATCATCGCGACGGCGCTGCTGCGCCTGAATGGTGGCAAGCCTTGGTACGTGTGCGTCTACGTGATTTTGTCGGCGCTGCTCTCGGCATGGGCCGCGCGCGCGATGGAACGACGCGCGAAACCCTTCGACGAGATGGCAACGGCGCGTTGACGGCGCGGCTCGCCGGGTCGATGCGGATGAAGCGCGTCGCCCACGGCGCCAGATTCTGTTTATAATAAAAACGGAACAAAATGTACCGAAAATTAACATCGTCGCCCGGCAGCGCGGAACGAATATCCCCGTAGTGGGGAGGAGAATGAAGTGACTGATATCGTGACTGGCAAACCCGACAGAATGGTCGCGGTACGCAGCGTTTTCGGCATCGATTCGAGCCTCATGGTGCCTGCTTTCAGCGAGCGCGACGACCACGTGCCGGAGATCGACGAGGTCTACCGCTTCAATCCGGAAGTGACGCTGGCGATTCTGGCCGGCTTCAGCCGCGACCGCCGGGTGATGGTGCAGGGCTTGCACGGCACCGGCAAATCGACGCATATCGAGCAGGTCGCGGCGCGGCTTAACTGGCCGTGCGTGCGCGTGAATCTCGACGGCCATATCAGCCGCCTCGATCTGGTCGGCAAAGACGCGATCGTGGTGCGCGACGACCTGCAGGTCACCGAGTTTCAGGAGGGAATCGTGCCATGGGCATTGCAGCGCCCGGTCGCCCTGATCTTCGACGAATACGATGCGGGGCGTCCCGATGTGATGTTCGTGATCCAGCGCATTCTCGAACGCGACGGCAAGTTCACCTTGCTCGACCAGAACCGCGTGATTCATCCGCATCCGTACTTTCGCATGTTCGCCACCACCAACACGGTGGGGCTGGGCAATTTGAACGGCTTGTATCACGGCACGCAGGTGCTGAATCACGCGCAAATGGACCGCTGGAACGTGGTGGCCACGCTCAACTATCTGCCGCGCGCGGAAGAGGCCGGCATCGTGCTGGCGCGCGTACCGGAACTCGCTGACGAGGCGGGACGCGCGCTGATCGAGTCGATGGTGAGTGTGGCGGAACTCACGCGCAAGGGCTTTGCCAGCGGCGACCTGTCGACGCTGATGTCGCCGCGCACGGTGATCAACTGGGCGGAGAACTGTCAGATCTTCCGCGATCCTGCGATGGCGTTTCGTCTGACCTTCCTGAACAAGTGCGATGAGGCCGAGCGCTCAATCGTGGCTGAGTATTTCCAGCGCTGTTTTGGGACTGAGCTCGAGGCCAACGCGAACGTTGAAGACCACGCTGCGGGTTCGCGCTGATGGCCTTGGACAGGCAGGCGGTCTCGCGGCAATCGGATCCGGGCGAGGCGGTACTGCGCCAAGCGGCCTCGGATGAGGCGGCCGTTCGGCAAGCGCCACCGAGCCAGGCGGCCCTTCGGCAAGCGGCCGAGGACCAGTCGACCCAGCGGCAAGCGACCCTCCGCGCGGAGCAGCGCGAGGCGCTGTGCGCTGCCGCCGTGCGTGCGCTAACCGGCGACGCCTCATTGCACTACCGCGAGGGCCGGTTGTGCCGCGATCTTCGGCCATTGCACCTGCACGCGCCCCATCTGCGCACCGACCCGCAGCAAGACGATTTCGCTTCCCTGCGCGGCGCCGCCGATGGCGTGGCTCTGCGACTCATGCACTCCGACGCGGCGTTGCACAGTCGGCTATGCCCGACCGATCGCGTCGAACGCCTGGTGTTCGAACTGCTCGAGCAATTGCGGTGCGAAACACAGACCCCGCCCGGCATGCCGGGCCTGGTGCAGAATCTGCGCGATCGTTTCGAGGCCTGGTCGCAGGCTTTCTACCGCTCCGGGCTGGCCGAGGACCATCTCGGCATTCTTCTGTACACGGTGGCGCAGATTGCGTGGTCGCGGCTGACGGGCTGGCCCGTACTCGAAGAGACCGAAGGCCTGATCGAAGCCACGCGCGCGGCCATCGTGCCGGTGCTGGGCGTGTCGCTGGCGGGCTTGCGCCGGCATCGGCAGGAGCAGGACGCGTTCGCTATCCATGCGCTCGAACTGGCAAGGCTCGTGGGCGACATGATCCGTGCCGTCCGCGCCGAGGCGCTGGACGATGCGCAAGATGACCCGCAGGAGAGCGACGACAAGGCCCCGCGCACGGCGTTCTCGCTCTGGTTCGACGTCGAGGACGACGAGTACAAGGACATGGCCGTCGCACTGACCGGCGAGAGTCGCGTGCTAGAAGCTTCGGAGCAGGGCTATCGGGCCTTTACCACGCGCTATGACCGCGAGATAGCGCCTGGTCCGCTGGTCCGCAAAGCCTTGCTCAGCGAGTTTCGCGAGCGGCTCGACGAACGCGTCGCGGCCCAGGGCATCAACGTGGCGCGGCTCGCGCACGCGCTGAAGGCGGCGCTGGCGATCTCGCAACGCGATGGCTGGTCGTTCGGTGAAGAGCATGGCCGCATCGACGGACGGCGCCTCGCGCAACTGGTCAGTTCTCCAGCTGAACGGCGCCTGTTCCGGTTGGAGCGCAACACGCTCATGGCGGACTGCATAGTCGGCTTCCTGATCGATTGCTCGGGCTCGATGAAAGCGCATATCGAGCCGGTGGCGACCATGGTGGACATCCTCACGCGCGCGCTCGACCAGGCGGGCGTGACCACCGAGGTATTAGGGTTCACCACCGGGGCCTGGAATGGCGGCCGGGCCCGGCTCGAGTGGCTGGCGCATGGCCGGCCGCCGCATCCGGGGCGGCTCAATGAACTGTCTCATCTAGTGTTCAAGGACGCCGACCGCAGTTGGCGACGCGCTCGCGCCGATATTGCCGCGCTCTTCAAGGCGGACCTGTTTCGCGAGGGCGTGGATGGCGAAGCGGTCGACTGGGCCTGCGGGCGTCTCGTCGCCCGTCCCGAAGCGAGACGAATCCTGATTGTGATCTCGGATGGCAGCCCCATGGACAGTGCGACGGGCCAGGCCAACGACGCCTTCTATCTCGACAACCATCTCAAGGCCGTCGTGGCGCGCCATGAAGCTTCGCGCGACGTGGAGGTGCTGGGTTTGGGTGTCGGGCTGGATCTCAGCCCGTATTACCGACGTTGTCTGGCGGTGGACCTTTCCGTGCCGCCCGACATGAAGCTGTTCGCGGAGATTGTGGGATGGATCGGTGGGGGTGGGAGGGCCCGCAAAGGCTAGCGGATATAAGCGGGCTTACGGCTTCCCAGTCGCAGCGCCGCAACCGCGGCTTTACGCGGATCTTGCTACGCCCCTCAATGCGAACTGGAACTGCATCTTCTCGATGGCAAGAAACGTTCTCTTCCATAATGATGGCAGCGTCGAATTCAACGGCAAAATCCTCGATGACAATATCCATGACTACGCACCCTAACCAAACACCAAAGGTGCGAGCGCACGCGCTGGCGCACGCAACTTTTATCATCTCGGGTGATGTTGTAGTGCCGGACTTCTGGACCGAGTATTTTGGTATTCCCCCGGATTCCACAATCACAAAAGGAAAGCCCTTTTTATATCCCTCCGGCAAGCTCAGCACCCGCCCCGGGAAATTGGGTTTGTGGGCGGTAAAAAGCGAGTCTGCGGTGTACAGCGATCATCTCACACCGCATTTGCGATACCTGACGGATCGGCTTTTATTGCCGCGTGCCGGCCTGCGCGATCTCGTTTGCCATGACGAAACGAAGATGTCTTTCTGGTGCTACTGGCACAACGAAACCGGTGACCGCGTGCCCGATGTGCCTGACGACATTCGCGCGATGATGGAAGAGATGGGCGGCACCATCGAGATTGACGAGTACCGGTAGCCGGCTCACCCGCAAGCGTCACGACGCAAGCGGCGTCGTGTGTGCATCCAGCGATGCTTCTGCGGTTTGCGCTTGCACAGCAGTCACGGCGATCACGAAGTAGATATCGTCCGCACTGCACCCACGCGAAAGATCGTTGGCCGGCTTTTTCAGACCCTGCAACAACGGCCCGATTGCCTTCGCATCGCCGATCCGCTCAGCCAGCTTGTAGCCGATATTGCCGGCCTCCAGGCTGGGGAAAATCAGCACATTGGCGTGTCCGTGCACCTGCGAATGCTCGATCTTGCGCATCGCAATCTCGGACACGAGTGCCGCGTCCAGTTGCACGTCGCCGTCGATCGCGAGATGCGGACGCTGGGCTCTCACCTGGCGCGTCGCTTCCACGACTTTGTCGACTGCTGCGTGGTGGGCACTACCGCTCGTCGAGAATGACAGCATGGCCACGCGCGGTTCTTCCATCAACAGGCTTTGCGCGCTGTCGGCCGCCGCCATTGCGATCTGGGCCAACTCACCCGCGTCCGGATCCACTACCAGCCCGCAGTCGGAGAAAATCAGGCCGCCTTTGAGCGTGTGAAAGGGCTCGCACAGCATCATCAGGAAGAAACTCGACACCAGCTTGAACGACGGATGGATGCCGATGATCTGGATCGCCGTGCGGACCACGTCGGCGGTCGTGTGGACGGAGCCGGCCACCGAGCCGTCGGCGTGACCGAGCCGCACCATCAGGTTGGCGAAGCAGAGGGGCTTGAGGATTTCCTGCTTCGCTTCGTCCAGCGTCATGCCTTTCTTGCGGCGCAGTGCGAAGAGTTCCTCGCTAAAGGACTCGGCGAGCGGCGAGACGGCAGGATCCACCAACTCCATGCCGGACAGTTCGATGTTTTGCTCGGCAGCCGCCGCGCGAATGTGCGCGCTTGGACCCACTAGCACGATGCGGGCGATGCCTTCACGTGTGGCGCGTTGCGCGGCCTCCAGCATGCGGGGATCTTCCGCTTCGCAGAGCACGATGCGTCTTTGCGAAGTGCGGGCGCGCTCGATGATGCGATTGATAGCTTTCATGGCACGGGGCGGCGGTCACAGTTGAAAAAGGGGGAGCAGCAAACGAAGGCGGCAGGAGACGAAGCAGGCGGCCAACGAATGCGGTGCGAAAACAAAACAGCCGAAAACAAAACACCCGAAAACAAAACACCCGAAAACCAAACACCCGAAAACCAAACACCCGAAAACCAAACACCCGAAAACCAAACACCCGAAAACAAAGCGACGCGAAAACAAAGAGACCAGAAACAAAGAGACCAGAAACAAAGAGACCAGAAACAAAGAGACCGGAAACGGCAGGGGAAATCCCGTTTCCGGCCCGCCGGGCAGCGGGAGTTCATCTCCCGGCGCCCGGACCGTCAGACAACGGACGGATCAAACATAATCCTTGTACTTGTCGAGCAGGCGCACGGGCTTGGCCAGCGCATCGCGGCGGAACGGATCGCCGAGCTCGCGGGTGCACATGATCTCGATGATGGTGGTCTTGCCATGGTTCATCTGTGCATCGATCGCACGCTTCAACGCGGGGCCGACGTCCTCGAGCCGATCCACCGTGATCCCCTCGGCGCCCATCGCGCGCGCGATGCCGGCGAAGCTCTGGTTGTCGAGTTCACCTGCGACGAAGCGACGGTTGTAAAAATCGACCTGGTTCTTCTTCTCGGCGCCCCATTGCCGGTTGTGGAAGACCACCGCGGTAACCGGAATGTTGTGACGCACGCAGGTCATGGTTTCCATCAGGCTCATGCCCCACGCGCCGTCGCCGGCATAGGAGACCGCAGGGCGATGGGGTGCCGCAACCTTGGCGCCGATGATGGTGGGGAACGCGTAGCCGCAGTTGCCCCAGCTCATCGCGGCGAAGAAGCTGCGCGGCTTCTTGAATCGCAGGTAGCTGTTCGCCACGGAGTTGATGTTGCCGATGTCGGTGGAGACCATCACGTCGTCCGGCATGGCTTTTTCGAGCTCGCGCAAGACTTGGCGCGGGTGCAGATAGGTGCCGCCGCCGGGCGTGCGCTCGCCTTTTTGCTCCTCGATCATGTCCAGGCTGTAGGGGTCGCGCTCATGCGTCCAGCCATCCAGTTCCTTCTCCCATGCCGCCTTCTCGGCGGCGATTTCGCCGGCGCGTTCTTCACGCGAGGCGTCGCAGGCGAGGGTGCGGCCATCGAGGCGCTGCGTGAGTGCAACCGCGGCGGCCTTGGCGTCGCCGCAGATGCCCACGGAGATCTTCTTCACCAGGCCGAGCATCTTGTGGTCGGCATCGATCTGGATGATTTTGGCGTTCTGCGGCCAGTAGTCCATGCCGTGCTGGGGCAGCGTGCCGAACGGTCCCAGACGCGAACCGAGCGCGATCACAACGTCGGCGCGCGAGATCAGTTTCATCGCTGCCTTGGAGCCCTGATAGCCGAGCGGGCCGCACCACAGCGGGTGATCGGCGGGGAAGGAGTCGTTGTGCAGGTAGCTGTTGACGACCGGCGCGCCCAGACGCTCGGCAAGCGCCTTGCATTCCTCGATCGCATCGGCCATGACCACGCCGCCGCCGGAGATGATGACGGGGAATTTGGCCTGGGCGAGCAGTTCGGCCGCTTCGTTCAGGCGTTGATCGCCGCCGGGGCCGCGGTCGAGACGCTGCGGCTGTGGAATCTCGGCCTTGATCTGGCCGTAGAAGTAGTCGCGCGGAATGTTGAGCTGGGTCGGGCCCATCTCGGCCAGCGCGCGGTCGAAGCAGCGGCCGGTGAACTCAGCCATGCGCGCGGGATGGGTGACGTGGCCCTGATACTTGGTGAACTCCTGGAACATGGGGAGTTGCTTCGCTTCCTGGAAGCCGCCCAGCCCGATGCCCATGGTGCCGGCCTCGGGCGTGATCATGACCACGGGGCTGTGCGCCCAATAGGCCGCGGCGATGGCGGTCACGCAATTGCTGATGCCGGGGCCGTTCTGGCCGATCACCACGCCATGGCGGCCCGACACGCGGGCATAGCCGTCGGCCATGTGGCCGGCGCCCTGCTCGTGCACCACGGGGATGAGGCGGATGCCGGCGGGCGCGAAGATGTCCATGGCGTCCATGAAGGCCGAGCCCATGATCCCGAACATGTCGGTCACGCCGTTCGCGGCCAGGGTTTCGACGAAAGCTTCCGACGGGGTCATGGCCTGCGGGCCGCTGATGGGGGTGTGATCGCTCATGAGGGTTTGTCTCCGCTGTTTAATGAAACCGGAACAATTTGTTCCGAAAAGTGGTTATCTAAAATGTAGAGCATGCACCTGTGATGGTCAATAGGTGATGCGATGAAATCGGAACATTTTGTCTCGAAAATTAACTAAAGCGATGCTGCCTGGAATGCACTGGCGTGCGGCTCAATCCCAAGGCAGCGAATAGGTCTTCACGTTGGTGAAGCTTTTCATCGCTTCCTGGACGCCTTCCTTGTAGCCAAGTCCCGAATCCTTGATGCCGCCGAACGGCGTCAACTCGAGCCGGTAGCCGGGCACTTCGCGCACGTTGACACTGCCCACCTCCAGTTCGGCGATAAAGCGCGTGATGTAATCGAGGCGATTCGTGCAGACCGACGACGAGAGCCCGTAGTCAGTTGAATTGGAAATCCGGATCGCGTCGTCGATATCGCGAAAGCGGATCACCGGTGACACGGGGCCGAAGGTTTCGTATTTGACGAGTGGCATGTCCGGGCTCACGTGATCGAGTACCGTCGGCGAATACAGCGCGCCTGTGCGGAGATTGCCGAGCAGCAAGGTCGCGCCGCGGCTGATCGCATCGTTCACCTGAGCTTCGAAAAATTTCGCCGCCGCTTCGTCGATGACGGTGCCCATGTCGGTGGCTGGATCAGCGGGGTCTCCATAACGGATGGCCCGGGTCTTCTCCACGAGCAGCTCGACGAAGCGATCGGCCACTGCCTCATGCACCAGGATTCGCTTGATCGCGGTACAACGCTGGCCAGAGTTCTTGTAAGAGCCGGAGACCGCAAGCGTGCTGGCTTCGTCCAGATCGGCGTCTTCCATCACGATGATCGGATCGTTGCCGCCGAGTTCGAGCACCGCGCGTCGATAACCCATCTTGCTGGCGATGTACTTGCCGATCTGCACGCCACCCGTGAAGGTGATCAGATCGACGTGCTCGTTCGTGATCAGTTCGTCGGCGATCTCTTTCGGGTCGCCGGTAATGACCTGCAGCATTTCCTGTGGCAGGCCGGCCGCGTAAAAGATGTCCGCGAGCAGGTACGTGGACAGCGGAACCTTCTCGGAGGGTTTGACGACGATGCGGTTGTTGGTCGCGATGGAGGGCACGATTTTGTGCGCAACCTGATTCATCGGATGGTTAAACGGCGTGATCGCGGAGATGACGCCGAGCAACGGATCGCGCTGGGTGTAGACGCGGCGCTTCTTGCCGTGCGGCGTGAGATCGCAGGAAAACACCTGGCCGTCGTCCTTCAGTGCTTCATTGGCGCCGAACGTCATGACATCGGCGACGCGGCCTGCTTCGTAGAGCGAGTCCTTCTTGCACAGACCGGACTCGGCGGTGATCAGATCGGCGATTTCTTCGGTACGCCGGCGGACCATGTCCGCCGCGCGCAGCAGGATCTGTGAGCGCTCGTAGCGCGTGAGCCGCGCCCGATACTGGTGTGCCCAGGCAAAGGCGTGTTGCACGTCGGCCAGCGTCGCCTTGGGCACCGTGCCGACCAATTCGCCGGTATAGGGATTGAAGACTTCAATGATCTCCGCGCGCCGGATTTTTTCGCCGCCGATGCGCAGCGCTTCATGACGCACCTGCGGCAACGACCAGACTTTCGCGATTGAATTCATGCTGCCCTCCAGCGATAACAGACAGCTGAAGTATTGCGGAGGGTACCGCTAGCCGCGTAGTACCAGCCGCCGCCAATCGCTGAGTCCAAGCTGGCACGGGGCGCGGTATGGCGCTAAAGCTATTTCCTCCTAGTCGCGGCTTGCGCCTCGAACCCGATCAGCTGGCCGACATCGCGCGCGATGCGGATGCGGCGAAAGCGGCCGCTATCGGGCCGCTTTCAATCAATCACGCTTAGCAATCAAACCCGGCCTTTCCACGGCACCAGCACGCGTTCGAGGTGGCGCATCAACAAGTCAAAGCACAGAGCAAAGAAGCCGATGACGATAATGCCCATGATCACCACGTCGCTGGCGAGAAACTCCGCGGCGTTGAGCACCATGAAGCCGAGGCCACTCGTCGACGCCACCATTTCCGCGGCGACCAGGGTCGTCCAGCCGACGCCAATGCCGATCCGCATACCCGTGAAAATCTCCGGCAGCGCCGATTTCAGGATCACATACAACACCACCTGCGTGCGCGAGGCGCCCATCGAATAGGCCGCATGAATCTGTTCGATCGACACGGAACGGACGCCGGATCGCGCGGCGATGGCGAGCGGCGCGAAGATGGCGAGGTAGATGAGAAAGACTTTGGAGAATTCACCAATGCCGAACCAGATGATGATGAGCGGCAAATAGGCGAGCGGCGGAAGCGGACGATAGAACTCGATGGGCGGATCGAAGATACCCCGCGCAAAACGCGAGACGCCCATCATCACGCCGATTGGAATGGCGGTCACGCAGGCGAGCGCGAAGGCGCCGAACACGCGCAGTAAGCTGATGCCGGTGTGCTGCGCGAGCGTCGAGTTGGCGAAACCCTCCGTGGCGACGTAGATGAACTTGGCGTACACCGCTTGCGGCGATGGCAGAAAGAGCGGCTTGATCCAGTGAAGGTTAGTCGCGACAAACCACAGTCCGATAAATGCGGCGACGGTCACGAGGCTCGCGACGACGCTGCTGCCCTGGCCGGGTACGCCGAATGTGTCGCCTGGCTTGGCGGGTTTCTTGGCGAGCAGCCCGGGGCGTCGACCGGGTGTGCGCGGTGGCTCGATCGGCGTGTCCGATCCCTGTGGGGCGTGCTGGCCGTGCGCCAGTGCATGAGCCCGTTTTGAACTAAACATGTGTCACCTCGGCTTCGGCGCTGTGCATTTTCTCGTCGCCGTAAATGATGCTGAGTACGCGCTCGCGCATCTCGATGAAATCGGGGCTCGACTTGATGGCGCGCGCGTCGCGCGTCTCCAGAAAGCGTCGATTGAAATCCAGTTCA
Organism: Burkholderia sp. GAS332; assembly: GCA_900142905.1. NCBI lineage: Bacteria > Pseudomonadati > Pseudomonadota > Betaproteobacteria > Burkholderiales > Burkholderiaceae > Burkholderia > Burkholderia sp. GAS332. The sequence goes on along the minus strand of FSRV01000002.1, from coordinate 2,288,113 downwards.
TAGGTGTGCGTGATGCGCCCGGGACGCGGCGACATCACGACCAGGTGGCTGGCCAGAAAGAGCGCTTCCTCGACGCTGTGCGTGATGAAGAAGAACATCTTGTTGGTTTTCGTCCAGACATCGAGCAGCAGTTCCTGAATGGTTTCGCGGGTCAGCGCATCGAGCGCGGCCATTGGCTCGTCCATCAGCAGCATGGCGGGGTCGCAGGTCAGCGCGCGGGCGATGCCGACGCGCTGCTGCATCCCGCCGGAGAGCTGATAGATCATGTGCTTGTGAAAGTCCTGCAAGCCGACCAGCGCGAGATTGCGCGCGGCGATCTCGCGCCGCTGCGTTTTCGGCACGCCCTGAAGCTTCAGGCCGAATTCGGCGTTGTCGATCACGTTGAGCCAGGGCAACAGGGCATGCTTCTGGAACACGACGCCACGGTCGGCGCCGGGTCCGGCGATCGGCGAACCGCCGAGCAGTAACTCGCCGCTGGTCGGCGCGATGAAGCCCGCCATGAGCGAGAGCAGGGTGGTCTTGCCACAACCCGATGCACCGAGCGCGACGACGAAGTCGCCCGAGTTGATCGTCAGATTGATGTCGTCGAGCGCATGCACCGTCTGGCCGGGCTTGCGGCCCGGAAAGACCACGCTCACATTCTTGACTCTCATGCTTTCCATGTTGCCTCCTGAATCGACAAAACCGGCCTACGTCATTTGAGTTTCATTGCCGCTTCGGCATAAACCGGCGTCACGAACTTCGAGTAATCGGGCAACACCGTGCTGATCTGTTTCTGATCCTTCAGGAAATTGGCCGTGTCTTTCAGCGCGAACGTTGCGCGGCCGGCACTGCCGCCGCCCAGCCATTGCGAGGAGACCTGCTCCTGGAGCGTCGGGAAGGCATAGAGCGAGAGCGACTCCGGCACATCGGCCGGCGAGCCGCCGATCATCTTGGCGATGGCGACGGCCTGCGGCGAGGTGGCATTCCACTGCGCGGTGTTCTTGCGGTATTGATCGTCCGCATCGGCGATGGCTCTCACGAGTTTTGCCATGAAGTCCTTATGCGCCTCGCCCCATTGGCGATCGACAGCGATTCCGTCGAAAGTCGGTTTGCCAAGCTTCGACAGGTCGCCGGACGTGATCAGGACCTTGCCGCTCTTCTTCAACTCCGCCAGCGCCGGGTCCCAGACATAGGCCGCATCGATATCGCCGCGCTCCCACGCCGCGACCAGCTGGTTCGGCTGCATGTTGAGGATCTTTACCTCCGACGGATTGATGCCCCAATGCTGCAGCGCGAACATGGTGTGGTAGTGCGTCGTCGACACGAACGGCACGCCGATCGTCTTGCCCTTCAGATCAGACGGCTTGGTGATGCCGGAGCCGTTGCGTACGACCATCGCTTCGGCCTGGTTGATGTTGTCCAGAATCCAGAAGAGTTGCAGGTCGAGCCCCTGGCTGACCGCGGCGGCGAGCGGGCTCGAGCCGATCACGCCGACTTTGACGTCCCCTGACGCCATCGCGGTCGCGACTTTCGCGCCGGATTCGAACTGCCGCCAGTTGATCTTGTAGCCCGTCTCCTTCTCGATCGAGCCGCTGGCGATCGCGACGACCCATGGGTCGACGATCTGCTGATAGGCTATGGTGACCTCCTTGTCCTGCGCGTAGCTACTGGTGGGCGCCGCCACGCAGGCGAGCGCCGCGAGGGCCGCCACCGTTATACGGCGCGTCAGATGGCCGAACCAGCGGGACAGCTTTTTGGGGGTATCGCTTCTCATCTTAGGTCTCCAGAATGGCCGTGTAGGTACGCGAATACACGTGAATCCAGCCCGCGCCGACGGGGGCTTGTCCCAATCGCCGGCAAGGGGGTGATGCGAGTATCGTCAGTAAAAAATGTTGCGGGTTAGGGCCAGACGTGGCTCATCGTTGAGTCCACACTGCTGCACCAGAATGGGCCAGTGCGCCGGTCCCGGCAGCAGCGGCCCGGCGAGGCTGGCAGGCGTTTTTTTGCGCGTCCACAATGCCGGTGTCTGCCTTCGTGCGAGCGGGCTCCGCCTACAAAAAACAGGAGAAAGCATGGCAAGTCGCACCTCGATGGCGCTATGGAGCCAGCGGTTCCAGCGTTCACCCGAGTCGAATATGAGCCTCCAAGGCCAGATTCGCCAGATGCTGGTGGCTGCGATTCTGGATGGCCAACTGTTGCCGGATCACGCCTTGCCGTCCAGCCGCGAGCTGGCGGATCAATTAAGTGTAGCTCGCAATACGGTCGTGCTCGCTTACCAGCAACTGGTGGAGGAGGGGTATCTGATTTCGCGCGAGCGCAGCGGGCATTTCGTCAATCCGGCCATTCTTGAAGGGCGGCACGCATTTGCGCCGCTGCAGACGGTCCCGGGGCAGGCCGCCAATGAGGCGCTCGCGCGGCCGGATTGGGACCAGCGCTTACGCAGACGGCCGTCCTCGCAGCGCAACATCGTCAAGCCGGGCAACTGGCTGAGCTACGAATATCCCTTCATTTATGGACAGTTCGACCAGTCGCTGTTTCCGACCAACGATTGGCGAGAATGCTGCATGAAAGCGCTGTCGGTCATGGAGATCCGCAACTGGGCACCGGACCTGATCGAGCGCGACGACGATACGCTGATCCAGCAGATCCGCACGCGCGTGCTGCCGCGGCGCGGCGTGTTCGCCATGCCGGACGAGATTGTCGTGACGATCGGCTGCCAGCAGGCGCTCTATCTGATCGCGGATCTGCTCGCGAGCGAGCGCACCACGATCGGCTTTGAGAACCCCGGCTATCCGGATGCCCGCAATATCTTCGAGAACCGTAATGCGCGGCTGCAGCCGCTGCCTGTCGATGGCGGCGGTGTGCGCGCGGTTGAGGACGCCGATCTGCTGGCGCAGTGCGATTACGTCTATGTGACGCCGAGCCACCAATGCCCGACCACGGCCACCATGCCGATCGAGCGCCGCCATGCGCTGCTGGAACAGGCGCAGCAACATGACTTCGTGCTGATCGAAGACGACTACGAGAGCGAAAATAATTTCTCTGGCATGCCGCACCCGGCATTGAAAAGCCTTGATACGGCGGATCGGGTGATCTATATCGGCAGCCTGTCGAAGACGTTTGCGCCAGGGCTGCGGCTGGGTTATATCGTCGGGCCGCGTGAACTGGTTCGCGAACTGCGCGCGCTGCGGCGCCTGATGGTGCGCCACCCTGCAGCGTATATTCAGCGCGCGTTCGCCACCTTTCTGGCGCTTGGGCACCACGATGCGCTGCTGCGGAGGCTCGCGCATGCCTATCGGGAACGCGCTCAGGCGCTGATGGCGGCGCTCGACACGCACCTTCCGGAGGCGCGCTACGTACCGGTGGGCGGCGGCGCGTCGTGCTGGGTCGAAGGGCCGCCATGGCTCGACGCGACACAGCTTGCCGCGGATGCGCAGGCACATGGCATTCTGATCGAGCTGGGCCGGGTTTTCTTCATGACCGGACTGGAGCAGAACCACTGTTTCCGAATGGGTTTTTCGGCCATCAAGCTGGAAAAGATCGATGCGGGTGTGCGCCTGCTCGCGGAGCTCGTGCGCGCGCAGCGGCCTGTGGAATAGGTGGCGGGCTAGACGGTGCCATCGGCGGTGGCATGAGCGGTGACGTCAGCGGTGGCAGAAGCGGTGCCGCGAGCGATGGGATGAGCGACCGCACAAGCGACGGCCGAAGCGCGCTAGAACGTCTTGGCGAGCTGTTGAGCGGCTTCCTGCAGGCGCGGCACGAACTCGAGAGCGCGCGACAGCGGCGCCCGCGAGACCGGCGCATGAACGGCGATCGCCGCAATGCAGGTATTGTTCTCATCCATCACCGGCGCGGCCACGCAAGCGATACCGGCGACAAATTCCTCATTGTCGATGGCGATGCGCTTGTGCGCGGTGCGGTCGAGTTCCGCTTCGAGCAGTTCGGGATCGGTGATGGTATTCGGCGTGAAGCGCTCGAGCTTCAACGTGCGGACGAGGGCGCTGCGTTGTTCACGCGGCAGCATGGCCAGCAGCAGCTTGCCGCTCGCGCTGCAATGCGCCGGCACGTGCGAGCCGGGCTTGAGATCGAGCCGCAACGGCCAGGGTGCTTCGAGCCTGTCGAGATACAGCACCTCGGTTTCATGCAGCATGGTGAGGTTGCAGGTCTCGCCGAGATCGGCAACCAGGTTCGACAGAATCGCATGCCGCAGCCGGCGGGCGCCCGAATGCATCATGACACCCAGACCCAGTTGCGCGAGACGCGGCCCGATCACATAGGCGTTTTTTTGGCCTGGCTCGCGGATCACGAGGCCACCGGCCTCGAGCGAAGCCAGCATGCGGTGCAGCGAAGCCTTCGGCAAGTCGACGTCCTGGGCAATGTCGGCAAGCGACACCGGACCTTCGGCGCGCACGAGATGCTCGAGCAGGGCGAACGCGCGCAGGGTAGGAGTATCCGCTTTAGTCATGTGGGCCGTTCCGGAAAATGGATCGGCGTCATTGTACCGCGTGGCCCTACCGGTGGTGGTTTTCGCGAGGATAGGATGATTTCAGAGCGCTACTTCAGCGAAGATCATCCCGTTTTTCGGAATGCGCCCACTACTGCCGGAATGTCTTGGCGGTTTCCTCCGCGGCGAGCCGCAGATCGGGCAGGAAGGCCAGCAGATCCTCGAGTACGACCCGCCCGACCGGCGCCTGGACGGCAATGGCCGCGCAGGCGCGATTGCGATCCAGCATGACCGGCACCGCGATCGCGATGAGCCCTTGCAAATGTTCCTGGTTGTTGATCGCGAGCTGGCGCCGCCGCGTGATGGTCAGTTCTTTGCGCAACTCGCCGCGATCCGTAATCGTCCGCTCGGAATAGGCCCGCAGCGGCAAGGTTTCAATGACCCGTTCGCGCCTATCCTTGGGCAGAAAGCTGAGCAATAGCTTGCCGCTTGCCGAACAATGCAGCGGCACATGCGAACCTGGTTGAAGATGCATGCGCAACGGCCACTCCGTTTCCACGCGGTCCACATAGACCACATCGTTGCCGGCCAGCATCGTCAGATTGCAGGTTTCGCCGATTTTGGCCACCAGTTGTTCGAGCAGCACATGGCGGGCAGCGGCCGGCCCCGCATGCATCAGCACATTGACCGCCAGCATGCGCACGCGCGGCGAACACTCGTACAGCCGGTCGCCGGCGCTGCGCGTGACCAGCCACGCATCCATCAACTGCACCAGAATCCGATGCACGGTCTGCTTGGGCAGTTCGAGGGCATGGACGAGATCCGTCATGGAAAGCGGGCCGCTTGCCTCAGCCAGGGTTTCAAGTACGCGAAATGCACGCACGGCTGCCGCATTCGATTGATTCGAAGTCGCCACGCTGTCTCCTCAGTGTCGTACTTATAAGTTGGATTGTGCATCGGTCTGGTTAGTTTTCGGGACTATGGAAAGTCCCGAAATTTGCACTTTTCGATTCTCACCAGCCTGGCGCAAGGGATAGTTCAGAAAACGGGACTCCGAAGCATGCGCGGTTCACTAGATTGGTACCAACACCAATCTTTTCCGTTCCGGAGTGAACCGTATGAACGTCAGGGCCACAGAAGCCGAAGCCACGCACGCGAGCGCGAGTAACGAAGTCGAACGCGTGGTGGCCTCACTGGTTGCGCGAGCGCGGGCCGCACAGCGTGTATTCGAGGTCGCGGGGCAAGAGGTGCTCGATGCCGCCGCCGACGCCGCAGCGTGGGCGATCATGGAGCCAGCGCGCAACCGGCAGCTTGCCGAGCTGGCGGTGCGCGACACCGGTCTCGGCAACGCGGACGACAAGTTTCGCAAGAACTATCGCAAGACGCTCGGGCTGTTGCGCGATTTGCGCGGGCAGAAGACCACGGGGGTGATCGAGCGTCATGACGCCACCGGCATCGTCGAGATCGCGCGGGCAGTTGGCGTGGTGGCGGCGATCACGCCGTCCACCAATCCGGCGGCCACGCCGGTCAACAAGATCGTCAACGCCCTCAAATGCGGCAATGCCGTGATCGTGGCGCCTTCTCCCAAGGGCTATTCGTCGTGCGCGCTGCTGATCGACTTCATTCACGCGCAATTCGCCAAAGTCGGGCTCGCGGCTGACCTCGTCCAGATGTTGCCCGCGCCGATCAGCAAGGCGGCCACTGCTGAACTGATGCGGCAGTGCGATCTGGTCGTGGCGACCGGCTCGCAGGCGAATGTGCGGATGGCGTACGCAAGCGGGACGCCCGCGTTCGGCGTGGGCGCGGGGAACGTGGCTTCGATCGTCACCGCGTCGGCCGATCTGCACGATGCAGCGCACAAGATTGCACGCTCGAAAACCTTCGATAACGCCACGAGCTGTTCATCCGAGAACAGCGTCGTTATCGAAGCTGCGGTGTACGCAAACATGCTGGCCGAGCTGACCGCCTGCGGTGGTGTGATGCTCGACGCCGCGCAAAAGGCGCGACTGCAGGCCGCCCTGTGGTCGAACGGCAAGCTATCGGCACACTGCACCGCGCGTTCAGCCACGGAGATTGCACGGGCGGCGGGGCTCGACGATGTTGCCGCCCGCGAGCCCGCTTTCCTGATGGTAGAGGAAACCGGCTTCGGCGCTGACTACCTGTTCTCGGGTGAGAAGCTCGCGCCGGTACTGACCGTTTATCGCGCGGAAACCTTCGATGCCGCTGCCGACATCGTGCGCGGCATCTACGCCTACATGGGCGCCGGGCACTCGGTGGGCCTGCATTCCAGCGACTCGGCCCAGGCGGTGCAGCTCGCCTCGACGCTGCCGGTGGCGCGTGTGATCGTAAATCAGGCGCATTGCCTCGCGACCGGCGGCAACTTCGATAACGGCTTGCCCTTCTCGCTCTCGATGGGATGCGGAACGTGGGGCCGCAACAATTTCTCGAGCAATCTCAACTTTCACCATTACCTGAACATCACGCGCGTGGCCTACCCGATCGAGGAGCGCGTCCCCGAACTCGACGACGTACTCGGCGATTTCTTCGGGAGGTATGGCAAATGAGAACGCCTCATACGATTCGCGCGCTGATCGACGCGCGCGCCGCGCAGTATCCCGACCAGCCGTTCCTGCTGGCGGCCCCTGAATGCGCAGAAGATGACCGCGCGGCTACACGTGCCGACGTGTTGACCTTCGCGGAACTGCGCGGCGATTGCCGCGCGCTTGAGCGGTACTTTCACGAAGCAGGCTTGCACGCCGGCGATGTCGTTTCGGTCTTCATGGGCAACGGCATCCACACGGCAAGGCTGCTGCTCGCGGCGATGTACAGCGGGCTCGTCGCCAACCCGCTCAATCTGCTGTGCCAGCCGTCGCAGTTGCGCTACATCGTGGAGCATTCAGACACGCGCATGGTCTTTGTCTCCGGCGATACGCACGCGGCGATGTCGAGCGCGATCGACGGGTTGCGCGAGCAAGGCATCACCCGCACCGTTGCGCTGATCCAGACGGCGCCCGATGCCGCCGTTGCGCCTGTGCCGGGTCGAGTCGAAGCCGCTCTGGTGGAAACGGCAGAGGGTGGTGTTGCCGCGCAAAGGGTATCGGCCGATGTTGCAGCCCGTGCGGCTGGCATCCCTTCTGTGCCGCCGGTCGCCGCCTGGGATTCCGAAGGGGCCTCATCAACCGGCGAGCCGGATGCGAGCGATGTGGCGTTGCTGATGTACACGTCCGGCACCACCGGCGCACCGAAGGGCGTCCTGCTGACCCATCGGAATCTGCTGGCCAATGCCCGCAACATCTCGCACGAACACCGGCTCGGCACCGGCGACCGGGTCTTCGCCGCTTTGCCGCTTTATCACATCAATGGTCTTGTCGTGACGCTGCTTGCACCGCTCTTTCATGGCGGTTCAGTGGTCATGTCACCACGGTTTTCCGCACGCACCTACTGGCGCGATGTCGCGCGCCACGGTTGCACGTGGATCAACGTGGTGCCGACGATCGTCGCCTATCTGCTCAACAACGACGAACCGTGCACGTTCGATCTGTCCGCGCTGAGGTTCTGCCGCAGTGCGTCGGCGGCGCTGCCCGTCGATCATCACCGCGCGTTCGAGGCGCGCTTCGGGGTCGGCATCATCGAAACGATGGGCATGACCGAAACCGCCGCGCCTGTGTTCAGCAATCCATACGATCCGGAGAGGCGAAAAATCGGCAGTATCGGCCTGCCTTCGGGCGGTGAAGCCAAGGTGATCGATCGTGACGGCCGCGAGTGCGCGCCCAACGAGTGCGGCGAACTGGTGTTGCGCGGCGAGCAGGTGATGGGTGGCTATTACAAACGCGCCGTGGAAACACGTGACGCCTTCACCGCCGACGGCTGGCTGCGCACCGGTGACCTCGGCTATCGCGACAGTGACGGTTACTTCTACATCAACGGCCGAGCGAAGGAATTGATCATCAAGGGCGGCGAAAACATCGCGCCGCGCGAGATCGATGAAGCCTTGCTCAAACACCCCGGTGTGCTGGATGCGGCGGTGGTGGGCGTGCCGGATAGCGCCTATGGCCAGGAGATCGTCGCCTTCATTGTGCCTCGCGTCGAGCAAGGGCAGGGCGCGCTCGACGTCGCGGATTTGCATGAGCACTGCTTGCGCGAACTGGGCCGCTACAAGACGCCGAAGGAGTTTCGCTTCGTCACTGAACTGCCTCGTGGACCCTCGGGCAAGGTGCAGCGCCTAAAGCTCGTGCCCACCTGACGGCACGCGCATCGGCATGCCGGGTCGCGCCGGCAAAAGCACAGGAGGCGGGCGCGCGTCGAGGCGCACGTGACCCGACACAGCGCGACGCAGTACGACGCAGTACGACGTGCGAATCGGAACACCACAGACGCCGTCGGCGTCACATAAGAGACACAGGAGACAGCATGCAAACGCATAAGCGGCGTGTGAAGACACGCCACATCATCCTGGCCGTCATGTGCCTGATGTATTTCATCTCGTACATCGACCGTGTGAATATCGCCGTGGCCGGCCCTATCATCCGCCATGAAATGGGGCTGACGACAGTCCAGCTCGGCCTCGTGTTCTCGGCCTTCGCTTATCCGTACGCGTTCATGCAGGTCATCGGTGGCTGGCTGTCGGACAAGTACGGGCCGAAGCTGGTGCTGACGGTGTTGTCGCTGATCTGGGGCGTGGCGACGCTCGCCACCGGATTCGCCGGCAGTGTGGCGATGCTTGTCGCGCTGCGGTTCGCGCTGGGAATTGGCGAGGGTGGTGCGTTCCCGACGGCGACGCGTGCCTTTACCTACTGGATGCCGGTGGCGGAGCGGGGTTTCGCTCAGGGCATCACCCATAGCTTCGCCCGCCTCGGCGGCGCGGTTACGCCGCCGCTCGTGCTCGCGGTGGTGGTGGCGGGCGGCTGGCGTGATGCGTTTATTCTGCTTGGCGTGGCGAGTCTCGCGTGGACGATGCTATACCTCTGCGTCTTTACGAACTCGCCGGAGCAGAACCGTCGCGTGACGCCTGAGGAAACGGCTGAGATCGGCTATCGCGCCGGCGACTGCGAACGCGCCAAGCGTGCGGCCACGCCGTGGCGCAAGCTGATCCGCCGGATGTGGCTCGTCACCTTCGTCGACTTCTGTTACGGCTGGCTGCTGTGGGTCTATCTGACCTGGCTGCCTTCGTACTTGAAGGAGGCCCGCGGCTTCGATCTCAAGCAATTGGCGTTGTTCACGGCGCTGCCGCTGCTCGCGGGCGTGATCGGGGATACCTTGGGCGGTGTCGTCTCGGACCGGCTCTACAAGCGCACCGGCCGGCTGCGCTTTGCGCGCTGTGCCGTGCTGGTGGTGGGCATGGGCGGCTCGCTCGTGTTTCTGCTGCCGATGGTGTCCGCGACCAATCCGTTGATGGCGGTGCTGTACCTGTCGGCATCGTTCTTCTTTCTCGAGATCACGAATCCTGTGTTGTGGACCTTGCCGCTCGACATCGGCGGTCGCTACGCCGGCACGGCGGGCGGCATGATGAACACGGGCTTTGGCGTCGCCGGCATGATTTCGCCGGTGGTGTTTGGTTATCTGATCGAGACAACCGGCAGTTATAACGTGCCGTTCACGATTTCAGCATGTTTGCTAGGGGTGGGGATCGTCGCCGCGCTTTTCATCGATCCGGCGAAGACAGTCGCGGCCGACGAGGAGCGCGAGCGGCTCGAAGGCACGCAACTGGACGGCGTACCCGCGTTTGCCCAAGCGAGCGCCGTGGTGCGGCTGGAGCGGCACCATCTGCGCCGTCCGCTGCGCTGGCGCAGATAAGACGTGCTCAGGCGAGTGAGCGGACGGCAGGCGCCCGCCCGCTCGCGACGCTGGTTAATTGGGCGGCGTGAGCTTACGTAGACGCCAGATGAGGCTTGAGGTGTCGTAGCGGTTGCCGCCCAGCGCCTGAACGTCGCCGTAGAACTGATCGACAAGCGCGGTGACCGGCAGCGAAACGCCAACGCGCTTCGCTTCGTCGAGGCAGAAGCCCAGGTCCTTGCGCATCCAGTCGACGGCGAAGCCGTAATCGAACTTGCCTTCGATCATCGTCTTGCCGCGATTGTCCATCTGCCAGCTCGCCGCCGCGCCTTTGCCAATCACCTCCAGGACGCGGGCCATGTCGAGGCCGGCGCTCTCGCCGAAATGGATCGCTTCGGACAGGCCCTGCACAATGCTGGCGACGCAGATCTGATTGACCATTTTTGCTAGTTGGCCGGCGCCGGTCGGGCCGATCAGCGTGACGGCAGCCGCGTAATGGCGCAGCGTCGCCGCGGCACGGTCGAACGCCGCCGCGTCGCCGCCGCACATGATCGTCAGCTTGCCGTTTTGCGCTCCGGACTGGCCGCCGGAGACCGGCGCATCGATGAAGAGCAAACCCTGCGTGCCCGCGATGTCCGCGAGTTCGCGGGCGACGTTAGCCGAGGTGGTGGTGTGATCAACAAAGGGCGTGCCACGCGCCATGCCCGCAAATGCGCCCTGGTCGCCGAGGGTGATGCTGCGCAGATCGTCGTCGTTGCCCACGCATGCTAGCACCAGCTCGGCGCCGTCCACGGCTTCGCGCGGCGTGCGTGCAGCGCGTCCGCCATACTCGGCGACCCATTGCTCCGCCTTTTGCGCGGTACGGTTGAAAACCGTCACGTCGAGGCCGGCTTTCGCCAGATGCCCGGCCATCGGATAACCCATGACGCCGAGGCCGAGAAAGGTGACGCGGCGCACTGCATCGCTCGAAGAAGCGTTCGCTGGATTGTTCATTGGGGTTCCTCAGGGCGGGGAAGAGTGTGGGGAAATCAATTATGTCAGCGATGTCTGCGTGGTGCGAGCCATGCGTCGGCCACCCGGACTTGTCCCTCAGCGATGAAGTCAAGCGTGACCGGATCGAGCTCGCCGAGCGGACTGTTCTAGAACCGCTCCACCCTGAACGGCCGCGTGTCCACGAGCGTCTCTTCATTGGTCATCATTTCGGCGATCAGCCGACCCGTGACCGGGCCTAGCGTGAGCCCGTGGTGCGCGTGGCCAAACGCGAACCACAAGTCTTTGTGATTTCTCGCGGGACCGATGATCGGCATCATGTCGGGCGTACAAGGGCGCCGTCCCATCCACGGTTCGTCGTCGAGACGCTTGCCCAATGGAAACAGCGTGCGTGCAATCGGCTCGACCGCGGCGAGTTGCGTGGGTGTTTTGGGCGCATCGCAGTGCGCGATTTCCGCCCCCGTGGTCAAGCGGATGCCTTTTGCCATGGGTGCCAGCAGGTACCCTTTCTCGACGTCTAGTACCGGATGATTCAGACGGGCCGCTGCGTCGGCCGCATAGTGCATGTGGTATCCGCGTTTGACAGCGAGCGGCAAGCGATAGCCGAGTCGCGTACTGACCCGATCCGACCACGGCCCCAACGCGACGACCGCTGATGAAGCGGTGATCGTCCCGGCTTCCGTATCGACCGCCCAACCCTCCCGAAACGAGTCCGCGTCGCCGATGAAGAACCGCCCACCCAGCGCTTCGAAATACTTCGCGTAGGCGGTGACAAGCGCGTTGGGATCGCTCACGGAATCAGACGCCGGGTAGTGCAAGCCGCCTGACAAGCTCTTGTCGAGATCGGGCTCCTTCTGTTGCAGGCGGGCGGCGTCGATCGCATCGAACTCGACGCCATATTCCCGATGCCACTGTTCAACGAGCCGGATTTCCGCATCCCGTACCTTGTCAGTGCGAAACACCTTGATCCAGCCGGTGTGGCGCAATAAGGCGCTCGCGCCGGCCGCGGCGGCCAGCGCGCGGTGTTCGTCCACGCAATGCTCGATTAGCGTGGCGTATGACTTCGCGATAGCGGCATGTTTTGCCGGATGAGAATTGCGCCAGTATTGCCACAGGAACGGCGCGGTCTTGAGCATGGCGTCGGCATGGTAGCGAACGTCTGGCGACTGGTTGCGCGCGTAGCGAAGCAAGGTGCCGAGATCACGTGGAAACGCGTAGGGATACACGGCTTCGCGCTGGATCAGCCCGGCGTTGCCGAACGACGTTTCGTTGCCGGGCTGCTTACGGTCGACCAGCGCGACCTGGCGCCCGCGTTTCTGAAGCTGCACGGCAACGCACACGCCGACAATGCCCGCGCCGAGCACAACGGCATCGAATTTCATTGTGGTCATGGCGTATTTCGGGCGTTATGAAGATGGATGCGTGTGCGCTGTTGCGACAACCCGGACCATGCCTGCGAACCCCTGCTCAATGCGAACCGAAAATCCTTTGGCTTGCAGTGCTTGGGCGACCCATTCGGTCGAGAGCCGGAGCTTCTGATAGGCGCTGACGCGTTGTTGCCAGCTTGAGCCACTTCGCTCGTGAAGAACGTCGTGAACAGTGACATGGTGGTCGGCATACTCAAGAAAGCAGGTGAGGATTCGATCGTTATCGCCCTTCACTGGGATAAAGCGACTCGTGTCGGTAAGGGGGGTCGAATAGTCCCGGAAAGTGGCGATGAACCTCCCGCCGACCTGCAGCGAATCCGCGATACCAGCGAACAGTTGCTCGACGGACCTTTGTTCTGGCAGGTGAGTCAACGTGTCACCCATGCACAGAATCAGGTTGGCCTTCCCATCCAGATGCTTCTGGAAGGCGACAAAATCATCCTCGACTATTCTCACAGGCAGCGTATCGACCTGATCCCGAAGTATCCCAAGCAGGATGGCCGACGTGTCGATGGCGACGACCGAATAGCCGCGGCGTGCCAATGAGACGGTATGCATGCCGAATCCGGCGCCGAGATCGACGGCGATGAGCCCGTCCGCGCCGCTTGGGCAAACCAGGTCGATTTCCGCTTCACCACGAGAGATAGCGGCGTCAAGTCCACCGGCCATCCATAGGTAAACAGGTGCGAGGTGACTCGCGTAGTGTTCAGTCACAGTCGTCATGATTTCGTCCGTTTGAGGGCTACCCGCATCATAGTCTGTCGAGTCGTTTTAGATTCTCGTGCGACCCCGGCAATGCGGACGCCGGCATTGCGAAGGAACAACGATACGAACACGCCGTCCTTGCCTTTCCGATTTGTTTAACTATAGTGTTAAATATCAACCGAAAGGTTTATAAAAGGAGGCAATCATGAGCGAGCCGTTTCATCGTCCTTCGCTGGGCGCGTCGGTGTACTACAAGGACCCGTTTGCCGCGGTTGACTGGCTCGAGAAAGCGTTCGGCTTCGAGCGTCAGTTGGTGGTCACGGATAGCGACGGCCAGTTAAGTCACTCGGAAATGCGCTTCGGCGACAGCTACGTGATGATCTGCCGCGAATGGTCGGAAGACGCGGCGAGCCCGGCTTCGATCGGCGGCAAGAATACGCAGTCGGTGCACGTGCAACTGCGCGACGGGATCGACGACCATTGTGCCCGCGCGCGGGCCGCGGGCGCTGTCATCACGCGCGAGCCGGCGGATCAGTTTTACGGCGACCGCGTCTACGCGGCGCGCGATCCGGAAGGGCACGTCTGGAGCTTTGGCCAGACCTTGCGAGCGGTGTCGCGCGAGGAAGCCGAGCGCGTGAGCGGTCTGAAAATCGAAGGATGGATTTAAGCGGATGGGCAAACCGATGGCATTGCCTGCCGGCGCCTCGCTCGACCGCACGCTGGCCGCGCTAGCCGATCCGAACCGGCGTCAGGTGGTCGATCTGCTCAGCCAGCAGCCGATGCGCGCCGGCGAACTCGCGCAGGCCACCGGCCTCTCGCCGCAGGCGATGAGCCGGCATTTGCGCGTGCTGCGTTCGAGCGAGTTGATCGAAGAATCGCACGACGGCATCGACGCGCGCGTGCGGCTCTACATGCTGAGATCGGCGCCGATGGGCGAACTGAAGGCATGGCTCGAACAGACCGAGGCGTTGTGGTCCGAGCAATTGCTGGCGTTCAAGGCGCATCTGGAGCAGCAGGAATGAGTTCGCGCGTGCAGGTGTCGCTACGCGTCGCGGCCACGCCGCTGCGCGCGTTCGATGTGTTCACACGCGAAATCGGCAGATGGTGGCGGCCGAACGGGCTGTTTCAATTCACGCCGCAAGGTGCGGGCGTGCTGTCGTTCGAGCAAAGCGCGGCGCCTCTCACACCGGGGGAGTCCGGCCGCCTGATCGAAACGCAGCCGGACGGCAGCGTGTTCGAGATCGGCCGCGTCACAGCCTGGGAGCCGGGCGAGCGTTTGGCATTTGGCTGGCGTCAGGCCAGCTTCACCGATGCGCAGCACACGCATGTCGAAGTGCGTTTCGAAGCGGTGGGTGACGAAACGCGCGTGACGGTCGAGCATCGCGGCTGGGATACGGTGCCGCAGGACCATGTGGCGCGCCACCATTTCCCCGAGCGCGAGTTTCTGCTGCGGCACGGCGAATGGTGGCAGGCCTTGCTGGCGTCGCTACGGACTGAAGTACAAGCCGCTGCGCCGCCAGGCTGAAAGCCGGTGCCTCGTTGTCACATGCTCGTTAGCGTGTGGCGATAGCGGCGGCAACACCCGCCATGACCGTGGCACTGGCGCGGTTGGTGATCCTCACTGCGCGGCGGGTGCTCAACAGCTTGCGCGCACGTGTGGCGAGCAGAGCCCAGCCGAAGTCGACGACCATCAGCACGATCAGCATGGTGAGCGTCAGTTCGAACCACGCCACAGTGCCGATACGTGACAGATCGATGATGGTCGGCAACAACGCGAGGTAGAACATCATGATCTTCGGATTGCTGAGCGTCACTAGCAAGCCGGCGACGAACATGCGCCACGGCGACTGGCCGCTCGGCAAGTCGCTGCCTTGCACGTCGGCCGGTGCGCGCCACATCTTCCATGCAAGGAACAGCAAATAGGCGACACCAACGAATTTCAGCACGATGAACACCATGCCGAAGCTGCGCGCGATCACCGCGAGACCGGCTACCGCGCAGGTGAGCCACAATGCTTCGCCGAGCCACATCGCGGCGAGAAACGGCAAGACGTCGCGAAAGCCGTTGGTCAGCACGCGCGCGACCAGTGCGGCGATGCCGGGGCCCGGCGTGCCGGCGGCGATGATCAGTGCCAGGGCGAAAACGAGCAAAGCAGACAGCGTCATCAAGTTTCTCCGCGAATTTGAGTGAGCGTGCAACTGCCGGGTCAGTGAGCGCGCAATCTCCGGATTAGTGAGCGCGCAACCTTCGGTTGACGAAGCGCCACACGGCGCTCACCAGCAACGATCCGACACCGAGCGAGACGCCCAGCAGCACGATCGAACTCATATGATCGCGCACCAGCGGCACGTTGCCGAACAGATAGCCCGCCGTCACCAGCGACACGATCCACAGTGCGGCGCCGGCCGTGACGTACGAGACGAAACGTGCAAAGGTCATGCGTGAAACGCCGGCGACGAACGGTGCAAACGTGCGCACGACGGCAATGAACGGCGACAGCAGAAAGGTCAGGCCGCCGCGTGCTTCGTAAAACGTGTGCGCTTTACGCAGCGCATTCTTGTCAAGCCAGCGGTAGTCCGCGGTATAGACTTTCTCGCCGATCGCGCGGCCGATCGCATAGCAGACGATGCTGCCGGCCACGGTGGCGGCGAACAGCACGGGGATCACGAGCCAGACGTTCAGCGCACCGGTGGCGGCGAGACCGCCACAGATGAAAATCAGCGGATCGCCAGGCAAAAAGAATAGCGGCAGGAAGCCGATCTCGACGAACACTACGAGAAACAGCATCGCGTAGACGGCCGTGCCGTATTGCGCGATCAAACCGCTCAGGTGCTGGTCGAAGTGCAGGGCGACCTGCAGCACATGCATGAGATCCATCTTGATCCGAAAGGGGTTTGGGTGTTCAGGATTTTAGTCCCGTGGTGGCGCGGGCACTTGTTTATTTCGCGGTTGCAATGTCAATATCGGGGAGTCTTCCGGAATCGCCCCTAAAAAAACGACCCAACATTTATGCAACACGCTTCCAACATCACGTTCCGCCTTGCCGCGCCGCACGATGCGGACGCTATCCGTACGATCGAATTCGAGGCCGGCCAGCGCTTTGCCGGCGTCGGCATGACCGGTATCGCCGATGCACCGCCGATGGAGTTGGAACTCGTCAACCGCAAGATCGACGCGCAGCAGATCGTCGTCGCCGTGGATGCCGATGAGACCTGTGTGGGGTTCGTGATGTTCGAGCCGCAGCCCACGCGCTTCTATGTTCAGGAGCTCGACGTGCTGACTTCGCATGCCGGGCAACGCATCGGCGCGGCGCTGATCGAGCAGGTCGCGCAACTCGCGCGCGCGCAACAACTCACGCAACTTATATTGTCGACGTTTCGCGAGGTGCCGTGGAACGCGCCGTACTATCGGCGGCTCGGCTTTCACGATATCGCGGAGGCCGATCTCGATGCGGCGCTGATCGCGCGGCGCGACGCGCATATCGCGCGCGGACTGGACGAATCGAAGCGCGTGTTCATGCGGCGTGATCTGGCCTGACGGCAGGCGAGGGCGCTTAGTGCGCCAGCGGTGCGTCTGTGATGTGCCTGTGATATGCGTGCAATCCGTGCGAAGCGCCCAACGGGCAGCGCATAAAAAAACGCGGCAGGTATGACTGGACATCCGTCCGTTCATACCCGCCGCGCCGTCTTGCCGTCTACTTCTACGAATCAGCCGCTTTAATTTAATTCAACGGCTTAACCCTCCGCTGACTTCGCAGCTTATTTGCGCTGCTAAATTCCCAGCTCGATTTCCAGCCGACTTCAACCACTTATTCGACGGTTTCCAGCGTCGGATAATCGACGTAGCCGGTTTCGCCGCGTGCGTAGTACGTCGCCGGATTCGGCTTGTTCAACGGGGCATTCGTCGCGAAGCGGCGCACCAGATCCGGATTCGCGATGAACAGTTGGCCCCACGCCACCGCGTCCGCTTCACCCGCGTCGAGCACGTGCTGCGCGGTTTCCTTGGTGAACTTTTCGTTCGCGATGTACGGGCCGCCGAACGCTTTCTTCAGTTGCGGGCCGAGGCGGTCGTCGCCGAGCGCTTCGCGGGCAGCGATAAACGCAATCTTGCGCTTGCCGAGCTCGTGTGCCACGTAACCGAAGGTGGCCGCCGGATCCGAATCGCCCATGGTGTGTGCGTCGCGGCGCGGTGCGAGGTGCACGCCGACGCGATTCGCGCCCCAGACGTCGATACAGGCATCGGTGATTTCGAGCAGCAGGCGGGCGCGGTTTTCGATCGGGCCGCCGTACGCGTCGGTACGCTTGTTGGTGCTGTCCTGCAGGAACTGGTCGAGCAGATAGCCGTTCGCGCCGTGCACTTCCACGCCGTCGAAACCCGCCGCCTTCGCGTTCTCGGCGCCCTTGCGGAATGCGTCGACCACACCGGCGATTTCATCGAGTTCCAGTGCGCGCGGCGTCACGTACGGACGCTCCGGACGCACCAGGCTCACGTGGCCTTGTGCCGGGATCGCGCTCGGCGCGACCGGCAATTCGCCGTTCAGGAACAGCGGGTCCGAAATACGGCCGACGTGCCACAGTTGCAGGAAGATCTTGCCGCCGGCTGCATGCACGGCGTTCGTGACGATCTTCCAGCCTTCGACCTGTTCTTGCGACCAGATGCCCGGGGTGTCGGCGTAACCGATGCCTTGCGGTGTGACGGAAGTGGCTTCGCTGATGATCAGGCCAGCCGTGGCGCGTTCGGCGTAGTACTTCGCCATCAGCGCGTTCGGCACGCGGATTTCTTCAGCGCGTTGACGCGTGAGCGGCGCCATGATGATGCGGTTCGACAACGTGATGTCGCCAATCTGGAGCGGGTCAAAAAGAGTCGGCATATGAGTTCACCTTAGGTGGCGGGCGCGTGGCCCGAGCCTTAAAAAATTGCACGATGAAATAAGCGAAAAAACGCGGCGATGCGGATGATGTGCTCAGAGCCCGGTGTTCATGTGCTCGAGAAACGCCTGAATGACGGCCTCATTGCGTTTGAAAAACACCCATTGACCTACCCGCCTGGACGTGACGAGCCCCGCGCGCTGCAAGGCGGCGAGGTGCGCCGACACGGTGGACTGCGACAGGCCGCAGCGCGCGTCGATCTTGCCGGCGCACACGCCTTGATCGAGCGGGAATTCCTGGTCGGAGAAATGCGCGTACGGCTCGCGCAGCCAGCCGAGGATCTCCCGCCGTACAGGGTTGGCGAGCGCTTTGTGGATCGCGTCGATATCGAGCGTCATGTGGGTCAGTTTTCAGGGCATCAACAACCGGCAGACGCTGCCGCCGGTTGGCGGCCACGCATCTGCATCGCTACAGCACGAATTGTATATCGGAAATTAACGATATGCATGAAGCCACTACTGGCTATGGGGTCGATAGGGCCGCGGTTGCCCCATCCGCGCTGTGCTGAAATCGTCATCGAAGCAGGGTCGATAGCCCAAGACAGCCGTAGCGCCGCGGCCTACGATTGTTACCATGAAAACCTTGACCGCAATCGACTCCCACACTGGCGGTGAACCCACCCGCCTGGTGATTTCCGGTGGCCCCGAGCTGGGCCTCGGACCGTTGCAGGAACGCCTTGCCGTGTTTCTGCGCGATTTCGACCGTGTTCGCGCGGGTATCGTCAACGAGCCGCGCGGCTCCGATGTCATGGTCGGCGCGCTGCTGTGCGAGCCGCATGATCCGTCCTGTACGGCGGGCGTCATCTTCTTCAACAACGTCGGCTTTCTCGGCATGTGCGGGCACGGCACGATCGGCCTCGTCGTCTCACTGGCCCATCTGGGCCGGATCGAGCCGGGCTTGCACCGGATCGAGACACCGGTGGGAATCGTCGAGGCTGAGTTGCACACCGATCGCAGCGTGACGGTGCGCAACGTGCCGGCGTATCGCTACCGTCATGCCGTGCCGCTCGATGTGCCCGGCATCGGGCGCGTGCATGGTGATATCGCGTGGGGCGGCAACTGGTTTTTCCTCGTCTCCGATCACGGGCAAACGCTGGATTACAGTCGTATCGACGCGTTGACGGAAGCCAGCTGGGCCATCCGGCGCGCGCTGGAGGCCAACGGTATCACTGGCGAGGGTGGCGCGCTGATCGATCACATCGAGCTGTTCGCCGATTCTGACCGGCCCGGTATCGATAGCCGCAATTTCGTGCTGTGTCCGGGCAAGGCTTATGACCGCTCACCGTGCGGCACCGGCACGAGCGCGAAGCTCGCCTGCCTCGCCGCCGACGGCAAGCTGGCCGCTGGCGCGCTATGGCGGCAGGAGAGCATTATCGGCAGTGTGTTCGAGGCTCATTACGACACCGATCCGGCATTGCCGGCAGGGCAAATTCGACCGAACATCCGCGGCACGGCTCACGTCCACGCTGAATCCAGACTGATTTTCGCCGACGACGATCCTTTCGCGTGGGGCGTCCGCGCGTCATGAAGCGTTCCAATGGTCAGCCGGACGTGGTCGTGATAGGAGCGGGTATCGTCGGTGCGGCCTGTGCGTACGAGCTGGCCTCGCACGGCCTCGACGTGCTGGTGGTCGAGCGTGCAGGCGTGGGCGGCGGCGTGACGGCGGCCGGCATGGGTCACCTGGTCGTGATGGACGACTCGCCTGCCGAGTTCGTGCTGAGCGCCCATTCGCGCGCGCTGTGGCATGCGCTGGCGCCGCGCCTCGATGCGCGCCATGCGTTTGTGCGCAGCGGCACGTTGTGGGTGGCGACCGACGACGAGGAATTGGCCCTGGCGCAAAGCCGGCAGCGTGCGCTGCAGCAGCAGGGCATCGACTGCGCGACACTCGACGCGCAGCAGGTGCGCGAAGCTGAGCCTGCGTTACGGCATGGGCTCTGTGGCGGAATGATCGTACCTGACGACGCGGTGGTCTACGCGCCGGCAGTCGCGGCCTGGTTGCTCGCGCAGCCTGTCGCCGGGCGCATCGTGCAACGGCTGGATACTGAAGTGACCGGTATCGAGCAACAGAGCGTGCGTCTCGCGGACGGCGGCCGCATCGCCGCCGGCGCCGTGTTGCTGGCCAACGGCCTGCAGGCTGCGACGCTCATGCCGGCGCTGCCGCTGCAAGCAAAGAAGGGGCATCTGCTGATTACCGATCGCTACCCCGGCACGATCCGGCATCAAATCCTCGAACTCGGCTACATCAAGAGCGCGCACAACCAGAGCGGCACGTCGGTCGCTTTCAACGTGCAGCCGCGCCCGACCGGTCAGTTGCTGATCGGCTCGTCGCGTCAGTTCGACAGCATCGATCCGAAGGTCGAGCCAGTGATTCTCGCGCGCATGCTGCAGCGTGCGGTCGACTATTTGCCGGCGCTGGCCGGCCTGAACGCCATTCGGGCGTGGACGGGTTTTCGCCCGGCATCCAGCGACGGTTTGCCATTGATCGGGCCGGCCGCGTCCTTTGCCGGCGATGCGATGCATCCCGCAACATGGCTTGCGGTTGGCCATGAGGGCTTGGGCGTGACGACCGCGCTCGGCACGGCGAAGCTGATCGCGGCGCAGATGCTGGGCCTGCCGGCGCCGTTCGACGCGCGTCCTTATCTGCCCGCACGGTTGACGCACTCGGGGGCGGTCCATGCCTGAACAGATCACACTCGACATCGATGGACAAGCCGTGAGCGTTGCACGCGGCTGCACGGTGGCTGCCGCGCTCGCCATCGCCCGCAACCATGCGGCCGTGGTGACGCGCCGCTCAGTCAGCGGCGAATTGCGCGGGCCGCTCTGCGGGATGGGTATCTGCCAGGAGTGCCGGGTCACGATTGACGGCGTACGTCATCGGCTGGCGTGCCAGACGATCTGTACAGCGGGCATGTCCGTCATAACCGGAGGATCGGCACAATGAATTTCGATGTACTGGTGATCGGCGCCGGACCTGCTGGACTCAGTGCCGCGCAGTCCGCGTCAACGTATGGCGCAACGGTTGGCATCGTCGACGATAACGCGTTGCCAGGCGGTCAAATCTGGCGGCAGGGGCCGCGGCATCCGTCCGCCGGACCGGCGCGCGCCTTGCTCGATGAGCTGGCGGCGCGTAAGAACGTGGCGTTGCTGAGCGGCGCACGTGTTGTGCAGCTGCTATCGGCGCACACGTTGCTGGCCGAGCGGGACGGGCGCGCGTTGACGATCGGCTATAGCAAGCTGATCGTCGCGACCGGCGCGCGTGAGCGCTTTCTGCCGTTTCCCGGCTGGACCTTGCCAGGCGTCACGGGAGCTGGCGGGTTGCAGGCGCTGATCAAGGGCGGTACGCCGGTGACAGGCGAGCGCATTGTGATCGCCGGCAGCGGTCCGCTGCTGTGGGCCGCTGCCACGACGGCGCGCCTCCAGGGCGCGCATGTCGTGGCGCTGGTCGAGCAGGCTTCGGCGGCGTCGGTGGGCCGCTTTGCCCGCTCGCTGGTACAAACGCCCGCCAAGCTGCTGCAGGCGGCGCGCATGCGCGCCCGCCTCTGGCGGACGCCGTATCTGCTCGACGCGTATGTCAGCGAGGCGCTTGGCGACGCAAGCGTGCGGGAAGTTCGCGTGAGTCAGAACGGCCGCGACCGGCTGATTGCCTGCGACCGGCTGGCCTGTGCGTACGGCCTGCTGCCGAATACGGGCATCGCAGCCGCGCTGGGATGCCGGGTCGACATGGACGGGCCGGTGGAAGCGGTAGCGGTCGACGAGTGGCAGGCCACCTCGGTGCCGGCTGTGTTCGCTGCGGGTGAATGCACGGGCGTGGGGGGCATGGAGTTGTCGGCGCTCGAGGGCAAAATTGCCGCGCTGGCGGCCGTCAACGAGTCTGAGCGTGCTCGCCCGCTCTTTGCCGAACGCGCGCGCTACAGGCGCTTTGCGCAACGCATGCACGAGGCGTTTGAACTGAACCCGGATCTGCGCACACTGGCGACACCGGACACGCTCTTCTGCCGATGCGAGGACGTGCCCTATCGGGATCTGGCGCGGCACACTTCATGGCGCGATGCGAAACTGCACACGCGTTGCGGCATGGGCCCCTGTCAGGGAAAAGTCTGCGGTGCGGCAGCCGCATTCTGCTTTGGCTGGACACGTAGCGGCGAGCAGATGTCGCGCCCGCCATTCTCTCCGGTGCGCATTGAAACGCTGCTGCAAGCCGGGTCCGATGCGTAATATTTCCGTTCAATCGATCATCTGACGTTCATCCATGCCCGACCTGGCGCTTCCCATTCCCGGCGAACATACGACACTGTCGCATCTGGTGGCGCACTTCGAAATCCTTGAGCCAATTTTCGACGCGATGCAGGACGTGGTGTTCTTCGTCAAGGACACGGACGCCCGCTATGTGCTCGCCAATGCGACGCTGGCTGCGCGCTGCGGTTTCAAGGACAAACGTGCGCTGCTCGGCAAGCAGGCCGAGCAGGTTTTCCCGCCTCGCTTCGGACACATTTACACCGAGCAGGACCAAGCCGTCCTGAAGCTCGGCGGCAAGCTGATCGATCAACTCGAACTGCACCTGTACCCGGGGCGCCGCTCGGGCTGGTGTCTGACCAGCAAGTTGCCCATGTACGACGCGACAGGTCGCGTGCTCGGCGTTGTGGGGATCTCGCGCGATCTGCAGGTGGCGGAGGACAGCCATCCTGCCTATACGCGCCTGGCGATCGCGGCCAAATACATCCAGGACAACTACGCCGAGCCGCTTCGGCTTCCCGATATCGCGAAGCTCATCGATCTGTCGGTCGCGCAGATCGAACGCTATTTCCACAAGATCTTTCATTTGACGCCGCGCCAGATGCTGCTCAAGACGCGTCTCGATGCGGCATCGACGCTGCTGGCGGGCGACCTGAGCATTACCGATATCGCCGCGCGCTGCGGCTACAACGACCACAGCGCATTCACGCGCCAGTTCAAGGCGACCGTCGGTCTGACGCCGAGCCAGTACAGGGGCTTGCTGCATCCGAAGGGCACGGCGGATTCCGCCACCTGAGTGCCGACTGTGCAGATTTCATCTCTTTCGTTCATGAAATACCCCAAGCCCCGGCGGGGATAAAACCCGATACTCATTCCCATATTCAACGTGTGTCGGCATGACCGACCTTTACGAAGGAGATTTGCACAATGAGCCGCAACGCTATCCAATGGAGCGGGGTATTTCCCGCCGTCAGCACCCAGTTCAAGCCGGATTTTTCGCTCGACATCGAAGCCACGCATCGCGTGGTGAGCAATCTGGTCAGGGACGGCGTGTCGGGCCTCGTCGTCTGCGGCACGGTCGGTGAAAATACCTCGCTGAGCACCGCTGAAAAGTTGGCGGTGATCGAAGCCGCACGCGACGCGGCCGGTGGCAAAGTGCCGGTCATCGCCGGCGTCGCCGAGTTCACCACGGACTTCGCGCGCCAGACTGTGCGCGAAGCCGCCCGCGTGGGTGTCGACGGTGTGATGGTCATGCCAGCGCTCGTCTATTCCGCAAAACCGCATGAGACCGCCGCCCATTTCCGGGCGGTCGCCACCGGTACCGATCTACCGGTGATGATTTACAACAACCCCCCGATCTACAAGAACGACGTCACGCCGGACGTGCTGATCGCCCTGCAGGACTGCGAGAACATCGTCTGCTTCAAGGATTCGTCCGGCGACACGCGGCGCTTTATCGATCTGCGCAACGCGGTAGGCGATCGGTTCGTGCTGTTCGCGGGTCTCGACGACGTGGTCGTCGAAAGCATTGCGGTTGGTGCTGAAGGCTGGGTGTCGGGCATGTCCAATGCCTTCCCGAAGGAAGGGGAAACGCTGTTCCGGCTCGCGAAGCAGAAACGCTTTGACGAAGCGCTGGCGCTGTATCGCTGGTTCATGCCGCTGTTGCACCTCGATGCGCGCCCTGATCTCGTGCAATGCATCAAGCTGTGCGAGGAATTGCTCGGACGCGGCAGCGCGGTCACGCGGCCGCCGCGCCTCGCGCTGCAAGGCGAGACCCTTGCCGAAGTCAAGGGCATCGTCGAAAAGGCGCTCGCCACTCGACCGGTGTTGCCGGACGTAGGACTGTAAGCATCTCGCCACTGAGTTTGCCTCGTATGACTGGCAGAACGAGGCAAGCTTGGCACTGCCAGGTATGAGGACATCCGCTTTCTTTTAGATACGTCAGGCGGCCAGCCCTCTGCCTGCACCGTATTCAAAGGAGACAAGCCTATGTCAAGCCAAGGCAAATTGCAGGGTTCGTTCAAGTCATCAGATCTCGCATCCAGCGAGGCAGGCGAGGGCCGCTTCAAGAAACAACTGTCGCTGACGGATCTGACTTTCATCGGCCTCGGGGCGATCTTCGGCTCAGGCTGGTTGTTCGCCGCGAGTCATGTATCGACTATCGCGGGGCCCGCCGGGATCATCTCCTGGCTGATCGGCGGCGTTGCGGTTCTGCTGCTCGGTATTGTGTACTGCGAGTTAGGCGCGGCATTGCCGCGTGCCGGCGGCGTGGTGCGTTATCCGGTGTTTTCCCACGGCCCGCTGCTGGGCTATCTGATGGGCTTCGTCACGCTGATTGCGTTTTCGAGTCTGATTGCGATCGAGGTCGTGGCCGCACGCCAATATGCGGCCGCGTGGTTTCCAGGGCTCACTCAAAGCGGGTCGGGCAATCCCACCGCGCTGGGATGGTTGTTGCAGGCCGCGTTGTTGTGCCTGTTTTTCTATCTGAACTACTCGAGTGTCAAGACTTTCGCGCGGGCGAACAACATCATCAGCATCTTCAAGTTCGTCGTGCCGCTCTCGGTGATCGTCGTGCTGTTCGTCTTCTTCAAGCCGCAGAATCTGACGGTGCATGGCTTTGCACCGTTCGGTCTGCCGGGCATCGAGATGGCGGTGTCGGCGGGCGGGGTCATTTTCGCGTATCTCGGCCTGACGCCGATCATCTCGGTGGCGAGCGAGGTCCGCAATCCGCAGCGCACCATTCCCATCGCGCTGATTCTGTCCATCCTTCTGTCGACGCTGATTTACGTGCTGCTGCAACTGGCGTTTATCGGGAGTATTCCGACCGCGATGCTGGCCGACGGCTGGCACGACGTGAGCAAGGCGTTCTCGTTGCCGTATCGCGATATCGCGCTCACGCTAGGGGTAGGCTGGCTCGCGTATATGGTGGTGGCCGATGCGATGATCTCGCCCAGTGGTTGCGGCAACATCTACATGAACGCGACCCCGCGCGTGATCTACGGATGGGCTCGCACCGGCACGTTCTTCAAGGTGTTCACGCGCGTTGACGAGGCGTCCGGCATCCCGCGCGCCGGGCTTTGGCTGACCCTCGCGCTGGCCGTGTTCTGGACCCTGCCGTTCCCGTCATGGGAGGCGCTGATCAACGTCGTGTCCGCCGCGCTGGTGCTCAGCTACGCGGTCGCGCCGGTTTCCGTCGCCGCACTGCGCAGAAGTGCGCCGGACATGCCACGGCCATTCCGTGTCAGCGGCTTTTCGATCATCGGTCCGCTGTCGTTCGTGGTGGCGGCGCTGATCGTCTACTGGTCTGGCTGGGGCACGGTCTCCTGGCTGCTCGGTTTGCAGATCGTGATGTTTGTCATCTACCTTGCGTGCGGCCGCCTCGTGCCGACCCAGCATCTGAGCCTTGGCCAGCAGGTGAAATCGTCGCTGTGGCTGATTGCGTTCTATGCGCTGATGATCGTGGCGTCGTACTTTGGCGGTTTCGGTGGCAACGGCGCGCTCGCGCATCCTTACGACACCGTTGTGGTCTCGCTGTTCAGCCTCGTCATCTACTACTGGGGCGCGCGAACGGGGGTGCCGTCCGCTCTTCTGCAACTCGGTTCGGATGACGAATGAGCGTGACCGGATGAGTCGGTCCTAACGTCGGATGGCCGGGCCTTGACGGTCCGGTTTTCAATTTGCAAGGGAAAGTATGTCTATTACGGGTCAACTCCTGATTGGCGGAGCAGGCGTTCGCGGGCAGAACGGCGAATTTCGCGCAATCGATGCGCAAAGCGGCGAGCCGTTCGGCATCGCATTTGGCGGCGCCACGCGCGAGGACCTCGATGCTGCATGCGCGCTGGCTGACGACGCGTTCGACCGTTACCGCGAAACGACGCTCGAGGCGCGCGCGGTCTTCCTCGAGACGATCGGCCACAACATCATGGCGCTCGGCGATCAACTGATCAGCCGCTGCATGGCCGAAACCGGCCTTCCGCGCGCGCGTATCGAAGGCGAGCGGGCGCGCACGGTCGGTCAACTGGCGCTGTTCGCGTCGGTCGTGCGCAGCGGCGATTTCCTCGATGCACGGATCGACCCTGCATTGCCAGGACGCACGCCGCTGCCGCGGGTCGATCTGCGGATGCGCAATATCGCAATCGGGCCAGTGGCCGTGTTTGGCGCGTCGAACTTTCCGCTGGCGTTTTCGGTGGCCGGCGGCGATACGGCCGCGGCGTTTGCGGCCGGATGTCCGGTGATCGTGAAGGCGCATTCCGCACATCCGGGAACCTCGGAACTGGTCGGTCTCGCGATTGCACAAGCCGTGCGCGAATGCGGCCTGCCGCAAGGGGTATTTTCGCTATTGTTCGACTCGGGACGCTCGATCGGGCAGGCGCTCGTTGCCGACCGCCGCGTGAAGGCGGTCGGCTTCACCGGTTCCCGCGCGGGCGGCATGGCCTTGCTGAAGATCGCCCATGATCGACCCGAACCGGTGCCCGTTTACGCCGAGATGAGTTCGATCAATCCGGTGATCCTGCTAGCTGGCGCACTCACAGAACGGGCCGACGCGATTGCGCAACAGTTCGTTACGTCGTTGACCTTGGGCGCGGGCCAGTTCTGCACCAATCCCGGACTCGTTCTCGCGGTGGATGGCGACGCGCTGCGCGCGTTCGAGCGTGCGGCGGCTGCGGCGCTCGCGAGCGTGCCGGCGGCAACGATGCTGACGCCCGGCATTCATGCGGCGTATCGCGCGGGCGTTGAACGGCTGCGTGGGCACGTGGACGTCGAACTGTTGGCCGAAGGCGCCGCGGGCGGACGCTATGACGCGCCGGGGGCGTTGTTCGCCACTTCCGCTGACGCGTTCGCGGCGCAGCCCGCGTTGCGTGAGGAGATGTTCGGCCCTGCCTCGCTGGTCGTGCGTTGTGCGGATGCGGGCGCGTTGCTTCGGCTGATCAAATCGCTCGAAGGTCAATTGACCACCGCTGTGCATCTGAACGATGCCGACCACGACGCATTGCGCGCATTGCTGCCGACGCTCGAAAACAAGGCTGGGCGAATCCTGGTGAACGGCTTTGGAACGGGTGTCGAGGTCGGTCACGCGATGATCCACGGCGGTCCATTTCCGGCAACCTCGGACACGCGCACGACGTCGGTGGGCAGTCGCGCGATCGAACGCTTTCTGCGGCCCGTGTCGTATCAGGACCTGCCCAGCACGTTGCTGCCGGCGGCGCTTCGCAGCGACAATCCATTGGGCGTTGCGCAACGGATCGACGGTAAGGTTGTCCGCGCGGAGGCGGCAGCATGAGCACCGAATCAACGGATGTCGTGCTGACGCTCGACGAGGTTTACGCACTGTCACACCGTGTGTTGACGCGACACGGTTTGTCGGATGCGCACGCGACCGCCATCTCTCATGTGATCACGCAATGCCAGCGCGACGAATGCCATTCGCATGGCGTGTACCGGCTGCTGGTTTGCGCGAGGTCGTTACGCGTCGGGAAAGTCAATCCGTGTGCCGAGCCGACGCTGCGCGACGTGTCCGCCGGCATCGTGGCAGTCGACGCCCACCATGGCTTCTCGTTGCTCGCATTCGAGACCGGTCTGCCGGTTTTCCTCGACAAGGCGCGGCAGCAGGGGATCGCGGCCATGGCGATCAATCACTGCTATCACTTTTCGGCGCTCTGGCCTGAAGTGGAGGCGATCGCCGCGCAAGGGCTGGTGGGTCTCGCCATGAATCCCAGCCATAGCTGGGTCGCGCCTGCGGGCGGCAAGGAACCGGTGTTCGGCACCAATCCGCTGGCGTTCGCGTGGCCACGACCGGGCGGACAGCCTTTCGTATTCGACTTCGCAACCAGTGCAATCGCGCGCGGAGATATCGAATTGCACGCGCGGCAGGACAAAGCCATTCCCTCGCACTGGGCGATCGACAGCGCCGGCCGGCCGACTACCGATGCCAAGGCGGCGCTGCAAGGCGCGATGCAGACGTTCGGCGGTCACAAGGGCTCGGCATTGGCGGCGATGATCGAATTGCTGGCGGGCGCGCTGATCGGAGACCTGACCAGCATGGAGTCACAGGCCTATGACGAGGGCGTGGGCGCGACGCCTTACCACGGCGAATTGCTGATCGCACTGGACCCGAAGGTGTTTCTCGGTGACGACTACGAAGCGGGACTCGCGCGGGCCGAGACGCTGTTGGGCGCGGTGGTGGCGCAGGGCGCGCGGCTGCCTTCGCAGCGGCGCTTCGATGCCCGGGCGCGCAGCCTGCGAGACGGCGTGCGGATTTCCCAGGCGCTCTACGACGACGTGCTGGCGTTGCTTGAGTAGGACGGCCGGAGGCAGCGCCTGGCAGCCCTCCCGGTGCATTGCCATCACCAGCCGTCGGATGCGCTATGCGGCAAGCACGCCGGACTGATGCGAAACGAGCCGGACAGAGGCGCCACCGGCAGCCAGCCGCTCAGCTTGAGAGGCTCTGTTGCGGTAAGGATCAAGGGGCGAGTAGGGGCGATCTGTAAAGTAATACTTATATTGCGAGGTCGTAGAATTGATCAGCGGCGGGCGGATGGGTTCCGCGAGCACACTTCATCTGTCCTTTCGCGATCATACGCATAACCTCAATGCCGGCCGGAAGGAGCCGGGCACAGCGAAAAATCTTGAACCCCGGCGCGCCACAGCTGCGCTCATCAGTCATCACGTCTGCCGCCGTGCCGTATCGCTCTCGGCAAGTTAACAATGCCATCAGCTTGCGCTCAATGAGCCAGTCCACAACCGCATGAAAACTCTCGTCCTTGCCTCGGGGACGGCCAGATTCGGCCGTTCCGCATTGCCGCACGCATTGTTGAAAATAGCCATTTATATGTTCCGTGCGCAGGGTTTGCGGAGCAGGAATGCATTCATGACCTGCATGCAGCCACACAGCGCATTCACGGATTTGAACGACGAAGGGTCGCGGGCGCGTTCGAGCCAGAAACCGTCGATAACTGCTGTAAGCGTCGCGGCAGCCAATTCACCGTCTATGGGCGTACCGCACACTTGGACGATCTGGTCGAAGAGTTTCTTAAGCGTGTCGCGGTGAGCGCTGTATAGCGCCTTGTGCGCGTTGCCGATCACGGGGTCGCTTTGGGCAACGCTCCAGAATCCAAGCCAGACTTTGACTGTCGACGGTTTAAATACGGGTGCAGCGAAACACGCCTTGATGATCGCAGCGAGTTTCTCCTCCGTACTTGTTGCTTTTGCCGCCGCTTCCCGGGAAGCGTTTAGCAGGTCTGCGGCCAATCGCTGATAGGTTCGTGCCATCAGTGCATCTTTCGATCCGAAGTGATAGTGAATGAGGCCACGCGCGATGTTCGCTTCGGCGCAGATCCGGTCGACGGTGGTTTCAGAATAGCTGTAACGGGCGATGCAGCGCATAGTGGCGTCGATGATCGATTGCTGACGCCTAGCCGCTATTTCACGGGCACCGATACCGCGTGCCGGCGCCGTCTCCTTGCCGATGGTCCCTTTCAATCTACCGCCTCACGGAAGTCATGACACGCTCAATTATATGTAGTTATCAAACGAATGTTCAATAAAAAGTTGACCATGCTACGTTGAGATCAAGCTGGTTTGATTCGTACGGAAAGACCTTTAAATGCTGGGTCGTTCGATCTACTTGCTACGCCTGTAAATCTTCCGTAATTCCTATCAAAGCCTTGCTGAAAAGGACTTTGGTGAAATTTTATGGTTCCGTGTGAGATAAGCTGCGATGCTTGATTGTCGAGCGACGGCGCTTCGAAAATTGTTCTCGTCTAGGTAGTTCTGCCTATGCTATTGAACGATCGTAAAATAGTAGACTACGATCCATCGCAGGAATGTTCGTGCTGCAGGAAGGGCAGAAGAGCGCCGCTCAGACACCCTAGTTTCCCGAAGGAGGATACGCCGTGAAGTGCATGAAAGCGTCCATACCACTTGTCTTCGTAAGCGTTGTTCTTGGCCACGGCGCTGCCCTCGCCGCAACCGGCACGCTCAATGTGCTCAATTGGTCCGACTACATTGGAAAGGACACGGTCGCCCAGTATCAGCAGGCGACGGGTGTAAAGGTAAAGTACGATGCGCTCGACAGCGACGACACACTGCAGGCCAAGCTGCTCAGCGGCCACACCGGCTACGACGTGGTGTATCCGACGCTGACCTACATGGCAAACCAGATTGAAGCCGGGGTTTATGAAAAACTCGATTGGACGAAAATTCCAAACCGGTCGAATATCGATCCAGAGTTGATGAAGAAGATCTCCAAAATGGATCCCGGTAATCGTTATGGCGTGCCGTACGCCTGGGGAACGGAAGGCATTTCGATCAATCTCAAGCAGGTGGGTGCGGTACTCGGGAAGGACGTAGACCTCGATGCACTGGGATGGAATCTCCTGTTTAATCCGGCCGTAGTCAGCAAACTGAGCAAATGCGGCGTCTCGATTGTCGATTCTCCTGCTGATGTATTCCCGATCGTCCTGTCCTACATGGGCCGCGATCCGAATAGCAAAAACGTCAGTGACTACCGGGATGCCTACAATGTCTTGAAGAAGATCAGACCCTACGTTACCCAGTTCAGTTCTACCTATCTCAACGACGTGGCCGGCGGCGATGTCTGCGTCGCTTACACTTGGTCCGGCGACGCAGGAATGATCAAACGTCGTGTCATGGAGGCACATCGCGACTTCGAAATCAAATATCTGGTTCCGAAAGGCGGCGGCGGCGTGTGGTTCACCATGATGGCTATTCCCAAAGATGCCGAGAATAAAGAAGACGCCTACAAATGGATCAATTTCATTCTGAAACCGGATGTATCGGCGGGAATTACGAACGATACGACGTACCCCACGGGCAACGTGGCCGCACGTAGCATGATCAATGCTAGCCTGGTGAACGACACTTCCATTTATCCAACGAGCGAGCAGGTCAAAACGTATTTCGTGCTTCAGCCGATCGATCCCGACATTCGCCACACCATCAACAAGCTTTGGCTTGATTTCAAGGCGGATCGCTGATCAGGCTGCATCAGGGAGATACTTGTCCCGTAGCGCTGAGGGTTGTCTGGGGGCATGGCCGCGCGGGAGAACGAGGCCTCATATAATAGCTGCCAATATCCAGAAAATTTCATTGAGGCGCATGACGATGGCGAAATCCGAACCCAACGCAGAGAGCGCGAGAAAACAGACGGCGCGCACGCGCAGCCGTGAAGATCCTGAGGTTCGTCGCAAGTCGCTGATTCAGGCGACCATGCGCTCGATTGCGAAGTACGGGTTTTCGGGTACCACCGTTGAGAATATTTGCGCGGAAGCGCAGGTCTCGCGGGGAATGATTAATCATTACTTCGATACGAAGGAGGAACTGCTGCGCCAATCGTACAGGGAGCTTTGTGACGAATGGGCGTTTCACACGCAGCAGATGGTGATGAATACCTACAGCGACCCGGAGGATCGCCTGCGCGCGTTCATTCGCGTGTGCTTCGGGCCAACGCTTTTCAAGCCCGAATACCTCGGGATATGGGTGGGATACTGGAGTGTGATTGCGAAGTCGCCGGATTTGAGGCGCCTGCATCGCGAGACCTACAAGCAGGATCGTGACACATACCAGGCGCTGTTCGAACTGGTCGGACAAAAGCGTGGGTGCGAAATTAACGCCCGAAGGGCCGCCATCTCGCTGATCGGATTGATAGACGGTCTGTGGCTGGAATGGGGGCTCGACCCGAAAGGGTTCACCCCCAAAGAGGCAGAGGACGCTTGTCTGGACTTCCTGGCGAAGACGCTTGCGTGACGATGGACTTTGCTGCACCACAAAAGCAATGCGCGAGCTTTGCTTGCTGGGTGGGCGATTCCAGATTACCAGTCGGCGGCAGTTTTTGTTGTCTCTGCATTGAGATGACCGAACTGTCACCGACTGGCGAGAACCGAAGTGTGATGCAGTGAGAATCGAGCGTTTCACGCATTTTTTCGTTCGTCATATTGAATGAACGTTAGTTCAACATAAGCATCAGTGATTGGCGCGTACGGGCAACCGCGGTACGGTCTTCCGGGTCGTGACGACTGAAAATGAAGGCGATGTAAATGTCATGTGTGCAGTCGTGTCACGTTGTTACTTAATAGTACTAATGAGGCTGGTATATGAACAATGCACCAATCGAAACAGATCGAACTGGGCGGGACGCAGTCGCGTATGGCCATGTAATTGACGGATCGAAGAAATTTGAGCAAATTGCGCCCCGCAATCGGTACCCGGATTTCGTTCAGATTATCGATGTAGCGAAGAGCTTCGGCGATTCTAAGGCGGTCGATTGCGTGAATCTGTCGATTGGGAAAGGCGAATTGTTTGCGCTACTCGGCAGTTCGGGATGTGGGAAATCAACCCTGCTACGCATGATGGCGGGGCTGGAGACGCCGACGTCAGGCCGAATTCTGATTGAAGGCCAGGATCTTGCCAGATTGCCGGTTCACCGCCGCCCGACCAACATGATGTTTCAGTCTTACGCGTTGTTTCCTCATATGACAGTTGAGGCAAACGTCGCGTATGGTTTGAAGCAGGAGCGCATACCGAAGACCGAGATCAAGGAAAGGGTCAGCGAGGTGCTCGACCTGGTTCAGATGTCCGCCTATCGAATGCGCAAGCCGCATCAGTTGTCCGGAGGTCAGCAGCAGCGCATAGCCCTTGCGCGCAGTTTGATCAAGCGCCCCAAATTGTTGCTTCTGGACGAGCCAATGTCCGCACTGGACAAGAAAATTCGTCAGCAGACTCAGTTTGAGCTTGGCAACATCTTGCAGCGAGTGGGTGTGACGTGCGTCATGGTGACCCACGACCAGGATGAAGCGATGACGATGGCTGATCGTCTCGCAGTCATGAACCATGGCCGGATCATGCAAATTGGCGCCCCGGAGGAGGTTTACGAATTTCCAAATTGTCGGTTTGCCGCAGACTTCATCGGCTCGACGAATATGTTTGAGGGCATGTTGATCGAGGATCAGTCGGTCCTGATCGACTCCGCCGATCTGGCTGCGCCCATTCGTACGAAAAACCCTATCAATTTGCGTCAGGGCATGGCGGTCCATATCTCGATTCGTCCCGAACGCTTGAGCATGAGTCTTAATCCGCCTTTGACTAATAGCAACATCGCGGAAGGTCTGATCGAAGAATACGCCTACATGGGCAGCTATACGCTCTTCTATATTCGGCTGCGCAGCGGAAAGCTGATGACTGTCAATGTCTCCCGCTTGACATTGAAGAGCTTCGATCATTGTCTTGCCTATGGTGAGTCGGTGTACCTCGCGTGGGACCCGGACAGCGTTGTGGTGGTGGAGAAATGAACTCGCCTCTCCTCAAAATTTGCAGCCAGATCAAACCATCCGGCCGATCGGTAGTCATCGCCGTTCCGTTCGCGTTCCTGCTGCTGTTCTTCATGGTGCCCTTCCTTGTCGTGGCGAAGATCAGCTTTGCAGATCTGCGCATGGCGATGCCGCCATACTCGTCCCTGATGGACTTTAGCAACGGTGTTCTGCAGATCAAACTGAATTTCTCACACTACCGTTCGGTGCTGACTGATGGCCTGTATATCGGTGCATATCTGAAGTCCGTAGAGGTCGCGCTTTTCTCGACATTGCTGTGTCTTGTGATTGGCTATCCAACGGCTTATATCATCGCGCGCTCCACTCCGGCCCGACGCAACCTGCTGATGATAGGTGTGATGTTGCCTTTCTGGACGTCGTATTTGATTCGTATCTATTCGTGGATTGGCATTCTGAAGGAGAGGGGGCTGCTCAACTCGGTGTTGATCTGGAGCCATGTGATCGACGAGCCGCTGCGCTTGTATCACACCGATTGGGGGCTTTACATCGGAATGGTCTATTCATACCTGCCCTATCTCATCCTGCCTTTGTACGCGCACCTCGTGAAGATGGATGTGAGACTGCTCGAAGCTGCACGCGATCTTGGTGCAAAACCATGGAAGGTTTTCCTCACGGTCACCATCCCTCTGTCGGCGAGGGGGATTGTCGCTGGCTGCCTGCTGGTATTCATTCCTGCTGTCGGTGAGTACGTGATCCCGGAGCTGTTGGGGGGAGCCGACTCGCTCATGATTGGCCGCGTGATGTGGGACGATTTTTTCAACAATACGGACTGGCCGGTTGCAGCCGCGGCTGCTTGTGCGATGGTCGCATTGCTGCTGATCCCCATGGCGTGGTTTCAGACAATCCAGGCTAAGGAGCTCAAATAAAAATGAACAAGCTGCGTGCATTTCTTCCGGGAACCTTCCTGTTTCTTGTATTCATGTTTCTCTACGTGCCGATGCTAAGCGTCGTTTTCTATTCCTTTAACGAGTCACAGCTCGTCACTGTGTGGACTGGTTTCTCGTTCAAGTGGTACTACGCGTTGACGCAGGACACAGAACTTCTGAATGCCGCGGTTACAAGTTTAAAAATTGCGATTGCAACGGCCTTCACCTCGGTGTTCATCGGTACATGGGCAGGCTTTGTCATCGCCAACTCAGGGCGGTTTCGCGGATTCACACTATTCGCCGCCATGACGAATGCGCCGCTCGTGCTGCCCGAAGTTATTCAGGGGATCTCGCTGCTCCTGTTGTTCGTCGGCTTGCAGCAGGTAACCGGGTGGCCAGGCGGGCGCGGGATGGTGACGATATGGATTGGTCACGTGATGCTCTGCCTGTCCTACGTCGCGATCACGGTGCAATCCCGGCTCTCGGGAATGGATAAATCGCTTGGAGAAGCTGCGCAAGATCTCGGCGCAACATCGCTGCGAGTGTTTTTCGATGTGACATTGCCACTCATCGCCCAGGCGCTGATTTCCGGATGGCTTCTATCGTTCACGATTTCCATGGACGACATCATCATGTCCGCGTTCCTGTCGGGACCGGGTTCGACCTTGTTGCCGCT
This sequence comes from Burkholderia sp. GAS332, assembly GCA_900142905.1. Taxonomy (NCBI): domain Bacteria; kingdom Pseudomonadati; phylum Pseudomonadota; class Betaproteobacteria; order Burkholderiales; family Burkholderiaceae; genus Burkholderia; species Burkholderia sp. GAS332. The sequence goes on along the minus strand of FSRV01000002.1, from coordinate 2,252,746 downwards.
GGTTGTGCTATCCCGCGTGCGGCTTGGGCTTAACCCCGAGATCAATGCGCTGGGGACGCTCGTCATTGTGTTCGTCACCTCCGCTGTAGTGGTCAACAACCACTTTATGCTCAGGCGGCTTCGAAGTCGTGACCGCGAGATCAGCCGCGCGTTGGCGAACGTGCAGACCGATAGACCCGTAGTGGGACGTGCAACGCAAACAGCATAACGACGTACGTGCAAGCGAATTTCATGGAGTAAATATGAAGGCTTTGAAAAATCTGGATCAAATCCGCAAGAACGACAATGAGTCGTGGTTCCACCCGTGGGAGTCAATGGCGGATGCGGGGGGCACGAACCGTACCGTCATTTCTCGCGCTGACGGAATTTACGTCTACGATGAAACGGGGCGGCGGTTGATCGATGGGCCCGGCGGCATGTGGTGTATGCAGATCGGATACGGTCGTCAGGAAATGGCCGATGCGATCTCACAGCAGATCATGCAGGTGCCGTACATGAATCCCTTTTCGTTGACGAGTGAACCGTCGGCCAGGCTAGCCGCCAAATTGGCGGAACTGGCGCCTGGCGATCTGAATCATGTCTTCCTGACAACAGGGGGGTCAACGGCAGTCGATACCGCGCTTCGATTCGTGCATTTCTACAACAACGTCAAAGGGCGTCCGGGCAAGAAGCACATCATTTCACGCGCCTCTGCTTACCATGGCAGCACTTACCTGTGCTCGCTCGTGACGGGCAAGGACCGCGACAAGAACTGGTTCGATATCGGTTCGCCGTTTGTCCACTTCTTGCCGTCGGTCAATCCGTCGCGTCGGCCATCCGGAATGACGGTCCACGCGTTCGCTGACGAAAAGGCCAACGATCTTGAAACGAAGATCCTCGAATTGGGGGCTGAGAACGTCGGCGCATTTATCGCCGAGCCGATCCAGTCATCGGGTGGCGTCATCGTGCCGCCGGAGGGGTATCTGCGTAAATGCTGGGAGATCTGTCGAAAGTACGATGTCCTCTACATTTCTGACGAAGTGGTGACCGGTTTTGGCCGACTGGGTCACTGGTTCGCGTCGAAGGACGTGTTCGGCGTTGAACCCGACATTATCACCTGCGCGAAAGGACTTACCTCGGGCTATCTGCCGCTTGGGGCATGCCTGATCTCAGATCGTCTGTTTTCGGAGGTCTCGGGCGAGCGTGCGCAGGGGGCCACATTCGGGCACGGATTTACGTACTCGGGCCATCCGGTCTGCTGCGTCGCGGCACTCAAGAGCATTGAAATTATCGAGCGCGAAAGGATCCTGGAGCACGTGCGCGAGGTGGGGACATATTTCCAGGCGCGTTTGCAGGAATTGCGAGAGATTCCCATCGTACTTGACGTAAGGGGGATGGGGTTGGTCGGCTGCGTCGAGTGCACAGTCAAAGAGATAGCCGAGAACTCTTTGGAGTTCGACAGCAATCTCGGTGCGCGGATCGACCGGCATTGCCATGAACTGGGGCTGATGCTTAGGCCGATTGTCAACCAGTGCGTCTTTTCGCCACCCCTCGTCATTAGTAAAGCGCAGATTGACCAAATGATCGACGTGCTGCGCGAAGGCATTTTGCGCACTATGCACGACATTGAGCAGGAACTAGGCATCACGATCGCGTGATGTTGCCACAACTGCGTCAGCAAACCGGCTGATAGGGACGGTGAGGGTGAAGCGGCCCTCTCTCGCTGTCCCTGTTGTGCGTTGGGAGAGTGTCTCGTGAACGACGTTACCGACGCTTGGTAAGCGGCAAGGTACGTAAAAACTGGGTCGTAGTCGATCTGACTAGCACAACGTTCCATGCGTCATACGTCGAGATATCCGAACAGGAAATGCTTCTAATTGAATGAACGTATCACCGATATGGTGCGAACGGAATGACAGTCTGAATTTCGACTGTCTCAGATCACGAAATGCGTGATCGATGCGATCGCCGGCCTGCGAGCAGGCGTTTCGCCGCAAGAGGCGCCTTAGCCTGCAGACATAAATAGAGGAGACGACATGAAGATAAGAACGGTTTGCGCGTTACTCGCCGGGTTACCGGGTTTTGCCATGGCGAGTCCGATTGACGATCAGGTCAAACAACTCGAAGCAAAGGTCAAAGCGCTGGAAGCATTGACCGCTGTAACGCTGGCCGACCACAAGAAGGACGAAGCAAAGATCAAGGCGCTGGAGGTGAAGCTTGAGGCGAAAGACCCTGCCGCAAGCATCCCTGGTCCTCAGATGACGAAAGACGTGTCGAATGATCCCGCGCCGGATAGCGACGATGCGCCTGCGCTGTTGACGCAGGGTCAACTGGCCACAATGAAGCAGCAGATTGCAAACCAGCAACTCAAAGTGAACAACCTGAACGACGCGGCCAACAGTGGTCCTCTCGCAGGCTTGAGCGTAACGGGCTATATCGATCCTGCCTATGTCGCCTCACACGATCAGCGGTCTTCGTCGTTTCGCTTCCTGAATAAAGGGGATCCGTACACTTACTACGATTCTTCGATCGGTGACGTCTATCTGGATATCAAGAAGACCTTCGGACAAGGCACCTACGCGCCTAGCGTCGAACTGCAGATCATGCCGAACCGTGGATATGGCACGTTCTCGACAAACAGCAGCGGTTCGACCTTCGGGAACATCTTCAACTCAGCTGTTGTCAATGTACCGCTGTCCGACACGACGACGTTCGTTGCAGGCTACATTCCGAGTTTCGCAGGCTACGAATATCAGCAGTCCACATTGAACCTGGCGATGTCGCACGGGTTGCTATTCGACTTTTCCGAACCAGGGACTTACATCGGCGCCGGCCTTAATTACACGACCGGCAATTGGGCGTGGAAGACTTTCCTCGGTAACGAGGAGTATCAGTCATCCGCAGCCACGATCGGTCAATGGAGCAACCGCACGCCGACCGTGACAGGGCGCGTCGACTACACCTGGTCAAGCGCGCTTGATCTTGGTGGCTCGTTCAGTTGGGGGCGAAACACACTGCCTGCGCAATCGCCGTCTTGTGGGCAGGCCGGCACCTGCGGCTCCGGCTTTGGCTATCAGGGTACTTCCTCGTCGCCTTTTGGCAGTAAGTTTTACGCGGAGGGGGATCTGACTTACGCGTTGGCCGACGTGCAACTGAATGCCCAACTCGACTATGGCCAGTTGCAGGGCGGCGCATGGAGCGGCGGTACTGCTCAATGGTATGGCCTGTCTTTGCTCGCGCATCGTAAGTGGACCACGGCACTGTTGGGGCGAATGGGAGCAACACTTCGTTTCGACTATCTGAATGACCAAAGGAATGGCGGCGGAGGCGGCGGTACCTCTATCCCGAGCGGGACGGACGGACTAAATGCTTTCGGCATTGCCCCGTCGTGCCTCGCGTCGTCTGCGACGAATGGCAGCGAGTGCAAGGGGGCAAATCGAATGGAAATCACTGGCGCACTGCTGTTCTACCCAACGGACCAGATTACAGTCAAGGCTGAATACCGGCACGACTGGTCGAACGAGCGCGTGTTTCAGAGGCTCGATGGAGAGTACGTTAAATCGAACGACGTACTCGGTGTACAGTTCATCTACGCATACTAGTGTTTTAGACTGTGGTGCAAATCGCGCTCAGCGAATCGATCAGGTCGACACGCCAACCGGTTCGTTGATCGCGATTTGCGCCACAGCCAAACTGATGACGATCGCCGGGCAACGGGGTGGTCAGTGCTTCGGGTTCAAAACCTCGGGGACCCAAACCCACTGCCCGGCTCTACAGTGCCGTCACCGCAGTTTGACGATGGTCGATTTCAGCTCGGTGTATTTTTCGAGTGCATGCAACGAGTTGTCGCGACCGTTGCCTGATTCCTTGAAACCGCCGAACGGGAAGTTCATATCGTCGGTTTCCTCATAGCAGTTGACCCACACCGTACCGGCGCGCAGACGGCGCGCCGTTTCGTGTGCGGTCGACAGGTCGGCGCTCCAGACCGATGCGGCGAGCCCGTACACCGTATCGTTGGCGAGGGCGACCGCCTCGTCCAGCGAGTCGAACGTCACGACTGACAGCACGGGCCCAAAGATTTCCTCGTTCACGAGAGCGATATCGGCGCGCGGGCAATCGAATACCGTCGGTTCGATATATTGACCGCCGCTGCTGTTCAACGCGCGGCGACCGCCTGTCAACAGCGTGGCATCGTCACGTCCTTGCTGGATATAACCCAATACCCGATCGACCTGCGATGCATCGATCAGACTACCCATGCGGGTCTCCGGTGAAAGTGGATCGCCGGGTGCGTAGCCCTGCGCTGCGGCGAGCACCCGTTCGATGAACTCTCCCTTGATCTCGCGATGGACCAGCAGGCGCGAACCTGCTGTGCACATTTGCCCCGTGTTGTAGAACACCGCATGGGCGACAGTGCGCGCCGCGCGCTCGAGATCGGGACAGTCGGGCAGCACGATCTGAGGCGATTTGCCGCCCAGTTCGAGCCACGCACGCTTGAGATTGGATTCAGCGGCGTACCGCGCGATCTTGCGGCCTACCGCCGTCGATCCGGTGAACGCGATGCAGTCGACGTCCATATGGCTCGCGAGCGCCTGTCCTGTGTCACCGAACCCAGGCACAACGTTGAGCGCGCCTGGCGGCAGCCCGGCCTCGCTGGCCAATTGGGCAAGCCGGATTGTACTGAGCGGCGATTTCTCCGAGGGTTTGAGTACGACGCTATTGCCGCAGGCGAGCGCCGGCGCACATTTCCACATCGCGATGAGCGCGGGAAAATTCCACGGCACGACAGCAGCAACGACGCCCACGGGTTCGCGCGTGACCAGACCGAGCAAATGCGTGCTGGTGGGCACCACTTCTCCGCCGACTTTGTCGATGGCTTCCGCAAACCAGCTGATGCAGTAAGCGGCTGATGGAATGTCCACGCTCGTTGTGTCGGCGATTGGCTTGCCGGTATCGAGCGTTTCGAGCAGGGCGATTTCATCCGCATGCTGGCGTACGAGTTCGGCCCAGCGCAGCAGCACGTTCTTGCGCGCGCGAGGTTCCATGCTCCGCCATGCGCCGCTTTCGAAGCAGCGCCGCGCGGCGCGGACTGCATGATTCACGTCCTCTTCGCCGCATCGCGCGACCTGGGTGAGCGCGCGTCCGTCGATCGGGCTGGTGCAGGCAAACGTCGCGCCGTCGTGCGCATGGCTGAGTTCGCCGTTGATGAAAGCGCGGCCTTCAATGCCGAGCTCGACGGCGCGGCGACTCCATGATTCGAGTGTCATATTCCGGTGTTTTATCAGGTAGGGCGGCGATGGTTGATTGCAATGGCGCGTCCTGCATCGACCGGACGTGGCTCGCGTGAGTGTGCGGTCCGGATCACCTCGAGCCGTGTCTGCAATTCGACCGGAAAAGACGCCGCGCGTCCTGCTTGCATGTCGACGTGCATCAGCAATTGTTCTCCGGTAGCGAGCAACGTATTGCTCTCTGCGTGCCACATCTCGTGGAAGACGTGCAGCCGCTTGTGATCGAAATCGAGCAGACGCAGCGTTAAGCGCAAGGGCTCGCCAAGCGCCACTTCGCGAAGGTTGCGTATGTGCGTCTCTACTGTGTAAATCGAATGACCGCCCGACCTGTAGTCGTCGTCAATGCCGAAGTAGCGGAAGAACGCGTCGCTGTTGTCGCCGAACACGAGCAGATAGCACGACTCGCTCATGTGCTGGTTGTAGTCGACCCATTCCGGCTTCACCGTGCACTGATGCAGTTCGAGCGGGGTGGCGATCGTGGCGTTCAGATCGAACGACTCAGCCTTCTGCCCTTCGTAGGCCGAACGTAGCTGATGCACGGATGCGACATCGTTGTTGCTCATGTGAGTTGCGCTCCCAACTTGGCGTGGTGTCGACCGAGGTCGAGCGATGAACTCGACAGTGTGTCGAAGGGGCGTCAGTCGTGTCTATCGAGACCGCTTACGCGTCAGTATACCGATAGTAGATCGAATTGAACGTTTTTTCAACATCAAGAAAAGTACCTCCATGTAAACACTGAGGTGTTGTTGACCGGGTTTATGTTGAACATTCGTTCAGCCATACCTATACTCAGCCTCCATTGCATGAGCGCGTATCACAAGGCGTGTTCGCGACGTGTTCGACAGACTTCCGAGTATCACGAATAACCGCTGCCGGTTTGATTCCGGTGGTGTTCGGCGTGACGTTCCCCGCAACCGCACGACACAGATCTATTGATGGAGTGGAGACCTTGACGATGAATAAAAAAATCATGGCTGTCGGCGCCTTTTGCGCATTTGCCACTGCGCAGGCGTTTGCGCAAAGCAGCGTTTCGCTGTACGGCATCATCGATGCGGGTTTGACGTACGTGAGCAATGCCGGCGGCGCACATGAGTACCTGTTTGACGACGGCGTTTCGTACGGAAACCGTGTTGGTTTCATGGGCACCGAGGACCTGGGTGGCGGCAACAAGGCGGTATTCAAGCTGGAAAGCGGGTTTCGACTCGGCACCGGCCGGCTGAACCAGGGCGGCGCGTTGTTTGGCCGCCAGGCCTATGTGGGCCTCGCCAACGACTGGGGCACGCTCACGTTCGGCAACCAGTACGATTTCGCGTTTGACTTCACCGCAGCAAACAACGTCAGCGCGTTCGGCAGCGGCTATGGTGTTCACCTGGGCGATTTCGACCGCCAGAGCGGCGACCGCTTGCAGAACTCGATCAAGTTCGTGAGCAACAGTTTTCACGGGCTTGTGGTGGGCGGTATGTATTCGTTCAGCAATACAGCCGGCGATTTCCACGATGGCAGTTCATGGAGCGTGGGGTCGACCTACAACATCGGCAACTTCTCCGCCGCCGGCAACTACACGCGCTTGAATTCGCCCACTGGACTTGCGGGTCTCGATCCCTATGCGCAGATCGGTGTAACGAGCATGCTCGGCCAGACGGTCGCAACCGTCAATCCGGCCACGGGCGCTGTCACCGACTCGTATTCCAGCACGCCGTTCAAGGTCGATTCACAGTCGATCTTCGGCATTGGCGGGTCTTACGTCTTTGGCAAGTTGACGGTGAACGGCGACTTCTCGAATACGACCTTCAAGGGTTATGGGCAGTCGTCCACGATGCGCGTCTACGAAACCGGTGTGCAGTACCAGGCGACGGCGCCGCTTTCGTTGATTGCCGGTTACCAGTACACGACTTTCGAAAGTCACCATTGGCATGAGGTGGCGCTGGGTACGCACTATTTACTGTCCAAAACCACTGACGTGTATGCTGCACTGGATTGGATGCGCGCATCCGAGGGCGTCGATGCGGTGATCGGTTATAGCTTTACACCGTCTTCGAGCCGTAACCAGACCGCCGCACGCATCGGCATGCGGCACAACTTCTAACTGTCTTGAGGGTGGCGCCGGTCTCTCTGGCGCCCGTTTCTTATCATGAGCACGCGGCGAAACGATACAAACGGCGTCCCACAGGCGAACGCGGACGACGTCATGGCAGCGCTTATCGATGCGCTGGGCCCTGAATGCGTGCTCCGCGGCGAAGACGTCGGCGAGCGCTACTTTACGAACTACGGCGAAGCGGCGGGTGTGCGGCCGCTTGCCGTGCTTCGGCCGCGCAGCGTCGATGAGGTCAGTCGCGCGTTGGTCATTTGCTCGGCATTCTGTCAGCCGGTCGTGCCGCAAGGTGGGATGACCGGGCTGGCGGGGGGCGCTGCGCCGGGGGCGGGCGAAGTCGTCCTGTCGCTCGAACGCTTGAACGGTGTGGAGGAGATCGACCGTCATGCCGCCACGGTGACCGCGTGGGCCGGCACGACGCTGCAAACCATCCAGGAGGCGGTAGCGGATGCCGGCTTCACGCTCGGCCTCGATCTCGGCGCGCGCGGCTCGTGCCAGATCGGCGGCAATGTTGCGACCAACGCGGGTGGCAATTGCGTGGTCCGCTACGGAACGACGCGCGAGCAGGTGCTCGGCCTGGAGGTGGTGCTGGCCGACGGCACGGTGCTGTCGTCGCTGAATAAGATGCAGAAGAACAATGCTGGCTACGATCTGCGTCAACTGTTCGTCGGTAGTGAGGGGACGCTCGGCGTCGTGACGCGTGTGGTGCTGCGCATGCATCCGCGGCTTGCCGCGCCGAGTACAGCACTTTGCGTGACAAAAGACTTCCCGGCGGCGCTCGAACTGCTGCATGCGGCGCGCGCCGCGCTCCCCGACTTGCTGAGCTTCGAAGCGATGTGGCCGGCGTTCTACACGTTCGTGGCGGCGCATACGCCCGAGGTTCGCGCGCCGCAGCTCGCCGACGCGGGCTTTCCGGTGTTGCTTGAATGCGCAGGGAGTGATGCGGAGGAAACGGCCGCGCGCTTTAACGCTACGCTTGAACGCTGGCTCGAAAGCGAACTTGTCGTCGATGCCGTGGTGGCCCAGAACGTCGCTGAAGCACAAGCTTTCTGGACGATACGCGAGGGGCTCGCGATAGATAGCCTGCCCGATCTGATCAATTTCGATGTGAGCTTGCCGCTTGGCGGCATGGAAGCATGTGTCATGGCCTGCGAACGTGCGTTAAAAGCGCGCTGGCCGGAAGCGCATGTGTTCTTCTTCGGTCATCTCGGCGACAGCAATTTGCATCTGTGCGTGTCGGCCCCCTATGCCCAGGGCGAAAGCGCGCACGATGTCGAAGCTGTCGTTTATGGGCAGGTGAGTGATGCGGGCGGCTCCATTTCAGCGGAGCACGGCATTGGCGTTCATAAACGCGCGTGGCTTCACTGCTCCCGCAGCCACGAGGAAATCGAAGCCATGCACCGGCTCAAGCGTGCCTTCGATCCGCTCGGCATTCTCAATCCGGGTAAGGTCATCTGAACGGTTGCCCGCTTCAGTTGTCCGTTTTAGTTGCCCATCTTATGTACCCATCTCGGTTGCCCGCCTTAACCACCCAGGTCAAAGCGGGCAAGCGGCATCGCATCAAGCGTCGAGACGGATCAAGGCGTCCACGGCCACTGCGTCGTGTTCGAGCACCAACAGCGGATTGACATCGAGTTCCATCAGCCTGTCGGCGTGTGTCTGCGCGAATCGGGCAATGGCCATGATATTGCGCACGACCGCATCGAGATCGGCATGCCGGCCACCGCGATAGCCGGTGAGGAGCGGGCCGAGCTTCAGTCCCAGCAGCGCCGCGCGCACGTCTTCCTCGCGAACCGGCAGCAGCAGGGTTGCCGTATCGCGGATCAGTTCAACCAGCACGCCGCCACTGCCAAGCACGAGCGCCAACCCGAAATCATCCTCACGCTTGATGCCGACGATCAGTTCCAGAATAGGGGCGCCTGCCATGCGCTCGACCAGAATGCGCTCGACCTTCACCTCCGGTGCATACTGCGCGACGCTTTGCGTCATGCGCTCGACTGCCTGCGCGACGGCTTGCGGCGAATCCAGTTTGAGTGCCACCGCGCCGGCTTCGGTCTTGTGCGGGAGCTGCTCGCTCACGACCTTCACGCACACCGGAAAACCTAGTCGTTGGGCCGCAGCCGGTGCATCGGCGGGTGCCACCATTTCGCTCGCGGGCACCGTCAATCCGTATTCCGCGAGCATGCGCTTGCTGTCCCATTCGTCGTACAGGCGACTCGATCCCGTGCTCTGTCCTGCTTGCAACACCGGCAACGCTGAGAGGCTGTCCGCTTCCAGAATGCGTGAGCGCGTGGCGCCGTACCACATCGCCGCACCGATCGCCGCGATACCTTCCGAGAGTCCCTGCAAGGGCGCGACGCCGGCGGCCGCCATTTGCGCGGCATGCTCGGGAGGTGTCAGATCGGGGAACACCGAAATGATTGCGCCGGTTACCCCATACCGGCGAGCCGAATCGGCGAACGCGTGGGCGGCGATATCGCAAGCAGGGCGCTCGCCTGTGTTTTCTTTGGGGTAGTCCAGAATGATGGCCGCCGCGCCCGGGCCATCGCTCAACAAGGCGTCGCAGCAGGCGCGCATGGCGTCCGGATTGCCCCACGGCGTGGTCGTGAAGTCGAGCGGGTTGGCGATGTTCGCGTAAGCGGGCAATACCTGCTGCAACGCGGCTCGGCCTTGTGCGCTGACAGGCGGAAACGCGATGCCGTGCGTTTCCGCGAGATCGGCCACGAGACCCGCATCGCCGCCGGACGTTGCGAGCGCCGCGAGTTTGCCGCTTTTCGGCACGCCGCCTAGCGAGAGGAATTTCAACGTTTCCACGAGACTGACAGGATCCTTGACGCGGATGATGCCGAGCCGTTTGAAGAGCGCGTCGTACAGCGCGTCCGAGCCCGCGAGCGAGCTCGTGTGGCTAAGCGCGAGTTGCGCGCCGAGCTTCGATACGCCGCTCTTGAGCGCGACGATCGGTACACCCCGCGCCAGGGCGCGGGCGGCCGCAGCGCTAAACGCAGGGACGTTCTTGAGCCCTTCCAGATGGACGCCGATGGCGCGGACCTTGGGGTTGTCGAGAAACGCATCGATCAGCAGGGCCACGTCGATCATCGCCTGATTGCCGACGCTCACAAGATACGCGAAGGGCACCGTACGGCTGCTCATCGAGAGGTTGTACGCGAGATTGCCGCTTTGCGTGATGACTGCCACGCCCTCGTCGACGCGTGCGGCGCCGTGCGCGACTGGCCACAGCGCACTACCGTTCAGGCCGTTGAGCAAACCATAGCAGTTCGGACCGAGCACGGCCATGTCGCCGGCGGCTTCGAGCAGGCTGGCTTGCAAGGCGGCGCCGTCCCTTCCCATCTCCGCAAAGCCCGATGCATACGCGACCGCGCCGCCGGCTCCGCGCGCGGCGAGATCGCGCACGACGCCGACCGTCTGTGCCGCCGGCACCGCGACGAATACCGCGTCAGGCGCGGAGGGCAGCTCGGCGATGCTCGCGTGGCAGCGGACGCCGTCGATCTCGGCGTGGGTCGGATTGACGAGATAGATATCGCCGGTAAAGCCGAAGTCGCGGCAACGCTGCACCGCGCCGGCGATGCTGCGGCCACCGATCAACGCGATGCTGGCGGGATTGAGAAGTCGGCGCAGATTCGCGGCCCGCAGAGCGTCGCGGTTCGCGGCGGCGGGAGTATGTCCCATGGCATGTCTCTTGAATGATTGAGGACGCGCCTGCAATGCGCGCCCTGCATTTTTTATTGGTAGCGCCGGATCGTGCACGGTGTGTGCACAATCGCCGCGCCGGCCGCAAGTACAACGGCTTTAGCTATACCTTCTAAGGATTTCCTTCGAGAGGATATGCCGCTGGATTTCCGACGTGCCTTCCCAGATACGCTCAATGCGTGCGTCGCGCCAGAAGCGTTCGATCGGCAGTTCGTCCATTAGACCCATGCCACCGTAGATCTGAACAGCATGGTCGGTGACGCGCCCGAGTGTTTCTGTCGCCAGGAGCTTGGCGAGTGCGGCATCGCCATCGGTCATGGAGCCCTTGTCGAGTTTGTCGGCGGTGAAGAGTGTCACGAGTTCCGCGGCGCGAATCTCGGTCGCCATGTCGGCGAGCTTGAACGACGTCCCCTGGAATTCGCCGATGCGCTTGCCGAACTGCTGCCGTGTGGCCGCCCATTCGGCTGCCATGTCGAACGCCCGCTGTGCGCGGCCGATGTTGTTTGCCGCCACCATCACACGGCCGGCCGTCAACCACTCGCTCGCCAGCTCGAAGCCGCGGTGCTCTTCGCCCAGTATTTGCTGCGCGCTGACACGGCAATCCGAGAAGAAGATTTCCGACTGATGATAGCCGCGCAGACTCGTGCAATGCGGGCCCCGATGCATCGTCATGCCAGGCGTACCCTTGTCGATCAGAAAGCAGGTGACCTGTTTGCGTTTGCGTCCACGGAGTTCCTCTTCACCGGTGACCGCGAAAAGAATCACGTAGTCCGCGGTTTCAGCGTGGCTGATGAAATGCTTGCTGCCGTTGATGACGTAGTCGCCGCCGTCGCGGACCGCGTGGGTGCGAATGCCCATCGCGTCAGAGCCGGCGCCCGGTTCGGTCAGCGCGAAGCAGTCCACCAGTTCGCCGCGCACCGTCGGCTTCAGATAACGCTCGATCTGGTCGCCTTTGCAGGCCATCAGGATCTTGCTTGGACGGCCGACGAACACATGCAGTGCCCAGCTCGTGCGACCCAGTTCGCGCTCGACGAGCGCCTGCGTCAAATAGTCGAGTCCCGCACCGCCGACGCTCTCGGGCATGTTGAAGGCATAGAAGCCGAGCTCGATGGCTTTCTTGCGAATCGAGGCGGCCAGTTCCGGTGGAACGTCGTCCGCGCGATCCACCGCGAATTCGTGAGGCTGCAATTCCTTCTCGACGAAAGTGCGCAGTGAAGAGACCAGCATGTCCTGCTCGTGGGTCAGCGAAAAATCCATGAATTATCTCCCTGCAAACTGTGGGGCGCGTCCTTCAACCGATGCGCGCAATGCTTCCTGACCATCCTCGCTATGTCCGCAAGCGACACCGGCTTCCATCTCGCGCCCCAGTTGTTCGGCCAGCGTGGCGGACAACGAGGTGGCGAGCAAGGCCTTTGTGTGACCGAATGCGACACTCGGGCCGCTTGCGAGCCGGTCGGCGAAACGGTCGACATGTTCCTGAAAGGCGTTGTCTTCGACCACCTCGGAGATTAGCCCGGCGGCGCAGGCGTCCTGCGCCGACCAGCGTTCGTTCAGAAAGATGAAGCGTTTCGCCACATCCGGCCTGGCGATGCGCGGCAAAAACCAGGTGCCGCCCATGTCGGGGCTGTAGCCCATTCCCGTATACCCGCATCGCAGCGAGGCCGATGCGCTGGCAATCCGGAAATCGCAGGCGAAACCGATGTCCGTGCCGGCGCCGACAGCCGAGCCGTTGATGGCGGCCACGGTGGGGCGGGGAAAGGCCGCTAGCACCTGCACCAGAGCATGCGCCTTATCGGTCCAGCCGTAGGTATCCAGTTCGCCGCGCGCTTCAGCTTCGGCCCATTCGTCGACATCGGCACCCGCACAGAAAGCTTTGCCGGTTCCCGTAATCACCAGGCACCGCACCGACGGATCTTTTGCATAACTGACGAGTAGTTCGCGTAGACCGTCTAGATGAGGGCGTGCCAGCGAGTTGCGTTTAGCTGGACGGTCGAGACGAATGGTTCTGACTCCGTTACGTTGCTCAACATGAATGTCTTCGATTGTCATGGTAATCGCCTGTCTCCTTCGTGGTTGTATCTCATAGCCAGCAAGGGTCGGCGCTACTTGCGGCCTGCATTTCGGTATAGTATAAGTTCAATTAAATGAACGTTCAACCCAAATCGGGAAATGGCCGGGAGACAAGGAATGGAAGCAGGTCATGCACATATCAACGAAGCCGCCGCGTGGCGCTCGCCAGTGACGCAGATGAGCGCAAGCCGGGTATCGAGCGGCGCAGGTTTGATGATCGACCGTGTGTCGAAGAGCTACGGGAAGGTGATGGCGGTGCGGGAAACCACCATCGATATTCCGCGTGGCGAGTTTCTCACCATTCTCGGTCCCTCCGGTTCGGGAAAAACGACGCTGCTGATGATGGTGGCCGGTTTCGAGCAGCCGACGAGTGGCGACCTCAGGGTCGGCGCGAAAAGCATCGTGGCGTTGCCGCCCGAGAAGCGAAACTTCGGCATGGTGTTTCAGGGCTATGCGCTGTTTCCGCATATGACAGTGGAGCAAAACGTTGCTTATCCGCTGATGGTGCGCGGGCAGAAAGGGCCGGACGCGGTGAAGAAGGTCAAGGACGCGCTGGAGCTCGTGCGGCTCGGACATCTTGCCGGGCGCCTGCCGCGCCAGCTTTCAGGCGGTCAGCAGCAGCGCGTCGCGGTGGCGCGCGCACTGGTGTTCAATCCGGATGTCGTGCTGCTCGACGAACCGCTCGGCGCGCTCGATCGCAAACTGCGCAGCGAGGTACAGGTGGAACTGAAGGCGTTGCACGAACGGCTCGGCTCCACCTTTCTCTTTGTCACGCACGATCAGGAAGAGGCGTTGTCGATGTCCGACCGCATCGCGATCATGCGCGACGGCCAACTCGAGCAGATCGGCGCACCGGGTGAACTGTACGAGCGGCCCGGCAACCGGTTTGTCGCGGATTTTCTGGGCAAGAGTAATTTCATTGAAGGCGTGGCGCAAGGTAGCGTAGACGGCGTGACGGTCTATCAGTGCGGCGCCCGGCGCTTTAGCGCGGAGGCGTGCGGCGCACTGCCCGGCGAAGCCGTGGTGTTCGCGTTGCGCCCGGAGAAAGTCGGCGTCGCCGCGGCGTCGTGCGACGGCGCGCTCAATGAAGTACGCGGGCGCATTCTGCACTGGAACTACTTCGGCTCATCGTTTCGCTTCGAAATCGAAACGGCGGAACTTGGCCGCGTGACGGCCGATGTGCCGGCATGGAAAGGACTCGCGTCGCCGCATACCGGCATGGAAGTCTTCGTGAACTGGGAGCGCAGCGCCACCTGCCGGCTCGACGCGGAACCTCATCAGGCAGCACCTCATCAGGTGGCACATCGGAATGCCGCCGCAGCGGCAGGTCGCTAGTTATCTCGTTCGGCTCACTCATAACCTGAAAACAAGGAAGGAGACACCATGACGCAACGGCATTTGCGCGACCTGATCGAACAGGCGCAGGACCTCGAGCCGCGTACGGCACAGGGACGCCGCGATTTCATCAAGCTGTGCGCAGTGGCCGGCATCGCGCCGACGCTGTTGTCGGTGTGGAGCGCCAGCGCGCGCGCATCGAGCGCCAAGGAGATCGTGTTGTGCGCCTGGGGTGGCGAAGCCAGAAGCGCATTTCGCAATGCCTACATGGATCCGTTCTCGAAAGCCTCGGGTATCAAGATGGATTACGACTCGTCGCCCGACGACGGCAAGATCAAGGCGATGGTGGAGAACAAGAACGTCATCTGGGACGTGATGGATCTCGACGGCTTCGCGGCCATCAAACTGGGCAAGCAAGGCTTCCTGCGTCCGATCGATTACTCGGTGGTGAGCCGGGTCGCGCTGCCGGGGCTCGCGTCGGATTTCGGTGCGCCCGCCTATTTGCTCAGCTATGTCCTCGTCTATGACGCGCAGAAGTTCGGTGCGAATCCGCCGAAGAACTGGGCGGACTTCTGGAACGTCGGCAAATTCCCCGGCAAGCGCGGGTTGTGGAAATGGATGGGCGGCTCGCTCGAAGCCGCACTGATGGCGGACGGCGTTGACAAGGACAAGGTGTTCCCGCTCGACGTGAACCGCGCGATGAACAAGCTCAAGGAACTCAAGCCGAATGTGCTGCTGTGGGATTCGGGCGCGGACAGTCTGCAGTTGCTGCGCAACGGCGAGGTCAGCATGGCCTGTGTGTGGCACACGCGCGCCAACGTGATCCAGCGCGAAAGCAAAGGCCGGTTCCGCTATACGTGGGAGCAAGGCCTCGCGTCATGCGACGTATGGGGCGTGCCGATGAACAATCCGGCCGGCAATGATGTCTGGCAGTTCATCAAGTTCGTGCAGGGGATCGAGCCGCAACTCAAGCTGCTGAGCCAACTGGGCAACGGTCCGGTGACGCCTGCCGCGACCGCGGCGGTTCCGCAAGCCTTGCGTGAAGACAATCCGGGCACGCCTGAGAACTGGGCACGCCAGTGCAAGATCAATCCCGAGTGGTGGGCGCAGAACTACGACGCCACCTTGCAGAAGTACACCGATTTGATGTCGTCGTGAGCGGACCCGGGCCACGATCCTCCATGGAGCACAGCGTGCCATGAATACTCTCTCTTCACCGGTTCCGGTTGGGACCTCGGCCCACAAGGCACGGCTCGACCGGTATTGGCTGCTGGTTTGGCCGCTTCTCGCGCTGCTGGCCGTGCTGTATGTGTTTCCCCTGTTGCGCGTGCTGTGGTTGAGCTTCACGGTGCCGGAACCGGGGTTGCAGAACTACGCGCGCTTCATCGCCAACGACAGCATCCACCGCGTGTTGCTGACCACACTACGCATATGCAGCATCACGACGGTGTTTTCAGTGACGATTGGTTATCTGATTGCGTTTGCGATGGTGCATGTCGGACCGCGGCAACGGATGGCGCTGTTCTTCGGGCTGCTGGTGCCGTTCTGGGCGTCGGTGCTGGTACGCGCGTTCTCGTGGCTGTTTTTGCTCGGCGAGCAGGGGCTCGTCAATACGATGCTGATGTCGACCGGCCTGATCGATCATCCGCTGGCGTTGATGCGCAATCAGATCGGTGTCGTCATCGGCATGGTGCACTTCATGATTCCGTATGCGGTACTGCCGCTTTACTCGAACATGAAGGGCATCGATCCGCAGTTGGCGCGCGCCTCGCAAGGGCTCGGCGCCGGTGCATTCCTGACGTTTCGCAAAGTGTTTTTTCCGCAGACGTTGCCGGGCATCTACGGCGCGGCAATTCTCGTGTTCATCTTCTCGCTCGGCTTTTACGTGACCCCGGTGATTCTGGGCGGCGGCCGTACGGTGATGATCGCCGAGTACATCAGCATCCAGATCCTGCAACTGGTGGATTGGGGCAACGGCGCGGTCCTCGCTTCGGTGCTACTGGTGTCGATTCTGCTCGCGCTCGCGGGGTTGTCGCGGTTCGTCAATCTGCGCGAACTGTTCGGCGCCAAGTAATCGCACACGACGAGGAATGCGATGAACCAAAAAATCACACTCAAGCGCGCGTTGGTGATCGGGCTTGCATGGGCAGCGATTCTATTCCTGCTGCTGCCGTTAGCGGTGTCGGTACCGGTGTCGTTTACGCCGAACGATTACCTCTCCATGCCGCAGGGACACCTGTCGCTCGATCACTACCGGGTGCTGTTCACGGATGACGACTGGCTGACGAGCTTTCTTCAAAGCGGATTGATCGCGCTCGTCTCCGCGACGATTTCGGTGTTTCTTGGCACGCTCTGCGCGATTGGCTTGTGGAAGATCGCGTCGAGCCGCGGCGAAGCGGTGCGGCTCATCGTTCTGTTTCCGCTGATCGTGCCGCCGATCGTGTCGGCGCTGGCGTTCTACCGTTTGTGGGCGGACTGGGGGCTGCTCGACAGTTACCCGGGCACCATCCTTGCCCACGTCGTGTTGTCCGTGCCGTATGTCGTGGTGGCAGTGTCGGCGTCGCTGGCCACGCTCGGGGTGAAGATCGAGCAGGCATCGCGCAACCTCGGCGCGAACCTGTATCAGACGCTGCGCTACGTGATTCTGCCGGCGATCCGCCCAGGCGTGCTGTCGGCCTCCGTGTTCGCTTTCATCCTGTCGTGGGATGAACTGGTGGTGACGCTGTTCATTTCGAGCCGGCACATCTATACGCTACCGCGCAGGATGTGGGACGGCATGCGGGAAAACGTCGATCCGGCGATTGCCGCCGTCTCCACGCTGTTGCTGCTGGCCACCTGCATCGTGATTGCCTTGTCGCTGATCCGCAAGCGGGCGGCCGGCGACCTTTGAATTCGGCTACTTTGGAGAGATTTTCAACATGAAGGTATTAATCGTTCACGCTCATCCCGAGCCACAGTCCTTTACCGCGTCGATGCAAAGGCATGCAATGGAAACCTTGCAGGCACAGGGGCACGAAGTGATGGTGTCGGACCTGTACGCGATGAACTGGAACCCGGTGGCGAGTACCGCCGACTTTGGCACGCGCAAGAACAACGACTATCTGGTCTATGCGCTCGAACAGCGCGAGAACGTCGCCGCCGGCACGATTGCGCCGGACATTCGTGCGGAACTCGACAAGCTGCTCGCTTGCGATCTGATCATCTTCAGCTTTCCGCTTTTCTGGTGCTCGGTGCCGGCGATCATGAAGGGTTGGATGGACCGCGTGCTGGTATCGGGCAAGGTCTATGGCGGGCAGCGCTTCTATGACCGCGGCGGCATGCGCGGCAAGCGCGCGATGCTGGCTTATACGTGCGGCGGCCGCGATTTCATGTTCGATGCGAAAGGCGTTCACGGCGAAATGGACCTGATGTTGCGTCATGTGCTGCGCGGCACGTTGGGTTATGCCGGCTTCGAGGTGCTGCCGTCGTTCGTGGCCTATCACGTGCCTTACGTCAAACCGGCCGAGCGTGAGGCGATGCTCACGGAGTACGGCGACTATCTGACGAAACTCGATCAGCTTGAGCCGCTGTCTTTCCCGTCGCTCGATGATTTCGATGCGGAAATGCACCCGCGCGCGCGAACGCCGCAGATGACGGAGCAGGACTAAATCGACGAACGGGCAGAGTGAGGACGAGTATGAAAATTTTGGTGCCGGTGAAAAGAGTGGTCGATTACAACGTGAAAGTTCGAGTGAAATCGGACGGCACGGGCGTCGACATCGCGAACGTGAAGATGTCGATGAATCCGTTCGACGAAATCGCGGTTGAAGAAGCTGTTCGTCTGCGCGAAGCCGGCATAGCGACTGAAGTGATCGCTGTGTCGGCGGGTGCCACGCAAGCGCAGGAAACGCTGCGCACGGCGCTGGCAATCGGCGCGGACTGTGCGATCCTGATCGAGTCGAACGAAGACCTGCAGCCGCTGGCGGTCGCCAAGCTGCTGAAGGCGCTGGTCGACAAGGAACAGCCTGGGCTGGTCATCCTCGGCAAGCAGGCCATCGACGACGATTCGAACCAGACCGGTCAGATGCTGGCTGCGCTGGCCAACCTGCCGCAAGCTACGTTCGCCTCGAAGGTTGTCGTGGCCGACGGTAAGGCGACGGTGTCGCGCGAAGTGGACGGTGGTGCTGAAACGCTGTCGCTGAGCTTGCCGGCTGTGATCACGACCGACCTGCGCCTGAACGAGCCGCGCTACGTGACGCTGCCGAACATCATGAAGGCGAAGAAGAAGCCGCTGGAAGTCATCAAGCCGGAAGACCTCGGCGTTGATGTGACACCGCGTCTGAAGACGCTGAAAGTCGTCGAGCCGCCGAAGCGCTCCGCCGGTGTGAAGGTGCCGGATGTGAAGACGCTGGTCGAGAAGCTGAAGACCGAAGCCAAGGTGCTGTAAGGAGACGGACGAAATGACGAATCTGGTAATAGCAGAACACGATAACGCGTCGATCAAGGCCGCGACGCTGAACACGATTGCCGCCGCGCAGAAGATTGGTGGCGATATTCACGTGCTGGTCGCAGGTGAAAACGCGCAGGGCGCAGCGGATGCAGCAGCGAAGATTGCCGGCGTTAGCAAAGTGCTGCTGGCCGACGCGCCGCAACTCGCAGCGGGTCTCGCGGAAAACGTCGAAGCGACGGTGCTGAACATCGCGAAGGACTACACGCACATCCTCGCGCCGGCAACCGCGTACGGTAAAAACATCGCACCGCGTATCGCCGCGAAGCTGGACGTCGCGCAGATCAGCGACATCACGGCCGTGGATAGCGCCGACACGTTCGAACGCCCGATCTACGCAGGTAATGCAATCGCGACGGTCCAATCTCAAGATCCGATCAAGGTCATCACGGTCCGCACGACTGGGTTCGATCCGGTCGCAGCAGAAGGCGGCAGCGCAACGGTCGAGAAGATCGAAGCGGCAGCCGACACGGCCCTCTCGCAATTCGTGAGCCGTCAAGTGACGAAGCTGGACCGTCCGGAACTGACCTCGGCGAAGATCATCGTCTCCGGTGGCCGCGGTTTGGGTAACGGCGAGAACTACACGAAGGTTCTGGAGCCGCTGGCCGACAAGCTGAACGCAGCGCTGGGCGCATCGCGCGCAGCCGTCGATGCGGGCTTCGTGCCGAACGACTATCAGGTCGGGCAGACCGGCAAGATCGTCGCGCCGCAACTGTATGTGGCGGTCGGCATCTCGGGTGCGATCCAGCATCTGGCCGGCATGAAAGACTCGAAGGTCATCGTCGCAATCAACAAGGACCCGGAAGCGCCGATCTTCAGCGTCGCCGATTACGGTCTGGTGGGCGATCTGTTCGCGGTCGTGCCGGAACTGGACGCGCAATTGAGCTAAACGCGATGACCATGACGTCCAGCGATGTATTGCTCTTCATCACGGGGCTCCTCACGCTCTTTTGCCCACCCGTGGCGATGCCGATGTATGCGGCCGTGACCGGACATTTTCCGGATTCGACGCAACGGCACATTGCATGGCGCATGTTCGTGTGGATTGGGACATTAATGGTCGGCGCGGTTTGGGGCGGCCAGTTCTTGCTGCGGATGCTCGGCTTGACCCTTGGCGCGCTGACCTTGACGGGTGGCCTCGTGCTTTGCCTGTGGTCGATTCCGATGATGCGCGGGACGAACAACGATGAGCGGCGCGGCGGAACGGTCAAGCTTGAATACGCGCAATGGCGCAGTTTTATTGCGGTGCCATTGATCTTCCCGCTGTCGATCGGCAGTGCCGTCGTCTCGCTGGTGATCACGACCGCGACGCGTTTTCACACCGTTGCGGACCTTTGCATTATCAGCATCGTGTGCGTGTTGCACGCTGGCGTGATTGGTCTGACGTACGTGTTTTCGGGAACATGGTGCAAGCGTCTTGGTGAGATCGGCATGACCCTCGTCGAACGGCTGTCGGGGATCGTGCTCACCGCGATTGCCTTCCAGATGCTGGCGCAGGGCATCCGCGAACTGTTACCTGGTCTCGCTTCGTGAGCAAAACAATAATTCATGCCGGAACGGTGTATCGAACCGGTCTCCAGACTGATGGGTGAAATTGCATGAAAACAGTAGGCATGTATCTCGTCGAACTCCTCGCGGCCTATGGCGTGGACACCGTCTTCGGCATTCCAGGCGTGCATACGATCGACCTGTACCGGGGACTTTCCGGCAGCAAGGTGCGTCATATCACGGCGCGCCATGAGCAGGGGCTGGGTTTCATGGCGGACGGCTACGCGCGAGCGACGGGCCGTCCCGGTGTGTGCTTCGTGATCACCGGCCCTGGCGTGACCAATATCGCCACGGCGATGGCGCAGGCCTATGCCGATTCGATTCCGATGTTGGTGATCTCCAGCGTCAATGCCTTGGGGCAGCTCGGTTCCGGCAATGGCCACCTGCATGAATTGCCCGATCAACGGCTGCTCACGAGCGGCGTAGCCGAATTCAGTCATACGGTCACGCGCGCCGAAGAGTTGCCTCAAGTTGTGGCGCGCGCGTTC
Organism: Burkholderia sp. GAS332; assembly: GCA_900142905.1. Lineage (NCBI taxonomy): Bacteria > Pseudomonadati > Pseudomonadota > Betaproteobacteria > Burkholderiales > Burkholderiaceae > Burkholderia > Burkholderia sp. GAS332. Next base: position 2,231,752 of record FSRV01000002.1, on the reverse strand, counting down.
ACGGTGTTTTCGAGTGGACGTCCGCGCCCGGTGCATATCGAGTTGCCGCTCGATGTCATTACCGCTTCGGCGCGGGATTTGCCCGCTATTCCCGCAGTACCGCCGCGCGTGAGCGCGGGACCGGCCGCGCCGCGCGCTATCGAGGCGGCGCTCGATCTCATCGGCCGGGCGCGTGCGCCATTGATTCTTGCGGGCGGAGGCGCGCAGGCCGCGGCTGACGAAGTGCGGTGGTTTGCTCAGGCGCTTGACGCGCCGGTCGTCATGACCATCAACGGACGTGGCATCCTGCCACCCGAGCATGCGCTGGGCATCTCGTGGTCCGCATCGAGCGGCGCAGTGCGCGCCTTGATGCGCGAGAGCGATCTGATTGTCGCGCTCGGCACCGAGCTCGGACCGACGGACTACGATCTTTACGCGAACGGCAGTTTCGTGCCGCCAGCGAACCTGTTGCGCATCGATATCGACGCCCAGCAGCTCTTTCGCAACGCGGCGCCGACGCTGCCCATGCTCGGCGATGTCGGTGAGACCCTGGCCGCGCTGCGTCAGGCGTGGTCCGCGCCTGAACACCGTGGCAATGGGGCGGCCCGGGCGGCGGCGTGCCGTGCCGCTGGCGAGCGCGAACTCGACGCCGTCACACGGCGTGATCTCGCCATGCTGGCTTGTGTCAGGCAGGCGTTGCCGAACGCGAGCATCGTCGGCGATTCCACGCGCTTTGTGTACTCCGGCAATGTCGGCTATGCAGCGCCGCGCCCGCGGTCGTGGTTCAACGCATCGGTGGGCTTTGGCTCGCTCGGTTACGGCCTGCCTGCCGCCATCGGCGCGAGTCTTGCCGACGCCAGCCGTCCCGTGGTATGTCTCGCCGGCGATGGCGGTTTTCAGTTCACCCTGGGCGAACTCGGCACGGCGGCGCAACATGAGGCGCGCGTGATCGTGCTATTGCTCAACAACGGCGGGTACGGTGAAATTAAGAGCGCGATGCTCAATCGCGAGGTCGAACCGATCGGCGTCGATTTGCATACGCCCGATTTCGTCGCGATTGCGCAGGCCTACGGGTGGGCCGCCGAGCGACTCGACGAAGGCACACCGCTGACTGAAGCACTCGCACGCGCGGCGCAGCAGACGGTGCCCTCATTGATCGAAATCACGGCCGCTTGAGTCCGCCGCGCCGCTATGGCTGAGACACCGCCAGGCCAGTGACGGATGATCGGGCTACCCCAGCCTTGAAAAAAGCCGCCTCCCAAATGGGACGGCGGCTTTTTTTCTACCCAGCCCGTCAACTGGCCGGCATGCGACAACTTACGCGCTGATTACATGTGCGTCACGCCCGCTTCCGGCTCGTCTTTGCCGGCGGCAGGAAGCTTTCCACGACCTGCAGGCAGCTGCGCAGCGCGTCTTCGGCCGTGAACGAGGTGGGGTCACGTGCCAGTTCGAGCCAGAACCCGTCGATAACGGCGGTCAGCGTCAATGCCGCGAGGTCGCTGTCGACTGGCGCACCGCGCACCTCGCCGATCTGGTCGAACAGTCTTTTCAGCGCCTGCTTGTAGCCGCTGTACAGTTCCTTGTGCGCCTTGCGAATCACGGGGTCGCTATGCGCGACACTCCAGAACCCGAGCCAGACCTTGACGTTCTTGGGCGCGAACACGGGCGGGGCGAAACACACCTTGATGATGGCGTCGAGTTTCTCCTCAGGGCCTGAGGCATTCGCCGCGGCCTCTCTGGAAACCGCAAGCAGATCCGCTGCCAGCCGTTTGTAAGTCTGTGCCATCAGTTCGTCTTTCGACTGGAAATGATGGTTGATCAGGCCGCGCGAGACTTTCGCCTCGACGCAGATCCGGTCGATGGTGGTTTCGGAATAGCTGTAGCGGGCAATGCAGCGCATCGTCGCGTCAATGATCGATTGCTGACGCACAGCCGGCATTTCGCGGACACCGCGTCCGCGCGTCGGGACGGGTTCCTTACCGATGATCTTTTTCACTCCATGGCCTTTCAGAGTCGTTACGCGGCTGATTATATGTGAGTACAGAACGATTGTTCAATTGATCTGTTTCGAGCTTCGCTTCCAGGCTTTTCCTGGACAAGGCGCCGTTGCGTTTTGAACCCTGCAAGCAAGCGTATTCCACGCATTGTGCGAAGCCTGCATGCAAGCCCATGGAAGACCGTACAAATCTTCTGCGAGCGAATATTGAAAACTGTTGAACCATTGTTCAGCAGAACATATACTCGTGCGCACATGCAGGTTGGTCGACCATTCAACAAGACACCGCGGCACCGGTTACGGAAAATGCTAGCGAGAGAGTAAGGAGACAGCATGTTAGCCCCAGTAAATGGCAGCAGAGTAGAGATGGCGGAGCGAGTGCGTATCGAGAATCTCCATAAGAGCTTCGGCGATCTGGAGGTTCTCAAAGGTGTCTCGCTGACAGCGCATGAAGGCGAAGTGATTTCCCTGATTGGCGCAAGCGGTTCCGGTAAGAGCACCTTGCTTCGATGCATCAACCTGCTGGAAATACCTTCGCAAGGCAAGATCGTCGTGGACGGCGAACAGATCCAGTTAGGCGTCGATCGAAAGGGCCGGCCCGTCGCGCGCGATCCACGGCAGGTCGAGCGAATCCGCACCCGGCTCGGCATGGTCTTTCAAAGCTTCAATCTCTGGGCACATCGTACGGTGCTCGAAAACGTCATCGAAATGCCTGTTCATGTGCTCGGCGAAGCGCGCACCGAAGCGGTCGCGCGCGCCGAACAGCTACTCGAACGCGTCGGTCTTGCCGATAAACGCGATATCTACCCAGCCTTCCTTTCCGGTGGACAGCAGCAACGTGTCGCGATTGCACGTGCGCTCGCGATGCGGCCAAAAGTCATGCTGTTCGACGAGCCGACCTCCGCTCTCGACCCCGAACGTGTCGGCGAAGTGCTGAAGGTGATTCGCGATCTGGCGTGCGAAGGCCGGACCATGATTCTGGTGACGCACGAAATGGACTTCGCGCGAGACGTCTCGAGCAAGATCATGTTCCTGCATCAAGGCCGCGTGGAAGAGAGCGGCGCGCCCGCGGAGGTTTTCGACGCACCGCAGAGCGAGCGATGCCGTCAGTTCGTCACGGCGCACAAGCAACGCCATTGAGTAGCGCATCGAGGCTCGTGAGTTCGAGTCTGGTAGTGAATCATTCGAATCATTCGTTCGCAGCGTCCGACTATTCCCAACAGAGAAGAAGATCGATCATGAAAAAAATATTGCACAATCTGGTTTACATGGCAAGTGCCACCCTCGCGTTGCTCACGTTAGCGGTGCCCGCCGGCGCCGCACAGGATGCCTTGCGTTTCGGCGTGGCCGCTGAACCCTACCCGCCGTTTACGATGAAGTCGCCGACAGGTCAATGGACCGGTTTTGAAGCCGATCTGATCCGCGCACTGTGCGTCCAGATGAAAGCCACGTGTGAGATCAAGGAAATGGCATGGGACGGCATCATCCCCGCGCTGCAAAGCGACAAGATCGACGTGATCTTCAATTCGATGTCGATCACGCCGGAGCGTGAGAAGGTGATCGCGTTCTCGCGTCCTTACTATGAAACGCCCGGTGCCTTTGTGGCGCCGAAGAACGTGAACATGACCTTCTCGCCTGAAGGCCTGAAGGGCAAGATCATCGGCGTGCAGGGTTCCACTGCGAACGCCGAGTTCATCAAGAACAGCTATGGCAAGACAGCGACTGTGCGCCTGTACAACACCCAGGATGATTGCAATGCGGATCTCGTGGCCGGTCGCATTGACGCGATGTACCTCGATCAGCTGGGCGTCATCGATTTCCTCAAGACGAAGGACGGCGCAGCGCTCGAACTGAAGGGGCCGGGCAGCGTCAGGATGGACCCGGCCGTCTACGGCTCCGGCGTGGGTGCGGGTCTGCGCAAGAGCGACACCGCGCTCAAACAGCGTATCGACCAGGCGCTGACGCAATTGCACGATTCGGGTAAGTACGCGGAGATCTCGAAGAAGTACTTCCCGATCGATCTCTGGCCGCACTGATATCCATCGACGCCACCACCAACGGGAGACTGCATGAATTCATGGGCTTGGGTAGCGTACCTGGGGATGGACCCGGACGGTTGGGGCGTAGCGCTGCTACAGGGCGCCATCGTGACGCTGGAAATCTCGATTGGCGCCTTCGTGGTCGGCATCGCCCTTGGACTGGCCGGTGCATTCGCCAAGCTCTCCGGGGTGCGCGCACTCGAGCGAATCGCGCAAGGCTACACCACGGTGTGCCGCGCGGTTCCGGAACTGCTGCTGATCCTGCTGCTCTACTACGCCGGCACCGACGCCATCAATCTGCTGATGACGGCGGTGGGTATCGGGCCGGTCAACGTCAATGGCTTCGCGGCAGCGGTCATCGTGCTGGGCATCGTGCAGGGCGCGTATGCGGCCGAAATCATCCGCGGCGCGATCATTGCTATTCCGTATGGCCAGATCGAAGCGGGCAGGGTGTTTGGCGCACGGCCGGCGCTGGTGTTCCGGCGCGTCATTCTGCCGGCGATGGCGCCTTACGCGCTCGCGGGATTCGCCAACCTGTGGCTGATCCTCGTCAAGGATAGCGCGCTCATCAGTGTGGTGGGCTACAACGAATTGCTCTACACCGCCAAGCAGGCGGCGGGCTCGACGCGTGAATATCTCCGCTACTACCTGATGGTGGCGGCGGTTTATTTCGTCATCACGTCGCTATCTGGTCTGCTCTTTCGTGAGATCGAGCGTCGCTTCGGCCGCTGGATGCCGAATTCCTGATTGCCGCTTATCGATCTTAGTCGGGTGCTTGCCATGGATTTGAGTGTGTTGTCGTCGTATGCGTCGTTGCTCCTGCTGGGTGTGGTCACGACGCTCAAGCTGCTGGTGATTTCTGGCGTATTCGGTTTTCTGCTCGCCATCGCTGTGGCGTTCGCGCGGATTTCGCATAACGTGCTGATTGCGCGTCTGAGCAAAGGCTTTACCGAGGTGATTCGCGGTACGCCGCTGCTCGTGCAGATCTACATCATTTACTACGGGCTCGGCTCGCTCTTTGCCAGCTGGCCGTCGCTGCGTGAGAGCTTCCTGTGGCCGTTTCTGCGCGACGGCTTCTGGTATGTCGCGCTCGCGCTCGTGATCAGCGTGGGCGCGTATGTCGGCGAAGTGATCCGCGCCGGACTGCGCGGTGTGCCGAAAGGCGAAATAGAAGCTGCGCGCGCCATGGGGATGCGTCCTCGTCTTGTGATCCGTCGGGTCTGGCTGCCGCGCGCGATCCAGATTCTGTTGCCGACCCTCGCGGGTGAAACGGTCATGCTGCTGAAATCGACGGCGCTGGCGTCGACCGTCGCGGTCATGGATGTGTTGGGGGCCGCGAACTATATTCGCGCGCAAACCCTGCGCACCTACGAGCCCTTGCTCGCGATCGCAATCATCTATGTCGTGCTCGCCTTTGTCATTGAAAAGGCGTTTGGCTATCTGGAACATCGCGTGCCGGTCCGTTCGTCACGCTGAACCTGAACCGTGGCAATGGGACTCGCGGGAACCGGCGGTCCCGCATCTGCCGCTAAGGAGTGCCTGAATGAAGTATTCAAATCTGGTGGAACGCCTGCAAGGTAAGCGGACCTCGGCCTGGGAGATTCACTACGCCGCACAGAAGGCGCTTGCCCAAGGCGAGGACGTCATTCTGCTGAGCGTAGGGGATCCTGATTTTGCGACCCCGGATGTCATCGTCGAGCGCGCGGTCACGGCATTGCGCAGCGGCGATACGCATTACAGCGAGGTGGCGGGCCGTGCTGCGTTGCGCACGGCGATCGCACAGGAACATACCCGCGCGACGGGCCATGCTGTCGCCGCAGAGAATGTGATTGTGGTGGCGGGTACGCAAAATGGATTGTTCGCCGCATCGCTCTGCCTGTGCGAGGCAGGCGACGAAGTGATCGTGCCGGAGCCGATGTATCTGACCTACGAGGCCAGCGTGCGCGCATCGGGCGCGACCCTCGTGCCTGTGCCAGTTGATCCGGCACGCGGCTTTCATATCGATTGCGACGCGCTTGAAGCGGCCATCACGCCGCGCACCAAGGCGATTTTCTTCGCCACGCCTTGCAATCCGACCGGCGTCGTGATGCCCCGGGCCGATCTCGAACGGATTGCACGCCTCGCCTGCCAGCACGATCTGTGGGTGCTCGCCGACGAGGTTTACGGAGACCTGACCTTCGAGCGCGATCACGTGAGCATTGCATCCCTCGCCGGCATGGCCGGGCGCACGGTGACGATAAGCAGTTTGTCGAAGTCCCACGCGATGCCCGGCTGGCGGATAGGCTGGGTGATTGGGCCGGCGCCGCTTGTCGAACATCTTGAGCGCTTGGCGCTATGCATGCTCTATGGTTTGCCGGGTTTTATCCAGCAGGCGGCGCTGACCGCGCTGGAGCACAAACCGCAGATCGTCGCCGATATGCGCGAGCTTTACAGGCGTCGGCGTGATGTGGTCTATAACCGTTTGCGTGAGGTGCCGGGCTTGCGTTGTCTGTTGCCAGAAGCCGGCATGTTCATGATGGTGGACGTGACGGGCACGGGTCTCAACGCGTTCGAGTTCACATGGCAGCTATTTCGCGCGCAAGGCGTGGCGTTGCTCGATGCCAGTGCGTTTGGCGATACGGCAAACGGTTTCGTGCGCTTCGGCTTCGTCGTCGATGAGGCGCGGTTGGTGGAGGCGTGTGAGCGCATCAGCACGTTTGTCCAGGGTCTGGATATCGGTGCATCAGCGGTTGCATCAGCGGGTGCATCAACCGATGAACCGGTGCGGTGCACCTGAATCTGGAGCCTGTTCATGCTCGAAGATATTTCCCTGACAGTGAACAGCGATTCGGGTCAGCCCGTGCCGGTGCGGGCATGGCGGCTTGCAGGGCAGGGCGGTGGCCCGCGTGTGCATTTACAGGCGGGCGTTCACGCCGATGAGATCGCGGGCATGCTGGTCCTGCACAAACTGCTGCCGCGCCTTGAGCAGGCGCACGTGGACGGACGTTTGCGCGGTACGGTGACTGTTGTGCCGCAAGCCAATCCGCTCGGCATTGCGCAGTTTCGCAACGGCCACGTTCTCGGCCGCTTTCATGAAGCGACGAGTCGCAATTTCAATCGTCATTTCAACGAGTCTGCCGCGCTGCAACGACCGGCCACGACTTTCGCCGCGTGGCAGAAGGCGCTCGTCGATCTCGCGGTCGACGCGCGGATCGTGCTCGATCTGCATACCGATTCCGAGGCGTTGCCCTATCTCTACGTCAACCGCTGCTTCTGGCCGGATGCGCGTGATCTGGCCGGCGCGCTGGATGCGAGTGTCGCCATTCTTTGGGATAACGATGACGATGGCGCATTCGAAGGTGCGATGGTGTCACACTGGCTGCGCGAGAAACAGATCGAGGGCCGTCTGGCGGCCACTGTCGAGTTGCGGGGGCAATCAGACGTCTCCGATGCGCTCGCGGATCGGGATGCTCAAAGCATCTACGCGTTTCTATGCGGCCGGGGTGTCATAGCGGAGCGTGGCGATCCGCGTGCCTGGTCGGGCGAAGCGGTACCGATGGGACACATGGAAACGGTGTTTGCGCCGGTGTCGGGTGTGCTGGTGTACGAACGCGAACTGGGCGCACAGGTTGCCGAGGGTGAGCGCATCGCGCGAATCGTCGCGCGCCCGGGCGACCCGAGCAGCGAGCATGTTCTGCGGGCGCCCCAAGCGGGGCGGCTTGTTACGCGCTGCCGCGATCGTTTGATCGCGCAGGGCGACGTGGTGGTCAAGCTGACGGGGTCGAAGCCATCTGCCAACTGGACCGGCGGCGTGCTCGATCCATGACGCGCCATGACGCGGATTGAGGACGTGACAATCATGCCATTCGTGTGGGAATGCGTTCGGCGCGAATCATCTGCTGCCAGTAGTTGGGCCCGGTTGTATGGATGGACTCACCGTGCAGGTCGATGCCGACGGTAACAGGCATGTCTTTTACGTCGAACTCGTAGATGGCTTCCATGCCGAGATCGGCGAACGCGACCACGCGCGCGTGGCGGATGGCCTGCGAGACGAGATACGCAGCACCGCCGACCGCAATCAGATAGGCGGTGCGATGACGGTGAATCGCCTCGCTCGCCGCCGGTCCGCGCTCCGCCTTGCCGATCGTCAGGAACAGGCCCGTGGCGCCAAGTACGCGATCCATGAACTTGTCCATCCGCGTCGATGTGGTCGGCCCCGCAGGCCCGACGGCTTCATCGCGCACAGGGTCGACCGGGCCGACATAGTACAGCGCGCGCCCGTTAAAGTCGGCAGGCAACGGTTGTCCAGCGTCCAGTGACTCGACAATGCGGCGATGCGCTGCATCGCGTGCCGTCAGCAACTTTCCCGACAGGAGCAGTGTCTGTCCGGCGCGCCAGGTGGCCATCTGTTCTCGCGTGAGCGTATCGAGGTCGACACGCACCGCATCGGCTGCGGCGGACCAGGTCACGGCGGGCCAACTGTCCGTTGCAGGGGGCGTGAATGCCGCCGGGCCGCTGCCGTCCAGCGTGAAGCTGATGTGCCGATCGGCTGCGCAGTTCGGAATCAGCGCGACCGGCAGTGATGCGGCATGAGTCGGATAGGTCCGTAGCTTGACGTCGAGCACGGTGGTCAGGCCACCCAGTCCCTGCGCACCGATACCCAGTGCGTTGATCGCCTCGTATAGCTCGATACGTAACGCCTCCTCCGGAGATTGCGGGCCGCGCTCCAGCAATTCGTGCATGTCGATCGGTTCCATCAGCGATTCCTTGGCAAGCAGCATCGCCTTCTCCGCGCTACCGCCGACACCCAGGCCAATGATCCCTGGCGGACACCACCCCGCGCCCAGCGAAGGCATGACGGAGAGCACCCAGTCACGCACGCTGTCCGACGGGTTGAGCACCGCGAAGCGACTCTTGTTTTCGGCGCCGCCGCCTTTGGCTGCCACCGTGCAACGTACGGTGTCGCCGGCCACAAGACGCACGTGTACGACGGCCGGCGTGTTGTCGCGCGTGTTGGTCCGCGAGAACAGCGGGTCGTCGACGACCGACGCGCGCAGTGGATTGTGCGGATCGGTATAGGCGATGCGCACGCCTCTATTGACCAAGGTTTCAACATCGTGCGGCGTATTCCAACGTACCGCCATGCCGATCTCGAGAAATACGTTGACGACCCCCGTGTCCTGGCACAGAGGTCGTTGCCCCAGCGCAGCCATTCGCGAGTTCGTCAGGATTTGCGCGATCGCATCGCGTGCCGCCGGCGAGCGTTCGCGCGCGTGAGCGCGAGCGAGATGGGCGAGATAGGGTGCCGGATGATGGATGGCAATGAACTGCAGTGCGTCCGCAATCGAACGCACGAAATCATCTTCGTGAATGACGGTCATAGGTCAGCGGAAAGAGACGAGCCCGCACGCCGGCCGCGCCGGTCGGTGCAGAGGCGCGTGGGAATGCGTGAGGGAAAGCGGCCGCCGAAGCGTGCGTCTAGGCTGTCAGCCCAAACAGTTGCTTCAGGTCGTGAATGCCGAGCTTCAGATAAGCGTTCTTGCGATGCGTGACCACGCTGGTCGGCGCGATCTCGAGTTGCCGGGCGATCTGTTTCGCGGTCAGCCCGGCGAGAATGCCTTCGCACACTTCGCGCTCGCGGCGGCTGAGTTGCGGGAAACTGGCGGCGAGCCGCGCGGGCGCCGCGTCGCGTCTGGCGCCGGGCGCTGCCGCCACCTGCGTGGCCAGTTGCGCCTGCATTTCGGTCATATGCAGATGACGTTCGGTGGCGCTGGTGACGATGGGCGCCACCGTGCTGAGCAGGTCGAGGTCGCTGTCCGAGAAGAACCCCTGCGAACGATCGCGATAGATGTTGACTGCAATCCACGTGTCGCTGCCGGCGCTGCGTGCCTGAACCACCGAGACGCGATCGATGATGCCCGGCTGGTCGTAACACGAAGCCCGGTAGCCATCGTCGAGCACATCGTGCGAGCGTTGCCGTTGCACGAACAGCGCCTGACCGTTCAGCGTGCGGCTGGCCTCGCGCAACGACAGCGTCGGGTCGGCGAGGTAGTGGCGATCCAGATAGACGAAGGCGGTGTCGTGGGCGATACCCGGCGACACCACGCTGCTGGTGCCGAGCAATTGTGGCGCGTAGTCGGGCCGGAACGCGAAGGCGGACAGATGCCCGACGCGCAGGATTCGCGCCAGCGAGCTGATCAGATCGCCGGCAAAGCCTGCTTCGCCGATCCGCCCGACAATCGCGGCGGCTATCGACGCGCAGTCGGCCGGCCCGGCGGGCGACAAATCGATCGTTCGCACTTCCACGGCGTCCTCCTTGTGCAGGCAGGTCGACCCTGCCTGTAACCGACTGCTGTCTCGCTGTCCCTGCATCGACGGGGTGCTGGCAGGGTATCGCCGGTATTGTCCGCATCGCGTTCAGGCCGTCAATCCGTGAATGTCAGGATGCCGGCGGGACATACTGGACCACGCGCTGGTCGATCGCGCCGAAGATCGATTGTCCGCTTGCATCGAACATTTCGACGCGCATCCGGTCGCCAAAGCGCAGGAACGGTGTGACGGGCGCGCCGTCGCGCACGGTTTCGAGCGCCCGGCGTTCGGCGAGGCACGCCGAGCCGACGCTGCGATCCGCATTCGACACCGTGCCGGAGCCGATCACCGTGCCGGCGCCCAAGGCCCGGCTTTTTGCCGCGTGGGACACGAGGCGCGGAAAATCGAACACCATGTCCGTGCCGGCATGCGGGGTGCCGAGCACGGCGCCGTTGACCTGTACTGTCAGTGGCAAATGCAGCCGCGCGCCGTCCCACGCATCGCCGAGTTCGTCGGGCGTCACGGCCACCGGCGAGAATGCGGTCGACGGCTTGCTTTGGAAAAAGCCGAAGCCCTTCTTGATTTCCGCAGGGACGAGTGCGCGCAGACTGACATCGTTGACCAGCATCAGCAGCCGGATATGGCGGCCGGCGTGCTCTGCGCGCGAGCCCATCGGCACGTCGCCGGTAATGACGGCGATCTCGCCTTCGAGATCGATACCCCAGCTCTCCGATTCGAGCGCGACGTCGTCGCGCGGGCCGAGGAAGGTGTCCGAGCCGCCCTGATACATCAGGGGGTCTTGCCATAGATCTTCGTCGAGCAGCGCGCCACGGGCGGCGCGTACCAGTTCGCTGTGGACCAGGTAGGCGCTGCCGTCGGCCCACTGATAAGCGCGTGGCAACGGCGCGGCCAGCGTCGTGGTGTCGAGTGCAAACGCGGATGCGGCACGGCCCGCGTTGAGCGCGTCATAACGTTGCGACAAGGCGGAAGCGAGCGCCTCCCAGTCGTCGAGCGCGGCCTGCAGGGTTGGGGCAATGTCGGCGGCGCTCACGCCGTGACTGAGGTCGCGGCTCACCAGCAGGAGTTCGCCGTCGCGCGTGCGGTTTTTTCGGGTAGCAAATTTCATAGGTGTCGCCGATCAGTTGTGCAGGGTGTTCCAGAGGGCCTGGTCGCGCTCGGCGGTCCAGACGCGCGGGTGTTCGATGCCGGTCAGTTCGTCGTAGGTGCGCGAGACGTCGAAGGCCAGCACGTGCTGGTAGATCGGCCAGTCGCCGAACTTCGGCCGCATCGCCGCATCGGCTAGCGCGTGACAGGCCTTGAGATCGCAACCGTCGCGCAAGCCGGCGCCCACTGCGTCGAGCAGCGTCGAGATAAAGTCGCGGGTGCTGTCGATCGCCGCATTCACGTCCTCGCGCGAACGCAGTGCGGCGCCGCGGCCAGGCACCATCGTCGTCGCACCGAGGCTGCGCAGATGGTCGAGCGTGACGGTCCAGTCGCGCAGATAAGCGTCGCCCGTGTAGACCCCGCAATGGTTTTCGACCAGATCGCCGGAGAACAGCACGCCGCAATCGGGCAGCCAGCACACCGAATCACCATTCGAATGACCGCGTCCCAGGTGCATGAAACGAATCTCGCGCTTGCCGAACCACAGGCTCATCTCACGCTCGAACGTCACGTGCGGGTAGGTGAGCCCAGGCACTTCCTCGACGCCGTTGAAGAGCCGTGGAAAGCGGCCTACCTCCGAGCGGAAATCGGCTTCGCCGCGCTCGTGAATCCAGTCGTGCGTGGCGCGTGACGCGAAGATGGTCGAGTCGCCGAACGCGGCAGCACCCAGTACCCGCACCGCGTGATAGTGCGTGAGAAAGATATGGCGAACCGGTTTGTCGGTCACGGTCCGGATGTCGGCGAGCCAATCGCGTGCGAGTTGCGGCGTGGCACGCGTGTCGATGGCCAGCACGGAATCGTCACCGACGATGAATCCGCAGTTGGGATCGAACTCGCTGATATAGCCGTAGACGTTGGACGCTAGTTCCACGAGTCGCGGTTTCTGTTCAAGCAGGTCGGAAGCGGATGCGAATGAGGTGGTCATGGTGGCTCAGTGTTGGGAAAGGGGGGTGCGGGCGGCGCGCAGGCAGGCAAGCAGCACGTCGTGGTCGCCGACCTGGTTGGCAAGCAGGAACAACAGGCGGGCGTTGAGCTTGGCGCTTTCCGAGCTTTCCAGTCCACGGTGGACGTCGATGAGCGCGGCGTAGAAACTGTCCGCCTCGGGAATGTTCAGGTGGGTCTTCATGCGGTGGTCTCCAGTGGCTGGGCGAGCGCGGCGGCAAGTGCGTGATCGAGTGCTTCAGGCGTGGGGGCCAGCAAGCGTGCGGCGAGATAAAGGTCTGGACGCAGCAGCAGCAGCGTGCCGGGCGCTTCGGCAAACGCACCGCCGTCGTCGAGATCGGCGCCCGGCGCACAGACGGCGATATGCAGCAGCGGCCATTTGTCCTGATGCGCGCGCAGTTGGGCAGCGGTTGCGTCGTTCTTGTTCAGCGGGAAGTAGAGCGCCAGCAATCGGGTCCCGTTTGACAGGCTGTAGCGCGCGAGCGTCGTCGGTCCTCGCGGGGTTCGCACGGGCAGGTTCTGGCGCGATTCACCCGCGCCGTCGATACCGGCAGCATTCGGGTATCGGTTCGGCACGGAGAGGCGGCCCGTATTGACCAGCGCACGGGCGAACGGATACGTGCGTGCGAGCGACAGCACGGCATCGCGCAGCAGCCGTTCCACATCGCTCTGCGGTGACAGAAAGCGCGCGGTGCGTTTGGTGACGGCGATGTTTTCCGCCGCGGCGGTGCGTCGTTCGGTGGAATACGAATCGAGCAGCGCGTCACTTGCGTTGCCGTTCAGTACCAGCGCGAGCTTCCAGCCCAGGTTGTCCGCGTCCTGAATGCCCGAGTTGCCGCCACGCGCGCCGAACGGACTCATTGCGTGCGCCGCGTCGCCGATGAACAGCACGCGACCGAGGCGAAAGTGATCGAGCATCTGGGTGCGGTAATGCCAGGGGCCAATCCAGACCATGTCGAATTCGACGTCCTCGCCGAGATGGGCACGCACGCGTTCGCGCGCGACGTCGGGGTGGCTGACGCGCTCCGGGTCGCAGTCCGGGGCCATCTGGTAGTCGAGACGCCAGACATCGTCCGCCATGGGATGTTGCCAGACCGCCCGTCCTTCGTTGAACGGTGCGGCTACCCATGTCCAGCGCTCGGCGGGCAAGGGCTTTTTGAAGCGAACGTCGCAGATGCACCAGCGGTCGGTGCCGTGCTCCGGCTGGATCGGTACGCCGAGATAGTCGCGCAATGGGCTGTTCGCGCCGGTCGCGTCGATGACCCAGTCCGCTTCGATAGCATAGGGGCCCGCGGGCGTGTCGATCTGCAGAACCGTGTGGTCGTCGTGGCGCACGGCGCCGGTCACGCGATGCTTCCAGCGCATGTCGGTGAGGCCGAGTTCGACGATCCGATCGACCAGAAACCATTCCAGATAGAACTGTTGCAGGTTCAGGAACGGCACCTGTGCCGAGACGCTGGCGGCCTTTGCGTCGAAGCTGTAGACCTCGTCGGCATCGGCGAGGGTCCGGCCAACCGACCAGTGCACGCCCTTGGCCAGCAGGCGCTCATAGATGCCGAGCCGGTCGAATACTTCGAGACTCTTTTGCGCATAGCACATGCCGCGGCTCGACGCGCCACGCACGCCGACGGTGTCGTCCTCGTCGAGCACGACGGCGGCGATGCCGCGGGTCGCGAGGTCACAGGCGAGCGTGAGGCCCACCAGCCCGCCACCGACGATGACAAGGGGATAGCGCCTCGGCGCCGCGCCGGCGAGTTCGGGCGGCGTGACGAAAGGAAATACCGGCAACTGATAGCCGGCGCCGCCGTCGACCATGGTGTGGGTGGCCGACGATGAAGGCGGGGTGGTGGTGGTGCGCGTGTTGTCCGGCATGCTCACGCTCCGTCAGCCTGGCGGCGCGTGGCTTTTCGTGCCGTCCAGCGGTCAAGCTCGCCGCGTGCGGCCGCCTTCTTGCTGCTCATGTACTCGGGCGAGCCGACATGGGTGGTCAGTTCGAGCCGAATGCCGTTGGGATCATGGAAGTAAATCGAGCGGATGAAGTGATGATCCACCACGCCGATCACGTCGATACCGGCCGCTTCGAGCCGGGTTTTCGCATCCTTCAGCGCGGCCTCGTCATCGACCTGTAGCGCAAGATGATTGACCCAGCCCGGTGTATTCGGCGACGGCGCCGCGATGGTGTCGTCACCCAGGTCGAAGAACGCCAGATGTGAACCGTCGCGCAGTCTGAAAAAGATGTGGACGTACGGGCAGTATTCGCCGGTGCTCGGCACGTTATCCGCCTGGACCAGGTGCACGAGCGGCAACCCGAGGATGTCTTCGTAGAAGTGGCGGGTTTCTTCTGCGTCGCGGCAACGCCACGCGAAATGATGCAAGCCATGAATCGGAACCATCGTGTCTCCTCAAATCAGAGTGTTGAACTCCCTGTTGAGGCTCATTGTGGACACTGGATGGCGGCATCGCATTCCTCCCGGAAGAGGAGGTCGGCGTGCGGAGGAGGGCGAAAGTCAGGGTGCCGGGCCGGACTTCCTCTCTTGGGAGGATAGGCGGCGTGTCGCTAGCGGCGTAGAAATGAGCCCCATCCCAATTGGAGTCTAGCGATGCAGCTTTATTCGTATTTTCGTTCGTCCGCGGCCTACCGCGTCCGCATTGTGCTGAATCTGAAGGGGCTGCCGTTCGATACCGTGCCGGTTCACATGCTGCGCGGCGGCGGCGAACAGCATCATCCGGGGTACAGCGACATTCATCCGCTGCGGTTGGTGCCTTCGCTGGAAGTCGAAGGATTGCTCATGAGTCAGTCGATCGCTATCTGTGAGTATCTGGAGGAACGCTGGCCCACGCCGGCCGTGTTGCCGGAGAGCCTTGAAGAGCGCGCACGCGTGCGTTCGATCGCCGCGGCCATTGCTTGCGATATTCATCCGTTGAATAACCTGCGTGCGCTGCACTATCTGGTGAAGGAGTTAGGCCTCAGTGAGGAGCAGAAGCTCGGCTGGTATCGACACTGGATCTCCTTGGGCATGGAGGGCGTGGAGCGGATGTTGGCCGATTCTCCGGCGGCTGGCACGTATTGCCACGGCGTTACACCGACGCTTGCCGATGCGTTCCTGGTGCCGCAGGTTGCGAATGCGTTGCGTTATCAGTGCCCGATGGGTGCCTATCCGAACGTCATGCGGATTTATACGCATTGCTTCACGCATCCGGCTTTTGTCGCGGCAGCTCCGGATCAGCAACCCGACAGGGAGTAAGCGTATAGGCAGAAGGTTTAATCGTGTCGATATTAAATTTTGCATAACTACATAAAATAATCATTGGAGACAACCCATGGAAGGTACCGTCGCACTAGACAGTCCGTTATCGGACGCCTCATCCGATCGCCTTTACCGAAAGATTACCCTTCGAGTCATTCCATTCCTCTTCGTTTCATACGTTATCTCCTTTCTGGATCGCATCAATATCGGCTTCGCGCAATTGCAGATGAAGCAGGATCTTGGCTTTAGCGATGCGATTTACGGACTCGCCGCGGGCATGTTCGCGGTCGGATACGTTCTCATGGAAGTGCCGAGCAACCTGATGCTGGAGAAGGTCGGGGCGCGCCGGACCTTCTCGCGGATCATGTTGTGCTGGGGCGTGATTTCGTCCTGCATGATGTTCGTTAGCTCGCCGTGGCAGTTCTACGTGCTGCGTTTCCTGCTCGGCGCGTTCGAGGCGGGTTTCTTCCCGGGGATCGTGCTTTATCTCACGTACTGGTATCCGGCGAAATACCGTGCGACGGTGGTGTCGTGGTTCTTCGCCGGTGTTGCAATCGCGGGCCTGGTCGGAGGACTGGCTTCGGGATGGATCATGCAGGGCATGGCGGGTGTCGGCGGCATGCATGGCTGGCAATGGATGTTCCTGATAGAAGGGGCGCCGGCCAGCGTTCTCGGTGTCATCGCTTATTTCCACCTGGTCGACGATCCGCAGAAGGTCGCATGGTTGTCCGACGCGGACAAGCGCAAGCACGCACAGACGCTTGAAGCTGACCGTATCGCGCATGGCAGCGATCATCCCCACACGTTTCGTGCGGCGCTCAGGAGTGTCAGAGTCTTTGCCCTTGCGTTTGTCTATTTCACGCTGGCCTGTGGGTCGTTTGCGATCAGCTTCTGGGTTCCGACGCTCATCCGCGGGTTCGGCGTCAAGGACGTGCTGTCGATCGGCCTGTATAGCGCGATTCCGTATGGAATCGGCGCGCTCGGCGTTGTGTTGATCTCGCGGCGTTCGGATGCGCGGCTCGAGCGGCGGCGCCATTTTGCCGTATGCGCGGTCGGCGGGGCCGTCGCGCTATCGCTGCTGACCCTGCACAGCAGTAGCTTGCCCATGATGCTCGCGATCCTGAGCGTCGCCATTGTCCTGGTGTATGCCGCGCTTCCGGTGTTCTGGACGGTTCCACCCGCGCACTTGAGCGGTGCCGCGGCCGCTGGTGGCATTGCATTGATCAGCAGTATCGGTCAGACCGGTGGTTTCGTGAGTCCCTATCTGATCGGCCTCATCAAGTCGCAAACCGGCAGGCTCGACTACGGGTTGTATCTGATGTCGATTTTGCTGTGCCTCGGTGCACTTGTGCTCTTCGTCACGGTTCACGACGAACCCAAAGGCGAATCTTCGTAAGCCCCGCTTCCGGCGGGAAAAACAAAACAACATCTAAAAGGAGACGCGTCAATGAAGAATCGGTGGTCATGCGCAACGGCGCTCATGCTCGTATCGTGTCCTGTGCTTGCACAAAGCAGTGTGACGATTTACGGCCTTATATCCGAAGGGATCGGCTGGGTCAACAATGAAGGTGGGGCACACAACTATAAGCTGGTCAGCGGCCCCAATCAGAACAACCGCTTCGGCTTCAAGGTCGTCGAAGATCTGGGTGGCGGCAATCGTGCGATTGCGCAACTCGAAAACGGCTTCGACATCACGAACGGCAAGTTCGGGCGAGCGGCCGACTTGGCGGTTCGCTCAGGAGACCATCGAGTTCGTGTAAGCATTCGACGACTGATCGCGAGTTGGTTTCTCCGTGGCGTGGCTTCGCTGCGGCTCTCCATACGAAACAAGGCTCCTCACGCGCAAAGTCCAACCTGCGCGAGGGGAGCCGAACGCTGGGTCAGGGCGTGTATTTGCTGATCTTTTGCCCTTGTACGCCCATACCTGCCATCAATCCCTGCTGGCCAAAGATGAACGCGTAGACGTCGGATTTCAGGGTGGTGCTGGTCATTGATTTACCCATCCCCGCGTCCACGACCACCACGCTCGGGCCGACGCCGACCGACCATCCGTCGCTCGAGTTGAGATAGCTGACGGCTGAATCGCTCATCAGGAACATGGCTTCAGAAAAGGATTGTCCACCGGCCTGCAACCCCCAGGAGACTGCTCGCGCGGTGTAGTAGCCCAATACTGTTCCATCGGGGCCGAACATCACCCCCTTGCCGCCTTGCGCGCCGGCAATGAATCCCACTTTCAGAATATCGGGGAACACGAGAACGGCTTTGGCCGCTTGCTGGAGTTGTTGCGTCCGGGGGGCCGTGCCAGCCAGTTGTTGCAGCGCCGCGCGTGCCTTTGCTTCGAGCTCCGGATCGGTTCCCGCGGCCGACGGGTTCTGCTGGGTGGTCGAACAGGAAACCGCGAGCAGCAGGAGTGGGACGGCGAGGATAAGCCGAAGGTACTTGAACATGTTCGTGCTCCATTCAGGTAAATGACGTCACGGTGTGAACGCGGTTGGCGCATCGGATTGTTAGCGGCTCGAAAAGACGGTGATCGTGCGACCGATGCTGGTTGCAGGACGCTTCGCTTGGAGTAAATAGTGGCGTTGGCGGCACGCAAAGACAATTGGACCTTGGTCCAATATCGTTTCATGGCGACCGCGTATGTCATGGCGTTGGCTGCGGGCCGTTGACGCTGGGAGGCGGATCGCTTTTGATCACGACAACCGGAACGAATTTCTGGCAGCTGAGACGATAAGTGCGCAGCGATGCGTGTGCAATTGGACCAAGGTCCAATTGCACACTGCGCTGTGGCGAGCAAGATGTCGAATCGCTACGTGCGTGACCAGAGACGGAGGACTGCAGGGTGAACCACCTCGTCGACGCGGCAATCGTATTCGCATGCGTTTTCGGCAGTGCGTTGCTCGGTTCGTATCTGCGCCGCGTGCTGCCGCAGCACCACCTCAGCGATGAATCCACCAGTGTCGTCAAACTGGCGACCGGTCTCGTCGCAACCATGGCCGCATTGGTGCTGGGCCTGCTGATTTCATCGGCAAAAGGCTCTTTCGACACCATGAATACGGAGCTTTTGCATAGTGCTGCCGCTATCGTCCGCCTCGATCGCGTGCTGGCTCACTATGGTCCGGAGACACAGGAGATTCGCAGCGCGCTTAAACGCACGACCGAGGCTGGGGTCGCGGCGATGTCGTCCGGCGATCCGGCACAAGTGGCCAAGCTGAGCAGTCCCGAAGCGATTGACCGCGGAGAAGCATTCCAGCGTCAAGTGGAGGATCTCTCGCCGCACACCGACTTGCAGCGTCAATTGCAGGCACGGGCGCTGCAAATCGTCGACGAAGTACTCGCTACACGGTGGCTCGCGCTTCTTCAGCAAACCGGCTCGATTCCGACGCCCTTGCTGGTGGTCCTGGTGTCGTGGCTGGCCATCCTCTTCGGCACGTTCGGCCTGTTCGCGCCCCGCAACGGCACGACGATGACGGCGCTCGTGATGTGTGCGCTGTCGACTTCCGGTGCAATCTTCCTGATCATGGAAATGAGTACGCCGCTCGGCGGAATCGTCAAAATATCCTTCGCGCCGATGCGCGCGGCGCTCGATATTCTCGGGCACTAGACGCTGCACGTGGCGCGAATTGACTATGCAGGACGGATTGGCCGATCTGATTCAACGATTGAACCAATGGTACTGAAGCGCGATCGAGATGGTCTGGAAATTACCGCCCACACGCGTCACCAGGCCCCGCGACCATGCAAGCTTGGCGGACCATTTCGCAGTGAGCGGAACGGACAGCGTGACACCGTATCGCGCACTGAGCTGATAGTCCTGATCCTCGACACCGTCGACGTGGGTGCGGCCGCCCGTAAAGTACGTCACATCCGCGGCGAGCCATAGCCCGGGGCGCCAGGTGTAGCCGCCGTGCCATTGGAAGGTCGGCATCGGATCCTGGCTGCGTCGATGGCCGCCGAAAAAATCGTCGTTGTCGGTGAAAAGCCACACGCCGGCCGCTGCGTCCATAAACCAGTTGCCGAATGGCTGGGAGAGCCCGATCTCGGGTTTGAACGACCACCGGTTGGCGCCGATATTGATGAGGCGGGCGGGCACGTACTGGCCGGTCGGCGCCACCGCGCTGAGGCTGACACCGAGGATCGTGCCGGGTGTGCGCCGCGCGAATTCTTCGGGGGAGAGCGGTGGGTCGCCGAGCAGGTTCGCCGCGATCCGGAAGTGCACATCGCCGAGACCTGAGCGGTACTGCTGCTGATAGATGCCTCTCACATCGCCATTCACATTCGCGTTCGCATACGGCACCGATACCGCGATGCTCGCGGTATGTCCCGCGACCTCGAAACTGTGCGAATAGCCGAGCGTAAAGATATTGATACGCGCCTGCACGTTGGTGATCGGCAACGACGGATCGAATGACACGTCGCCGCTCGATCGCGCATAGTCGAACACGGCGAAATTGGTGCCCACCGGCGAGGCCGAATAGGCGTGCGGCTCCATCTCCTGCGCGTGAGCCGGGGGGGCGGACATCGAATACAGCAGAGCGGCGCCGAGCCACGCGTGCCGAAAACACCGTGACTGTGCGACTGTTCGGTCCGAATCGATCGATGCATGCGGCATTGTGGTCAAGTCCGCGACTCTGGTTGCCCGATGTGCCGGGCGACAACCGCACGCCCGGCGCGCAGGCATTGGGCCCGCGTTCTCGCTGCGGAACCGCCTCCATGAGGCGGCTGGAATGTCACTGCTTGCAATAGGACCAAGGTCCAATAGGCGTGCGAGCGGATGAGGCTAAGCTGGAATACGTGGCAGGCGAGCGCCGTGCCTGTGCCTGCTGTCTCAGGAGACGACCATGAAAGTGTTGCTCGTGTTGATAGCGTTTGCGCTGTCTTCTAGCGTATTCGCGGATTGCACCACTAACGCGCGAGGTATGACCGAATGCAATAACGGGCAAGCAGCCGGCGGCTATAACCCAAACACTGGCAACGCATGGAAGGCGCAAAGGAATCAGAACGGTGTCACAACCACAACGACGAACAAAGGCGGCGAGGCCAAAACCAAAAACGGTAAGGGTGTATATAAGAGTCCCAGCGGCAAGACCTGCTATCGCTCGGCCAACGGTCAGGGCTGCAATTGAAGGGATCTGCGACTGTGCCTGATCGTCCGCTAGACGGTCAGGTCGTCGACATGAACGCCATACCCAGATCTGTCGCTTCCCGCCGTTGTGGATCTGA
The DNA here is from genome assembly GCA_900142905.1 of Burkholderia sp. GAS332. Taxonomy (NCBI): domain Bacteria; kingdom Pseudomonadati; phylum Pseudomonadota; class Betaproteobacteria; order Burkholderiales; family Burkholderiaceae; genus Burkholderia; species Burkholderia sp. GAS332. Next base: position 2,210,873 of record FSRV01000002.1, on the reverse strand, counting down.
GTGCGACTTGTGTGCGTCGCGGTATCCGAAGTCCCACCATTCCATGACAGTGGCGCGTGAGAACTCGTAATCCTTGAAATTCGACGAACGTGTGTTGTGCCGGTTGCCAAATTTCGTCCGGCGCGTTTGCGTTCAGGAGCTTTGCGTCTTTCACGCATGCACCAGAAACGCGAACCGTTAGGTCATCAAATTTATCGACACTGAAGCCAATAGACAATTGGCCTTTGGTCCTATTCGTTGCCGGACCGAAATATGTGCAAAATAAATACCTCAATTAACGTTTACATGTCTAACCGCCCGTACTAGGATTGATTTTGCTGGTTGGAGGGTTTCGAAGTTGTAACTCTTACTGATGCGCTCGTTGCGCTTCCACCCGCATTCAGAGCGTGTCTTCGCTAATTCGCTAATTCGTTAAATGTCTAAATAGAGGATAAGCCTGCTGTTTAAGAGGCATAGCCTCGTACCGATTTTCAGCACGACTTTTGGCTGCCAATCTCGCGGTGCCGAATCTTGAGAGGCCGTTCGGTCATGAGCATAGTCATGCCTGTCATCGTCGTTCTGCAAACAGCAATCATTCTCGGCTTGCTGGTGATCGGATTGCGCCACCGTGCATCTACGTCGTTCAGCAGTGTTAATCCGCCAATTAGCGGAGCGCATTATCGTGAGTGCGGGATGCCGGGTGGACGCGCGGCGCATGCGGCGCTGCTCGAATTGGCGGATAAAGCGGGTCTGCAAGAATCCTTGAATCGACCTTGTCAATCGGAGCCTCTGCGTCCCGACCATCCTCCCACTCCCCATGAGGTTTCCGGCGCGCCAGATAGCGGTTTACCCGCGTCTCGCGCGAGGCGGCGTTTTACGGATCGGCTGCGCACAATGGCGTCCGCGAGAATCGTGCGCAGAAAAACGCATGACGGCGAAGCGCGAGCGGTGCTCGCGCGCGATTCCCACGCGGATGCCGAAGAACAGGTGAGCGGTGAGCGCTATTTTCGTGAAGCACTCGCATTATTGCCGTTGGCGATTCTGATACTCGACGAGCGCGGCTCGATAGCAATGGTCAATCCGCAAGCGGATCGGCTCTTCGGCTACGAGCACGACGAGTTAGTCGGGAAGCCGGTGGAACTGCTCGTTCATGCGCTGCGTTTCGACAGCTACGCGCCGCGTTGGGCCGATCCCTTGGTCATGCAGCAATCACGTGGCATCTTGCCGCTAGATGATCTGTGCGCGCGCCGTAAGGACGGTACGGAGTTTCGTGCTGAAATCGACCTGAGTCCATTTCGTTTCGATGGTAAAAACGTGACGCTCGTGTTCGTCATCGACAAGACAGAGCGATATGAGCTGCATCGACAACGCCAGGATCTTGCCCATCTGACGCGCGTATCGACGATGGGGCAGCTGGCTTCCTCGCTGGCGCATGAGTTGAATCAGCCGCTTACCGCGATACTCAGCAACGTGCAGGCTGCGCAGCGTTTCATGACGGCCGATCCAATCGATCTGGCGGAATTGCGCGACATTCTGAACGATATCGTCCAGGACGATTACCGGGCCAGCGAGGTGATCCGGCGGATTCGCGCGGTCGTCAAGAAGGGCGATCTCGATGTGATTCCGCTCGACCTCGCGAGCGTGATGCGCGATGTGGTGGCGCTGGTTCACAGCGACGCGATCGTGCGCGGTATGCGCGTGACGCTCGATATCGACACGGCATTGCCACCTGTGCGCGGTGACCGGGTTCAATTGCAGCAGGTCATGTTGAATCTGTTGCTGAATGCGTTCGATGCGATGAACGAAGTCCCACCCGTCGACCGATTGGTGTGCGTCACATTGAAGTCGGCTGACAGCGGTATGGTGTTGATTGCTGTTCGCGATCGAGGTCATGGGTTGACTGCCGATAAGCTGGACAAGATATTCAAGCCGTTTTTCACGTCAAAACCCCAAGGGCTCGGTTTGGGCTTGTCGATTAGCCGTTCCATCATCGACATGCACCGCGGGCGACTATGGGCCGAAAACAACGACGATCGAGGCGCGACATTCTACGTTGCACTGCCGTCCGGCGATGCGACGCCGGAGGATAAGTCGCGATAAAGGCCATGACTGAATCCGATTCGCTTGTCTTCGTCGTCGACGACGACGATTCCGTGCGCCGTGCGTTGGCGCGTCTGATCCACTCCGCGGGTTACCGTGTCGAAGCATTCGGCAATGCCCGCGCATTTCTCGAACGGCTACGCGAGGTCGATTCTCCGGCTTGTCTGGTTCTCGACGTGCAGTTGCCTGACCTGGACGGTCTGGCATTGCAACGGGAACTCAACGCGGTGCTGCCGATCATCTTCATCACCGGTCACGGCGATATCGCAATGACGGTGGGCGCAATGAAAGCGGGGGCCACCGATTTTCTGGCAAAACCTGTGAATGATTGCGATTTGCTCAGCGCGATCGACGCAGCGTTCGAACGCGTTGCGCAGACTCGCGCGGTGCGCTGCGAGATCGACGCGATCCGTGGCCGGCTGGACAGGCTCACGCCGCGTGAAAGGGAAGTCATGGCGCTGGTGGTCACGGGGCGCCTGAACAAGCAGGTGGCCGGCGAGCTTGGCATTGTCGAAAAGACGATCAAGGCCCATCGCGCGCGCGTGATGGCGAAGATGGAAGTCACTTCGCTTGCCGAGCTCGTGCGCGTCGCGGACAAAGTCGCTCTCGGTGGTGCGGGCGAACTCCACGTTTCGCGCTGAAATCAAACCAGCCGGTCGATGGTGGCGTGACCAGGTTCGGGGGGCTGTCCCGGTGCGATTGCCGCCGAAAGGCTGCAGGTCGCTCCATGCGCGGTTCGCAATAGGGGCGCCCCGGGTCCGCACCGGGTCCGTACTCGGTCCACACGGGACCAAAGTCCAATATTCGTGAGCCTGTGTGCCTCGTAGGCTTTCGTGTGGGGGAGTGCGCAGACTCGCGCATTCCAGGACACCGGATTACTCTCCATGGGAAACCTCAAACCATTCGTTGTCGTCGTCGATGACGATGAATCGGTGAGTCGTGCAATCAGGCGATTGCTGCGCTCCATTGGGATTGCTTCGGAAACGTTCGCCACCGGCGATGCGTTTCTCGACGCCCTCGCATCAATGCCGGCGTATCAACCCGACTGCGTCATTCTCGACGTGCAGATGCCCGGGCTCAACGGGCTCCAGGTCCAGCAGCGTCTGTCCGGCAAAGGCATGCCGATCATCTTCATCACCGCGCACGATGAGATCGGCGTACGCGAGCACGCGCTCGCGGGCGGTGCGGTGGCCTGGCTGCGCAAGCCCTTCAATGACGAGCTGTTCGTCACGACGGTGCGTGCCGCGCTCGACGGTGTACCGCCTGTCTGACGAGGCAATGGCATAGGCCCGCGCCGCGAGTTCGCGCGCTATGGGACCAAAGGCCAATTGCTATCGACTGACGCGAAATCCAATAATTGACTCGACCGAGGCTAAGACGGAGGCTGATCGTGTCTAGGCCCTCTGGGCAGTCTGACTCGCCTGAGCTCCCCGAAGCGGTGGCGACGCGGCGCTCGCGCTGGCGCATGCAGGTGGTGTGGCTGGTGCCGCTGGTGGCGGTGCTGATCGGCGGCTGGCTCGCGGTCAAGGCGATCCTCGAACAGGGGCCGACCGTTACCATCAGTTTTGAAACTGGGGAGGGGCTCGACGCGGGCAAGACCAAACTCAAGTTCAAGAACGTGGATATCGGTGTGGTCAAAAGCGTCACGTTGTCAGGCGATCATCGCAAGGTGATCGCCACCGCTGAACTTGCCAAGGATGCTACCGGTCTGCTGGTGGACGACACGCGATTCTGGGTGGTTCGCCCACGCATTTCCGGCGGAACGGTATCCGGTATCGGCACCTTGCTTTCGGGCTCCTTCATCGGCATGGATGTCGGAGCCTCGACGAAGTCGCGGCGCGATTACACAGGTCTCGAGTCACCGCCCGTCATCGCGACCGGGGTGCCGGGCCGCCAGTTCGTCCTGAAGGGCGACGATATGGGCTCGCTGGACGTAGGCTCTCCGATCTACTACAGACGGCTGCAGGTGGGACACGTTACTTCGTACCAGCTCGATGCAAACGGAAAGGGTGTGACGATGAACATCTTCATCGACGCACCCTACGACAAATACGTCAAAGAAGATACGCGCTTCTGGCATGCGAGCGGAATCGACGTGTCGCTGGATACGAGCGGCGTCAAGGTGAATACGGAGTCGCTGGTCTCCATCCTGATTGGCGGATTGGCGTTCCAGACGCCGGATGAAACCGCCGATCAGCCAGAAGCCAACGCAAACACCGACTTTGCGCTGTTCCGCGAGCGGGCTGAAGCGATGGCGCAGCACGATCGGATCGTCGATGAGTATGTGTTCAACTTCAGGCAGTCGGTGCGCGGATTGACGGTCGGCGCACCGGTGGATTTTCTCGGCATCGTGGTAGGGGAGGTGGCGGCGATTCACACCCGGTTCGATCCCGCTACCCGGAGCTTCAGTATTCCTGTTGAAATCAAGCTGTTCCCGGAGCGGTTCACGTCGCACTACGCATCGGGCGGAGCCGGGGGCAGGGTCACGAACGATCGTCGGCAACTTGCCCAATGGCTGGTGGACCATGGCATGAGGGCGCAGTTGCGCACCGGAAATCTGCTGACCGGACAACTGTACGTTGCGCTCGACTTCTTCCCCAACGCGCCTAAAGCAAAGATGGACTGGAGTGCCAATCCTCCTGAGTTCCCAACTGTACCCGGCGGACTGCAATCGCTGCAGGATTCGGTGACAACCCTGCTGGCCAAGCTGAACAAGATTCCGTTCGAGGGCATCGGCAACGATGCGCATCAGACGCTGCGCGATGCAGACGCACTGCTCAAGCAGCTCGATGCCGACGTTGCGCCGCAGGCGACCCAGACACTGGCCGCGGCGAAGGCCGCGCTGGACTCGGCAAACAACATGCTGCAACCCGATTCCGCCGTGGTGAAAAACACCGGCGACGCCATGAAAGAACTGGCCCGCACGGCAGCAGCATTCCGCACGCTGGCGGATTACCTCGAGCGTCACCCGGAGGCGCTGATTCGGGGCAAGCAGGAGGACAAAAAATGATCCGCTCTATCCTGCCCGAGGTGCTGGCAGACGAAAAGGGTCTGATTTGAGCTGAGTCGTGCATGCCTATGCGTGATGGCGCGACAAAGGCGCCAGTAACGAAACGCGCGTCACTGGCTAAGTGCCGGTTTAACTGATGAGGGGTGTTGTTATGAAGTTTATCGCCGCTGCGGTTGTATCAGGTACGTTGCTGTTCGCAGGAATGTGTGCTGACTCGGCCATCGCGCAGCAAACCACGAGTCACACGGGTGCCCCCAGGAGCATCAGGCTCACCGATACTTATCAACTGACTGGTACGATCAGCGCCATTGATCCAGCCACGCGCGAGGTCCAGGTGACCGACGCACAGGGGCAGACATTCGTGTTTGCAGTCGGCCCGGGCGCAAAGAATTTCGATCAGCTAAAAACGAACGATCACGTGCGTATCAAACTCACGCGGGCGGTGGCGTTGTCAGTTTCTCCCGGTAACGGGATTCGTAGCTCCACGGAAACGGTGAGTGCGGCTAGCGCACCGCTCGGCGCGATGCCATCCGGCAGCGTGCAGCATCGCACCACCATTGTCGCGGACGTGATCGGCGTTGATCGCAAGCGTGCGCTGTTGAAAGTGAAGGGGCCGCAAGGCAACGTGATTGAAGCGCGCGTACGCCATCCGGAATTGCTCGACAACGTCAAGGTGGGCGACCAGCTGACGCTCGACTATACAGAGGCAGTCGCTCTGTCGGTCACGCGCGCACCTTGAAGTGCCGACCCGGGTAGCGTGGTCATGCTGCTTCACCGGTGCGCTGGCGCGCCCTGAACTGAGAGGCGAACATTGATGAGTAGCCCGCCGCACCGGTTAGTCCTCGCTGTCAAAGCGCTACTGGACAGGGCGGGGGTGGGCTGCGCGCGGCGCCTCCCGGGCACGGCCTGTCTGGCTGCTCTCCTGATCATCGCGAGACTGTTGCTGGCCGGAGCAACCGTGAGCGCCGTCGCGGCGCAGGGCGACCCGCCCGGCGCTGTCCCCACCGCTGATTTGTCCATCGAAGAAGTGCGCCGCACCGCCCGGGAAGCCGAGGTGCGCAAGGACATCGATGCGCCCACCAAGGCACGTATCGCGGAGTTGTCCCGCGCAGCGCTTGCGGATCTGGAGCGTGTTCCGGAGCTGCGTGCCCAGGCGGAGAGCTATCGCCAGTTGATGCGGGATGCGCCAGCGCAGACCCGTGACCTTGAGCGCCAGCTTGAAGGACTGCGCTCGGTGTCGGAGCCGGCCATTCCTACCCCGGCAAGCGCAAGCTCGCTTGATGATCTCGAGCACACGCTAGACCAGAGTGAGGCGCGTCAGGCCGCGACACGCGCCGAACTCGCGGAACTCGACCTCGAAATCGAACGTGCCGACACGGAGCCCTCTGATTTGCGCAACACGCAGCACGAGGCGCAAGCCGGTCTGGAGCGCCTGCGTGATGAGATCCAGACTGCGTCCGGGGCGTCACGTCAAACTTTGCTCGCAAAAACGGAGTTACAAGCGAAGCGGGCCACGCTAATGGTTCGCGAAGCCGAGGCGGAAGTCTTGCGCAATCGTATCGACGCGCAACCCATCATTGTCCGTCTAACGCGACTACGACAGGAACTGATACGGGCGCAAGTGCAGCGTGGTGATGCCGACCTGAAGCGGCTGGCTGCTCAGGTCGATCAGCGTCGGGTCGATGACGCACGGCTAGCCGAGGAAGACGCCGCCGGGCGCGAACGGCAGTTGGTGGGCCGCAGCCCCGTGTTGAGCCGCCTCGCGGCTGCCAATGTTCAAAGCTCCGCCCAGCTTGCCGAAACGGCGAGACAAATCGAGTCGTTGCGGCTGGCACGCAATCTGCGCGCAGCAGAGGCAGAGAACCTGGAGCTCGATTTTCAGCGTGCGCGATTGCGGCTGGAACGGGGCAAGCTCACCGAATCGCTGGCCCGGGTGCTCGCGGAGCGCGGCGCCGCGCTGCCTGAAGCGGAACAGTTCCGGCGGGCGCGTGGCGAACGGGCGCAGGCCGCCGAGTCGATCTCCGCAGCGGCTTTCCAGGTTGAGCGGGAGCGACGTCGCCTTGAAGACCCAGATCAGGAACTCGACGTTGTCATGCGCGACGAGGGCGCGCGCACGACCCCGTCGGAATCGGCGAGTCTACGCGGCGAGGCCCAGGTCCTGATCGCCGAGCGCAAGGAACTGCTCGACCAGTTGGGGGTGTCGCAGCGGACCTATCTGAACACGCTGGACAAGCTCGTCGCTGCCGAGGACCAACTGTTGAGCACGGCGCAAGACTATCGCAGCCTGATTGACAAGGCGCTGTTCTGGGTGCCGGTGGCGCCTCTGTCGGGGCGGTCCTTCCGTGATTTCCCGCAGACACTGCGGTGGCTGGCCGCGCCAGGCGGCTGGCGTGAGGTGGGCGAAACACTCGAGACCCAGGCTCAGGCTCGCTGGATTCAAGTGCTGGCGCTGGCCGGTGTGGTGCTCGCCACCCTGGTCATGCGCAAACGGCTTCTTACGCGCCTGCAACGGCTGGCCGAGCGTCGGGATGTCGCGGGCAACAGCAACGTCGCCGCCACGGTGCAGGCTCTTGGCATAACACTGCTTTTCGTCTCGCCTTTGCCGCTGGCAATCGGGGCGATCGGAGACCTGATTGTCGCCTCGTCGACGGCTTCGGAATTTGCCAATGCTGTTGGTGAGGCTTGCAACCTCACCGCGTGGGGAGTACTGATAGGGATGTTCCTTTTGCGGCTGTTCCGTCCCGGTGGCATTGCCGAACTGCAATTCGGACGTGATGCCCAGTCGGTGCGTATGCTACGCCGCGCATCAGGCGCATTCACGTTCCTCGTGGTACCGCTCGGCTTCATTAGCCTGGCCGCCTCCCAGTACGATGACCCCGTCGTGCGCGCCTCGCTGGGGCGGCTAAGCCACATGCTGGCCCTTCTCGTGTTCGCCAGCGTGGTCGCCGTGACTTTCCGGCCGGGTGGCCGCGTTTTCACGCGGTATTTTGTCTCCAATGCGGAGGAACGGGGCGTGGTCGCGAAGCACGTCCTCTACCTCGTCGCGTGCATGGTGCCGATTTCACTTGCTGTGCTGTCGGCGGCCGGCTTCTATCATGCGGCGCAGGTTTTCGGCCGGCTCGTGCTGTTCACTTGCCTGACGGCGGCAGCGATCGCGCTATTCCACGCGCTGGCCGCGCGCTGGCTGCGCAATCAACGCGTCGAACTTGAGCGTGCGCGAGCCCAAGGCAAGGATCCGGAGACCATCGTCTTTGTCGATGGGGTGCGCAAGAAGCTTGATCGACCTGACCCGGTATCGATCGGCGCCCAGGCAACGCGGTTGTTGCGCGCCTTATCCGTCATCCTGCTGGTGGTGGGCGTGCTGGTGGTCTGGCGTGACGCATTGCCGGGGCTGAGCCTGCTGAACGAGATTTCTCTCTGGACCTATTCCGATGTCGTTGAAGGGCAAACGGTCGAGCGGGCGGTAACCCTTGGCGGGGTGATGTTCGCCTTGGCCGTGGGATTTGTCGCGATCATCGCGGTCAAAAACATCGGGGGATTTCTAGAGGTCGCGTTTCCTGAGCGGGTGCGGCTCTCAGGCAGCAGCCGCTACGCCATCAACACATTGGCTCGCTACGTGATCGTGGGTGGGACGGTAGTGACGGTGTTCAGTCTGCTGGGCGGCAGCTGGTCCCGGATTCAGTGGCTGGTTGCAGCGATGGGCGTAGGGCTCGGTTTCGGGCTTCAGGAGATCTTCGCCAACTTCGTGTCCGGATTGATCATTCTGTTCGAGCGGCCGATCCGCATCGGCGATACGGTCACCGTGGGCGATCTGACCGGCGTAGTGACTCGCGTGCAGGCGCGCGCCACCACGGTGGTCGACTTCGATCGCAAAGAAGTGGTGATACCCAACAAAACGGTCATCACGGAGCGGGTGATCAACTGGACACTGAGCGATTCCATCACGCGGCTCGTGCCGAAGATCCGCGTCGCTTATGGATCGGACACCGCGCTCGTCTGCGAATTGATCCTGAAAGCAGCGCGCTCGGTGCCATACATTCTGGCGGATCCGGAGCCCTGCGTATTCTTCCGCGCCTTCGGCGAGAGCTCGCTCGATTTTGAGGCTTTCTTATTCGTCGAAGGTGTGGACCAACGACTTCCCGCGACTCATGAAGTACTCACGGCGATCGACCTTGAGCTGAGGCAGGCAGGCATTGAAATTCCGTTCCCGCAGCGCGATGTTCGTTTCAGGTCTACCCCGCCTTCGCTTATGGCGCACGGCGCGGCACAGCGGGAAGACGGCGAAGCTTCGACGGACGCGACAACCTCCCGTGCACCAGGGACTCCCAGGTGCTAATGGATCTTCCGACCCATCGCTTGACGAAATCGGATTGGATTGATCGAACCACACCTCAGTTTCAAGCATTGAGAAGCCGCATGCTGCGATGGCATTCTCGGCATTCGTCGAGTGCCTCAACATGCTATCGCGCCGCGCGAAGGCACGGCGGCGTGCGCCATAGCGCGCGGAAGCGAATCTCGTACAGTGCGCAGTGAGGATCGAAGAGCAGGGCACGGACGTGTTGCAGATGGCATTCGGTGCTTCACATCAGAACTTGAAACTTACTCCGGCGAAAAATCCCTCAGTCTTCATGTTGTAAAGAAAATTGGGTTTTTCGTAGTCCATGCTGAGTATTCTGTATCCGATCTTTGCAGCGATCGTCTTCGTAAAGTTGTAATCTGCGCCAGCAATTAATTGCCACGAATGTTTGGTGCCACCGGTGCCGGCGTCGGCGTATCCAAAGACTGACCACTTTTCCGAAAAGGCGTAGGCAGCACGCAGGCCGATGAAACCGTCGGTCCAGTCCGTGCTGTTGTTTCGACTGGCGCCATTCGGCAATAGCGGACCTCCGGAGTAGGAAAGATCGCCATGAAGATAGGTATAACGAACACCTGCCAGCACATCGATTGGCGTCACCGGGCTATCGAGTACGCGGTATGCGCCTGCCGCCTGCAAGACCGTCTGCGTCATTTTCAGTCGCACGGTGCCGAGTTGTCCGTTAAGCAGCGGATCGGATGTGTCCGAGAGCTTCACGTAGACTCCGTCGACGATGATTCCCCACCGTCCTTTACGGGCTTCGAAGGTGCCCATCGCGCCAAAGTTCAATGCCCGCCACACGTCGGAGAAGCCGACGTCGACGTTGGAGGTGGGCGTCCGGGCGCCGATGCGCGACCACCCGCTCATGCCAGCAGCCCATAGGTAGGGCGTCGCTTCGAACTGCCATGCATCGCTTGGAGGTTGCTGGGCCAGAGTGACGGTTGGCACCGCAGCGGCAAACAGGACGATTGTCGCGTTGAGTGCTGAACGTGTTGCAGGAAACCGTTGCATCTCACCTGTCTCCTTTCACGTTTTTGCTGATTTCGACGAAAGCACTGTGATCACGCCATCGAGCGCTCGTTCTAACACATGATATGCATAGCAGGCCGTTCTGATAATTGGCCTTTGGTCCAATATTCTGAAAGCAGTCCTGTTGCTAGACTAGGTCAAATCCATTTCATCCCTTGTCGTCCGGGACGATGCGACGCGCGGCGTGCGTGGTGCCGCGTCTGCGCATGTATCAGCCGAAGTCTGACGCGCCGTCCATCGTGAACAAGACCTCGCCGCCGTCGAAGGCTGGGGCGCTCATTTCGGCCTACCCATCGGGGTTCAACTATAGACGGAGCGTTGCCCGCTAGCGGATGTCATACCGTACGCACGTCGAAATCCGTGAAGTGCTCTTTGAAGCGTTGCCGTAGCATCAGCTTCTGCACTTTCCCGGTTCCCGTGAGCGGCAGGTCGGCAACGAACACGACGTCATCGGGAACACACCACTTCGATACCTTGCCCGTATAGAACTGCAACAGCTCCAGCGCGGTGACGCTGCTGCCTTCGCGAGCCACCACGATGAGAAGCGGCCGCTCGTCCCATTTCGGATGAGCGCAGGCAATGCAGGCCGCCTGTGCGATCTCCGGATGCGACACCGCGATGTTCTCCAGTTCGATCGACGAAATCCATTCACCGCCGGACTTGATCATGTCCTTGCTGCGATCGGTGATGTGCATATAGCCATCTGCATCGATGGTTGCGATGTCGCCAGTCCGAAACCAGCCGTCTTCGAGTGCTGACGTGTGGGTGCCGAAGTAACAGTCCACCACCCAGTGCCCGCGGGTCATCAGTTCACCTGCTGACTTACCATCCCACGGCAGTTCGTCGCCATTCGGGTCGAGGATTTTCAGATCGATGCCTGGCACTACGCGACCCTGTTTGACATCGATGAGTCTTCGCTCGTCGATACTCTTGCGTGCGTAGCTATGCGAGGGTGTGCAGACCGTGCCGAGCGGCGACAGTTCGGTCATGCCCCATGCGTGCACCGCCTTCACCCCGATCTCCTCGAGCGACGCGGCGAGATGTGGCGGACATGCGGCGCCGCCCACGATCGCGCGCCTGAACGTACCGTTCGTCCTGCCGGTGCGCCGCATGTAGTCGACGAATCCGAGCCATACTGTCGGGACGCCCGCGGACATCGTCACGCCTTCCTGCTCAAACAGACTGCTCAGCGACTCGCCGTCGAGTTTCGCACCCGGCAACACGAGCTTCGCACCGACGAGCGTGGCCGAGAAGGGCAGGCCCCACGCGTTCACATGAAACATCGGAACGACCGGTGCGACGGTTTCCGACGCGGACAAGGCGAGCACATCGGGCAGCGCCGAAGCGTAGGCCATCAAGGTGGTTGATCGATGCGAATACAGCACGCCCTTCGGGTTACCGGTCGTGCCGGATGTGTAGCAAAGCAGGGCGGCCTGCTGTTCATCGAACTGAGGCCACGTGAAGCGCCCGCTGTACCCGGCGATCAGGCTCTCGTAGCATTCCAGCGGCACGGCGAATTTGCACGGCAGCGCGGTTTCGTCGCCCAGCATGATCCATGCTTCGACATGCGGACATTGTCCGGCGATCTGTTCGACGAGCGCGGCGAACGATGCATCGAAGAAGACGAAGCGGTCGCGCGCGTGATTGATGATATAGGCGATCTGCTCGGGGAACAGCCGGGGATTGATCGTATGGCACACGGCCCCGATGCCGCTTACACCGTAATACAGCTCCATGTGACGATAGCCGTTCCAGGCCAGCGTGCCGATGCGTTCGCCGGTCTGGATGCCGCGCGCGAGGAGCGCCTGAGCGAGCTGCATGGAACGTGCATGACAGTCGCGATACGTATAGCGGTGGACATCGCCTTCCACCCGCCGCGACACGATTTCAACATCGGCGGAATGGCGTGCGGCCTGTTCGAGTATCGATGACAAAAGCATCGGCGCGTACATCATCTGGCCGAGGGATTGCATGAGTTTGTCTCCTGACAGTATCTCCGGAGGTTGAGGGGCACCGTTTGCCGCGCGGGTGCTGGATGGCAAACGGTTTTGTCTTTCTGCGCGACTTAGTCGAGGCGCTTTACCGCCGGCGGGGACCATTGCCCCAATAGCACTTCGCGCTTCGGCCAATAGAGGCGCAAATTCATCGTGAACGCCCCACTTGCCGGAGCGGGCAACCAGTTCGACTCCTTATCCGCACCAGGCGACTGACGTTGGATATAGATGTCGAGTGAACCGTCGGGGTTGTATTTGAGCGGGTCACGGTCCCCGATGGCGTAGCGGTTCTGCGAATTAGCCGCGAAGAATTGCTCTTCGTTGTACATGGTGAGTGACCAGAAGGCGCGTGCAGGTGGGATCTGGTCCTTGTCGAAATGAAGCACGTAAGCTTTGTCGCTGTTGAAGGGCTGGCCGTCCGCATCGGTGACCGCAGTCGGGTAGACGGCGTCTTCGACCGTATTTGCGCCCAAACCCGCAAACGCGACCGCAGCGCGACCCAGATAGTCGGTGCCGTAAGTACCGATCGTTGTCAGGTTGGTACGCCATCCATGAGTCGCGACGCCAATTTCCTTAAACCGTACCTGGATTTCTTTTTGGGCTGCGGCGGATCCTTCGGTCAACGCCTGTTGAACCTCCGGCGACGCTGACCCAAACGCGAACGGCTTACCCGGCTCGATACCGATGCGTCGCATCCGGTTCAGGATGGCGTAGTCATTCGCGTGCGGTGGGTTGAGTTTCGTGAGTTCGGTGAAGAGCGCGAAATAGGCTGCCGGGTCGAGCTTTTCCACTTGTACGACGGGCGGTGTCGAGATATCCCAGGCGGGATTGATGTTCCCTGCTGGCGGTTGATACGCCTTGCCCCATTGGCTAAGCGGGGTTGCCTTGAAGCCGGCCTGGAACTGGTGGACGGCATTGTAATCAGGCTTGCCGTTGGTCTGCGTGCGTCCGATCATCCAACCGATCGCCGTGGGGCTATGAATGAGCGTGACGTTAGCGGGGAGTTTGCCTTGCCAACCCGGAGCGGCGATCGCAAGCAACTGCTCACCCGTTCCGGTCGTGCGCTTGCCGGCGGAATCGAACACGTCCGTCCACATGTCGAGCGTTGGCATCAGATAGTAGCGGCCACCCGAATCCGGCACGCGAACGATCATCGGTTCCTTGGAAACGTCGAACCAGAGGATCGAATAGAGCGTGTCGGCATTGGGTCGTACGACCGCCTTGAATTTATCGTCGGGGAAGGCCGGCACACTCGCAAACTGGTTCATCGGCGCTTTGCCGAAGCGCCGCGTATCCGCGACATTGGTGCTGAACCGACGCGTCATTTCCATCAGAACGAGCGGGTAAGCGTAGATGTAGGCTTCCCGTGCGATATCGGTTGCCTCTTCCTGCGAGACGGCGGCTTGCGCCACCGGCGCGCTTTGTGCGAACGCTTGCTGAACCGTCGCCGTGCTGGGCGCCAGAACCAGGCCAATCGTAACCGCGAATAGCACGCGTTTTATTTGGGTTGAGACCATATCCAATCTTCTCCGTTTAGCAACTCAAATTTTCTGGCCGAGGCTCCGCGCGCCGTATCGCGTGACAGGTGGCAGGCGAAGCATCGTTGCCCGTTTAGAACTTGTGACGCAGGCCGAAATTGACTGCCGTCGTGCCCATGCCTGGCGCCACCGGCGCGCCATAGTCGATGGTCATGGTCATATCGCCCTTGTTGTTAACGTGCCCCACTTGCGCATAAAGGGTCGTGGCCTTGGATAGGCTGTACTCGGCGCCAAGCGCGAACTCTGTGGCTTTGTTGGCGGAATTGTTCGCGTCGTGCAGGTAGTAGATCCCGCTTGTCACCTGAAAGTCGGGAGCGAAGCGGTAACCGAGGCCGAGCGAAACCAGGTCGAGGTCAACCAGATTCCCGTGCGCGGGATTCTTGCCGTTGCTGTACGAGGTCGAGATCGAGAAACCCTTGATCGTATACATCGCACCCAGGTACCAGAAGCGGTTGTTGTCGACGCCGGTGGGCATGGTGGTCGGGCCGGGGTTGGTGTCATGGCCGTTGTAATACGCCGCCGCCAGATTCAGACCGTAGTTCGAATACTTCAGGACTGCGGACTCGCGTGTGCCACCCTGGAAACTTCCGGCTGTGCCGCCAGGCGCATATTCCAGTTCGGCGCTTACGCCGCTGAAATTCGGGGACTTGTACACGATCGCATTGCTGTCATACAGGGCGCCGATGGGGCCGTTGGTGCTGGTGCCAGGCCAACCCGCAGCGGTGTTCATGCCGAGCCACGCAGTCAGGATACTGCCGAAGTACTGGGCGGAGCGAACGTCGGTATCCGCCATAGCAAAGGCCATAGGAACGATCTGACGCCCCATGTTGAGGGTGCCGAAGGGGCTGGATACACCCACCGTCGCCCACTGGTTGAACAGTGCCGGGACGCCTGCCGTATCGGAGAGACCGAACTTGCCGGTGCCGCTGTCGAACACACCCTGCACCTTGAAGTTGACGGCGTACCCGCCGCCGAGATCCTCCGTGCCTTTCAGGCCCCAGAAGCTTGCGTAGATACCGCCATCCTTGTAGCGAAAAACCGATCCGAGGTTTTTTGCCGTTGGACTGAACGATGCCGCGTTCGTGCTCTGATAGA
Organism: Burkholderia sp. GAS332; assembly: GCA_900142905.1. Taxonomy (NCBI): domain Bacteria; kingdom Pseudomonadati; phylum Pseudomonadota; class Betaproteobacteria; order Burkholderiales; family Burkholderiaceae; genus Burkholderia; species Burkholderia sp. GAS332. Next base: position 2,195,774 of record FSRV01000002.1, on the reverse strand, counting down.
GCAGGCCGCTGTCGATCACGCCATACAGCGTCACCGAAGATTGGGCATAAGCGGCACTTCCGAATGCAGTCAGCGCGACTGCGGCCAGGCACTTCAACTTCATGGTGTCTCCTTTTTATAATGGCGGGAACAATTTGCACAACCCCGATCCATGTCTACCACTGGACGCGCACAGGCAACCTCTGCCTCATGAGATGGGGCAGTGGGCAAGCTTCTGTTTGAGTTTGAAAAAGCGCACCTGAGAATCCGGCTGCTGCGAATTTCGTTGCAGCCGCGGCGATTCGCTGTGCTGCGTACCCTCAACCGGCGAATGTGGTGAGGTCTTTCGGCACCAGGCTATTCGCCTCGCAGTATGCAAGGTAGCGCTCCATGCTGGTTTTCCAGTTCTCCATCGCTATTACCTGATCGTTTTCGGTCAGATAGATCAGATCGCCCTGGACAATGTTGAACGTAATCACCTCGTCGTCCCCGGGGACCATCACCGGCGTGTGGCTGGAGCCCGCAGTTTCGAACACGACGCTGCCTGGTCCTGCGATCCAGTCGTGCTCGGCATACTTCCAGCGCCCCTTCAGCGTGTAGACGATGACTGTGCCAGTGTGATGATGCTTTGGCATCTGCGTGCCGGCCGGTGCCTTAAGCACCGAAATCGACTCCCCGCGGATGGGGTCCAGTTTGAAGTATTTCAGCAAGACGTCTGATGAATAGGGCGCGAACGGCACCCACGGAATCGAAGCGTCATCAATGCATTCGGTCGCAACGTTTTCATAGAACATAGTGTGTCTCCGGATCAGGGTTATCAGCGCTACCATGCGGAACATCTTTGCTCGTACGATGCCCGCAGTGCTTGCGTGACCAGATAATCCCGCGCGGACGGGGGGCAGGCACTATCAGAATCGGACACCGGTGTATCATTTTCGGACAGGTAGGGTTTTTGCCGGGCAGGCACGGAGGAAGAGGGTGGGCAAGCTTGTGCAACGTGTTCCAAGCCGCTACTACGCGGTACTCGGACAACTCCTGCGTGCGCAAACTGCTGAGTGCGAGCGACTGCTCGCGAATGCGGGTATCGACGCTCGGGCGCTCGACGATCCCGACGGTACCCTCACCATCACGGAACTTGAAGCACTCGTTGACGTGGTGTCGAGAATGACCGGGCGGGCGGACCTGGGGTTTGAGGTAGGGCGTCTCGTCAGGCTCAACTCCCACGGCCCGCTAGGCTACGCGCTGCTCAGCAGTCGAACCATGGACCAGGTGGTGCGTCTGTGCGTGCGTTACTATCACTTGATCGTTCCGATCTTCAAGATGCGCTATGAAAGGCACGCCAGGTTCGCGGAGATTACCTTCGCGCCTTGTGCGGTGATGCACCAGCGAACGTTGCAGTTCTTCCTTGAAGCGCTCGCCATGTCCTTTCATGTACAGGCGCAGATGATTCTGGGGCCTGACAACGAAGGCTACGACGTCTACCTCTCGATGGAATCGCCCCCGCACCTGAACCGCTATCTCGGCAGTGCGCCGGCGCGGTTTCACTTCGGCGAGCGCCGGGTGGCCGGCGTGACGGTAAAAATCGCGGCCAGTCTCCTGGATAAGCCGCTACCGATGGCGGACGAATCAGTGGTGCGCCGCACGGAAGCGCAATGCGACACGCTCAGCCCCAAAGCGACTCAGATAAATGAGTGGGGCGAATTCATCGCGATGATGCTGCGGGCGAGCGAGAATCTGCAAGTCACGCTCGAGGATGTCGCGCGTTCGTTAAATGTGACGCCGCGAACCGTCAACCGGTATCTGAGTAAAGAGAGCTTGAGCTTTCGCGATATTTCCCAACGCGTGCGTTTTGAGCGCGCGTGCGATCTGCTCGACGCAGGCGAACTGAATGTTTCGCAGATTGCGTCCCGATTGGGATTTAGCGACGTCGCCAACTTTAGCCGCGGGTTCCGGCGTTACAAGGGAATCAGCCCGACCGGCTATCTCGACAGCCGCGCGGCTTCGCGTTGATTTCTTTTGCGGTGTTGAGGCAGGTCGATTTGACGTCTGCATCCCGTCCTACCCGACCAGTTCGATTTCCCCAGGTCGCCAGGTCTTGTCGAACCACGGGCCGAGTGGACCGTAGAGCCGCAAGATCGTGTACCAGCCTTTACAGCCTTTACCCGTCACGGTCTGAATCCGCCGTTGCTTTCTTTGCCTTGCGGTGCGGTAGGGCCAAAGTAAAGTTCAACCGAACCGTCCGCGTTTGCGACGAGCTCGTCCCGCTTATTGTTCCTGCTAGGAAAGGGTTGTGAAGTCTGCAGCTCCGAGCGCGTTTGCGGGTCATACGCAATCACCAGAAGTCCTTGGCGGGTACATTGGCAGGTATGTGCAAGCGGTAGTTCTTTGCTCCGTCGAGGTAGTTACCATCCTTGTCCTGCTCGGCGATTCAACCGACTGACAAGCTCAGACTCTAGGGCGTGGATGCAGGCGCGGCGCTTCCAGCCTTGTTTGCCTCTGTATTCTTGTGAGGGTTCCTTTTTGTGCTGCGCGCCTTTTGTTCGGCTTTCCGCTGGGCATCCTGCACCTGTTTCGTTCCAGGGGAGCCTGTCTGTGCCATGACTTGAGGCCCATATGCGAATGAAACAGCAAGACTGGCAGCAACTGCCAGCGAAACCGGGCAATGTCTGGTCATGGTTTCCTCCGGAATCCGATGCAGAGCGTGTCGTCGAAACGTTAGCTTACTCGGTTCTGGTGCGAATAGGCTCATAGGTTCGACTAAAGTAGCTAGCGCGCGCTGCGCTCAATGGGGCAGCGTGGGAACGGGGACGTCACGACAAGCCGGCCTCCCCACCCATGCGGTCATTAGCCAACCAAATCCAATTCGCCCGGTTTCCAGGTCTTGTCGAACCACGACTCCAACGGACCGTAAAGACGCAGCAGGACGTTCCAGCCTTTGCCCGGAACCGTTTGCACCCAGTTGGACTCGTGGCCCTTCGGTGCAGTGGGACCGAACCACACATCCACCGACGTATCGGGGTTGATCACCAGATTCTTATTCAGACTGCCGGTGCTGGGGAACTGCCGATCCGTTTGCAGCATTGAGCGGGTCTGATTGTCGTAGACGACGAACGACCAGAAATCCTTCGCGGGGATATTTGGCGGCAGATGGATCCTATAGGTCTTGCTGCCATCGAGCGGCTTGCCCTGCGAGTCGGTGGCGGCCGCGGCGTATTGAGAACCAAGCCCGACCTTCTTCAATGCCATCGCGGGGGTAACGCCCGTCGCGTAGTAGATAAAGTGAGTCCGTGCATCGAGATCTAGTACGCCGGGCTGGGAGAGGAACTGGTAATTGCCGCCGATGAAGCATGTGAACCACGCGCTGTTCGGATAGAGATAAGTCCCATCCTGGCGGGACCTGAAGGCAATCGTCCGCGCCGTGGCGTTGCCCACGGCCGCTGCTTCCGTGAGGATCTTCTTCATCCGATCGTCGGGCGCGAAGGGCTTTCCCTTCTCGATACCAACAGCGGCAAGCTGTCCGAGAATTTCCGGGCTGTACGCCTCGTTGGGCTCGTACTGAACGACATTGTTCACTTCCTCGTAGTAGCGGAAGTCGTTCGAGTAGACGGTGTTGAACGCCTTGCCGGAGACGTCGATGAATTTCATCTTCGGCGGATTTTCTGCGTCGGCCAGCCGGTACACCTTGGCGAATTTTTTCGTGTTCTCCACTGCGGTTTGGGTGCCACTGCTGTCAAGGAAGCCGCGCCAGAAAACGAGGTTGCCATACGTGCGAGAGCGCAGCACGAAAAAACCATCGGGCACCTCGCCCTTGTAACCCGGAGGCAGCAGCAGGAATTTGCCTCCTTTGCCTCTGTCAGGGCCGGCCCTGCCGAAATCGCCAACATAGTGGAACCAGTGATCGTCGATTACGCCGAGCACGTCAGGCGGGGTTTCGATCACCACCGGGCCATCCTTCGTGTCCACCCACATCAGGTTATAGATGCTCTCGGTGTTCGGCGTGAGAAACAATGACTTCGAGTCCATCAGGCTTTGCATGATGAGCACGGTCTGGTTGTTGTCCGCGCCCTGGCTGGCGAAGCCCAGACGGATGGCTTCCGCCGAAGCACCTGGCATGGCGTTCAGGAAAGCCTCGACGCCTCGAAGATAGTCGAGGTTGTCATACACCTTCTGCGTCGTGGCATCGTCGGGAAATCCGTCGCGGAACTTCAGCGTGCCGAAGCGTGTTTCAACGGAATCTGGTGTGGTGATGGACGCCGGAATGGGCGTCGTCATTTTCATCGTCGGCGCAGCCTGCGCGTGAGCGGTGGTAAAGACCACCGCTGTGACGAGCGTTCCGGTCCGGATCTTTTGCACAAGTGTCATGTTCATCGCTCCATGGAATCGGTTATTCGGCGGCGTGTGCTTCAGTCGGTTCCGGTAGTCGTTTCACCAACGGGGCGGTCCACGCGCCGTTCAGCGCTTCGTCCTTCGGCCAGAAGACGCGCAGATACATGGAGAACGGTCCTTTGGGCGCCGGCAACCAGTTGGCTTCTTTCTCTTTGCCCGGAGAATCATTCTGGATGTATAGCGTCACTCCGCCGTCGCTATCGCGCTTGAGTTGCGGGAGCATGGGCGAATTGATGAGGTAGCGATTGATGGAGTTCTCAACCAGCAGACTCGCCGGAAGTTCATACAGGGTCAGCGACCAGAATGCATTGACCGGCGGCAGTTGGCCTGGTGCAAAGCGCACGATATAGCGGTGGGCGCCGTTCAACTTCTGTTTGTCAGCGTCGACATAGTAGATCGGATACATGGCTTCCTGCTTCGAGCTGCCATAGATACCGATGGTGCCGAGCATACGGTTCAGATAGTTGCCATTCATGTACGCGCGCGTACCAAACAGGTCACCCGATTTCAGCTGTCCGCTGGCAAGCTGATTCACGCCGCCAGCAAACTCAGCCCATGCGTCGCTGATACCTTGCCCGATAGCAGCCTTGATCTCAGGCGACAGCTTGTCGGGATCGAAGGTCTTTCCCGCACCGACTCCTATCTTCGCGAATCGGGCCATGAGGTCCGTCTCTTGCGGATTCACGGGGCAGAATTGCAGGACGAAGTTCAGGATGTTGAAGAATTCCAACGATGTTTTTTGAGCCTGCTTGGTGAGCGGCTTGATGAAATCAATAGCCGGTTGTGCCGCAGGCGGTGTCGTACCGAGGAATTGCGATAACGGCTGAACCTTGTAGCCGGCCTGAATCCTCTTCACATTGTCGATATCGCCGGGGTTGAACAACTGCGTCCGATAGACAACGGTGACCAGTTCCGTCTCGGAACGCACGACCTTCTTCACGCCTGGGGGCGTGGGGCCTTTCCAGTCCGGCCCGACCACGAGGTAGTTACCGCCCTCGTTGCCGGTGGTGCGGGTGCCGAGATAGTCAAAATTGAAGGTATAGGCGTCCGTGAACTGCACGCTGAAGTAGCGCTCCTTTTCCATCGGAGGCAAGGTCAGCACGATCGGCTCCGCGCGCAGGTCCAGGCCTATCCAGGAGTAGGGCGTGTCCGAGTTGGGCGTCTGGACCGCCTTGTCGGCGGGCGTAAAGACCCGCGGAATATTGGCGATGTGGTTCCATGGCGCCTTGAACTCAGGATCACTGCTATTCACGAAGTAGTCGTACTGGACGCGATAGTTGTCCACCACAGGGAAACCATATATATAGGCGTCTTTGGCGATGGCGCGGGCCTCCGCGGGTGTGACGGACGGCTGTGCGTTTGCCGTCGCTACGAATGCGAGAGGCACAAACAGCGCCATCGCGCATACGAGGCTTCCGATCGTCGAGAAAGTTTTCATGATGTTCCTCGTTTTCTAGCTAGTGGTTCGAGTGGTTGGCGGCGCGAGACGCTGGTGCTGAAAAGTGACTCGGCAACGACGCAATCCCGCTCGCAGAACAGATCGGCATCCTGATCAAAAGGATGCGTCACGTTGAGGCAGGCCGAACGAGTTGAGCGAAGCCACAAGAACGCTTACGTCGCGGGGTCGTAAAACTTCCGGGCGGACCGATTCCAGACCTCGGTCCGCCAACCAGGTGGTCAGAACTTGTGACGTATGCCGAAATCGACTGCGGTCGTGCCCATACCCGGCGCCACCGGCGCGCCATATTCGATGGACATCGTCATATCGCCCTTGTTGTTGACGTGCCCGACCTGCGCGTAAAGGGTCGTGGCCTTGGACAGGCTGTACTCGGCGCCGATCGCGAACTCGATGGCTTTGTTGGCGGAATTGTTCGCGTCGTGCAGGTAGTAGATCCCGCTTGTCACCTGAAAGTCTGGCGCGAAGCGGTAACCGAGACCGAGCGAAACCAGGTCGAGGTCAACCAGATTCCCGTGCGCGGGATTCTTGCCGTTGCTGTACGAGGTCGAGATCGAGAAACCCTTGATCGTATACATCGCACCCAGGTACCAGAAGCGGTTGTTGTCGACGCCGGTGGGCACGGTGGTCGGGCCGGGGTTGGTGTCATGGCCGTTGTAGTACGCCGCCGCCAGATTCAGACCGTAGTTCGAATACTTCAGGACTGCCGACTCGCGCGTGCCACCCTGGAAACTCCCGGCTGTGCCGCCCGGCGCATATTCGAGCTCAGCGCTTACGCCGCTGAAATTCGGGGACTTGTACACGATCGCATTGCTGTCATACAGGGCGCCGATGGGGCCGTTGGTGCTGGTGCCGGGCCAGCCCGCAGCGGTGTTCATGCCGAGCCACGCAGTCAGGATGCTGCCGAAGTACTGGGCCGAGCGGACGTCGGTCTCTTCCATGGCAAAGGCCATAGGAACGATCTGACGCCCCATGTTGAGGGTGCCGAAGGGGCTGGATACACCCACCGTCGCCCACTGGTTGAATATTGCCGGCACGCCTGCTGTATCGGAAAGCCCGAATTTGCCGGTGCCGCTATCGAGCACACCCTGCAGTTTGAAGTTGACGGCGTACCCGCCGCCGATATCCTCCGTGCCTTTCAGACCCCAGAAGCTTGCGTAGATCCCGCCATCCTTATACTTAAAAACCGACCCGAGGTTTTTTGCCGTTGGGCTGAACGATGCCGCGTTCGTGCTCTGATAGAGCAGGCCGGCGTCGACAACGCCGTACAACGTCACCGAGGACTGCGCATAGGCCGAACTTCCGATTGCAGCCAATGTGGCCGCGGCCAACCATTTCAACTTCAACTTCATTTTTGTCTCCGTTTTTATATTGCTTAACTTAGTTCACAACCACCCCAAAACATCCTTGCGACCTGACACGCGCGAGGCGTGCCGCGCCCTGCGAGCACCGGTTGTGAGCGAGTTGCTTTCACCACACTCGCGGTGCCTGCTTCAACATCCTGGTCATGTGTCTCTCCGGCGTAGGGCGAGGGAAGTCTGATCAGCGATCGTGGCGCTGAGCGGGTGCGTCACGGTTTAGTGAGCGCCCACGGCTTGCGGCGCGCGAGCCTTAAGGAAGTAAGCGAAAGCGAGCGAGAACAGGAGATCGCCCGATACCAGCACAACCAGATTCATGTTGGCGGATCCTGCCAGGAAGTGCGTGACGATGATGGCCACGACCCCCAGTTTGGCGCCCAGGGAAATCTTGACCAGATCGCGGTTGCGGTCGGGATTGCGCGCCACCAGCCAGTAACCGACGCCAAAGGCAAAGATCGCCAGCAGCGCGACCTGGTCGAACACACCCGCGCCGGGGGCGGGACTGAGTCGCAGCATGGTGGCCATTCCCGACGCCGGGTACAGCAGCGCCACAGCGGCGAAATTGAAGACCGCGGCGACATAGAAAAGCAGCCGTGCATGTTTGAGTTGCATGATTTCCCTTTCTTATTTGCTAAGGATATGGATGGCCAGCGCGGCTTCTTCGACGCCTTGCAAGCCGCCGCCGTTTTCCTGGATCGCATGTCGAGCGCCTTCAACCTGGCGTGCTCCCGCTTCACCGCGCAGTTGCGTAACCAATTCGTAGAGCTGACCTATTCCGGTCGCGCCCAAAGGGTGTCCCTTGGATTCGAGGCCGCCGGACGTGTTGATCGGAATCCGACCGCCCAACGTGAAGTCACCGCGTTCCGCACAAGGTCCACCTTCGCCCAACGCTGCCAGTCCCAGGTTCTCGGCCTGGATGATTTCGCCCATTGCCGAGGCGTCGTGCACTTCCGCCACGTGCATGTCCTGCGGGCCGAGCCCGGCGATTTCGTACGCCTGGTTTGCCGCCAGCCTGCCGATGTTCAGATCCGGCCGGTCGAGTGGGCGATGCGTGAAGCTGCGCACCACGCTGGCTGCTACCTTGATACAGCGGCTCCGGTCCGCGCCAATGCGTCGCAAACCCGCCTCGGTGCAGACGATGGCAGCCGCCGCGCCGTCCGATAGCGGGGCGCACATCGGCAGCGTGATTGGGAAAGTGATCGGCGGTGCAGCGAGAATCTCGTCTATCGTGAAGGGCTGGCGGAACTGCGAATATGGGTTGTGCACCGAGTGCGTGTGGTTCTTGGCCGACACGGCGGCGATCTGCCGCTGGGTGGTCCCGTAGGTGGCCATATGATGGCGGCACAGCGCGGCGTAGATCGCCATGAAACGGCTGTACGGTTTGTCCGACTCGCTGCCTGGCGGCGGCGTGATGCCGGCGCCCATGGTCATCAGCGTCGCGAAGTTTTCCTCCGCGCGCGAGACATCCCAGCCCGCTTCGAACAGCGCGAATGCCTTGGCTTTCTCGGGGATGTTCATCTTCTCCGCGCCGAGCGCCAGCGCCACGTCGCAGGCGCCGGCTTTCAGGCTTTGCAACGCCAGGTGCATGGCGGTGCTGCCCGAGGCGCAGGCATTTTCCACATTGAAGACGGGGATGCCTTCAATGCCGATCTTGGAAAACACGACCTGGCCGGGAATCGTAATCTGGCCTTGCAGCGGGCCGTTGGTCATGCCGGCGTAGTAGGCCGCACCAATGTCGGTACGGTCGCAGCCGGCGTCCTTAAGCGCGCCGTCCAGCGCCTCGCGCGCCAGATCGTCGAGCGGGCGTGCTGTGTGGCGCCCAAACACCGTCATGGCGATGCCGGCGATATAGAGTTGTTCCATAGCGCGCCTCAATTCAGGTATTTGAAGAGCGCCGGATAGCTGTTTGGTAACAGGCGCGAGATCCAGTGGATGGTGCGGGACCGATAGCCGGTCAGGATGCGTTTCCTGCCAGCCTCGATGCCACGCAGAATATCTTTCGCGCACTCTTCCGGCGGCGTCACCAGCATCTTTGCGGCTTTCGCGGCGAACTCCGTTTCCTGGTGGTTGGCCAGCTTGACGCGGCGGCCGGCCCGTTCGATGTTGGTGCGGATCCCACCCGGGTGCACGCAGACCGCGCGCACGCCGGTGTCCTTCAGTTCCGACCACAGGCACTCGGTCAGGCCGCGTACGCCGAACTTGGAGATGTTGTAGGCGCTTTGAGTCGGGTAGCCGAGCAGGCCGAAGATGCTGGAAATATTGACGATGCAGCCTTCACGCTGATCCAGCATTAGCGGCAGAAAGGCCTTGCTGCCGTGGATCACCCCCCAGAGATTGATGCCCAACTGCCATTCGATTTCCTCGAGGCTCGAATGTTCGAAGGTGCCCACCAAAGTGGCGCCCGCGTTGTTGAACACAAAGTGCACCGCGCCGAAATCGCGTTCGACCTCGGCCGCATGGGCCAGCACCGCTTCGCGGTCGGCCACATTGAGCTTGTAGGTGCGGGCCTCAATCCCTCCACCGCATTGGGCGACGGTGGCGCTCAGGGCGGTTTCATCGATGTCCGACAGCGCGAGCCGCGCGCCACAGGAGGCAAGCTCGACGGCCAGCGCGCGCCCAATTCCAGAGCCGGCGCCTGTTACGACGGCAACCTTGCCGAGAAAGATCGGGGCGCTCATTCCAGCCCCGCCATCGGTGCCCACACGTGGGTGAAGTTGCACATCTCCATGCCGCGGGTCTGCATACCCGCGCCCATCGCAGCGCCGATACGCGTCCTTGCACCGCTGGTCTGCGCCGATTGAAGGAACAGGCGTTCCTCCAATGCCAGGTCGTCTGCGATCCTGGGATCGGTGGCATCCACCATGTGTTTAGCCTGCGCCAGCGCCGCGGCCGGGAAGCCGGCGATACGGGTTGCCAGCGCGTTCACGAAGTAGTCGATCTCCGTTGCGGGCAGGGCACGGTTGACCCAGCCGTAGCGTTCCGCAGTCTCTGCGTTGAAGTCCGCGCAGCCGAGGATGATTTCGAGCGCACGGCCGCGGCCCACAAGACGCGGCAGGCGAGCCGAGCCGCCCGCGCCGGGGATGATGCCAACCCCGACCTCGGGCTGGCTCAGGAAGGCGCGTCCGATGGCGGCAAAGCGCATGTCGCAGGCGAGCGCCAGTTCACTGCCGCCGCCACGGCAGCGACCTTCGATCTTGGCGATGGTCGCTTTCGGCATGGTGCGGAAGCGGTCCACGATAGCGTGAACGTCGCCGAGTTTCTGCTCGCGCGGCGCGGGTTTGGCCGGCAGGTGAGGGATCACGGACACGTCGCCGTGGGCGATGAAAAAGTCCGGGTTCGCGCTTTGCAGGATGACGACCTTGACGGCCGCATCGGCTTCCAGCATGCGGCCCACTCGGTCCAGATCGGCCAGCATCGCCATGTCCATCAAGTTGATCGGACCGTGGTCGAAGGTGACGCGGGCTACGCCGGCCACAACGGCCACGCGCAGGGTAGTGAAGTCCTGATATTCCATGAATGTCTCCTATTTTGTCTTGGTCAGATTTTTCGTTGGGCAGCAGCCCAGTATTGGGCGCGCAAATCTTTCTTAAGCACCTTGCCGGCGGTGCTGCGCGGCAGGGTCGGCATAAACTCCACGCTCTTCGGCGCTTTGACGCTGCCTAGCTTTTCCTTGCAGAGCGCGATCAGTTCTTCGGCCGTGACGCTCTGGCCTGGATTCAGCTCGACAACGGCCTTCACCGCTTCGCCCCACTGAGGGTCCGGGACGCCAATCACAGCGCAATCCTGCACGGCAGGGTGGGCCCAGATCACCTGTTCCACTTCGCTTGGGTAGACGTTGAAGCCGCCCGTAATCAACATGTCCTTCTTGCGGTCGGTGACATACAGATAACCTTCGGCGTCGAGGTGGCCGATATCGCCGGTGTGAAGCCAGCCATCGATGATGGTTTCTGCCGTCTTGTCGGGCGCTTTGTAGTAGCCCTTCATCACCAGATCGCCGCGCACGCAGATTTCGCCGGTCTCGCCTGTCGCGAGAATGCAGTTCCGTTCGTCCATGATCTCGACCCGGATCAGCGGGCTGGGACGGCCCACCGACGACAGGCGTTCGTCGCTGGCGAGCGTGTCGCCGGTGAAGTGCTGGTCCGGCGGCAGTAACGCGATGGACGCCGGCGCCTCGGTTTGACCATAGCCGCCGGCCATCACCGGGCCGAATACCTTGATGGCCTTTTTCAGTTTGTCGACCGACATGGGTGCCGCGCCGTACAGGAAGTACTTGAGCGAACTGAAGTCCAGCTGGTCGATGCCGGGTACTTCGAGCAACCGGTAGATCACCGTCGGCGGCAGGAAGAACTCGGTGACGCGGTGGCGTGCGATGGCGCCCAGCATGAGGGCCGGGTCCGGCTTCGTCACCACGACCACCGTACCGCCGCGGGCGGTGGTGGGAAGCGACAGCACACCGGCCGTGTGCGTCATCGGCGCGGCGGCCAGGTTGACCGGCCGCTCGCCGTGGCCGTAGTGGCAACCCAGCATGTAGTGGGCCACGAACGTCTGGATGCTGCGGTGGGTGTTCATCACACCCTTGGGCGTACCCGTGGTGCCGCCGGTCGGCGACAGCATGACCACGTCGTCCAGGCCGTATTCGACATCAGGATGGGTGGCAGGGTGGGCCGCGCACCATGCGTTCAGTTCGGTCTCGATACAGATCCAGAGCCGGACCTTGGGCAATGCGCCGCGCAGGGCTTCAATAGCGGGCGCATAGGCCTGCTGGTAGAACACCGCGTCGCAGTCGAACGCGTCGAGCAAAGCCTGGTTTTCTTCGGCAACATTGCGTGCGTTGACCGGAATCCAGGCCATGTTGGCGCGCCAGAGTCCAAGCGTACAGGTCCACGCCTGCACGTCGTTGCCGGCCCAGACTGCGCCCTTTGCGCCGCAGCCCAGGCCTGCAGCCTGTAGTGCATGGGCAATGCGGCAAGACAGTTCGCCAACCTCGCGAAAACTGAACGCCCGTTCGTCCTGGACATAAGCCGCGGCGTCCGGCGCACTGCGCCAGCCACGGTCAAAAAAATCGATAATAGCCATTACATTCCTCGAACAGACGTCGGTCAGAGTTGCATGAGGTGACCGCGCGCCAGACCACGTTGCTCCAGGAAACCGAGCAGGTAACGGTGGTCAAACGCCTGGCATGCCGAAGCAAAGCCGACCTTGCGCGTTTCACCGTCCAATAGCTTCATGACAGCGGCGGTCTGCAGAGCGCCGGTTGCGATATACGGTGTGATTGAAGTGACGCTGGCGCGCACGCTGGCCAACTGACCGCGGCCGATTGCAATGTCGACCGACCGGTTAAGCGTGGTGCGCTCGCGTGGCGGCATCGACGGGGTGGTGGCTGCGACGAACTGGGCCACGACCTTGTCCTGCGCCTCAGGCGGCAAGTGCTTGAATTCCTCTTCCCACTTCCGGCCGAGGCCGTGCACCATGCGCATGGCCGGGTTGTCATAGAAGCCGACCATCGATCGGCAATAGCGGACACGCGGGTCACGCTCGTAAATCACCGGCAATGATGTGCCGCCCCATGGCAGGCAGAACACCGGCTTCAGGAATTCGGGTACGCAGATTTCCTCTGAGCTGCCAACCGGCCACTCGACCATCTGGTTGTCCCACAGGTGCAGCTGCTTGCTGCGGAACAGCTCGAAAATTGATGCTGTCGAACCGACTGTCACGCCGGAGCCTTGCATCGGGCCGCGCGAGAGGCTGGCCGTTTCCAGTGCATCGATGCCCGGCGTTTCCAGTGCCAGCTCGGCGGCGATTTCGCCCACGGTGTACATGTACGAGACCGACGGCGACAGCAGCAGGCCCGCTTGCGCGTAGCTCGCGCCGAAGCGCTCGCGCGCTTCGATGATGTAGCCTTGCTCGCCGGTGGTGTCGAGGTGGTGGCAACCGGCTTTGAGCGCCGCTTCCACCGCTGTCAGGCCGAAATTGATGAAGGGGCCGACCATGTTGCACACAACCTTCGCGCCCTTGAACGCTTCGACCAGCTTGTCGACGTCGTGCTCGCACTCGATGATTTCGTAGGTGGCCGATTCCAGGCGCACCACACGCTGCTTCATCATTTCCAGCGTGCGCGCGGCATTGCGCGACACGGCGGTAAAGGGAATGTTCTGGTCGATCAACCAGTCCATGGTGAGCATGCCGGTATAGCCGCTCGCACCATAGACAACAACGCTATGCTTTGCCATTTCGTCTCCAATGGGTGGTGTTATGAAGTCGTATGCTAAGGAAGAGGGCGGCGTGGATTTTGTTATTTCATGCCAGAAATTTGTGATTTAATGCCAGCATGTCGATACCCTATTTCCGCGGCTGGGTGCTGCAGGGCCTGAGCCAAACCATCGCCACCCTGGGGGGCGATGTCGATGCCTACGCGGATCGTTTTCAGTTGCCGTTGAGGCTTGAGAGAGATGCGGATGCGCCGTTTCCGGGTGATCGACTGGTCAGGCTGCTGGAAGCCTGTGCGGCAGAACTGAGCTGTCCTGACTTCGGCATGCGTGCAGGATTTGCACAGGGGCGCGACGCACTTGGGCCGATTGCGCTGGTCGCACTTCATTGCGCGACGGTAGGCGAAGCCATTGAGGCGATTGCACGCTATCTGAATCTGCTCAATTCGGCATTGGAACTGCAACTGCTGAACACGCGGTCCGGTTCACGCGTGTCGTATGAACTGAAGGTGTTGCGTGCCGGTCCTACGCGTCAGATCGAAGAGTGGACGCTTGCCGTTGGACTGCGTGTGCTGCGGGTGATCGCAAGCGACCAGGCCCGTCCAAAGGCTATCCGGCTCCCCCATGCGCCGTTGCTGTCGCTGGCGTACTACACCAAATTTTTTGGTTGCCCGGTGCGGTTCTCGCAAGCGGGATATGGCATTGAACTCTTCGCCACCGATCTGAAGCGGCCCATGTTGCGCAATGATCCGGAACTGAAGAATCTGATTAGCGGCTACATCGAGAAGATCGCGGACTCGGCCGCCAATTCGTTTCGCGACCAGATCGATTTGATGGTGCGCAAATTGTTGCCAACGGGACGATGCACTCTGGACACGGTGGCCGGCCACTTCTATGTGAGCGTGCGCACGCTGCAGCGACGCCTCGAACAGGAGCGTCTGGTATTCGAAGACCTCGTCGAAACCGCACGGCGAGAGGGGGCGGAGCAATATCTGGTTGACCCCGCCGTACGCATGTCAGTGGTGGCCGGGCTGCTTGGATACGGGACCCAGAGTTCGTTTAGTCATGCTTTTAAACGCTGGCATGGCGTGTCGCCGCGAGAATGGCGCAAACAGCGCTTGCTTGGGGGCCAGTAAGTATTTACGCGAATTAGTGTGACATTTCGCCGGACAGCCCCGGTGGAGTTGCGACAGGGAATGTCCTAATAGTTCGTACGCTCAATTTTGCGGACCAGTCAAAATCCGCGTTCGACAGGCGACACGTCAATTCTGACTAAGGTCCAATATCTGAGCCGCAATCGCGCTGTCGGATTTCAGATGAACGCGAAATTGCGCCGGCGTGATTGCGTGTAATTTACGAAAGCTAGACGTGAGATGGCTTTGACTGCTGAATCCGCAGTCTTGGGCGATGCGCGCGATTGACTGGTTGCTCGTGGTGAGCATCGTACGTGCTTGTTCCAGACGTGCCGCGAGCACATATCGGTGCGGCGGGCCGCCGGTCACTTCCTGAAACAGCCGGCAAAAATGCGCGCGGCTGACCTGGGCGCAATCGGCCAGCACTTCGGTCGACAGATCGTCCGCCAGGTGCTCGCGAATGTAGCCAAATACTGCCTGCAAGCGCGAAAAATGCGTGTGCCCGGTATTGACGCTACTGGACACCGGTATGCTGAGCGCGCGATAAACCTGTTCCAGCATGACACCTGCAAGCCGCTCCATGAAACCGGTGTCGGCACGATCTCCCTTTTGCAATTCGCTCAACAGTTGCAGTGCCGCGGCACCGACCAATGGATCGCCTAGCAACTGTGGCCTGGAAAGCCTGGTCGCGAGCGAGCATAAGCGCTCAACGATGCCGCTCGATTGCTCGGGTAAATAAAAAATCGCAAAGTCCACCGCGCCCGCATAGTGCCAATGGGTGGCGCAATTCGGTGGAATCAGCAGGGCCTGGGAGGGCAGACTCACGGTGCGTGCCTGACCTGCGGAGCCCTCCTGTACGTGCGCGCCGTCGAAGTGCGCAACGAACACAGTCGAATTCAGCCCGGAGACGCTCCTCTCCACGGTCTGAAATGCGTAACGCTCGACATAGATAGGCAATGCCCCGCCAATCCACCCTTCGACAATGGGCTCGTTGCCCAATTCCTCACGCGTTTCAAGGCGATTCTTCATCTAACACTGACTCCGGTTGCTCCGTCTCTCCGAGGCGTCCTCGCTCTGCTGATCGATGAGCGGATTCTGACAAATATTGCCTGTTTTCATGAAAGGTGAAAAGCGACGTTTGGCTCAGACTAGCAGCGGTGGTCGATTGAACGAAGCACTCAACGAGATGAGGAGAGAGACATGTTGAAGCTCAAACAGGAATTGACGCTTCCAGCGGTTGGCCTGACGGGCTTCGAGACGCCGCTGACAGAAGACGAAACGGCAATCCAGGATGCCGTCCATCACTTCGCGAAGAATGTGTTGCGTCCGGTGGGACAGGAACTCGACAAGATGAGCGCCGCGGACGTCTGTGCGCCGGGCTCGCCTTACTGGTCGGTGTTCCAGGAAGTGGCGAAGCTCGGTCTGGATCCCCAGTTGTTCTCGCAGTTCGACCCGCATGTTGCGGTTCGGCTCGAGTCGCTGATCGGCGAGGAACTGGGCTGGGGCGATGCGGGCCTCGCCGTATCGATCGGCGCTGCCGGCTTTCCTTTGCAGATGGCTATGGCCACCGGCAAGCAGGAATTGATTGATCTGTGCAGCGGCAAAATCGGCTGCTGGATCATCACTCACCCCGACAAGGGCAGCGACATTATGGTCTACGACATGCAACGCGAATGGCCACATGGCAAACCTGGCAACAAGGGGAGCCTGTGCGCCAAGGTCGACCAGAATGAAATCGTGATCAACGGCCAGTGCTCGGCCTGGGTGTCGAACGGGGCGGTGGCGCAAGTGGCGCTGGCCCAGATCGCTGCCGATTACGGCGACGGCTTCTTCGGCGCCGATGGTCGCCCGCGCGGCATCGCGGCTATCATCCCGCTCGACTTGCCCGGCATTTCGCGCGGCAAGCCGCTCGACAAGATCGGTCAGCGTGCGCTGCCGCAAGGCGAAATCTTTTTCGACAACGTCAGGCTGCCGATCCGTTTCGCGGTCGCGCTGCAGGACGAGTACTACGGCAACCAGTCCTCGGCCTGGTCGTATGCCGGTACCCACATGTCGCAGGTATTTACCGGACTGGCCCGCTCGGCCTTCGAGATGGCCTTGCAATACTGCCACGAGCGCAAACAGGGTGGGCAACTGCTGATCGAGCATCAACTGACCCGTTATCGCCTGGGTGACATGCTGCGCCGGGTCGAACTGGCCCGTTCGGTCGCACGCCGCTCGCTGGCCTATGCACGCCAGTCGCCGATGACCCATCCTTATGCGACGGCGTCGGCCAAGGTGACGGTCACTGAAGAGGCGTTGAAGGTCGCGAGTGAAGCCTTGCAACTGTTCGGCGGTGCGGGTACTTCGCGCGAATTCCCGATCGAAAAGCTGTTCCGCGATGCACGCTCGGCGCTGATCGAGGACGGTGAAAACTGCATCATCACTACCCGTGTCGGCTTGTTGGCGCAACAGCTCTATGCCGAGGGCTGGACGCAAAGCTAGGGCGGCGCCTCTGTGCCTGCGGTGCTGCAAATATTCGCAGTTGGGAACGTAACTTCCGGAGAAGTATTCGTTTCCCGTGCGAGTGACTGGGCCACGCTATTGGACCAAAGTCCAATTATCAAAAAGAGCCGCCGTGTATATCGTGTGCAAGAAGGGACGCCCGGAGGGCGGCCGCCTGCTTTGGTTGGACAGCAGCGATTCAGGCGGCGGGCGCATATCGCGTGCTCGATAGCCCGGTGACACCGGTCGATGTGCTCGCAGGTGTTCGTTATACCTATGTTCATGGGGATATTTCCTACTCGGGGGGGCGCTATTGCCGAATGGCGCCAGTCGAGATAACAGCACGAGTTGGACCGACGGTTTCATTGGCGTGCGCTTCCTACGCCTTTTCGGAAAAGTGGTCGATCTTCGGGTACGCCGACGCGGGGACTGGAGGGACTAAACATTCATGGCAACTGATCGCCTACAATTTTACGAAGTCGATCGCTGCGAAAATCGGGTACAGAATAATTAGCATGGACTACGAAAAACCAAACTTTCTTTACAAGATCAAGACGGAGGGTTTTTTCACCGGGGTGAGCATAAAGTTCTGAACCAAAGGGTGCCGTCGGCGGTGCTTCAGCCAGCCAACACCTGATCAATCCTGCTTCACGCACTGTATGAGCTTTGCTTCCACGTGCTACCACGCACTTCGCCGCGCCTTCGCACGGCGCGACAGCATGTTGAGGCCCTCGACCAATGCCGAGAATGCCATCGCAGCATAGATGTAACCCTTGGGCACATGCGAACCGAAACCTTCCGCGATCAGCGTCATACCGATCACGAGGAGAAAGCCGAGCGCGAGCATCACGACGGTCGGATTGTGCTCGATGAAGCGCGACAGCGGCCCTGCTGCGAACAGCATGACCGCGACCGCTGCGATCACGGCAACGAACATGATCGGAATGTCGTCGGTCATGCCGACGGCTGTCACAATACTGTCGATAGAAAACACAAGATCCAGAATCAATATCTGGCCGATCGCGGACCACGGCGTAAGCGTCGATGGATTGCGTCCGGATGTCTCGTCTCCGGTTTCGTGCGTAACATGATGATGGATTTCCGTGGTGGACTTCCAGACCAGAAACAGGCCGCCCGCGATCAGGATAAGATCGCGCCACGAGAAGCCATGACCCAGTGCGTGGAAAATCGGATACGTGAGCCGGACGATTAGCGCCACCGTACCTAGCAGACCAAGTCGCATGACGAGGGCGAGCGCGATGCCGAGACGCTGTGCGCGCGCGCGATGCGTTTCGGGCAACTTGTTGGTGATGATCGAGATAAAGATGAGGTTGTCGATGCCGAGTACGGCTTCCATTACGACGAGCGTCGCTAGCGCCGCCCACGCGGCCGGGTCGCCTGCCAAAGCAATCAGGTAGTCCATGGGGAGCCGCAGAAAGCAGAATCAGTCGAAGTCGAACAGTTCGCCGAACAATGACTTCTTCTTTTTTTGTGGATAGCGGCGGTCGGGTTGGCCGGCGTCTGTGCGACCGCTGCGACCCCACTCGGCGTCCGGACTAGCGCGCTGATCTTGGTCGCGACGTTCAGTTGATCTGGCAGCCGCCGGAAGATCGGTGGCTGCCGCACCGGAGTACTCCTGCGCTGCGCGCTCGATCAGTTTGTCGAGTTCGCCCCGATCGAGCCATACCCCGCGACACGTGGGGCAGTAGTCAATTTCGATGCCTTGGCGGTCGGCCATCAACAGATCGGGCGTCTTGCATACGGGACACTTCATTTCCTGCTCCTTCGTTGCTGCGTTGACGAGCCTCCGATCCATCGAATCCTGCGAGCCGCGCTACGGCACAAAATTGAAGTGTTTCGGCTTTCGTGCCGTGACCCACCAAAGAGCCTAGAGACAAATGTGCTCTCGCGATATTGGACCTTGGTCCAATCGTTTCGATGCGACCGCATCAAAACGTTCCGGCGCGCGCATTGGACCAAGGTCCAATTGCGGAATTCACGGCAGATTCATAGCTTATGGGGTAGAGGGCGCAGTTCGCCGTGGGCCCGGGAACCTTGAACTGTGCGAGACGGGCGCGAACGAGCGCGCCGCCTGTCGCGCGATTTATACACCACGTGGAGAGACTCGTGAGGAATTTTTCGTGCCTGAGAACCCTTGTTTGTGCTGTTGCGTTGTTTGCACCGGTTGCCTTCGCGGCGGCAGAGGTGCAGCCATCCGTGACACCCGCGGAGGCCCGTGCGATCGCCAAAGACGCGTATATCTACGGCTTTCCAGTAGTGGACAACTATCGCGTTCAGTACGATTACTTCGCAAATGGCGATAGCCCAGAGTTCAAGGCGCCATGGAACCACATCGCCAATATTCCGCGAGTCTTTACGCCAGCCGACAAGGCGGTCCAGACGCCCAACTCGGACACGCCATACTCCTGGATGGGCCTGGACCTGCGCGCGGAGCCGATCGTGCTGACCTTGCCGCCGATGGAAAAGAAGCGCTACTTCAGCGTGCAGTTCACGGACGCCTATACCTTCAATTTTGACTATCTCGGCACACGGACCACCGGCAACGACGGCGGCAGCTACATGGTTGTGGGACCGAACTGGAAAGGCCCCACGCCGCGAGGCGTGAAGAAGGTCGTGCGCTCCGAGACGCAACTGGTCACGGTCGTGTATCGAACGCAGTTGTTCAACCCCGGCGATATCGACAATGTGAAGAAAATTCAGGCCGCCTACAAGGTTCAACCACTCTCGCAATTCCTCGGTACGACGCCACCTGCAGCACCACCCGCCATTAATTTCATCAAGCCGTTGAGCCCGGAGGACCAGAAGACGTCGCTGCAATTTTTCAGCATTCTTAACTTCGCTTTGCAGTTCTGTCCCACCAACCCGAAAGAGAAGGACCTCATGGCCCGATTTGCCAGGATCGGCGTAGGTGCGGGGAAGACTTTCGATCCCGAAACGCTGTCGCCTGAGATGAAGGCCGCTTTCCAGCAGGGTATCGCCGACGCATGGGCTGCATTTGACGGCGGCGTGAAGCAGATGGCGAGCGGCCAACTGAAAGCGGGTGATCTGTTCGGTACGCGCGCATATATGAAGGGTAACTATCTGAATCGCATGCTCGGGACCATCGGCATTTATGGCAACTCGAAGCAGGAGGCCATGTATCCGATCTATTACGTCGATACTGACAAGCAGAAGTTGGACGGCGCCAACCGCTATACCTTACGCTTTGCACCGGGCCAACTGCCGCCGGTCAATGCATTCTGGTCGCTGACCATGTATGAACTCCCGGCGAGTCTGCTGGTGGACAATTCCATCAATCGCTATCTCATCAATTCGCCCATGCTCCCGCAACTCAAGCGAGATAGCGACGGAGGACTGACGCTATACATCCAGAATGAATCTCCCGGCAAGGAGAAAGAAGCCAACTGGTTGCCGGCGCCCAAAGGACCGTTCTCCATGTATCTGCGCCTTTACTGGCCGAAGGAAGAAGCGTTGACCGGCGCCTGGACCGCCCCACCGGTGAAGCGACTGCAGTAGGCCAGTGAAGCTTGAATGACCGATCTCGTCAATGGTGGTTAGAGACCGGAGAGCGAACCTCTGCGTGGGGAAAGCTGTGAGAAGTCTCGCATGGCTTGGATCGATCATGTTCGCGATGGCTCTGTTTGCGCCTGACATCCGTGATGGCAGACGTGCACCCCTGAAAGCAATAGCAGATCAAGAGGCCGAGCTACTCGCACGGAGATTTGAACATGGTTCTCGCGGAAAAAATCATGATCGTGGCGCTTGCTGGATTCGACAAGACCTGGAAGCCGGGCGAATTCGTGCTGGTGAACTGACATCTGTTCAAGGATCTGATTGGCGGTGCGGTGTCCAAAGCGCAGAGCGGCAGCGAGGCAGCGAACTTGTACAGATCTATGCACAACAGCCATGATAAAGGCGCTACTTAGCACCGCAGCGGTTATGACGGCACTGGGCACGGGACTCTATCCCGTCCCGGCGCACGCTTATGCTCTCGACCCACAGCTCGACTGCAAGTCGGACGCTCACACGTTCATCGCGTCGCTCGTAGACGAGCACTACATCGAGCGCAATGCGATGCATGTGGAAGAGAATTCGGTGAACGCATTTCGCGCGACACGCGGCAGCGAGCTGACGGCATTTGGGTTTCGGGTGTATGCCGTGCTGGGTTATGTTCACGACGACCCG
The DNA here is from genome assembly GCA_900142905.1 of Burkholderia sp. GAS332. Lineage (NCBI taxonomy): Bacteria > Pseudomonadati > Pseudomonadota > Betaproteobacteria > Burkholderiales > Burkholderiaceae > Burkholderia > Burkholderia sp. GAS332. The sequence goes on along the minus strand of FSRV01000002.1, from coordinate 2,174,566 downwards.
ATGTTCAGGAAGGGCAGCGGAGAGGAGATGGCGGGATCGCTCTATGGCGCGATAGTATCCGGGTCCGCTGAGACAGTAGGGACACGAGTTCGCGAGGCGGGCGGCGACGCTGTCGTTCACCAGGTATTGCCCCTGCTGCTCACCGCCATTGTTTGCAACGAGCACTGAAGTCTGGGCGGCCGCGACGCCGGATTCAACGGAGCAGCATCAATATCGGCCTCGTCAATACGCCAAGCGCCACCCTTTGCAAGACGCGCATCGCGTACGGATTACTATCGACGAAAGCCTCCCCCAAAGCCACCACCGCCACCACCGCCACCACCGCGGTCGGCCTGAGCGACGCGTCGGCTCTGGGCTGCACCACGCTGTCGATTCTGCATGTCCTGGTTCAAGTCGCCAAAAGATCCCTGTCCGGCCGGTCTGGCTCCAGCCGATTGCGTCGGGCGCTGCGGTTGAGCGCTCTGCATTCTTTGCTGTGCCGTAGCGGAATTGGCAGTCTGTGCACCTGTGGGCCGCTGCTGTTGAGCGCTCTGTGCTCTTTGCTGGGCGGCGGCGGAGTTGGCGGTCTGGGGACTCGTGGTGCGCTGCTGCTGAGCGCTCTGCGCTCGTTGCTGGGCGGTGGCGGAATTGGCGGTTTGGGAACTCGTGGTGCGCTGCTGTTGAGCGCTCTGCGCTCGTTGCTGGGCGGCGGCGGAATTGGTGGTCTGGGAACTCGTGGTGCGCTGCTGTTGAGCGTTCTGTGCCCGTTGCTGGGCGGTGGCGGAGTTGGCAGTCTGTGCACCTTGTGGCGTGGGCTTATTCACCGAAGACCACGAGCCATTTTCGTACTTCTGCCAGCTGCCATTGGTGTTTTTGTAGACATTCCCGTCGCGCCCGGCATACATGTCGCCGCCCGCGGTTTTGCCCACCGCAGCCCGGCCGTTGGCGTTCTGGCCGGCAATTGCCTTGCCTCCAGCTGAATTCTGATAGGTGCCGACTGAGCCATTGGCCGTCGTTCTATGCTGAGTCGCCGCCCATTGATTGCCCTTCGTGACGACGGAACTTCCCCAACTGCCATAGGCGTTCGATCCCTGGCGCGTCGCGGCATAGGCCCCGGTGTAGGGATTGTAAGCTTGTGCAACGCCACCACTGCCGTATCGCCCAGATGCCGTGGCGCCGCGTGCATAGGTGCCGGTATAGGGATTGTAGGATGCGCCCCATTGAGCGCTGCCGTTCGGGCCGTAAGCCCCCCCCCTCACGCCGCTCGCTCCCGTGTAGGGGTTGTAAGTGCGATAGCCGTAAGGCATCGGACGCGGATAGTAGGCCGGATAGGGGAGGCGCCCTACGCCGACGTAGGGCGGATAGTAGTAGCCGTTGCCTTCAGCGAGGATCGCGCCGACCGCTGCGCCGGCGATGAACATGCCGAGATATCCCGCCGTGTAGCTCGCCTGCACGGTACCCGTCGGGGTCACCTGTTGTGTGACGTATGTCACGTTATAGACGGGTGAGCTAGGCGGAATCGTATAGATGACCTGAGGCACGGTGGTGCTGGTTTGCCATGGTCCGCCAGGGGACGAAGAATCGAACCAGACGCCTTGTGAGCAAACATAGTAGCGATTCTCCACCTTGATCACTTTGTCGGGCGTGTTCGTTGCGTACGCCATCGACGTGCCTTCGATTGGCTTGAACTCAGGATCGCCACTATATGCAACCTTGACGGCGGCCGCGGCCGCGGTAGGGTTGACCTCGACTGTCGTCGGGATCTGCGCGAGCAGGACAGCGTCGGCGGCTTCCGGTGTCCCGGGCACGGAACTCAGGACCCGTGCGGCCGGGCTGTCACGTGGAATCTTCGCGAAATCGGGCGGTAGTTGGTTCGTCGCGAACGTCCACGGTCCACTAGGTCCAGGCGCGGAAAACCAGCGACCGGCGGTCAGAAAGTAGAAGGTCTTGTTCGGCGAGAAGACGAACACATCGCTGTCGGTGTTTTTCGCGTAGACCAACTGGGTGCCGGGAATCGTTGCATAGACCGGTTGCCCGTCGAACACAATCAGCTCGGCCGGCGTACTGCTGAAGAACACGCCAGGCGCCTTGGTCTTGTGCCCTTGGGGCGCGGGGATGAAGGGCTTCAGATCTGCCCAGGTGGGGTCGGCGGAAATTTTCGTCATCTTGGCGGGAAGCGTTTTCGTTTCCGCCCATCCGCTTTTCAGATCAGTCGACGTTACCCACGACTGCCCGGTGAACAGATAGTACTGGTGAGTCGCGTTGTCGACGAACAGTGGCCAGTTGGCATTGACGACGAAGGAAAGGTCTGAATTCTGGATGATCGGTGCAAGCACCGGTTCACCGTCCACGAACAAGAGGACCGCCGGGCCGAAACTCGCGAAGATCGTTGGCGGGTCGTTCTTGACGGCCGCAACCGGTGGCGCGTTTTTCTTATCCACACTTGCGACAAGGCGGTCGACCGATAGGGTCATTGTCGCCTGCGGATTGAGAAATTTTCTCACCAGCTGATCCAGTTTTTGGCCCGTTGCTGGGTCGGTACCGGGGAAAGACGTGCTTAGTATCTGTGGATTGCTTAAAAGTACGTTGCGGCTGTCGATATCTACGTCCGTACGCGTTTGCAACGTGATGACGCCCACCTGTGGCTTACCTCCGCGCGGGGTAACGCTAATTGCCATGCGGCCTGTCAGTTCCTTGAAGTCTTTCCAGTCGTCAATCTGCGGTTGGTAATAGGTGAGGGTCGCACCGTCCCTGACCAGTTCGCGCGGCCAGCCGGGGTCTTGCGTTGCGGCGCAGACTGGCTGAATGGAAGACAAGGTCATCGCGCATGCCAGCGCCGTGGCCAATGCTCGAATGGACAGTTTTGGTGTCATCATGGTTCTCTCCTGGCACGCCTCAGTGACACTGGCGCAGCGTGACCGGAGCTACGGACGGAAAACGAAGCGGCCGGCACCGCCTGGTCCTGACGGCAGGGTCACACTGGCCGTCGGTGTAGTAGTCCTAGAAAGGTAGATTCACCATCGCGAGCATGCAATTGGACCTTGGTCCAATGCAGGGCGGCGCCCCCCGGCGACCGAGCTTCGGGATGAGCGATGGGGAATGGCCGGGATTTGGAGGATGCTTCAGAATTTATCAAACGTTGCGCGGGGTGCCCGCAATTTGCAGCGCAATTATCGTGGCCGGGTTGCGATGAGAGTAAAGCGAATTTTAAGAAATCCAGAGTAAGCGTGACGCGGCGCAATAGAAAGTGGATGCGGGTCTGATCGGTACATTTGCGGTGCGACGGGTTGACAGTGCGTGCATGAAAAGACGCGCATGGCGTTTACTATTGGATACCCACGTACTAGCATTCTTTACAGTTCTGTTCTGGTTCGATACGGTGATTCTCCGGTTATTCCGCCCGATTTGCAGCGCTCGTGTCCAGTTTGAGAGAGAGTTTGGCTATGAGCATCGTCATGCCAGCCATTCTGGTTTTGGAAGCCGCCGTTATCTTTGGGTTGCTTATCGCGCTGGCCAGACGGCCGCGAATTGCGACATTGGACGCTAGCATAAAACCGCCAGGCGTTATGGCGCGTTACGTCGAATTCGTCGTGGCAGGCCTGCGGGCGGTGTTCGCAAGTGTGCCGGCGATGGCCAATGACAGCGGTTCTCTTGAGTCCGTGACGAAAGCAGGTCCGTCAGGAGAATCACGCTCGACGAACGGTAGCGTTGCAGACGGTTCTGGCGCGCGGGGGAGCGGTGACGGCGTATCACGCCCGAGGCGTCCTATTGAAGCGAAACTGCATTGGACTGCTCTCGCGAGGACGATTGGCCCGCAGGCATATGCACATGAACATGACAGAGACGGACGCCGAACGGCGTTTCAGGATACTTGCGCCGTTGTGCCTGGTCGACAAAGTGCCATGCGTTACTTTCGCGAGACGCTGGCGCGCTTGCCCTTCGCTATCCTGATGCTGGGAGAGCGAGGGTCGATGGTGGCGGTTAATCCGCAATCTGCAAAGCTCTTTGGGTACGAATGCGATGAGTTGATCGGGAAACCTATTGAATTGCTCGTGCCCGATCTACGATTCGATAGCAATAATCCCATTTGGGCAGTTGCGTCCACGCTACCGTTATCTCACGACATAACGCAACTGCATGAGATGCCCGCAAGGCGCAAGGGCGGCACTGAGTTTCGCGTTGAAATTGGAATAAATGAATTTAATTTTGGCGACGATAGCGTCACGCTTGCGTTCGTCATTGATACGACTGATCGATACGAGTTAGACCGTAACCGCCAGGACCTGGCGCATCTGACGCGCGTGTCCACGATGGGCGAGCTGGCCTCGTCGCTCGCCCACGAATTAAATCAGCCGCTTACCGCAATCCTGAGCAACGTACAGGCCGCACAGCGTTTTTTGGCCGTTGACGATATCGATCTCGGCGAAGTTCGAGAGATCATGAACGATATTGTCCTGGATGACTACCGCGCGAGCGAAGTGATTCGGAGAATTCGTGCGGTCGTCAAAAAGGGCGATCTGGAAGTCGCGCCGCTCCAGCTCGCGGACGTGATTCGCGAAGTCATCCCACTCGTGCACAGCGATGCGATCGTGCGCGGAATGCGCGTGACGCTCGATATCGATGGCGATCATCTGCCGTCCGTGCGCGGCGACAGGGTGCAGTTGCAGCAGGTGATACTCAACCTTCTGCTGAACGCGTTCGATGCGATGAGCAACGTGCCGCCGGTTGAGCGCGTGGTCTCTGTGGCGCTTGAGCCCGACGGACCTGGGATGATGCGCATCGCCGTGCGTGATCGCGGCCACGGACTGACGTCCGACAGGCTCGATACCATCTTTAAACCGTTCTTTACATCAAAGCCACAAGGGCTCGGTCTGGGATTGTCGATTAGCCGCTCTATCGTCGACATGCACCGCGGGCGAATCTGGGCCGAAAACAACAGCGATCGCGGCGCGACGTTCTACGTCACATTGCCCGTCGAGGGTACGGCGGGCGAATCCGGCACGCCACGCTGAGCATGGCAATCCTGCGCGAACAACCCGCTGTCCGGGTGGGTTGTCTGCTTGACGGAGTCCACCTTGGACCAAGGTCCAATATCAATATTTTTATCTGACCAGTAGCCTGCTATCTGGGGAGTGCAGTTAGCCGCGCATTCCCGAACACCGGACAACCTTCGATGAAAAAACCCAAACCATTCGTTGTCGTCGTCGATGACGATGAATCGGTAAGCCGGGCTATTAAGCGACTATTGCGGTCGATCGGGATAACGGCCGATACGTTTGCGAGCGGCAATGAGTTTCTGGACACGCTGACGTCCATGCCCTCGTATCGTCCCGATTGCCTGATTCTCGATGTCCAGATGCCCGGTATGAACGGACTGGAAGTCCAGCGACGACTGGCCGGCAGTGGCTTGCCTATCGTTTTCATCACGGCCCACGACGAGATCGGCGTGCGGGAAAAGGCGCTGGCGGAGGGCGCCGTGGCGTATTTGCGCAAACCATTCAACGACGAGCTCTTTGTCAAGACTGTGCGAGCGGCGCTCGGGCAAGGCACGCAGCCATAGCGGGGCGAGGCGAGTGGTCGCGATGTTGGACCAAGGTCCAATTGTCTTTGATTCAGGTCGAGACCAACATGGGTTCTATCGGACCGCATCTCGAGGAACAGCCAGATCGCGGGACTAATCAATAACCGCTTCTCAAAACGGAGTTCGCATCATGATTAAGTACATTCGCGCAATGACTATAGCGTCGGTCCTCGCGGTTACTGCGCTCACAACGGCTTGCTCAACCCAACCGATGTCTTCCGGCCCCGCTGCGAGCGGGGATCCCGAGATGGATAAGGAAGCGGCAGCGGCGCTTCAGAGTCTGTATGCGGACACGCCGAAAGCGCAGGAACTCGGGCAGTCGGCCAAGGGCATTCTCGTGTTTCCGGATGTGACGAAGGCGGGCTTTCTGGTCGGTGCACACCATGGCGAGGGTGTGCTGATCGAGAGCGGCAAGGTCACGGGCTATTACGCGACCACGGCTGTTTCATATGGCCTGCAGGCCGGCGTCCAGACATTCGCGTACGCCATGTTCCTGATGAGCGACTCCGCTCTACAGAATCTTAAAACGACCCCGGGTTTCGAGGTTGGCATGGGCCCAAGCGTTGTAGTCGTCGATGCGGGGATGGCCAAGTCGATGACCACCGCGACGCTTCAGTCCGATATTTATGCGTTTATCTTCAACCAGCAAGGGTTAATGGCCGGCTTGGGATTGCAGGGTTCGAAGATCACCCGACTCAGCCGCTAATGCAAGTTGATTGAACGCGGCAAGCCATCTATTTGCAGCAAATGCTCGCTACGTGTTTCGGCGGGCGTGCGGATCCTGAGAGTGTGGGAGACCCCGAGCCATGCAACGCACGATACGAATCGCAATAGGGCTTAGCGCCCTCTTGCTGGCGGCCGCGACAGAGGCTCAGCAGCCGATCATCTACCCGGCAAAAGGTCAAAGTCCGCAGTTGCAGCAGAAAGATACGACGGAGTGCCGCGGGTGGGCGACGCAAACAACGGGCGTGGATCCGGTCGCGCTCGCGCAGCAGGGCGCGACCCAACCGGGTGTGCCGCAGCCGCAGGGTGAGCGGCTGCGAGGCGCCGCGGGAGGTGCCGCGTTGGGTGCCGCAGTAGGCGCGATCGCGGGTGATGCCGGGAAGGGCGCGGCGATAGGCGCGGTCACCGGCACCGCGGCGGGCGGCATGCGCATACGGCGCAACCAGCAGGCGGCTGCGGAGCAGACGCAGGCAAACCAACAGCAGACCTCACAGCAATTGGCCACTTTCAACCGCGCGGTGGCGGCGTGTATGAGCGGCCGCGGGTACACCATCCAGTAGCCATCGCGGGTAACGGAAGAGGCGGTCATGAAACTCAAATTGCCATGTCTGACGCTTGCACTGATCCTCTGCGTGGGTTCGAGCCTGACGCTTGCGGCGGATTTCGACGGCAGCAAGCCACTGCTGTGCGCCACCGTTGACGCGCATGACTGCGCTGCGGGCGAGACCTGCCTGCGCGGGCTGCCCGCGGAGGCCGGCGCGCCGCAATTTCTGCGCATCGATTTTGCGAAAAAGACGATCGTCGGAACACAACGAACCACGGCAATCCGCCTCATGGATAACGACCCGACGCAAATCCTTCTGCAAGGCACCGAACTGGGTTACGCGTGGACGCTCGCGCTCGACAAGCAGCGGGGGTCCATGACGATTACCCTGGTCAATCACGAAGACACCCTGGTGTTGTTCGGCGACTGCACACCTAATTAGCTGCGGCAGGTGACCCGATGAAACTTACCAACCTGAGCGCTTATATGGAACGGTTTGCATGGGGTCGAGAAGTTGCGCGGGTGAATGCGCTATCGCGCCGGCTTGGCTATTGCATCACGTTGGTGCTGTGCCTCTCGGCCTGCCACAAGCCGGCGGCCCTGCCGGCGGCGGGTGTGGCCGAGGTGACCGTGATGCAGGTCACGCAGCGCGACACACCCGTCGATTTCGAATTCACCGCGCAAACGCAGAGTTCCCGCGAAGTCGAGATTCGCGCGCGGGTGGACGGCTTTCTCGACAAGCGGCTCTATACCGAAGGGCAAATGGTTCACGCAGGACAAACCCTCTTCCAGATGGACCCGAAGCCCTTCGACGCCGCGTTGCAAACGGCCAAAGGCCAGCTCGCACAGCAGCAGGCGCGCTTAACGGTTGCGAAGGCGAATCTCGCCCGGGTGATTCCGCTCGCCAAACAGAATGCATTGAGCCAGAAGGATCTCGACGACGCCACCGGCAACGAGAAGCAGGCTGAAGCCGCGGTGTTCGCCGCACTTGGCCAGGTGCAAACCGCGCAGTTGAATCTCAGCTATACGACGATCAAGTCGCCGCTCACCGGCTTATCCAGCTTCGCGAGGCAACAGGACGGCAGCTTTGTCACCGCCTCGGCCGCGGGCTTACTGACGTATGTCTATCAACTGGATCCGATGTGGGTCAACTTCAGCATTTCGGAAAATGAGTTGCTGAAGTACCGTGATGAGGTGACCGCCGGCCGGTTGCGGTTCCCGCCCAATGAGGACTTCGAAGTGACGCTCATCATGGCGGACGGCACGGAGTTTCCGAATCACGGTCATATCAGTTTCACCAATCCCGCCTTCAGCACCGAGACCGGCACGTTCCTGGTGCGGGCCTCGTTCGCGAATGCGCAAGGCCAGTTGCGTCCTGGCCAGTTCGTGCGCGCACGCGTGTCCGGTGCTTCCCGCCCCAAGGCGATTCTCGTGCCGCAGCGAGCGGTCTTGCAGGGGGCAAAAAGCCACTTCGTATGGGTCGTCGACAATGACTCCAAGGCGCATCAGCGTGTCGTGGAAGTGGGCGAGTGGCATGGCGACGACTGGTTCATCACCGACGGGCTGCAGCCGGGCGAGCGCGTGGTGGTAGACGGTGCGATTCGCGTGAGCGCCGACGTGCCGCTAAAAATCGTCGCGTCGCCGGCTGCGCCTGCGACGCCCGCTTCTCCCGCTGCGCTTAATGCGCCGGCGGGCGGCGATGGCAGTTCGAAGGAGCACCCGGCTGCTACGACCGCCACGGCTGCCGCGACTGCCACGACCGCCGCGCAATAAGGGGAGCGCGACATGAATATCTCGCGTTTCTGCATCGACCGCCCGATTTTTGCGTCGGTGATTTCGATTGTCATCACGCTCGGCGGCGCGGTGGCGATGTTCAATTTGCCGATCGCGCAGTATCCGGACGTCACCCCGCCGCAGATCACGATTTCCGCCAACTATCCCGGCGCGAGCGCCGACGTGGTGGCCAACAACGTGGCCGCACCGATCGAACAGCAGGTGAACGGCGCGGACAACATGATCTATATGAACTCGTCGAGTTCATCCACGGGCAATCTGACCGTCAACGCGTACTTCCAGATCGGCACCAATCCGGAACTGGCGCAGGTGGACGTCCAGAACCGCGTGAACCTCGCGTTACCGCAGTTGCCTTCGTCGGTACAGTCGCAGGGCATTCAGGTACAGAAAAAGTCGTCGGCGTTCATGATGGTGATCGCCATCTATTCGCCGGGCGAGCGCTACGACGCGACGTATATCGCCAACTACGCGAACATCTACGTGCTCGATGCGCTCAAGCGCATCCCCGGTGCGAATCAATCGGCCATTTTCGGTACGCCGGATTACGCGATGCGAATCTGGCTCAAACCCGACCGCATGGCACAGCTCGGTATCACGGCGGGGGATGTGCAGCGGGCGGTCGCCAACCAGAACCAGCAATTCGCCGTAGGGCGTCTCGGCCAATCGCCGACCGGCGCGCCGGTCGAGCAGTCGTTTGCCGTCACCACGACCGGCCGCCTGAGTGAACCTGCGGAGTTCGACAACATCATCATCCGGGCAGCCAACGGCGATGCCGCCATCGTGCGTCTCAAGGACATCGGCCGCGCCGCGCTGGGCCAGAAGGATTACTCGATCCGCAGCCGCTTCCAGGGCAAGCCGGCCACCGTCATCGCGGTGTATCAGCAGCCTGGCGCGAACGCGCTCGACGTGTCCAAACAGGTGCGTGCCACGCTTGCAGAAATGAAAAAGACCTTCCCACAGGGTCTGGAATACGACATTGCGATGGACACGACCGAGTTCACGCGCGCGTCGATCTCCGATGTCGTGCACACATTCTTTGAAGCGCTCGTGCTCGTGGTGATTGTGGTGTACGTCTTCCTGCAAAGCCTGCGCGCGACGCTGATCCCGGTTCTGGCGGTGCCGGTCTCGATCATGGGCACCTTCATGGGCATGCTCGCACTCGGCTTCTCGATCAATATGCTGACGCTATTCGGCATGGTGCTGGCGATCGGCATCGTGGTGGACGACGCGATCGTCGTGATCGAGAATGTCGAGCGGAATATGAATGTCCACAAGCTGAGTCCGAAGGATGCCGCGAGGCGCGCGATGGACGAGGTGGCGGGCCCGGTGGTCGCGATCGTGCTCGTGCTGTGCGCGGTTTTTGTGCCGGTGGCTTTTCTCGGCGGCATTACGGGGCAGTTGTACAAGCAGTTCGCCATCACCATCGCGATCTCGGTCATTTTCTCCGGCGTGGTCGCACTGACGCTGTCACCGGCGCTGGCCGCCTTGCTGCTGAAGCCTGGCCACCATGAGAAGAAAGGGTTCTTCAAGTGGTTCGACAGGAACTTCGAGAAGATGACGAACCACTACACGTCCGCGGTCAAACTGGTGATCAGACGCTTCGTGGTCGCACTGTTGCTGTTTGTCGGCATGGTCGCGTTGGCGGTGGTGATGATGCGTACCATCCCAACGTCGTTCCTGCCGCCTGAAGACCAGGGCTACCTGCTCGGCGCCGTCATCATGCCGGACGCGGCGAGCCTCGATCGAACCGGCGACGTGTCGCAAAAGGTCACCGATTACTTCATGAAGCAGGCTGCGGTGAGCAGCGTGACGACCGTCGACGGCTACAGCCTGCTCGACAGCCAGAACAAGAACAACGCGAGCACGTTCTTCATCGGTTTCAAAAGTTTCGACGAGCGCTACAAGTTCGCCAACATCAAAACCCAGAATGCGAAGGCGGTGTTGATCGACGCCTACGAGAATCTCTCCAAGGTGAAGGAAGGGATCATCCTGCCGGTCAATCCACCCTCGATTCCGGGCCTGGGCACGACGGGCGGCACCGAGATGTGGATTCAGAGCAAGGGCGATGCGACCATCTCGCAGTTGGCCGGTGTAGTGGACGACTTCATTGCCAAGGCGAAAAGCCGGCCGGAACTGGCGCGCGTGACGTCCACCTTCAATGCGTCGTCGCAACAGTTGCTGGTCGACGTCGATCGCGACAAGTCGGAAACGCTCGGCGTGCCGATCGAAGAAGTGTATAGCGCGATGCAGACGATGTTCGGCTCGCTCTACGTCTCGCAGTTCAACCGCTCGAGCAGGCTGTGGCAGGTCATCTTGCAGGCCGAGCCGCAGTACCGCCTGTCGCCGCTGGATCTGAACCAGCTTTACGTGCGCAGCAAGACCAACAACATGGTGCCGTTGAAGGCGGTGGTGACCTCGAAGTACGTCACCGGGCCGGATCTGATTACGCGTTTCAACAATTTCCCGGCCGTCAAGATCACGGCGAATGGCGCGCCTGGCTACAGCTCCGGGCAAGTCATCAATGCGCTGGAGGACGTAGCCGACCAGGTGATGCCGTCGGGCTATGGCGTCGGCTGGAGCGGCGAGGCTTACGAGGCGCGGCAATCGGGCGGCACGTCGGGGCTGGTGTTCGTGTTTGGTCTCGTGATGGTGTTCCTGATTCTCGCCGCGCAATACGAGAAGTGGAGCCTGCCGTTCGGCGTGCTGCTGGCAGTGCCGTTTGCGCTCTTTGGTGCATTGCTCGCGATTCTTTTGCGCGGACTTGAAAATGACGTGTACTTCCAGATCGGTTTGACGATGCTGGTTGCGCTCGCCGCCAAGAACGCGATTCTGATCTTCGAGTTCGCGGTGATCAACCGTGAAGCGGGCGAGTCGGTGTACGACGCAGCGGTCACGGCGGCGACCGAGCGCTTGCGGCCGATCGTGATGACCTCGCTCGCGTTCATTCTCGGTTGCGTGCCGCTGGCGATTGCGCTTGGCGCGTCGGCCAACAGCCGGCATTCGATCGGCACCGGTGTGATCGGCGGCATGCTCGGCGCGACAGTGATCGCGGTGTTCTTCATCCCGATGTTCTTCTACGTGCTCGAGACCATGTCGGAAAAGAGCGGCAGCAAGAAGACACCGGGAGCAAGCGGCGGCCCGGCGGTGGGCGGTGAAACGGGTCCGATTGCGCCCGGAGGTTCCGGTGGCGGTCCTGCCAGCACGCCGTCCGCGCAACGTGAGGGCGACTGACATGCGAGCCTCTGCGTTACCGCTGCGTTTGCTCCCCGCCTTGCTGCTGACACTCGGACTGGGCGGTTGCCTGTTGGGCCCGGACTACGTGCGCCCGAACGTGCCGACGCCCGCGAACTTCCGGTTCGCCGCGAGTGAAGCCGCTGATACGGCCAATACGGCGTGGTGGGAACAGTTTCAGGATCCGGTGCTGAACGATCTGATTCTCGCTGCACTCGCCGACAACAAGGACGTTAAGATCGCCGCCGCGCGCGTCGACCAGTTTCTCGGCCAGTTCGTGACCACGCGCTCGGCGCTGTTTCCGCAGGTCAGCGCCGGTTTCGACGCATCGCGTCAACGTGCCTCCCAGCTCGGACCGACGCCGATCCCGGCGGGCGTGAGTCCCATCTTCAACGAGTTCGACGCGCCGCTGGCGGTGTCCTGGGAACTCGACTTCTTTGGGCGGGTACGTCGTGAGACCGAATCGGCTCGCGCGAGCCTGCTGGCGAGCGAGGAGGGTCGTCGCGCGACGATTCTCTCGCTGGTTGCGTCGGTGGCCACCGCTTACATCAATCTGCGTGATCTCGACCAGCAACTGGCGATTGCCCGGACGACTACCGACAGCCGCGCCGGATCGGTCAGAATATTCCAGGCGCGATTCGCGGGCGGCGATGTCTCGCAGATGGAACTCGCGCAGAGCCAGTCCGAATATGAAGCGTCGCTCGCGACGATTCCGCAACTCGAGATACAGATCGCGCAGCAGGAAGACGCGTTGTCGGTGCTGCTCGGCCGCAACCCTGGCCCGATTCTGCGGGGACGTGAACTCACCGAACTGGTGCTACCCGCCGTACCGGCAGGTCTGCCGTCCGATCTGATCGAGCGCCGTCCCGATCTGCTGCAGGCCGAGCAGAATCTGGTCGCCGCCAATGCCCTGATCGGGGCGGCACGTGCGCTGTATTTTCCGCAGATTTCGCTGACGGGCCTGTTTGGCTCCACGAGTATCGAGTTCTCAAAACTGTTCACCGGGCCTGCGCGCGTCTGGTCGTACGCCGGCTCGTTGACGGTGCCGATCTTTACGGCAGGCAGCATCAGCGGTCAGGTCAGCCAGGCCGAGGCGCAGCAGCAACAGGCGCTGCTCCAGTACGAGGAGTCTATCCAGACCGCGTTCCAGGAAGTCGACGATGCGCTCATCGCGCTGCAGAAGTCGCGCGAGCAACTGGTCGTGCAGGGACGCCAGGTGGAGGCGCTGGGCACGTATGCGCGGCTCGCGCGGCTGCGCTTCGAAGGCGGCTATACGAGCTATATCGAGGTGCTGGACGCCGAGCGCAGTCTGTTCAATGCGCAACTCAGCTATACGCAGACCAACGGCCTGGTGTTCAGCTCCCTGATCGCTCTCTACAAGGCGATGGGCGGCGGGTGGGTCGTGCAGGCCGAGGCGATAACCGGCCGGGTGATGGGGCAGAAAGCGGTGGCCGAGGTGGCCAGTCAGTCCGGCAATCAGCCGGGGTCGCCGTCAGCAAGTCCGGCTGCAAGTCCATCGGTGAATCCAACAACCACGTCGCCCGGCGCGGAGCAGCCTAAATGACCCCCGCCACGCCAAACGAGGCCGGTCCGATTTCTCTCGTCGCCTGCCACGAATGCGATTTGTTGCAGCGCGAATCCGCGGTGCCGCCCGACGGCACGCTGCGCTGCTGCCGCTGCCACGCGGAACTCTATCGCGCCCATCCCGACAGCACCAACCGGGCGCTGGCTTTTACGCTCACCTGCGTCGTGCTGTTCTTCATCAGCAATCTGTATCCGATTGTCGGACTCGCGGTGAACGGCGATCTCGTCGAAACGACGTTGCTCGGTGCGGTTCGCGTGCTCTACAAAGACGGCATGTGGCCCATCGCGGGTCTCGTGTTCGCCACCACCTTCCTGATGCCGTTGTTGCAGATGACCGCGATGGCGTATCTGCTGGTGCCGTTGCAGTTGAACCGTCGCCCGTACCACGCCGATTTCGTGTTTCGCCTGATGCATCTCGCGCAACCGTGGGGCATGACCGAGGTCCTGATCCTCGGCATGCTGGTGGCGCTCGTCAAGCTCGCGCACATTGCGAGCGTCGTGCCGGGTGTCGCGCTGTGGTCGTTCGGCGCGCTCATGCTGCTGCTGGCGGCGGCCGGATCCGCGTTCGATCCACGCGTGCTCTGGCAGCGCGTGGGCGGCTTCGACGATGAGGTCTCGACGCCGGAGGCAGCGGCCGCCGCGTCGGCCCATACCTCGCTACGTTGTGGCCTGCTGAGCTGCCATAGTTGCGGTCTGCTGGTGAAGTCGACGGCTCATGTGCACGGCGCTGCGTGCCCGCGCTGCGGCGCCCATCTGCATGCGCGCAAACCCGATAGTCTCGCGCGCACCTGGGCCTTCCTGATTGCCGCGATCGTGCTGTATATCCCGGCGAATGTGCTGCCCGTGATGAACACCAGTTCGCTGTTCGGCTCGGAGAAGGACACCATCATGAGCGGCGTGGTTTATCTGTGGACCTCGGGCTCGTGGCCGCTCGCCGTGTTGGTCTTCATCGCCAGCGTTGCGGTGCCGATGCTGAAGATCCTGGCGCTGATGTACCTCGTGATTTCCACGCAGCGGCGCTCCGTCATGCTCGTGCAGGAACGAACCCGCATCTATCGGCTGGTGGAACTGGTGGGCCGCTGGTCGATGCTCGATATCTACGTCATCACCATTCTGGTCGCGCTCGTGCAGTTCAACGCGCTCGCGACGATCCAGGCGGGACCCGCCGCGATTGCGTTCGGCGCGGTGGTCGTGCTGACGATGTTCGCGGCCATGTCGTTCGACCCGCGCCTGATCTGGGACGCGACCGAGGATCATCATGTCTAGACCTCCGGGGCCGCCCGAGCTTCCCGAAGCGGTGGCGACGCGGCGCTCGCGCTGGCGCATGCAGGTGGTGTGGCTGGTGCCGCTGGTGGCGGTGCTGATCGGCGGCTGGCTCGCGGTCAAGGCGATCCTCGAACAGGGGCCGACCGTCACCATCAGTTTTGAAACCGGTGAGGGGCTCGAAGCGGGCAAGACCAAACTCAAGTTCAAGAACGTGGATATCGGCGTGGTCAAAAGTGTGACCTTGTCGCGCGATCACCGCAATGTGGTCGCTACCGCCGAGCTCTCGAAAGATGCCACGGGTCTGCTGGTGGACGACACGCGCTTCTGGGTGGTGCGCCCACGCATTTCCGGCGGCACGGTATCCGGTATCGGCACGTTGCTTTCTGGCTCCTTCATCGGCATGGATGTCGGAACCTCGACGAAGTCGCGGCGCGACTACGTCGGGCTCGAGTCGCCGCCGGTGTTCGCGAGCGGCGTGCCGGGCCGTGAGTTCATCCTGAAGGGCGACGATATGGGCTCGCTCGATGTCGGCTCGCCGATCTATTTCAGACGCTTGCAGGTCGGCCAGGTCACGTCGTACAAGCTTGACGACAACGGTAAAGGCGTGACCATGCATGTGTTCGTCAACGCACCGTACGACAAGTATGTGCAGATCGATACGCGCTTCTGGCAGGCAAGCGGCGTCGACGTCTCGCTCGATGCGACCGGCGTGAAGATCAACACGCAATCGCTGGTGGCTATTCTTATTGGCGGGCTGGCTTTCCAGTCGCCTGACGATACAGCCGATCAGCCGGAGGCGGATGCCAGCGCTGAATTCACGCTGTTCTCCGACAAGACCGAGGCGATGAAACGCCACGACCGAATCGTCGATAACTACGTGCTGAACTTCAAAGAGTCGGTTCGAGGCTTGTCGGTGGGAGCACCGGTCGATTTCCTCGGCATCGTGGTAGGCGAGGTGTCGGGGATTCACACGAGCTTCGATCCCGTCACCAAACAGTTCAGCATTCCGGTCGATATCAAACTGTTTCCCGAGCGCTTCACCTCGCGCTTTGCGTCAGGAACGGCCGGCGGCAGGCTGACCAACGATGCCGGTCGGCAGCAACTTGCCCAAGTGCTCGTAGATCATGGCCTGCGAGCCCAACTGCGCACGGGCAATCTGTTGACCGGCCAACTCTATGTCGCGCTGGACTTCTTCCCCAATGCAGCCAAAGCGAAGATGGACTGGAACTCGAACCCGCCGGCGTGGCCGACTGTGCCTGGCGGACTGCAATCGCTGCAGGATTCAGTGACGACCCTCATCGCCAAGCTGAACAAGATCCCCTTCGAAGCGATCGGCAATGACGCGCATCAGACCCTGCGCGATGCGGACGCCTTGCTCACGCGGCTGAATACCGAGGTCGCGCCGCAAGCGACTCAGACGCTGGCCGCCGCGAAGTCCGCGCTCGACTCGGCCAATAACGCGTTGCAGCCGGACTCCGCGCTGTCGCAGAACACCGGCGACGCAATGAAGGAACTGGCGCGCACGGCGGCGGCCTTCCGCACGCTGGCGGACTATCTCGAGCGTCATCCAGAGGCACTGATTCGCGGCAAGCTGGAGGACAAGAAATGATGCGCTCATCCTTAACCATCGCCGTGGCGTTGGCGCTTGCCGCGTTGTGCGGTTGCGCCTCGTCACCCAAGTCGGACTTCTACACGTTGAGTGCAGCAGCGCCGCAGACAGGCAACCCGCCCGGCGCACCGATTGCGGTGGTGATCGGCGCGGTGACGGTTCCCGAACTCGTCGACCGGCCGCAGATCGTGGTTCGCAGCGGTGACAACACGGTCGATATCGACGAATTCGCCCGCTGGGCCGATCCGTTGAAAAGCCAGATTCCGCGTGTGATAGGCGCCGACCTGGGGCAGTTGCTGAACAGCGTGATGGTGTCGACCTATCCGATGGGCGTTGATACGGCGTCGGCTTACCGGGTTCAACTCGACATCCAGCGCTTCGATGCGGCGCTCGGCGACGCCGTGACGGTCGACGTGTTGTGGTCGGTGACGCCGCCGGGGAAAAAACCGCCGTTAAGCGGCCGGAGCACGGTTCACGAGCCTTGCACCGGTGCCGGATTCGATGGGGTGGTGGCCGCATACAGCAGGGCGCTCGGAACGGTGAGCCGCGATATTGCCACCGCGATCCGCCCGGCGTCGCCTTGATGGGTGGTCAGGCGTGACGTCTCGCGCAGACCGGCAGCGGTGCATCGAACCCTTGGGGGCGCGACGCGGGAGAGGTATCGTGAAACGAATGGGAAGTCTGTGTTGTAGTGGGGCGCTCCTCAGCCTCGTGCTGATGGTTTCCACGAATGCACTCGCTCAATCCGCCGTTGCGGGGCTGATCGAAGAGCAACATTGCATGTTCTGTCATACCACCGAAGGAGCCGATCTCGCTCCGTCATTCCCGAAGATCGCACAACGTTATCGCACGTCGCCGGGGGCGAGCGCCATGCTGGAAAAGAAGCTGCTAGCCGGCGGAAAAGCTCACTGGGGCGATATCACCATGCCGGAGGCCGATCCGGTTCCACCGCTTTCGAGTAACGATGCCCACCTGCTCATTCAGTGGGTGTTGCGCCAATAACTCAAACTTCACGCGCCCTGAATCCCGGCTTCCTTGCGATAGTCACTCGGTGAAACGCCTTCCCAGCGCTTGAACGCGCGAGTGAAGTTGCTCGAGTCGCTAAACCCCAGCAGAAACGTGATTTCGGTAATCGATAACGCTGACTGTTGCACGTAGCTGGCGGCCAATTCCTTGCGTGTCGCATCGAGCAGCTCATTGAAATTCGTATCGTGCTGCGACAACTTGAACTGCAAGGTGGTCGGACTGATGCACATGGCGCTGGCAACTTTGTCTCTTGAGCAGTCGCCGTTGGGCAGATATTCAATGATTTTCTGCCGCACCGTGCTCACCACATCGTGTTTGTCGAGGCGGGCGATATAGCTGGTGGCGAGGTTGTCATGCAGTTGCGCCAGCTCAGCACACGCGCCGGCCAGCGGTTGCTGCAAATCCGGTCTGGAAAACACGAGCTCCGGCGCCGCCTGGTCAAACGCGACGGGTGAGCGAAACAGTTTCTCGTAGGGGGTGCTGCCTTCACGCGGCATTGCGTGAGAGAACGCCACCCGAACCGGATTGAAATCAGCCTGGTAGAGCTGACGCATGGACAGCACGACAAAACCCATCAACGCATCTTCCGTTTCGGCGCACACGGGCACCAGTATTCTCGTGCGTAGCGAGACCTCATCGCCGTTTTCAATGATGTTGATTTCGGCGGCGTGAGAAGCGAGCCTGAAGAAACGTTCCAGCCGTTGGCAGAACGCCATCAGGTTCGAACTGGCGGCGAGCGCGTAGCCGAGCGCGTGCAAATTCGAAACGTGGATGAACCTGGCAACCGTCAATCCGAAGTAGGGGTTGTGCGTCACGTCCACACAGACCTTATAAAGCCTGGCCATCGTGGCGACCGGCAGCCGCATCATCGGATCGTTCTTCATCAGCGACGGGTCGATGCCAGCCGCGTGAAAAATCCGGGCGCTATCGATCCCGTTGTGCTCGAGGGCGCGAGAAATGGCCAGCGCGTAGCCACCGATCGTCGTCAGAACGGCGTCGCTGTCGAAGCGGGAGGGGGCGGGTGTCTGCATGATGGACGGCAATCATTGCCGGGCCGGCGTGCTGTGTATCACCGGCAGGCAGGCTGTGGGAGAAATACGCTTGCGCGACGGTGCGGGGTCGCGTTGATGTCGCAACAGTGTAGCCGCAATCGCACTGCAAACTCCATCGGCGTAAATGCCAAGTCAGGGATCGCCACGCGCGTAACCGGTCATTCTGCATGAAGGTCAAAGCGCCCGAAGCACGTTTTGCGCGGCGTTCGAAAGCCTCTTCTATGCGTCTTACTTTCCCTCCGTGTTTACCCGCCTCGAGCGCCACGTTGCGCACAGCGCAACGCGCAAGACCGCTGGATTGTCTTCAAAGACCAGCGCCGTGCGGGATGCGGTTCATAAAATGCCTCCGATTTGTCTATGACCCGAGAGACCCGCGATCCGGCGGCCCGCGTCACGTATCAGTCCATGACAGGAGACCCTCATGACCCGCGAATTCAACCCGGCGGCATCCGATTTCGCTCCGACGGAACCGTCCTCCGAAGCGACGGGCCCAGTCGAGCCGCCCCATCTCACCGGTGCGGCTGTAGCAGGAACGCAGGATCTGCCGTTTCCCAAAACGCCGACAGCCAGTCTCGCCGCGCGTACGCTGGCTGAGTCGAAGCATCAGTGGCGCAGTAAGGCCACCCATTTGCGCGCCGATGCGCCGAACGTCCTGATCATCATGCTGGACGACGTGGGCTTTGCCCACGCCGATACCGTCGGCGGCGCGATTCATACGCCGACGCTCAGCCGCATTGCCGATTCCGGCGTGCGCTACAACGCTTTTCACACCACCGCTATCTGCTCGGCGACCCGTGCGTCGCTGCTGACGGGGCGCAACCACCATCGCGTGGAATCTGGGACCATCACCGAGCTGGCGAGTGATTTTGACGGCTACACCGGCGAGATTCCGAAGACCTCGGCGACGATACCGGAAGTGCTGCAGCACTATGGCTACAGCACCGCTGCATTCGGCAAGTGGCACAACACGCCTGCCCAGGACGTCTCCGCCGCCGGTCCCTTCGACCGCTGGCCGACCGGTTGCGGGTTCGACCATTTCTACGGGTTCATGGGGGCGGAGTCTTCGCAGTACGAGCCGAATCTGTATCGCAACACCACGCCGATCGAACGGCCCAACGATCCGAAGTATCACCTGAGCGAAGACCTGGCGGCACAAGCTACAAGCTGGTTGCGCCAGCAACATGCGCTCGCGCCGGACAAGCCGTTTCTGATGTATTGGGCGCCGGGCGCGGTGCATGGCCCGCACCAGGTGTTCGGTGAGTGGTCGGATAAGTACAAGGGACAGTTCGACGGTGGCTGGGACGTCTATCGCGCGCAGGCCTTCCAGCGTCAGAAGGCGCTCGGCTGGATTCCGGCAGACAGCATCCTGACGCCGCGTCCCGACACGATGCCCGCGTGGGATAGCCTCAGCGACGATGAAAAGAGATTCCAGGCGCGCCTGATGGAGGTGTACGCCGGCTTCCTCGAGCATGCCGACACGCAGGCCGGCAAGGTCGTGGATGAACTGGAGCGGCTGGGTCTGCGTGACAACACGCTGATCTTTTACGTGCTGTCGGATAACGGCGCGTCCTCGGAAGGCTGGAGCGGCACCATCAACGAAATGCTGACGCTCAACGGCGTGCCGATGCCTTTTGCGCAACAGATGAAAATCCTCGAAGAGGAATACGGCGGCCTGCCCGCTTTGGGCGGTCCGAAGGTGGCGAACATGTATCACGCCGGCTGGGCCTGGGCCGGCGAAAGTCCGTTCCAGGGCACCAAGCTGGTGGCGGGCTATTTCGGCGGGACCCGTGTGCCGATGGCGGTTTCCTGGCCCAAGGGTATCAAGGCCGATGCCAACGTGCGTGGACAGTTCCACCATGTCAACGATATCGCGCCGACCATCTACGACATCCTCGGCATTACGCCGCCGGAGTCGGTCAATGGCCTGAAGCAGGATCCGCTGGACGGCGTGAGTCTCGCGTATACGTTCGCCGACAGTGAGGCGGCCACGCAGAAAACGCATCAGTACTTCGAAGTGTTTGGCAGCCGCGGGATCTACTCGGAAGGCTGGATGGCGTCTGTTTTCGGACCGCGTGTGCCATGGCTGCCAGGCGCCTACGCCGCTTATGCGAACTGGAATCCGGATGACGATGTGTGGGCGCTATACAAGCTCGACGGCGACTACTCCCAGTCGAACGATCTGTCGCGCGACTACCCGCAAAAGCTCGCGGAATTGAAGGAGAAGTTCGATAGCGAGGCGCGCGCCAATCACGTTTATCCGATCGGCGCGGGCTTGGGGCCGCTTCTCAATCCCGATGCACGTGTTGGAACGACTCAGACCGAATGGCACTTCAACACGGAGATCACGCGCCTGCCCGAATTCTGTGCGCCTAATCTCCGGGCACGCAACAACCGGGTAACGGTAGACGTCGAGGTAGCCGCGGCGGGCAGCGGCGTGCTCTATTCACTGGGCGCGGTAGCCGGCGGTCTGGTGCTCTATATGGACGACGGTTACCTCCACTACGAATACAACTTCCTGGGTGTGGTGAGAACGCGCTTACGTTCCGTGGACAGGATCGCGCCGGGTCCGCATCGGTTCGATCTCGAGACCGTGATGAGCGGACCGGCGCCCGGCGCGCCTGCGACCCTGGTGATGGGCGTCGACGGTGCGGAAGTGGCGCGGGGCACCACGCCGTTCACCGTCCCGCTTGCGTTCAGCGCGAGCGAAACCTTTAACGTTGGCGTTGACCTCGGTTGCCCGGTGACGCTGGATTATCGTGATCGTGCGCCGTTTAGATTCAATGGCCGGATCGACGACGTTCATATCGTCTACCTGCCATGATCGATTACATCGTCATCGGCGGTGGGTCGGCGGGCTGTGTGCTGGCAGCCCGCTTGAGCGAGGACCCCAAGGTTCAGGTCTGCCTGCTCGAAGCAGGCAAACCTGATAACAGCCCATTGATTCAATGTCCGGCGGGGCTTGCCGCGTTGATTCCGTATCCCATCTTCAACTGGGCGTTCAAGACGATGCCCAACCCCGGCCTGAACGGCCGGGTCGGCTACCAGCCGCGCGGCAAGGCGTTGGGCGGGAGCAGTTCGATCAACGGGATGATGTATATCCGCGGCGACCGGACCGACTACGATCAATGGGCCGAAGCGGGTAACGCCGGCTGGCGTTATGACGAGGTGCTGCCGTACTTCAGGAAGTCGGAGAACAACGCCTTCTGGGGCAGTAATGCGTATCACGGCGCCGGCGGCCCGCTCAACGTGGCGGATGTGCTGGAACCGAGCGTCTATGCAAGAGCGTTCGTCGAGGCCGGCGTGCAGGCGGGTCATTCGCCTAACCCGGATTTCAACGGCGATCATCAGTTGGGTGTCGGGCTGACGCAGGTCACGCAAAAGAACGGCGAACGCTGCAGTACCGCGAAGGCTTTCCTGACGCCGAATCTCGACCGGCCGAACCTGCAGGTCATCACCGGTGCGCAGGCCACGCGAATCCTGATGGAAGGCAAGCGCGCGGTCGGCGTCGAGTTTCGGCAAGGTGGCGAAATCAAGATTTTGAAGGCCACGCAGGAAGTCCTGTTGGCGGCCGGCGCCTTGCAGTCGCCCCAGATCCTGATGCTATCGGGCATTGGGCCGGCCACGCATTTGCAGCGGCACGGCATTGACGTCGTTCAGGATTCACCGGGCGTCGGCCAGAACCTGCAGGACCACATCGATATCGTTCACAGCTACGAAGCCGGTGCGTCGCGCGGGCTGTTCGGCCTGTCGCTGTCGGGCGTGTGGTCGATAACGAAGGGCATTCGCACCTGGGCGAAATATCGCCGCGGTGTGCTGACGTCCAACTTCGCGGAAGGCACGGGTTTTGTGAAGACGCGGCCGGAAGACACGCGCCCGGATGTGCAGCTCGTGTTTATCGTAGCAAAGCTAGTCGACCACGGCCGGAAGATACTGATCGGTAACGGCTACTCGGTTCACTGTGGCCTGTTGCGCCCGAAATCCCGCGGCAGCGTTTCATTGGCGAGCGCCGATCCGTTGGCGCCGCCGCTGATCGACACGAACTTCCTCTCTGATCAGGATGACGTGAGTCGTCTGATACGCGCTTTCAAACTGGTGCGCGGCATCATGCGTCAGCCGGCTCTCTCGCGATTCGGCGGCAAGGAATCCAGAAACTCGGGGCGTGCACAGACCGACGCACAGATCGAAGCGTTCATTCGCAATCACGCTGACTGCGCCTATCACCCTGTCGGGACCTGTCGCATGGGTAACGGTCCGCTCGATGTGGTCGACGATCAATTGCGCGTGAAAGGGGTGCAGGGCTTGCGCGTTGTCGACGCGTCGATCATGCCGAACATCGTGTCCGGCAACACCAATGCGCCGACCATCATGATCGCGGAGAAAGCCGCCGACATGATCAAGGCGGCGTTGGCCGAGATCAAAGAGGGATCATGCTGCGCGTCCTGAAGGCGGCTTGTCTCGCGATCTATGGCTTTGCGCTTGCAAGCCTCGTTGTGCCCGGACTATCGAGCGGACTCGCTCATGGTGTGGAGATCGTGGCGATGGTGTTTCTTGCCACCCACGCACTCGAGGCCGCCTTCGTCTTCGAGAGATTGCGGCTGTACCGGGGGCCGCTGGCGCTCAGCGTGCTTCTCACGCTCCTGTTCGGCATGCTGCACTGGATGCCCCTTGTGACGGCACGATCGCGCGGTACACAAAATTAGCGCCGCAGCGGCATCGGATAAGAGGCGAAACGCAAAGCGTTTTTCGCCTCGTCTCACCGAACGTCCAGCGCTGCGACGGCTCATCATCTTTATCTCAAGGGGAGCAGAACCATGGGTGTTCTCGACGGAATTCGCGTCGTTGAAATCGCGGGTATCGGGCCGGGTCCTTTTTGCGGCATGTTGCTCGCCGATATGGGCGCCGAAGTCATCCTGATCGAGCGCGCCGACGCCAACGATGGCGGCATGCTCGAACTCGGCAAGAGCGCGATCGTCAATCGCGGCAAACAGTCCATCGCGTTGAACCTGAAGGACACGCGCGCGATCGACGCCGTTCTGCGGCTCATCGAGGGCTCAGACGCCTTGCTCGAAGGCATGCGACCGGGCGTGATGGAACGGCTTGGGCTAGGCCCGGAGAAGTGTCTCGCGCACAATCCGCGTCTGGTGTACGGCCGCATGACCGGATGGGGACAGACAGGACCGTTGGCGCAGAGCGCCGGCCACGACCTGAATTACATCGCGCTCTCCGGCGCGCTGTGGTTCGCGGGCGAACCCGGTAAGCCACCTATGCCACCGCCTACGCTATTGGGCGATCTCGGCGGCGGCGCGCTGTATCTTGCGATGGGTGTGCTTGCCGGCATCCTGAGCGCTCGCCGTACCGGTCAGGGTCAGGTGGTGGACGCCGCGATCGTCGACGGCAGCGCCAATCTGATGAACCTGCTGCTGTCGGTGCACGCCGCAGGGCATCAGCCTATCGAACGTGGCCGCGGTCTTCTCGACGGCCCGCACTGGAGCGGCACTTATGCGTGTGCCGATGGCCACTTTGTCAGTGTGCAAGCGCTGGAGCCGCAATTCAATGCGCTGCTCTTCAACAAACTCGGGCTCGGTGACGATCCGGATTTCCGCCAACCGTATCACCCGCATCGATGGCCTGCACTGCGTGAGCGGTTGGCGGCGGTGTTCGCCACGCAACCCCGGCAGCATTGGATCGATTTGCTCGAAGGCAGCGATGCCTGTTTCGCGCCGGTGTTGACGCCGGTTGGCGCCATGACGCATCCGCATATGGCCGCTCGCGGCGTCTATGCCGAGCGTGACGGGGTATTGCAGGCCGCGCCCGCGCCGCGTTTCTCCGCGACCCCGTCCGGCGTCCCTAACGCCGTGCCGCGCCGTGGCGAACATGGCCTTGCGATCCTCCGAAGCGCTGGGCTTGGGGAAGACGAAATCGCGCATTTGCTCAGCGCTCATTGATGCCATGTAACTGCGGCCACGTAACTGCGGCTATGTCACTAAGGCCACGTAACTGGGGCCACGTCACACGCAACCTATCGCCAGGACCTGCGACTTCATTCCAATGACCTGTTGCCGGCCTCGGTTCTCCATACGATCAGCACACTCGCCAATTTCTTGAGGCCGGCGCCTTCGTCGAGCGTCCTGATCACTAAAAAGTATGGAGATGTCATGAACGAAGACGTTTTGTTGTACGACGTCGATGGGTCCGTCGCCCGTTTGACGCTGAATCGCCCGAAGGCGATGAATTCGCTGAACCTGGCCATGCTGGCGGAGCTGGATCGCCGACTGACGCAGATCGAAGCCGACGATGAAATGCGCGTGCTGGTGCTCACCGGTGCCGGCGCGGCCTTTTGTGCCGGCGCGGACCTGAAAGAAGTGCTGGCGGGCCAAACCCTCGGCCCGGGCGAAGCGGATTTTCTCGATCGTGCGAACCAGGTGTTTGGTCGGCTGCGCAATTTCCCGAAGCCCGTGATTGCCGCGTTGAACGGCGTCACGATGGCGGGCGGCCTGGAACTGGCGATGTGCGCGGATCTGGTGATTGCCGCCGAGAGCGCCACGCTCGCCGACGCGCATGCCAACTTCGGCGTGTATCCAGGCGCAGGTGGCGCGGCTGTCCTGCCGCGGCTCATTCCGCTCAACATGGCGATGTATCTGCTGCTGACCGGCAAGTCCCTGTCGGCCACCGAGATGAAGGCATGTGGCCTCGTCTGCGAAGTGCATCCGGATGCGGAACTGGCCGAGGCCGTGCAGAAGCTTGCCACGCACATTGCGCGAAAGAGTCCCATTGCGTTGCGCCGCATGAAGGAAGTGGCGCGGCAATCCGCCGACAAAACACGCGACGACGCTCTGCTGCACGAACAGGTGATGTTGCGCCAGCACATGCGCACATTCGACTTCCACGAAGGCTTGCAGGCCTTCGCTGAGAAACGCGCGCCCCGGTTTCAAGGCCGCTGATTCACATCGTAACGAGAACGGAAACATGAGCGATATCTATGTGGTTGGCGTCGGCATGACTGCCTTTGGGCGCCTGCTTGAAAAGTCTGTGTATGACATGGTCGGAGAAGCCGTAACGCTCGCGTTGAAAGACGCCGGTTGCGGTACGGCCGACATTGGCGCCGCGTATTACGGGACCATGACGAACGGCCTGTTTCAAGGCCAAACCGCCATCCCCGGTCCGATTGCGATGCGCCGCCTGGGCATTGACGGCGTGCCGGTATTTACGGTCGAAAACGCCTGCGCCACGGGTTCATCGGCATTCAATCTGGCGACGCTGGCGTTGCGCTCGGGCAGTTGCGATATCGCGCTGGCCGTCGGCGCGGAAAAGATGAATATCCCGGACAAGGCCAAGATGTTCTCGGCGTTCGACGGTGGCTGGGACGTGTCGACGGTGGAGCACAACAAGGCGACCTTGCTCGCCATGGGCGAGGGCGTGAAGCCGCCGCCGGGCACCATGTCCGAGCGTCCCTACAGCGTCTTCATGGACGTGTACGCCGCCATCTGCCGCAACCACATGCTGCGCTACGGCACCACGCAGCGGCAGATCGCGGCCGTCGCTGCGAAAAACCATCAACACTCGGTGCACAACCCGCTGGCGCAGTTTCAACAGCCCTTCAGCATCGAGGAAGTATTGGCGTCGCCGCCGATCGCCTATCCGTTGACCACCTTGATGTGTTCTCCCATCAGCGATGGCGCGGCTGCGGTTGTGCTGTGCAACGCGGCGGGACTGAAGCGGCTCAACGGTGCGGCGAATCGCGCGGTGCGTGTGCTCGCCAGCGTCGTGCAGACCGGCACCACGCGCGGCCTGGATGAACCGCACAAAATCATTGCCCATCTCGCGGCCAAACAGGCGTACGAGCAGGCTGGCGTGGCGCCCGCGGATGTCGATGTCGCCGAGGTTCATGACGCGTCCGCGATCGGCGAAATTCTCAATGCGGAGTCGTTGATGCTGGTGCCTTTCGGTGAAGGCGGACCGGCAGCGGAGCGGGGCGATTTCACGGTCGGCGGCCGCATGCCGATCAACCCTTCAGGCGGCCTCGAATCCAAGGGCCACCCCATCGGCGCAACCGGTCTCGCTCAGATCCACGAACTGGTGACCCAGTTGCGCGGCGAAGCGGACAAGCGGCAGGTGGATAACGCCCGCATTGCGATTCAGGAAAACGGCGGCGGCCTATACGGCATCGAAGAGGCCGTGGTGGCCATCACGATCCTCGCCAAACAGTAAATCATTCAGGGAAGCCGAGAAGATGGGATACGTATTCAGAACGGAAGAGCAGCAAGGCGCGGTAGACGGATTGCGGCGCTATCTGGCAGACAAAGCCGATCCGCTGTTCAACAAGGAGTATCGCGACAGGTTCGTGCCGAAGGAAGTGATGGGCGAGTTCATGCGCGAGCTGAGCGAGTTCGGCCTGATTTCGGGCGTCGTCGGTGAAGAACATGGTGGCCTCGGCCTCGATTGGCTCACGATGATCATGCTGTTCGAAGAGGTGGCGGCCACCTCGGTCGATCTGTCGGTGCCGGTGCTGATCAATAGCTTCTGCGCGCAGATGGTGGCGAGGCTCGCCCCCGCGCATTTGCGTGAGCGCTATCTACCGGGCTTGCTCAAGGGTGAACTGTTCTGCAGCGCAGGTATCTCCGAACCGGACGTCGGCTCCAACGTGCTGGAGATCAAGACGCGCGCCCGGCGAGACGGGGATCATTACATCATCAATGGCGAGAAGACGTGGATCAGTAACGGCGCATATTCGGACATTCTGATCTGCACATGCCGGACCGGCGACGATCCGCGCCGCGGCCTGACGCACTTTCTGCTTGACCGCAAAGAGCATCCGTACGAGGTCCGGGATATTCATAAGATCGCCTGGAACAGCCAGTCGACGGCGCAGATTTTTCTCACTGACGTCCGCGTTCCGGCCAGCAACATGCTCGGCAACGAAGGGGAAGCGCTGAAGAACACGCTGACGATGTTCGAACGTTCGCGCGTGTTCGTCGCCGCCCAAGGGGTGGGTCTCGGCCGCCGTGCGTTGGAAGAAGCGACGCGCTATGCCACGGAGCGCAAGCAGCACGGCAAGGTGATTGCCGGGCACCAGTTGATCTCCGCGATGCTGGCCGAAATGGCCACACATGTCGACGCCAGCCGTCTGCTGACCCAACGTGCCGCATCGATGATCGAAGCGGGGGTGCCCGCCGAGATGGAAGCCGCCATGGCCAAATATTTTGCCTGTGAAGCCGCGGTGACGATCGCTCGCCAGGCGGTGCAGATTCACGGCGGCAATGGGGTCACCAAGGAGTTTCTGGTCGAGAAGCTGGCGCGCGAAGCGATTGTCGCACCGATTCCGGAGGGCACGACCCAAATCCAGCAACTCATCATCGGGCGCGCGCTGACTGGGGTCAACGCATTCTGATGCACGGCGGTGCTTATGGCGCCGCCGGCACCACGGTCTTTCAAATTTTCAATTTCTATTCGGATATCCCATGCGTATTCAGGACAAAGTCGTCGTTATCACCGGGGGCGCTTCGGGCCTTGGCCTCGCCACCGCGCTGTACCTCACACAGGAAAAGGGCGCTCGTGTCGCCATTTTCGATTTGAATGTCGAAGCCGGTGAAAAGGCCGTAGCCGACATCGGCGCCGATCGCGCGATGTTCGTGCAGACGGATGTCAGCAGCGAAGAGTCGGTGCAAAAGTCGGTTGGTGAGGTGATGGCCCGCTTCGGCGCCATTCACGTCTGTATCAACGGCGCGGCCGTGCCGACTCCGTTCAAGGTGCTAGGCAAGGACGGCAAAGCCGCTCCGCTCGCTAAATTTGCGCAGACGACCGCGGTCAACCTCAACGGCGTGTTCAACGTCATGTCCAAATGCGCGGAGCAGATGGCGAGCAATGACCCTGAGGCGGGCGAAGAGCGCGGCGTGGTGATCAACGTTTCCTCGGGCGCCGCGTACGAAGGCCAGATCGGGCAGAGCGCCTATGCGGCGACGAAGGCCGGCGTGATCGGTTTGAACATGCCGGCCGCGCGCGAACTGGGTGCGATTGGGGTGCGCGTCAATGCGATCGCCCCGGGCCTGTTCCTGACGACCATGGTGGCCGGGCTCGACGAGAAGGTGCTGACCATGCTCAAGGAGCAGATGGAAGCGCCGAAGCGTTTGGGCGACATGCGCGAGTTTGCTCACTGCTGCGCGTTCATCATTGAGAACGCGTACCTGAATGGCGAAACCATTCGTCTCGATGCGGCATCCCGCATGCGGGCGAAATAGGATCAGTCGATCCCTGAACGTTTGAGCGTTGGTGCTGGAGGAGATTAAAAGAATGAGATTGGCAGACTATTTCGATGCTGTAGCGCAGCTTCACCCGGACAACCTGGCGTTTGTCGATGGCGCCACCCGCATGACGTACGGCGAGGCGCAAAAGTACGTTCATGCGGTAGCGCATGGTCTGACTCGCGCGCGCGAGGCGGGTGCGGGTACGCATGCGGCCATTTATGCACCCAACGACTATCGGGTCAGTCTTCTGCATCTGGGTATCAACCTGGCTGACTCCGCCTGGTTGTCCGTTCACATTCGCAATTCGGTTGAGACCAATGCTGAGGTGCTCGAGTACTTCGACACCGACATTGTGTTCTTTCACAGTTATTTTGAAAGCAGCGTTCCCGTGCTGAAAGCGACGCTATCGAAAGCCAGACTGTATGTCTGTATCGACCGCGCGTCAGAGCATGGGATATCGATGGACGAGTGGCTGAAGGATTGCTGGAAGCCATTCCGCAATCAGCCGGAAGAACCGGCCACGCGCGCTTTCCTGCAGCCGACTGGCGGCACCACTGGGCCGTCCAAAGGCGCGGTGCATACGCATCGAAGCCTCGAATTCATGGGGCTGGGACTGGCTTCGGCTTTCGGCATCACGTCCAGTTCGCGGCACTTGTGCGTGGCGCCGCTGACGCATGCCGCCGGATTGCTGGCGCTTGGCTTCACGATCAAGGGCGGTGTCAACATTCTGATGCCGGGTTTCGATCCTGATGCCCTGTTGAGCTTGATCGAAGCGGAAAAGATCACTCACCTTTACCTGCCGCCCACCGCCGTCTACGGTCTGCTGGCGCATCCGAAGACACGGGAGACGGACTTCTCGTCACTGCAGGCGTTCATCGTCGGCGCGGCGCCGATCGCGCCCGACAAGTTCAAGGAAGCGGTGCGCGTGTTCGGCCCCATCATGTATGAAAGCTTCGGGCAAACAGAGACGCTGGTGCCGATTCTGGTAAAAGGTCCCGCCGATTATCTGAAGCAGGACGGCAGCTTCGACGAGGACGTGGTGAAGGCCGCGGGCAAAGCGGTCGATGTCGCGTGTCTTGCCATCATGGATGCCGAAGGCAACCTCTTGCCTGCCGGTGAACGCGGCGAAATCGTCGTGCGCTCGTCCATGGTCATGCAGGGCTACTACAAGAAGCCGGACGACACGGCCGCCGTTTCGACATTCGGCTGGCATCACACTACCGATGTCGGCGTGCGGGACGCGCGGGGCTACGTCACCATCGTGGACCGTATGAAGGACATGATTGTCACCGGCGGATTCAATGTTTTTCCCGTCGAAATCGAGAAGGTCATTCAGGGTCATCCCGCCGTTCTCGACTGCATTGTGATCGGCGTGCCGGATGACAAATGGGGCGAGGCGGTGAAGGCGGTGGTTCAACGCAAGCCGGGGCAGACCGTTTCCGAAGAAGAGATCATGGCGCTCTGCAAGGAACATCTGGGCAGCACGAAGACCCCGAAAAGTGTGGAGTTCTGGGCGGATCTGCCGCGCAGCGCGGTGGGCAAGCTGCTCAAGAAAGACGTTCGGGAAAAGTACTGGGACGCGCAGTGGCGCTCGGTGTGAGTGCCGTTGTATCGATGCGCCGGCCAGCTCCTGGCTAAAGCGCACGGTACCGCGGGATCAGGTACTCGAAGGGGCGCGATCGGGAACGTGTCGAGAAAGCGTCGTGAACGCGGGTGAAGGGAAATGCCGAGATGAAAGACTCGATTGAGAATCTGCGGGCCGTATTGGCCCGGCAACGCGATGCATGCCTTGCCAGCCCCTATCCTGAACTCAGGCAACGCAGACGCGCGTTGAAAGAGGTGCGAGAGGCATTGAGCCGCTACCAGGATCGACTCGCGGCAGCGATGAGCGACGATTTCGGCCGCCGCTCCGAGTTCGAATGCAAGATGCTGGATGTGATGTTTCCGGCGTTGCAGATCGACCACGCGCTTGCCAACCTGCGCCGCTGGATGAAACGTCAAAAGCGGCACACCGACTGGCTGTTTCTCAGCAATAGCGCCAAGGTGGTGTACCAGCCCAAGGGGGTCGTCGGCGTGATTGCGGCCTGGAACTTTCCGATTGTTGAGGCAGTGGGGCCGATGATCATGGCGCTCGCAGCGGGCAATCGGGTGATGATCAAGATGTCGGAGTTCTCGCCACGCAGCACGGCGGTTCTGCGTGAGATGCTGGCCGAGCTGTTTCCGGAAGATCAGGTGGCGGTGTTCGGCGGCGGTGTGGAAGTCGCTCAGGCCTTTGCGAGCTTGCCGTTCGATCACATCGTTTTTACCGGCTCGCCGGCCGTCGGCAAGGAGATCATGCGGGCGGCCTCGGCTAACCTGACACCCGTCACGCTGGAACTGGGCGGCAAATCGCCGGCTATCGTTGCCCCGTCCGCGAACATCGCAGCCGCGGCGCGCTCGATTGCGCACGGCAAGGCATTTAACGCGGGTCAAGCCTGTGTCGCACCGGATTACGCCTTGGTGCCGCGCGAGCGGATCGAAGCGTTCGTTGCCGCCGCGGTCAGCGCGTTTCAGCAGATGGTGCCCAACCCGGTCGACGATCCGGAATACACCTGCATTGCGTCCGACCGCCACGCGAAACGCGTGCATGAACTGCTTGACGATGCGCGCGCCAAAGGCGCCACGGTGACCTCGTGCGGCACCGGAAACGGCTGGCGAGTCGTGCCCATGCAGATCGTGACGAATGTGACGCCGGATATGCGCATCATGCAGGAAGAGCTCTTCAATCCGATCCTGCCCGTGGTGGCCTGCGATTCGCTGGACGAAGGCGTCCGGTACATCACGGCGCGGCCTCGTCCATTGGCGCTGTATTACTACGGGACGCACGCGAACGAAATCAAACGACTGGAGCGTGACGTTCACGCCGGCGGCATGACCGTCAACGATTGGGCATGGCATGTCTTCCAGGGCGATCTACCGTTCGGCGGCACCGGCAATTCGGGAATCGGAAGCTGGCGCGGACCGGAGGGATTCAGAGCGTTGTCGCACGGCAAGTCGGTGTTGAGGATGAGACGCTGGTTCCCGATCGGTTTGTTTCGTCCGCCCTACGGCACGCGCGTTCAACGGCTGATATCGAAGCTATTCCTGGGGCATCCCGACCCGGCGTTAAACATTCCGTGTTCGTATGAGAATGAGTGTGAACCGCACGGGTACGGTTCGACGGCGCAAGAAACGAGCAGGGAGTCGACATGAGAACCCTTCACTTGATCCAGGCCCGTGAGACCGGCGGCACCGGCACGTACCAGGGCTCGAAGACCTACGCGTGGACCGTGTTCGCATTGAGTTTCGGGTTGATTCTCTCGGACTATCTATCGCGTCAGGCCGTGGGCGCCGTATTTCCGTTTCTCAAACCGGTGTGGGGCGTATCGGATTCGCAACTGGGCGCGCTGGTCAGCATCGTGTCGCTGGTGGTCGGCGTGATGACCATTCCGTTATCGCTGATCGCGGATCGTTGGGGGCGCGTCAAAAGCATTACGCTGATGGCGTTCGTCTGGTGCTTCGCCACCATCGCGTGTGGCCTCGCGACCAGCTACACGCAGATGCTCGTGGCCCGTGCCATGGTGGGGTTTGGCGAGGCCGCCTACGCGGCGGCGGGCGCGGCCCTGCTTGCTCACACCTTCCCAGGCGACAAGCGCTCCGCAGTGCTGGGGGCGTTCCAATCGGGCGGCCTATTCGGCTCCGTCATGGGCGTGGTGATCGGCGGCGCGGTCGCGAGCCAGTTCGGCTGGCGCTATGCTTTCTTCGCTGTCGGCGCGCCGGGCTTGCTGCTCGCGGTCCTTTACCCCATCTTTGTTCGCGATTACCAGGTCCCTGCTTTGCAGGAGGGCGCTGCCGGCAATCGCGTGGATGGGCGGCCGCGCTTTGCCGAAGTATTCAGGCAGGTGTTCGCCGCGCGTTCAGGCAACTTTACGTTCGCCGCGTTCGGTCTGCAGATGGGGATCCCGGCCATTCTGATCGCATGGGTGCCGACGTACTTCAATCGCTTCTACGGTTATGACCCGAAGAAAGCGAGCCTGATCGCTGCGGTGGTGGTGCTCGTGCTGGGTGTGGGCATGCTCTTTGGCGGCGGGGTGGCCGACTGGCTGAGCAAGGGGCGGCCGCGCTATCGGGCGCTCGTGCCCGCCGCTTACGCATTGATTTCCGCGTTGATGCTGTTTGCCGCGTTCGCCTTGCCGCCTGGCGTGGCGGGGCTTGTGCTGCTGCTCGGCGGCGCGCTCTTCGCCGCGGCCCATGGGGGCGCCGCGGTGGCGATGCTGATCGACGTCACCCATCCCGCCGTTCACGCCACCGTGACGGCAACCGCGGTGTTGGGCGCCAATCTGCTTGGCACGGCGCCGGGCCCTTATCTGGTGGGGCTCCTTTCCGACGTGGCGAATCTGCGCACGGCGCTCACTCTTGCGCCACTCATGTCGCTGGCCGCAGCGGTCCTGTTTCTGCTCGCCGCGCGCTACTACGAAGCGGATATCGCCGCGAGGAAGGCTGCCGGCTAGGGCCGGCAGTCTTTTCTCTCTGCGCCGTATGTCGAACGCCGAACGCCTCACGATTCTGGCGACATTCTGAAAGACCGCTCTATTGGCCGCAATGACAGGCGTGCAATCCGCTCGTCCCATACGATGAACCATCGACGCAATACCGCCTGAACCGGCCGTAATGCGGGGTGATTTAGTCCAATCTCAAGCGGGTTGCTTGTCCGTCCAAGGTCATAGCCATGATTTCTATTTTGCATTCCCGAGCGGCCCACGGCTGCTGTCAAGCATGAATACCGAAGCCACGGTATCACTGACCGGCATTCATCTGATGGCGAAACCCATCGGCGCGCTTTGCAATCTGGATTGCGGCTACTGCTTTTACCTCGAGAAAGAGAACGCGTTTCCGCCACGCGAGCGCTTTCGCATGTCCGACGAGGTCCTCGAGGCCTATGTCCAGCGATATATTGCGGCTCAATCGGCGCCTGAAGTCGAATTCACGTGGCAGGGTGGTGAACCCACCTTGCTGGGACTGGCATTCTTCGAGCGCGCCGTCACCTTGCAGCGCAAGTTTGCTCAGGGCAAGCTGATCCGCAACACCTTGCAGACCAACGGCACCTTGCTCGACGATGAGTGGGCTGCGTTTCTTCGACGCGAGCGTTTCCTCGTGGGCGTCAGTCTGGACGGTCCGCGTGCCCTCAACGACGTGGCACGCCCTGACAAGCGCGGCCATTCGAGTTACGACGATACCGTGCGTGGTTTGGCCGCCTTGTCGCGTCATGGTGTGGATTTCAACGTGCTGGTCACGGTGTCCAGCGCCAATGTGCATCAGCCGCTCGAAATCTATCGCCATCTGAAAGAGTTGGGAGCGAGTTTTATCCAGTTCAATCCGGTCGTCGAGCGCGTGGCTCAGCCGGAGGAAAAGATCATCGGCCTGCATTTTGGCGTCCCCCCGGCGCTCAGCGTGTCTGCCGTAGCGAAAGCGAAGCCGGTGGCGCGTACAGGAACTGCTGTGACTTCGCACACGGTGAGCGCGCTTGCGTACGGCGCCTTCCTGTCCGCAGTATTCGATGAATGGGTTCGCAACGACGTCGGCATGGTTTACGTGATGAACTTCGAATGGGCGCTCGCCTCGTGGTGCCAATTGCCCGCGGGCGCGTGCATCTTCAGCCCACGTTGTGGCAAAGCCGCCATCGTCGAGCACGACGGCAGTGTCTACGCTTGCGACCATTTTATGTACCCGGAATATCGCCTCGGCAACGTCATGTCCGACGACCTGGGCAGCATGATGTCCTCACAGGCGCAGACCGACTTCGGCATGGCGAAAGAGACTTCGCTGCCGGGCGAATGCCAGCGTTGCGAATTCCGTTTCGCGTGCCATGGCGAGTGCCCCAAAAACCGCTTTATCGAAACCGGGGACGGTGAGCCTGGCCTCAATTATCTGTGCGCCGGCTATAAGACCTATTTCCGCCACATCACGCCCGCGATGAACATCATGGCGCGCTTGCTGGGGCAGGGGAAGCAGGCGGACGAGGTGATGGACATCCTCCGGTGCTGACGCCGAACCCGTGATGTTTCGCCCGACGATCGCGGCGGGACGTCCGGTCTGAATGACCCTCCGATACGGCTGAAGCGAACGACGTCAGGCGCGTATTGGACTGCGGTGCCTTGACGATCTGTCGTGCGGCACTGCTCGTTGAGCGCTGATGAGCGGCTTACACAAGCCGTTCGACGGTTGACTGCTGACCACGAGTCTCGCAGGTTGCTGGTTTTATAAAGTGATGCAGCACAGAAATTTCTGGTTGCCACGTGGACGCTGGATCACGTAATCCAAGGAGACAAAATGAAAAGAGGTTTTGCAGCAGCAATCGCATTGGCAACAGTTGGTAGTACTGTGCATGCACAATCGTCGGTGACGATGTATGGCGCAGTGGATACGGGGTTGCTTTATCAGAACACTTCGGCGGCTTCGTACAGTCCCTCCGCGCCGAATGCCGGCCATTTTTTCAAAATGGCGAACGGCGGTATTTATACCAGCATGCTCGGGTTTAAGGGAACGGAAGACTTGGGCGGCGGGTGGAAAACCAATTTCAAATTGCAAGGTGCGTTTGACGCTACAAATGGCAAGTTTGGGTTGAGCGGTACCGCTGGCGCGGCGGCGCAATTCAATCAGGAGGCGTCGGTTGGCCTGGCCGGCCCGTACGGGTCGCTCACCATGGGTCGGCAGATTATCCCGCTGACCTACGCGATGGCTTACACCGATGTGCGCCAAGGTGGCTACTTCGGCAGTATCTTTACCGCGCTGGTCAGCATGAATTCCGCTGCGGGTTGGCCCGGGACCAGCACGAACGCCCAGCTCGGGGCGGTGTTCGACGACAACGCCATCGTCTATGCCTCGCCGAACTTCGGCGGCGTGAGCGCCAGCCTCGAATATGCGCCGGGTGGCGTAGCGGGGCAGGCGCAGGGCAGCACACGGGAATCGGCCGTTTTGCAGTACGACAACTACGGACTGAAACTCGCGGCGGCCTATTACAACGGGCACGATACCAATCCCACGCCGACCACCGTGCCGACCGGGCTGGACAACAATCGGTTCTACTACCTCGGCGCGCTGTATTCGATCAACGGCTTTTCGGTCAGCACGTCGTTTAGCAACGGCCGCAATCCCGCGCATCCGAAGACCACCAACTTCGATATGATTTCAGGCGGTTTGGGCTATCGGTTCACGCCGGCTTTCGAGGTGACAAGCGGCGTGTATTACATCAAGGACGAAAATAACTCGGCGAACAAGTCGACGGAACTGGTGCTCGGCGCGAACTACAGTCTTTCCAAGGAGACCACGCTGTATGCCCAGGTGGGCTATGTGGAGAACCAGGGCAAGATGAATCAGTCGATTGAATATGGGCAACCTGTTGCACCGGGTTTGAATACGACGGCGGCGATGGTCGGCATCAGAAAGCGGTTCTGACGGCGGTTGCCTGGGTATGCCTGGGAGGGGCGCACCAAAGCGTCCTTCCTGATTTCCGTCATGATTCGATTGCGTACGTCGATGGCACGAGGCGGCGCCTCGCTCGCAGGCAATCCGGCGGGCCGGGAGGCGCCCTTAGCCTTCCCGCGTCTCGCCGGATCGCATTGCGCAGGTTATCCACAGAAAATGTTCATATCCTTGTGGACAAGTCCTGGCCAAACCCGCCAAGTGATTGAGCGCAGAGCGATTTCCTGATTGGTACGGCCAGCAGGCGCATCCAGGCAGACAGCCGGCAACGTGCCGCTCATTCCCCCGGAGAGGCCAGCAGCGACACCGGCACGCCATGACAACTCACCGTGGCCACGAGCGCCGCGTCGAGGGCGGTACTCGTTTTTGTGTGAACATCGAACGACGACGCTTCCCTGTCGATTCGCAGAATGTTGATCGGCCACGATGCCCGGGAAAGCCGTTCGTGCGCGAAAGCGCCGACCCACAGCGGGGTGGCTGACGCGCCGTTCTCCACGGCATAGCCGCTCGGCCAGAAGCGCAGGACGTCGCGTTCGTCGCGGCTTTCGCCGGGACGCATGAAGACCAGCGCTGAAGGCACGCCGTTGTTCAGCTTCGGCAACACCGGCAGCGACACCGCCGCGACGTTCGGCGAAGCCAGCGAGAGCAGGCTGTGCGCGGACAGGTCCGTGCCCTCGATCCACCCCTGGGCGCGCAGTTGCCCCCTGATCGAATCGCGGCTCGACACCCATTGCAAGGTGAGCGGTTCCTTGTGATCGCCGCCGATATCCGAGCGATAGCAGGGCAGTCTCTTCCACAGCGACTCCGTCCACTGCGCCTGTGTGACCAGCACGGGCGGCGGGCGCATGGCGTTGTCCGGTGGCGGCGCCGGTGGATTGACGCTCAGCTGCACCCCCACGCTCACGACCATCACCAGCAGAATCACGACCGGCATGAAGCCGCGTGAGGGCGGCACTTCCGGATGCCGCAACATCGCCGTCAGCGAGACGATCGCCACCCAGATGTAGGCGAGCGCGGCGCCGCCGATCGCGTCGGAGACCCAATACCTGCCGAAGTAGAGTCCCGCCAGCGCGACCACGATCACGACGACCGTACTCAAGCTCGCCACGAGCAAACCGCCGAGCGTGCCGACCCGTCGCGCCAGCAGGAACGCGAGGAAACCGTAGACGATCACCGTCGCGGCGACGTGATCGCTCGGAAACACGTAGGCGTCGGCCATGAGTTCATTGGGCGGCGCGCGGTGCATCGCGAACTGCAGGGCGAAGATCAGCAATTGGGAAAACACGACCGCGGCGAGCCAGTAGCCGATGGTGCGCCAACGCCGTTCGAACAGCATCCACACCACCACCGTCACGACCAGCGCGCTCAGCGTGTAGACACTGCCGAGCGTCGCCAGTTCTGCAAGGACCGTGTCACTCCAGGGCGTGCGTACCGATTGCAGGAAGTGATAGACGGACAGGTCGACGCTGACCAGCGGATCGCCGCTGATGACGTCGCCGAGAACCCCGAAGAAGAGCCCGCCCGACACCAGCACGATCAGCGACGTCACCACGATGCTGGTGGCATCCGGCTGTTCGGGGTCCAGCAGTCGCCGCGCAAGACGGCCGAACGGTCCTGGGTGGCGGCAAGCCCAGTTTCCCAGGTAGCGGCCCGCCGCGCTCGACCACGCACTGGCATGCGAGAGCAGGAACCCTGCCGCGCGAAAGCTCAGCCAGACGATGCCCGCCAGCAACGCGATGATGACGACGAGCCGGAACGACACCGCGCCGGCCAGCAGCACCGAGGCGCCGAATACCACGCCCGGCAGGATATGCGCGGGGGCCCATAGCAGCGCCGACAGGACGTTCATCGCGTAGAAACGCAACGGCGTCATGCCCAGCATGCCCGCCACCACCGGCACGATGGCTCGCAGTGGGCCGATGAAGCGGGCGAACACGACGCTTCTCGCGCCCTGTTTCTGAAAGAAGCGGTGGCCGGCGTCGAGTACCTGCGGGTGGGTGCTGAATGGCCAGAGCTGGACGATCTTGTCCTTGTAGCGCTTGCCGCTCCAGAAGCTTATGCCGTCCCCGGCGATGGCGCCCGCCACCGCCCACAGGAGCGCCCAGCCGAGGCTCAGTGACCCCGTGCCGACCAGCGCACCGGCGAGGAACATGGCCGTGCTGCCCGGGATGAAGGTACCGATGACGGCGATGGATTCCAGGAACGCCGCAAGGAAGACGACCGTGAGCGTCCATGCCGAATGGCCGGCAAGCAGGTGCAACAGGTGGACGTAGGCGTGCTCCATCGTGCGCGTGATGATCAATCGTTGTGGCGTAACGGTTGATCATAACGCGCACGGCGCTGCCCCACCTGTTTGCAAAGCCGGCAGGTGAAGTGCCGGCGCAGAACCTCACGAAGCCGTCAGCGAATCGCCGGATACGTGGACCCGCTGGCCGATCTGGACGTCGGGCTGGGTCGGGTAGCTGAAGTTGCGGTAGCTGCCGTCCTGCATGCGCACCTGAACCTGATAGGTGGTCTGCTTGCGCACGGCGTGTTCGATGCCGTTGCCGGCCAGCCCCCCGCCGACCACGCCCGCGATGGTGGTGAGAATTTTGCCGCGTCCGCCGCCGATCTGATTGCCGACGAGGCCGCCGGCGACCGCGCCGCCTAGCGCGCCGAGCCCGGTGGTCGGCTCAGGCGCCTGCACCGTGTTGATCGCGACGACTTCGCCCGCATAAGGGTCGGCGACCGGCCTTGCCGGCGCGGATTCATACGGTGCCTGGTAGCCCTGATTGTTTGCGTACCGCGGCGTGTCCACGGCGGGCGCGCTGTGCGTGTGATGGACGCGCGGCCGTGCCGGTGCGGCTTGCTGGACCGTTTGCTGAACCGGGGCCGCTTGAGGCGCGGCGACGGGAGCGCTCGCAATCTGCGCCGCAACGGGGGTGGCCAGCTGCGTGGGCTCCGTAACGGCGTGCGAGGTCGGCAGAAGTCCTGTCATCGCCGCGATGCCGGTGGCGCTCGCAAGGATGACAGCCACTGCTGCACCGGCGACCAAGGGGTGAATGCGGCTGCGTTGCGGATTACTGGAAGTGATGTTTGTGTTCATTGCGGGCTCCGCGGGTAGATGCCTGCAATAACGCCGCAGCAGCGCGGGCGGTGTACGTCAGACGCAAGCTGCTTTGTAAGCATTTGTACAACTTGCTGACGGAGCGTGGCTCGCGCAGATTTTCAGCGATGAACAAATGTGGCCGGCGGCCAGTCTTACTCTTTGACCAGATTCTTCCTTGAGTGCGTCGTTTGCTCGGTATCGAGACGATGTGTTGGAAGTATCGGTCGGGCAATTTGACTGTATGACGGAGTCGGCTATGAAGCGCGTGACAAAGGCTGCGTTGATTGCGGCGCTGATGATGGGTCTGTCGAGCGTGGCTTATCCACAGTCGGCAAACCTGGGTGGTTTGCAGGCAGGTGGGACAAGTGGAGCGGGCGCGGGGCAGGGCATGGGCACGGGAGCGGCAGGTCCAGGCCCAACGCCGGGCGTGAATGCGGTGGGGCGCGCCACGACGAGCGGTGGAAGCGGCAACATTGGATCGGGCCCGGTGCTCAATAACATGCGCGCGAACGATACCAGCCTGAATATGAACCCGGATCCGCGCGCACCGAACGTGGCGGGAAAAGCATTCGGGAAGCCGTAGTTACTCAGCTCGAACCAGTTGCAAAACGATGCGCTTCGCCGACGCGAGATGTTCCACCGTCATCGATCGCGCGAGGCGTGCGTTCCCCGTCTCGCAGGCTTCGAGAATCTTGAGATGCTCGTCCTGGAAGGCCAGTGTGTCGGCGAGCAACGTGCTTTGCAATCGTTCGTAGCGCTCGACCTGAGCGCGCAGCTCGCGGATCGCCTTCAACTGCCGGCCGTTCGCACAGGGGCGGTATAGCAGCTCATGAAACTCGCGATTCAGCTCGCCCTGTCTTTGCGCGGTATCGGCGTCTCCCAGAAGCCGATGAACGAGTTCGGCGCGCGATAACGTCTCACTGTCCATGCGTTTGACCGCGTGGAAGATGGCGTCCCCTTCGAGCAACATGCGCAGGCCGTAAATCTCGTCCAGGTCGGACTCCGTCAGGGTTCGCACAACAGCGCCGCGATTGCGCATGAGCTCGACCAGTCCTTCGCCCTCCAACTTCTGGATGGCCTCTCTCATCGGCACCCGGCTCACGCCGAATCGATCGGCGAGCTCGCGCTCGACCAGGCGCGCACCGTCCTCCAGCTCGCCAGCTGCGATCAGTTCGCGTAGTGAGACGGCGATGGCGTCAGCCGTCGAATCCAGTTTGTGGTCCATGAGCTTTTGTCGATCGTCGGTTGTCGTTTGGAATAATGGTATACCAAAACCACAGCGCGCATATAGAATGCATTCGTTGCGAATTCAATTCCGGGTCAACAGCAAAGGAGATTGGCATGGCGTACGGCGAGCACAAATACGCGGTATCGGTGCGATGGACAGGCAACCGCGGCAGCGGGACCTCGGGATACCGTGAATACGGTCGGGACCACATCATCACAGCGGGAAGCAAGCCCGATATTCCCGGGTCATCGGACCCGGCGTTTCTCGGCGATGCGAACCGGTGGAATCCGGAAGATCTGCTGGTCGCCTCGGCGTGCGCCTGCCACAAGCTCTGGTATCTGCATCTTTGCTCGGACGCCGGCATCGTTGTTGTGAGCTATCGCGACAACGCCGAAGGCACGATGCTCGATAGTCCGGAGCAGGGCCGCTTTTCGCAGATCGTTCTACGCCCGCATGTTGTCATTCGAGCGGGCGGCGACCTCGAGCTGGCCGAGCGTTTGCATCATGTGGCGCACGAGAAGTGCTATGTCGCGAACTCGGTCAACTTTCCGATTCTGTGCGAGCCGGCGATCGAGACGGAAGGGGTGTGATGCAAGCGTGGCCGTCACTGGCCTACGCTAGAGCGGTCGCAACGCGACGGATCAGGTCAGGCCGCGTGGGGTGGATAGGGCGGAGTTGACCGTTTGCCCGCCGCTCACCGAAACAACCGGGAGCAGGCGGGCAGCATCCGCTTAATGCATGAACGTCATCTGCACGACCTTCACGACAACGAGTGCGACTGCCACGATCAGATAGCCGCGCAGCACACCCATCCAGACACGTTTGGACAGCGTGAGATTCGGCGGCGCCAGCTCGTCCAGTGGCGGCATGCGCCACGTATCGCGAGCGTTCTTCGGGTACTTCTGCGCATCTCCATCCGCGGCTTCGCGACGGACTCGGCGAATCCCGGTCGTGGCGGCGTAGCCAAAGAT
Organism: Burkholderia sp. GAS332; assembly: GCA_900142905.1. Classification (NCBI taxonomy): domain Bacteria; kingdom Pseudomonadati; phylum Pseudomonadota; class Betaproteobacteria; order Burkholderiales; family Burkholderiaceae; genus Burkholderia; species Burkholderia sp. GAS332. The sequence continues at coordinate 2,133,149 of FSRV01000002.1, read as the reverse complement.
AGCCAGCAGCGTCCCGCCAGCGAGCGTTTCCAGAATCGTTTCGCCCGTGATGTCCGGGTAGACGACCGAGGCGGTCAGGATGATGGACAGCATCACCAGCACCCAGATAACGGCGCCCGTGAACAGGTTCAGTTTCTTCGAGTTGACCCACGGACCGAGAACGGCCTTGTCGTTGCACAGCAGCAGCAGAAACACCGTGGCGCTCGGCAGCAATACACCGGCGAGCGTTTGCACGGCTTCAGTCAGCAGGCCCAGCGGGCTGCCAGGAATCAGTACCAGCGCGGCGGCAGCGGCAACAATGCCGAAGTAGACGAGATAGAAACCCTTGGCGTCCGACACAGGGCGATGCAGCGAGTGGCGAATCTTGAACACGTCGCCGATCGCGTACGCGGTCGACAGCGACACGGCAGCGGCGCCGATGATGCAGGCATCGAGCAGGGCCACGGCGAAGAGCGTGGCGGATGTGCGGCCCGCATATTTTTCCAGACCTGCAATCACACCACCTGCGTCCGTGAAATTGCCAAACTCAGGCTTGCCGGCGTACAGCGCGGCACAGAATGAAATCATCGCCACGGCGCCAATCAGCACGAACACAATGCCAATCCACAAGTCAGCCTTCTCGTACTTCATGAAGCGCGGTGTGATGCGTTTGTCGACCACATAGCTCTGCTGGAAGAACAGTTGCCACGGCGCGACCGTCGTACCGACGATGCCGATGACGAGCAGCATTACATCGCTCAGCTTCGAGTGGGCAGGCCAGTTCGGAATGAAGAAATCGCGCGTCATCTGGCCAACCGGCGGGTGAATCGACACCAGCACCGGCACCAGCAACAGGCTCAGCAGGCACAGTACGACGGCGAAGCGTTCGAATCGTCTGAAGTTGCCTGTACTGACGGCGGCCATCGTTAGTGCCGCAGCAATGCAGACCCCCAGAATCTTGGAGATGCCGAAGAAGTCGAGGACGAACGTGATACCGATGAACTCGGTCACGATAGTCAGCGCGTTCAGGATAAACAGATCGACAACGCTGAACGCACCCCAGAATTTGCCGAAGCGTTCAAAGATGAGGCGCGCGTGGCCGACACCGGTGACGGCGCCCAGTCGCAGCACCATTTCCTGGTTGACGAAGAGCACGGGCACGAGCAGCAGCATGGTCCACAGCAAGGTGGTGCCGTAGTTCTGGCCGGCCTGGGTGTAGGTGCCGAAGGCGCCTGCATCGTTGTCGCCGACCATCACGATGAGACCCGGCCCGAGGATCGCGAGCAGCGTACGGATACGGGCCCACCAGTTGGTGCGTGGGGCGGTGTCGTGGTGTGCAATGGTGCCGAGCGCGCCTCGGATGTCGCCGAGATGGGCTTCGTCGAGAACGGCGCTGCGTGGTGGTGAGACGTTAATTGGAGTGGACATTTTTAACTGCGTGAGTAGGTGTGAGTTGAATGCAGTGGTGCGCCTTCAGGATCCGCAGCGCACGTGTCGTCGAATGAAATCGACCGACGGCGGTGCGCATGCGGATCGCAAAGGCGTACGGATGCTGACAGTGGGGAGTTACGAAGCTGAAAACGAAACTGTGTGCGAGACGAGCGCTTTGACGCGGTGCCAGGACACGGCGAGCCAGTGCGGCTTGATGCTGTGAAGCGCGAGTGCGGCGTCGCTGTGGATGTGCGTTTGCTGCAGGGTCGGTACGAGGATGGCGAACATGGTATTTCTCCGGGCGTATGGCTTTACGCGGGTTGCGGAAAGCCAGCAGACACGGAGCGCGGCCGGCACTATGCGCGCGGCGGCGAAGGTCTACTCGCTTTCCTCAGGCAAAAAAAAGATTGCGGGGCAATTGAGCGGCATAAGGGATAACTGTCACTGTCCGGCATGGGGGCTCCTTGTCGGCGTTGCTCATCGATGTTGCTCATCGACGTTGAGTACGCACGTGTTCGTCCACGCGCTCAGTCGCGCCGGCGTTCGAATGGATCGAACCGGCGTGAGTGAACGCAGCCGCGAGTGGATGCTCGCGACGCGATGCCAAACGGACGCGCGGACGCAGGACATGCGTAAGCACGACGCGGCCGAATGGCGCTAGTTAAGGTGCACGGAGAGAGTTACTACGGCGCGCACCGTCTGCCTGCTGGCGAGACGGCGGCTGAGAAAAGAAAGCGCGGGCGTCAGGCTGGTCAGGCAGTGAAACTGTTCGAAGATCGACTACTGCTGGTGTCCAAGGCAATGGCCCCGTTTGTTATGACGGGCGAATTTTATTCATTCCCCCAACCGGAAGTCAACATACTTCGTTAAGCGAAGCAAATATTCTTTGTTTATGTGTTGGGCGACGGCACTTCGTCATCGCTAGCGCGGCTGAATCTTTCAGCGGTGACAGGAAAGACAGGGGGATAAAGGGCGCAGAGCCAGTGGTGAATGCGGCAACCGGGCATCGGTCGAAGGGCTCGTCGGCAAGTTCGGAGTGCGCTCTCTTTTATGCGTTTTTTACCTGCGATTTTATAGTCGCTGAAGCGACCTGCCCGTACAGGGTCGCACCGTGGTGGCCATTGCAGGCGGACTTCCAATTCTGGGCGCTGCAGCGCGTTGAAACACACAGGACCGGGTGGCCGGGCAGGGCGGGTGACGGGTAGAGGGCGATCCGGCCTAGCGGTAATTCACGTGCTAAGACGTCAATACGCAACTAACGGTCAAGTCCGTCCGACACCTCCGAATAACGCGGCGCCCGTCCCGATGCAATCCGAAGACGGCCGCCGCTCGCGTACTACGCAGCAGCTACCCAGTGCAGAGACCGGCTATGCCACTCAACGATTGCCGTCAAGCAGATCGCCGAGCAATTCGTCGAATGCGGCCTGGGCGTCTTCGAGTTCCTGCAAGGCAGCGTCGAAAGTCTGCAGCGCGAACTGCGAAGGCTGGCCGCTGCCGGCCGGCGGGAATTGCGATTGCAGCGACGCGAAGGCCGCCTGTACCCGCTTGGTCGCGGTCAATACGCGCTCCATCGCGGCTGTTTCTTCGGCCCTTGCCTTTTCGTGATCCATGAAAACTCCGTACTCGTCTGGTCGGCTCGCGCCGTATCAAAAGGGGTGACTATGCCACGTCCGTGTTCAGGACAGCGGCAGCCCGCCGTTAGCCTTGACTTCCCGTAGCGACAACGCCGATTCCACTGACGTCACGCCCGGCAGGCTGCGCATCTCGTCGCGCATGAAGGTGCCGTAGTCGTCGAGATCGCGCGCGACCACCTGCAGGATGTAGTCGGCGCTGCCGGACACGTTGTGGCACGACAGAATTCGCGGGATCGCCTGCACCTCGCGCTCGAAGCGGGTGGCCACCGCACGGTCGTGTACGGCAAAACGTACGTAGACGAACGCGATGACGCCGAGGCCGAGGGCGGAACGCGAAAGCATCGCGCGATACTGGTCGATATAGCCGTCGTTCTCAAGGCGCTTGAGGCGTCGTGCACAAGGCGTCTCACTCAGGCCGACCATATCGGCCAGCCGTGCATTCGACATGCGGCCGTCGTTCTGCAGCGCGGCGAGGATCGCGCGGTCTGTTTTATCGAGGTCGGTTGTCATGGTTTTTTGGGTGCTTACTGCGTGTTAGCGGAAAATGTGGCGCAGGGGTGAAATATTAGCGTATTCCTCCAAAGGCAACTCGCCTGCCCCTGTATTTCGCCAGCAAACCCTCCGCCGACGATAGCAAGATAGAGCCCTTAAAAACAAGAGGCTTCTATGATTTCCGCACACCTTCTGGCCGTCTATATCGCTGCACTGTTTGTGGTCTATGCGGTGCCCGGACCCGACATGGCGCTGGTTCTGCAGACTAGTATCGGACGCGGCATGCGCAGTGGCTTTGCGGCGGCCGGAGGCCTTGGGCTGGCGCGTGCGACGCACGTCACATTGTCGGCATGCGGGGTGGCGGCGCTGTTGCGCAGTGCGCCGTGGCTGTACGACGTGGTGCGTTACGGCGGCGCGGGTTATCTCGCGTGGGTCGGTATCCAGATCTTCCGCTCACCCGTGTTCGCGTTGCCTGAAGGCGGCGTGGTGGGGGGCGAGTCCCGGCCGTTGCGGACCGCTTTCGTCAAGGGTTTGCTGACCAATCTGCTGAACCCGAAAGCGCTGCTGTTCTGCTCGGTGCTGTTGCCGCAGTTTGTGCGTCCTGAAGCCGGACCGGTTGCATTGCAGATGGTCGAACTGGGCCTGGTGCTGCTCGCCGTTGGCGTGTGTTTCGACGTCATGTATGCGATCGGCGCGGCGCGCATCGCCCGCTGGATGCGGGCCCATCCTCTTGCGCAGACACTGCAGCGTTGGACTTTCTCGGCGGCGCTGATCGGCTTTGCGCTGCGGCTCTCGCTGGACTGACCCGCTATTGCGAACCGGCGCGCCGCTCACTCGCTGAACTTATGCGTACGGCGCGCGCGATCCTCGACGACAGGTAGCGAACCGGCATCAGATGCGATGAGTGTCGCGTGTGCCATGCCCGGCCGCAGAGTGATTGTGTTAATAAAACAGATAGACTGCCGCGCACGCTCCTGCGGCAACACAACTACTCGCTTCTATCTGTCGATGAAAACTTTTCTGCTTTATGCGGTGACCGCCATTGCCGAAATCGTCGGGTGCTATTTGCCCTGGCGTTGGCTGAAGGAGGGGGGCTCCATCTGGCTGCTGGTGCCCGGCGCGCTCAGCCTCGCACTGTTTGCCTGGCTTCTGACGCTGCACGGTACCGCCGCAGGCCGCGTGTATGCGGCTTACGGCGGTGTGTACGTAGCGGTGGCGATCGTGTGGCTATGGTGCGTCGACAAAGTACGCCCCACGCTGTGGGATGCGGCCGGCGTGGCATTCACACTGGCCGGCATGGCGATCATCGCGTTCCAGCCACGCGTTTGATGCCGCTCGCGCACGGATCATGCGCGATTGATGCGTGGTTCATGCGGGGTTCGCACACGACTTACGTGCGGCCTGCGTGCTGGTCATGCCGCGCTCGCGTGGCGCTCGCGCAAAAGCACGTACGCCTTCTTACTTGATGCCGCCCAGATAGTCGAGCTTGCCAAGTTCGACGCCGTTGTGACGCAGAATGTCATACGCCGTCGTGACGTGAAAATAGAAGTTGGGCAGCACGAAACCGAGCAGATATGACAGCCCCGTGAAATCGATCGGGCCGCTGCGCATCTTCAGCTGGATCGGACGTTCTTCCGATCCGTCGATCTGTTGCGCATTGAATTCCTTCAAGTAGTCAATCGTCTTTTGAAGGCGGGCATCGAGTTCGTCGAAGGTCTGTTCGACGTCGTCGTACTTCGGCGCTTCAACGCCGGCCAGACGCGCGGCGCAGCCCTTGGCCGTATCGCTCACGATATAGACCTGGCGCACCAGCGGCAGCATGTCCGGTGCGAGCCGGGCGCTCAGGAGCACGGACGGGTCGATCTGTTTCTCGGCAGCGTGCGCCTCGGCCTTGCCGAGGATGACCTGCAGGTTGGTCATGCCGCGCACCAGCACGGGCAATGAGGCTTGATACATCGAAATGGACATGGAGGTTCCTCTGATTCTTCGATCGTGCGCGCGGGCGGCGCGCGAGGCGCTGCAACGGCTGGATTGCCGCTTCAGCATCATAGCGCGGGTGCTGCGCGATGCGCATTGATCCAACCCCGCGTTAGCCATTCGGACAACTGCCGCGCACGCTGGAACTGTGTTCGAATGCGTGGGTCGGACGGAATGGCTAAGTCCTTGAAACAGCAACCCGCCGCTGGTCGCCAGGCGGTGAGTTTGTGCAGATGCGTGGCGTGCCTGGGGTCCACCTTGTGGCCCGCGCCGTCACGCTAACAGGAGAATCGACACCATGGTCAACAGACAACCGCTGCCGGGAAGCGAGCGAACGGCAGAACAAGGTTCGACAGTCATTGGGCAATGCGACCCGGCAGAACGAATCGAGGTTTTCGTGATACTGCGCCGTCAGCGGCAGGCGCAGTTCGACGCATTGATGAGCAAGATTGAAGCGGGCGACCCGGGCGTCAAACCCCTATCGCGCGAGGCGTTTGCCAAAGAGTATGGCGCCGCGCCGGACGACATCGCCAAGGTCAAAGCCTTTGCCGCCGCACACGGCTTGACGGTGGTACGGGAAGATCCGGCCGCACGCCAGGTGTTGCTGGGTGGCACGATCGCGCAGTTCCAGACCGCGTTCGGCGTCAAGCTGGAACATTATCAGCATCACACAGCGGGGCAGTTCCGCGGCCGCACCGGCACGATCAGCGTGCCGGACGATCTGCACGGCATTGTGCAAGCCGTACTCGGGCTCGATAACCGGCCCCAGGCGCGGCCGCACTTTCGCATCCGGCCGCCGTTCCAACCGGCTAAAGCGCATCAGCAGGCTTCCTCCTTTACGCCGCTGCAGCTCGCATCGTTGTATCAGTTTCCGCAAGGCGACGGCAGCGGCGAATGCGTCGGCATCATCGAACTCGGCGGCGGGTACAACACGTCCGACCTCAAGAGTTACTTTGCGAGCCTGGGTGTGGCTTCACCGAAGGTGACAGCGGTCGGCGTCGATGAGGGCAGCAACCAGCCGAGCGGCGACCCGAACGGGCCCGATGGCGAAGTCACGCTCGACATCGAAATCGTCGGTGCGATTGTGCCTGGCGCCACGATCGCGGTCTATTTCACGCAGAACAGCGACGCCGGTTTCATCGACGCGGTGAGCAGTGCGGTGCATGACACGACCAACAAGCCCACGGTCATCTCGATCAGTTGGGGTGGCCCGGAGTCGAGTTGGACCGCCCAGTCGCTGCAAGCGTTCAACAGCGTGCTGCAAACGGCGGCGGCCCTGGGTGTGACGGTTTGCGCGGCGTCGGGCGATAGCGGTTCGAGCGACGGGTCCGGCAGCGATCAGGTCGACTTTCCGGCGTCAAGCCCTTATGTGCTGGCATGCGGCGGTACGCACCTGACCGCGTCGGGCACCGCGATCTCGCAGGAGGTGGTGTGGAACGACGGCGCGCAAGGCGGCGCGAGCGGCGGTGGCGTGAGCAAGGCCTTTCCGGTCCCGGTTTGGCAGCAAGGCTTGTCGGCCACTTCATCGCGCGGCGCGAAGACGGCGCTCAGCGGGCGTGGCGTGCCGGACGTGGCCGGCGATGCGTCGCCTGTCACCGGCTATAGCGTATTGATCGACGGCACGCAGACGGTGGTCGGTGGCACCAGTGCGGTTGCACCGCTGTGGTCGGCGTTGATTGCGCGGATCAATGCGGCGAACGGGCAACCGGCCGGTTTCATCAACCCGAAGTTGTACAAGGCGCCGGGGGTGTGTCACGACATCACCCAGGGCAACAACGGCAGCTTCGCCGCGTCGCCGGGCTGGGATGCATGTACGGGACTTGGTAGTCCCGATGGTCAGAAGGTGGCGGCGGCACTATAGTCTGATGAGTCGCGGACCGGTTCGAATGGCGCCTGGCTGATTGTTGGCTGACAGATCGGGCGCTCACCTGCCGCCCGCGCTTGTCCCACGGTGCACCGCTTTCAGGCCGCAGGCGGTAGGGTGCATGGCTTCAAGAGACGCAGGCAACACAGGACACACAAGAGGCATCAGGCCACATCGAGACACATCGAGACACATCAAGACACATCAAGACACATCAAGACACATCAAGACATCAAGACGTTAACGAACCCATGGAGCGATCATGACGAACACCGAGTCAGCTTCCGTTAGTCCGCAGTCTTCACACAACACGCATGCTGCACCCGCAAAGGCTGCCGCCGGCGCGTCGAACAAAGCAGGCGATCAGCCGTTCTTCGATCCGGTTGCATATGGCAACGGGCCGGACGATTCCGTGACTGATACCACTGAAACCGCCGCGGTGACGCATCATTCGATCGTGATCGGCGGCCAGAAAATCAACTATACGGCGGCGGCAGGTCACCTCGTGATTGTGGACTCGAGCAGTTCGCAGCCTGAAGCCAAGATGTTCTACGTCGCGTTCACGCAGGACAATCAGAAGGAGGACACCCGCCCGGTGACGTTCTTCTACAACGGCGGCCCGGGTTCGTCTTCGGTGTTCGTGCTGCTGGGCTCGTTCGCGCCTCGCCGCATCAAGACGTCGATGCCGGGCTTTACGCCGCCCGCGCCGTATTCGATGGAAGACAACCCGGACAGTCTGCTCGACAAGAGCGACCTCGTCTTTATCAACCCGGTTGGAACGGGCTACTCCGCGGCCATTGCGCCGAAGACGAACCGCGCCTTCTGGGGCGTCGACCAGGACGCAGACTCGATCAAGCAGTTCATCAAACGCTTTCTCACCAAGAACAATCGCTGGAATTCGCCGAAGTACCTGTTCGGCGAGTCTTACGGCACGGCGCGCAGTTGTGTGCTGGCGTACCGGCTGCATGAAGACGGCGTCGATCTGAACGGCATCACGATCCAATCGTCCATTCTCGATTACACGCAATCCGGCAACCCGGTCGGCGCCTTGCCCACGGCCTCGGCGGACGCGTGGTATCACAAGAAACTCGGCATCGCGCCGCGGCCCACCGACCTCGGCACGTTTGCCGAAGAAGTGGCGCAATTCGCACGCACCGACTATCTGGCGGCGTTGCGCAAATTTCCGACTACCGATTCCGCAACGGTCGAAAAGCTGAGCGAATACACCGGTATCGACAAAACCACCTTGCTCGCCTGGAGCCTCGATATCGCGTCGTACGACAGTCGCGGCAATTCGCTGTTCCTGACCAGCTTGCTGAAATCGCAGGGCCTCGCGCTCGGCGAGTACGACGGCCGCGTGACGGCGATCAACACCGGCATTGCCGGCAAGATCGACCCGAATTCCGGCGGCAACGATCCGACCATGACGGCGGTAACCGGCGTGTACACGACCATGTGGAACGTGTATCTGAACGAGCAGTTGAAATACACGTCGAATTCGGCGTTCACGGACCTCAACGATCAGGCATTCCAGTATTGGGACTTCAGCCACATCGATCCGACCGGTGCGCAGAAGGGGCTCGATGCGAAGGGCAACATCATTCTGTACACCGCCGGCGACCTTGCCGCCGTGATGGCGCTCAATCCTGACCTGAAGGTGCTGTCGGCGAACGGTTTCTTCGACTACGTCACGCCGTTCTATCAGACCGTGCTCGATCTGCAGCAAATGCCGTTAGTCAGCCAGCAGGTCCGGCAGAATCTGTCGGCGCGTTTTTATCCGTCGGGGCACATGGTCTATCTCGACGGCGGCTCGCGTACCGCGCTCAAGGCGGATCTCGCCAAGATGTATGACGCGACGGTGTCCAATACTCAGGCGCTCGGGCGTATCCGCGCCTTGCAGGCTCGGGTTCGGGTGGCGAAACCGGATTGACGTAGCGAGCTGTTGGCGCCGTGCGGACAGCGGTGTTGTCTTTATCCTGAGGTTCGGCGCGGTCTTGCAACGTGTATGCGTACACGGCAAGACCGCATCGGCCGACATCTGCGAGCGCATCTGGACGCATCTTCGCCAATTTGCGCCAGTGCGGCTTCCTTACGCGGAAATATTGAATGTGTTTTAATTAGTCTGAGAATTGAACTATTGCGCGCCGCTGCCGGCGCGCCGACGAATGAACGCAGGCATTGCAGACAGGCGCCGCATCATCTATTACCGCGACGCATCCATCCGTATATATCAAGCGATTCCGCCAACGCTCGCGCGCCGGTGCGGCGCCGCGCGTCCTGCCCGCACGATGCGCGTTGCCTTCCTGCTCGGCTTCGCCGCGGTACTTGCATTGCGCGTCGGTGAAGCCCGCGCTCAGGATTCAGCGATGCTCGACGAGCGCGTCACGCAGGAGTCGGTCAGCGACACGATTTGCCGGCCCGGTTACGCGGACACCGTTGCACCGCCGTTCGACGAGTTGATGGCACACAAGGCGCGCATGCTTGCCGAGCGCGGTATCGATGCCGGCAACGGTCCCACGTTCGCGCTGGATAGGCGCGTGCCCATTGTGCTCGGCGGCTCGCCGAATGCACCCGCCAATCTCGATCTTCTGCCGTGGGCAGGCCAGCAGGGCGAGCGTCGCAAGGCGCGTGCCGCGGTCATGCTCAAACGCTGCGTTTGCGAAGGGAAGCTGAGCCTCGCGGAGGCGCAAGCCGCGATTGTCGGTAACTGGTCGGTGGTCTATTCAGGTTTCAGCCAGACGTCTTGCGACGTGAGCCGTCTCGATGTCGCGACCGGCGACAGCAACGGGCGAGGTGACGGTCGCGACAGCGCGCCATGAGACCGCCGGTCTTCGCCTGCGTTGCCCTCGTGGGCCGTTCGCGCGTATTCAGCCACGCCGCTCGCAGCGCGCGGTCCCAACTTATTCCCGGAGAATCACCATGACCCTTTCACGCCTTGCCGCATTGACGCTCACTTTCGGCGGTCTGTTCGGCAGTGCAGCGGCGCTTGCCGCCGAACCCGCGCGCTGTGGCAGTGCCGGCTCGCTGCAGATTCGCGGCGACGTGCCCGCGGCCATCAGTTTCGACGTCTATCGGCAACTGCAGCCGTCTAACGCGCAGCGCATCGCGCTGTTCCAGGCGGCCGGCGAGGTGAAACGCCTGCCGGACGGCTTGGCGGTGTGTGAAATCGCCGACGACGGCGTCGACGATCCGTCCGCGGTGCTGGTTCACGTGCCGCAAGGCAAGAATGCGTGGTGGGTGAGCGCGGCCAACGTGCAAGCGGCGGACTGATCCCGACGATCAGCCCGCCCTTTGCGCACGCCCCCCGCAGGATGCCCATGGCGACACGTATCGCGGTCCGGTTCTTGCGTCCAGCGTCCGCGTCTGGGCATGGTCCGGGCCTGCACCACTGAATGAACATGTGTTTTGCTATTTTTACCGCTGCTTATTCAGGTACAGTGCATTAACGGAAGTTTTAAAGTCCGTTTTACGACGTTGTGTCGCATCGCTTTTGTTGTCGATTGTGGCTATCCTGAAAACAGGACGAATTTCGAAGGGGAGATTTAAATGGTTGCCTTCTATCTGTCATTGGCTGCTTTGGGTGCGGCCGGTGCTGCATTGATCCGCCAACTCGCGGCAGCTCAGGCGAAACAGCGTGCCGCGCTGCGCCCGGTGCGCGTGCAGGCCGCGGATCGCAGTACACGCCGAGGGTAGGCGGCATGAACCTGATCGTGCGCAATATCGCGGAATCGTGCAGCGAGCAGGAAGTGCGGGAATTCCTCAAGCGTGAGCTTGGGCATTACGCGAAACACGTCGAGGTGGTCGACGCCGGGAAACCCAGCGCCTATGCCACGGTCGAGCTGAACGCGGAAGTGCCGTATGTGGGCGAGGTGATCGCGCGGCAGATTCACGGCAAGCAGTTGGGCGGCTTGACGCTCGAGGCGAGTGCCGATCTGTTCAGCGACGACCCGTCGTCGCCTGCTCACTGAGACTGTCGCAACTGCATTTGCCGATTGCTTCGAATGCGCCGAGTGGGGAGAACGCACGGCGTCTGGCGCATATTCGTGACGCGCATCCTCCCCGCGCATTCTGTTTTTTACATTCCCCCTCTCATTCCCCGCCTGTCTTCACCGGCCAATCGAACGGCGTGTAGGGCAACGCCCGCTTGTGCCGCGTGACATCGTAGAAGCGCAAGACTGTCTCGCGCGCGGCGTCGCTCACGGGTTTACCTTCCAGAAAGTCGTCGATATCGTCGTAAGGGATGCCGTACGCGTCTTCGTCCGGTCGTTGTGGGCGCAACATTTCCAGGTCGGCGGTCGGTACTTTGTGGGCCAGCGCTTCGGGTGCCCCCAAGGCTTTGGACACGGCCCGCACACGGCGTTTGTTCAGGCCGGTGAGCGGCAGCACATCGGCGCCGCCGTCGCCGAACTTCGTGAAAAATCCCATCACCGATTCGGCCGCGTGGTCCGTGCCGATCACCACACCGGCCCGGGCGCCGGCTACCGCGTATTGCGCGATCATTCGCTGCCGCGCCTTGATATTGCCGTGAATGAAATCCTGCTGTGAGTCGTCGTTAAATCGCATGCCGCTGTTATTCAGCGCGGTGAGCATCGCGTCGGCGGCGGGTTTGATATCGATGGTGAGGTTTTCGTCCGCTCGAATGAAACTCAAGGCCTGCTGTGCGTCGGCTTCATCTTTTTGCACGCCGTAGGGTAAGCGGATCGCGACGAAACGCGCGTCGTAATGATCGGCGCGCAACCGTTCGACAGCCAGTTGGGCAAGCCGCCCGGCGGTCGTCGAATCGACACCGCCGCTGATGCCGAGCACATAGGTTTTCAGGCCGCTGCTGCGCAGATAGTTCGCCAGAAATGCGACCCGGCGCTCGATTTCCTGCGCGGCGTCGAATTCGGCGGCAACGTGCATTTCCGCTGCGATGCTTGCCTGGCGTGCGGCTGGGTCTTGTTGCGTCATGTTCCTCTTTCCTCCGTGTGCGATGGCGTAGGTGTTGACCGTGAACGCTCGCGCGAATGGCACGAGCGGCCGACCCATGAACAGGCCGGTTCTGCGGGCATGATGTGGCGAATCAGTCCCGCAGTTTTATCGCGGCTATTGGCTTTAAATGCACTTTGCGCTGCTTTTAAACCGCTGCGCAGCGCGTTAAATCGTGTTGGTCCAGGGTGGTGATACGGGTGAATTAGCCGATTCGTCATCGACAGATGCTAATGTGCTTAGTAACATCCTCGTTCCGAGCGCCGCATGAGCCGGCGAGCAGTCAATAATAATCAGGTTTGCTCAAATACGCGATGAACTACCCTAAGTGGCCTGGCCAGCCTGGACCGGATCGCAGTACTTCCGCATCGGTAGATCGTCGAAGCGAAGTAGTGTGTATGTCGGATTTACTCTTTGCGCCGGGTTCCGCGCGCGCAGTTCGTTCAGTACGCAATCTGACGCGTGCGTTGGGGGCGGTCTTTTGCGCGGTGTCATGTGGCGTCGCGATTGCGGCGTCGGGCACGGCGCCGGCTGCGGGCACCACGACCGCGCAGGCATCGGCATCTGTCGCGGCGGCCCACCCGGCGCCCACCGTCGATGCGTCGGCCGTTGCCGCGCCCGATGCGGCCGGCGTGGTCGACCCCCGCCGCGCGTTCCTGCTGCGGGGCGTGTTCGCACAAGACGTGACACGTCGGCTGAAAGTGCCGGCTGCGGAGCAGCGCGCCTATGCTGACCGCCTGCAAACGGCGCTCGGCGAGAACATGCTCGGCAACCTGTCGGGCGAGTATGTCGTGATGGTGGACCGCAATGCCAATGTGCAGGCGCTGTTCATCTATTTCCGGGCGACCCCGGCCGATAGCTGGCAGATGATCGGCGCGTCGCCTGTCTCGACGGGCCGGCCCGGCGAGTACGACCACTTCATCACGCCGCTTGGCGTGTTCGAACATACGCCGTCCAACATGGACTTTCGCTCTGAAGGCACGCTGAACGAGAACCACATTCGCGGCTATGGCAAGCGCGACATGCGGATCTTCGACCTTGGCTGGGCGCAGGGCGAGCGTGGTTGGGGCAAGGGCGGCATGTCGCAGATGCGTTTCCAGATGCACGCCACCGACCCGGACCGGCTTGAGCCGCTGCTCGGTATTCGCCATTCGAAGGGCTGCGTGCGGATTCCCGCGTCGCTCAATGCCTTCCTCGATCACTACGGCATTCTCGACGCTGAATATGCCGCGCTCGTCGAGTCCGGCAAATCGCTGTGGGTACTGAAAAGCGATCGCCAGGTGACCCCATGGGCGGGGCGCTACATCGTCGTGGTGGATTCGGAGCGCAAGAGCCGCCCGGCCTGGGCACCGGCCCCGGGCAGCAAAGTGCGCGCAAAAGTACCGGCCGGCGCCGATACGGCGGATTGATCCGTGGGCTGAGGGGCGAGGGTGTCGAGCCAATATCGAGCTGGCGAGGTTCGCGCATTGACCGACGCAGGCGGGCGTGCGCCGGTCAATCCCTCACGACCGCGCCAGCAGCACGCCGATCAGGGCTACCGCAAATCCCGCGATCTGCACCGGCAGCAGCGTTTCGCCGAAGCCGACATACCCTTCGAGCGCGGCGAGCGGCGGCGCGAGAAACATCAGCGCGGTGGCGCGCGCAGCATCGCCGCGCCTGACCATCCACACCAGCAAGGTGACGCTGATCCCGGACAGCATCACGATGCCCCACGCAAGCGACCCCCACAGCGTGGCCGAGGCAATCCAGCGATGCTCGCCGAGCGCCAGCGCAAGAACCGCCGCAACCACCGCGGCGCCGAAATTCTGCACCGCGCTTGCACTGCGGATATTGGCCTTCGCCAGCGACGTCTTCTGAAACAGCGTGCCCGCGGTGATCGCGCCGATCGCGACGATCGAAATGAACACGACCAGCCACGGCGGCGCGTTGCCATGCGCGGTCGACGGCACGGCTGCGGCGAGTTTCGGTTCGAGAACCAGCACGACACCGGCGAGGCCGAGCGTCATCCCGGTCCACCCGCGCCGCGACAGCCGCTCGCCAAACAGCGGCGCGGCGACGGCCGCAGTGGCGAGCGGCTGTAGCGCGCCGAGCAAGGCCATGACACCGGCGTTCAAACCCTGCGCGACAGCCCAGTAGCCCGCGCCGAGATAGACGCCTTGCAGTAGCGCACCCGCGAGCAGATGCTTGCCGAGATCGCGGCCGGTTGGCCAGGCAGCGCGTGTGGCGAGCGCGGCAAGCGCGAATATCAGCGCGGTGCCGCCAAAGCGCGCGAGCAAGAATAGATTGGGATCGGCATAGGGGGTGATCGCCCGGGCGACCACGAAACCGGTCGACCACAACACGACGAATACGGCGGCGATTGAAGAAGCGAGCATCGGAGAGGGGTGGCGTGAAAAGCCGCCATCTTGCCGGGACACGTGAAGTGCGTCTTGTTCGAAGCTGCAATCGCCGGTGCGGGCTCAATGGCGAATTGCCCGAGCCGCGCCTCGGCGTGTCCACGGCCTCCCCGGTATCACCACATCAACAATACTGTCCCCGCGCCGAGTACGCCGCCGCAGAGCGCACATGCCCACAGCAGCCATCGCGTGCGTCGATATTCACGGCTGATATCCAGCAACAGCTGGGCATTCTGCTGCGGCGTGCGGGCGCGATCGTGCTCATGCTGCAGGTAGCGCACGGCCAGTTGCGGCACGCGCGGCAGCATATGCGCCAAATGCGGCAACTCGCGTGCGATATGTTTGATCCAGCCGCGGTGATCCATATCGCGCCGCGCAATCCCCGCCAACACACCACGCGCGACATTCCACGTATCGACGCCCGGATGCAGCGCACGCGCCAGCATTTCCGCTTGCTGGAACGAGCGCTGCGCGGTGGCTAGACGGCCGGACACGGCGCCGTCGAAGGGGTGCACCGCGTGCAGTAGATGATGAAATAGCGAACCCGCCGACCGGTCTTCCGGCTCGGCGGCGAAGTGCGCTTCGGCGCGGATGCGCAACTCGGCTTCGAGCATCTCCGCGCGCGTGTCGTGTGGCACATGCCCGGCGTCGCGATGCAGTTCGGCAAGCCGGCCGTAGTCCTGGTTGAACAGCGCGGTCGCGCCGTGCACGAAGAATTCGCGTTCGTCGGTCGACAGACTCGACATGATCGAGAACTCGGCCAGCACGAGGCGTCCCAGTGTGTCGGGTTCGATGCTCACGCGCACCCTGCGCGCATCGAGCGTCGCGTGAAAAAAGCCGTGCTCGAACGCCTGTTCAGTTACCACCTCGACGATATGCGCGGCCAGCGGGGCGAGCTTGATGTGATGCGCATGCAGGCCGGGCAGGTCGCTGGCGGCCAAGGTGCTGACGCGTTGCATCGTCAGCGTGTAGTTGGTGCAGAGATCCCAGATCACATCCGGCACGACGATGCGTGCGTCGCCGTCGAAATGATGGCCGGTCTGGCTCAGATTGGCGGCTTCGGCGCGCAGATCGAAGCGGCGCAGGATGTCGTCCGTGAAGGTCTGCGCCAGCGTACGCAGTTGCAGGCGGCGGGCAGAGCCGGAAAGCTTCTCCAGCCAGCGCGCGACCCAGCGCAACAGCGCGAGTTCGTCGCCGATCTGTTGCAGTTGATCGACGTGCACGAGCTTGATGGCCACTTCGCTATGGCCGTTGACCGGCACGAGGAGCCGCGCGAGGTGCGTCTGTTCGGCAAAGCCGCCGCGCACAGGCACCAGATCGACCGCGCTGAAGATCGTCGCGAGCGGCCGGCCGAATGCGCGTGCCAAGGCCTGTTCGGATTCCTGCGGTGGCAGCGAGGCTTCGAGATGGTCGATCGCGTCGATGGCGTCGTGCAGGGTGCCGGTCGCGAGTTCGGGCCGTTCAGCCAGGGTCTGCGCGAAGCGGCTCGCGAGCGGCCCGAGCGCGGGCAGCACGCCGTGCAGGCTCTCGCTGCGCCCGGACGCATGCACGCGGCTGACCAGATCGATCATCCAATGCAGTTTGTGGTCGGGCGGGGCGGCAAGCCAGAGCAGGCGAGCGCCATAACGCAACGCGTGGAACAGCAGCAGTAAACGGCGAAACAGTGGCGGCATCGGCAGTTCGGTTGATGGACTACACGGCATCGACTGGCGTCGGCGCGCAGCCAGGGCATTCAGGTTAGCAGGTAAGCGCGGCAAGAGGAGCATCCCCGCGCCGCGCGTAATACAATACGCCGGCCTTTCAACCGTGGCGAAACCCAAGCGTGCCGGCTTCCGGCCCTCATCAGATGCTCGCAGAACAACGTCACCAATACATCCTGGCGCAAGTCGCCAAAACCGGCGCGCTCTCGGTTGCTGAACTGGTGCGCGAACTGAACGTGTCGCGCGAGACGATCCGCCGCGATCTGAATGCGCTGGCCGGGCGCGGCCTGCTGGTCACGACCCACGGCGGCGCGCTGTCCAGCGACCGGCGCGAGCCCGACCTCGATACCCGCGAAGCCGCCAACGCCGGCGCCAAGCGGGCGATCGGCGAACGCGCGGCCGAGTTCGTGCCGGACGGCGCCTCGCTGGTCATCGACTCGGGCAGCACCACGCAAGCGGTGGCCCGGGCGCTGCTCGACCGGCATCGCCTGTCGGTCTATACGAACGACTGGCGGATCGCGCTGCTGCTCGGCCGCCGCAACGATAACCGCGTGACGCTGCTCGGTGGTGAACTGTCGGATATCGAAGACGCCACCTTTGGCCTCGACACGGTCCATCAGTTGACGCAGTACCACGCTGACTTCGCCTTCATCGGTGCGGGCGGCATCTCGCCGGACGGCTATCTGACCGACTACAGCCGCATGGCGGCCGAAGTGCGCAGTCGCATGATCGCCGCCGCCGACACGGTAGTGATCGTTGCCGATCACTCGAAGTTCGGGCGCGTGACGCCGGTGCGCATCAACGGCATCGAGTCGGCGCGTTATCTGGTGACCGAATTGGCGCCGGAGAAGACGCTCGCCAAGGCGATTACGGCGCATGGGCCGGAAATTCTGATCGCGTGAGCGCCTTTTACACCTGAGCCCCATGGGCCCCTAAGCCCCTAAGCCCCTGAGCCCCTGAGTCCCTGAGCCCCTGAGCCCCTGAGCCCCTAAGCCCCTAAGCCCCTAAGCCCCTGAGCACGGGTGCACCCGTGCGGCTGATGACCGGAGTGCATAAGCGGATGAGCGAGCGCCCCGTGCATCTCATGCACCGCAGGTGTTCCGCGGCGCGCACGTCACTTCACGCGAATCCCAAGCCGTTGCAACGTGCGACCGATCGCGGCCACCGCGTTATGCAGTTCGTTCGCATCGATTGCGCCGATGCAGCCCACGCGGAAGGTGTCCACTTGCGTGAGCTTGCCCGGATACAGCACGTAACCGGCGTCGCGCACCGCAGCGTAAAAGTCCGCAAAATTCCATGCCGGGTCGCGCGGCGCGTAGAACGTGACGATCACCGGCGCTTGCACGTCAGGGTTCAGAAACGGCTCGAAGCCGAGTGCTTTCATGCCGCTTACTAACGCTGCGCAGTTCTGTGTATAGCGTGCGCCGCGCGCTGCTTGTCCCCCTTCCGCGATGAACTGATCGAGCGCCTGACGCAACGCGGCGACCACGTGAGTCGGCGGCGTGAAGCGCCACTGCGTCGTCTTCTGCATATAGATGTATTGGTCGTGCAGATCCAGCGCGAGCGACGGCGAACGTCCTTCGCTCTGCTCCAGTACGCTGCGCCGCACAATCACAAATCCCATCCCCGGCGCGCCTTCCAGGCACTTACCGCTCGCCGAGATCAGCGCGTCGATGCCGCCGCGCCGCAAATCGATCGGCAGCGCGCCGAACGAACTCATCGCGTCCACGATCAGGCTCTTGCCGTGCCGCTGACACACCGCGGCGATATCGTCGAGCGGATTGAGCAGACCCGCGCTCGTTTCCAGATGGACCTGAGCGACGTGGCTGATGCGCGCGTTGCGATTGAAGGCGTCTTCGATCGCCGCGGCGCTGACCGGTTCGTCCTCGCGTAGCGCCAGTTCGTCGTAAGCGATCCCCATTCGCTGCAATATTCGGATCAGACGGGTACAGTACGCGCCGTTGTTCGGCACCAGCACACAGCCTTGACGTGGCACCAGCGTACCCAGCGCCGCTTCAACCGCGAACGTGCCGCTGCCTTGAAGCGGCACACAGACATAGTCATTTTCGCCATGTACGATTTTCACGAGGTCGGCGCATACGCTATGGGTCATACGGTTGAAGGCGGCGTCCCACGATCCCCAGTCGCGCAGCATGGCTTCGCGAGTTTGCGGCGAGGTGGTGAGCGGGCCCGGGGTCAGCAGGATGGGGTCGTTTCCAAGGATCACACAGCCTCCGTCATCAGATGAATGTTCGTTGCCCGGTCAGGGTGAAGAACAGATTGACTTGGATATTATTGGCGAATTGTGTCATTTTTTGGAATTCGACAGAATAGTCATGGCGTTGTCATGGAAACCTGTAATCCTTGCCGTGCCCGATCAGGCATGGCAGGCAGCGCGAGTGTCGAAGGTGAGCTGTAAGTCAGGCTGGAGAAGAAGCGGCAAAGTTGTCGGCAATCTGCAATCTGCGCGAAACTGCACGACAACTGGCTGCGGGCAACACGCAAGCGGCACGGCGCGCGCCGCCGTTCAATCACAACAGGTATCGGGTTATCCCGACCGTCTGGTTTTTTGCCTTTCGGAGAGAGCGACATGACAAAGACGAATTCCCTTCACGCCACGGCTGGCCTCGCACGCAAACTGTTGCCGGCGCTGATCGCCGCTGCAGCGTTCGGCGGCACCGCGATGCAGGCTCATGCGGCTGACGCAGTGGTGCTGTACACCGCCGACGGCCTCGAAAACCTCTATAAAGATGTGCTGCCGGCCTTCGAAAAGCAGGAAGGCGTGAAGGTCAACATCGTCACGGCAGGTAGCGGCGAAGTGGTGAACCGCGCCACCATCGAGAAGGATCAGCCGAAGGCCGACGTGATCGTCACGTTGCCGCCGTTCATCCAGCAAGCCGACCAGGCCGGCCTGCTGCAGGCTTATCAGAGCGCCAACTACAAGAACGTGCCGGCGATCGCCAAGGCGCCGAACGGTTCGTGGGCGACCTTCGTGAACAACTACTTCTCGTTCGCGATCAACCCGGACGTCACCAAGAACCAGCCGAAGACGTTCGCCGACCTGCTGCACCCGGATTACACCGGCAAGGTCGCCTACTCGAACCCGGCCACGGCTGGCGACGGTATGGCTGTGATCATCCTGACCACGTCGCTGATGGGCGAAGACAAGGCGTTCGACTATCTGAAGAAGCTCGAAGCGAGCGCCAAGTTCCACACCAAGGGCACGGGCTACCTCGACGTGCTGCTCTCGCGTAACGAAATCGCCTTCGCGAACGGCGACCTGCAAATGGATCTGGACGATGCAGCGAACGGCGGCCTGTCGCTCAAGCCGATCTTCCTCGCAGCCAGCGCCGGCGGCAAGCCGACCACGTTCCAACTGCCGTACGCGATCGGCCTGATCAAGAACGGCCCGAACCAGGCAGAAGGCAAGAAATTGATCGACTACCTGATGTCGACCGAGGTGCAATCCAAGGTACCGGACATCTTCGGTATCCCGGGCCGTACCGACGTGCCGCTCGCCGGCAAGAACGGCGAAGCAGTCAAGAAGGCGATCGCCGGCGTGACGCTGATCCCGGTGGACTGGACGCAAGTGATGGCGAAGAAGGCTGACTGGACAGCGCGTTGGAAGAGCGACGTGATCGGTTCGTCGGGCAAGCAGATCGAAGTGGTCAAGCCGGCGCAGTAAGCAGCAGTTCGCAATTGAGTCAGGCGGCGCCTTCGGCATTCGTGCGGGGCGCCGTATCAGCATTAATCTAGTTGGAGGGTGAACCCGGTGAATACGGCCAGTCTTGCTCAACCAGGCGCGCTTGGCGCCTCACCGGACGCGCTCGATGCCGCGCGTTCGAACACGCCGGGCGGCGTGCAGATCGACCATCTGACCGTGCGTTTCGGAACGCGTACCGTTCTCGACGATCTGTCGCTGACCATTCAGCGCGGCGAATTGCTCACGGTGCTCGGCCGCAGCGGTTGCGGTAAGACCACGCTGTTGCGCTTCATCGCCGGGTTCATTGAAGCGGACGGCCTGTCCGGTACGCTGACGGTTGCCGGTCACGACCTGACGCATGTGCCGTCGCATCGGCGCAATCTTGGCTTGCTGTTTCAGAGCTATGCGCTGTTCCCGCATCTGTCGGTGTTCGAGAATGTGGCCTTCGGATTGCGCGCGCGCCGCACGCCGTCGAAGGATATCGCGCGACGGGTTGCCGATGCTTTGAAGCTCGTGCAACTGGGCGACGCCGGGCATCACATGCCGGCGCAATTGTCGGGCGGCATGCAGCAGCGCGTGGCTTTGGCGCGCGCGCTGGTGATCGAGCCCGATGTGCTGTTGCTCGACGAACCGCTTTCCGCACTCGACGCCAATCTGCGCGCCTCGGTGCGCTCCGAATTGAAGGCGCTGCATGATCGTCTGCCGAATCTGACGATCGTCTGCGTGACGCACGATCAGGACGACGCGCTGGTGCTGTCCGACCGCACGCTGCTGATGCGCGAAGGCCGCATTGCACAACTCGGCACGCCGCAACAGTTGTACGACACGCCGAACGACGGTTTTGTCGCGCGCTATCTGGGCGCGGCCAATCTGTTGCCGCCGCAGGTCGCGTTCAGTATGGGTGACGTGCGCTATAACGAGCGCGAGCGGGTCGCATGTCTGCGTCCGGAAGCGCTGCGTATCGTTCCGCTCGGCGAAGGCCAGTTGCATGGCGCGATTACGTCGGTCGAATGGTATGGCGCGGTGCTGTCGGTGTCGGTCGCTCTGGACTCGATGCCCAACGAGCCTGTGCTCGTCACCATGCAGCGCGGCAACGGCATGATGCCGGAGAAGGGCGCGCGTGTTTCCCTGCGTTATGAGGCTGACGATGTCGTCCTTATCAACCCCTGATACCCCCAATTCGCTCAGCGCCGCTGCCGCCGACGCTCGCCGTGCCGCCAGTGCCGCCGCGCATACGGCTTCGGTAAAGCGTCGCGAACGTGCCGCGCAATGGCATTTGCTGTTCATCGCGGTAGTCGTGCTCGGTCCGCTCGTTATTTATCCGCTGGTGCGGCTGGTGCTATTGAGTTTGACCGGTCAGCATGGTTTGAGTCTGCAAGCGTACTCGACGTTCTTCGGTAACCCGGAGACGCGCGGCGTAGTCGGCACGACGCTATGGATCCTGTTCGTCAGCGCCGGGCTCGCGTCCTTGCTCGGCGTCGCGCTGGCGTCGCTATTGTTCTTCAAGCCGTTTCCCGGCGCGCGGATGATCACGCGCTTTCTCGAACTGTTCGTCGCCTTTCCGTCGTTTCTGGTCGCGTTCACGCTGATCTTTCTGTACGGCTCGCAAGGCTCGGTCAGCATTGCCTTGCAGCGGCTGTTTCATCTCGAGGCGCCGCCGCTCAACTTCCTGTTTGGCGTGGGCGGCGTGATTCTCGCGGAAGTGGTCTTCTACGCGCCGTTCGTCGTGCGTCCGACGCTGGCATCGTTCGCCACGCTCGACATGCGCTTGATCGAAGCCGCCCGCAGTCTCGGCGCAAGCGGCTGGATGGTCGCGTACAAGGTGATCCTGCCGCTCGCGTGGCCGGGCATCGCCGCGGGCACGATCCTGTGTTTTCTGCTGACGTTGAACGAGTTCGGCATTCTGCTCGTGCTCGGCAGCGCGCATCTGATTACGCTGCCGGTCGCGATCTACAGTTCCGCGACCGTCGACCTCGATCTGCCGACCGCCGCCGCCGGCGCGGTCGTGATGCTGATCATGTCGTTGTCGCTGTACGCGTTGTACCGCCAGGTCAACCGTCGCAAGGTGAAAGGAGCGGGCCATGGCCGTTGAACTCGACCCGACCGTTCTACCGGTCATGCACAAGAAGGCGCGGCCGGTCCGGCACAGCCTGCTCGTTCGAATGTTAGGCGGCCTGTTTCTCGGCTTTGCCGCGTTGCTGTGCTTCTGGCTGTTCGTCTTGCCGGTGCTGGTGGTCGCGCTATCCAGCGTGGCCGGGCACTGGTCGGGCACGATCTTCCCGGATAGCCTCAGCATGCGTTGGTTCGAGCGGCTGGGTTCCAGCGACTTCGACGCGTTGACGACGAGCCTCGAAATCGGCATGGGCGTCGCCGTGCTCGGCACGATTCTCGGGCTGTGGCTGGCACTGGCGCTTGAAGGACGCGACCGGCGTGGTCTCGGCGCGTTCGTCGACACCATCGCCATGGTGCCCAACGGCGTACCGAGCGTGGTGCTCGGGCTGGCTGTGCTGATCGCGTACCACAAGCGGCCGTTCGATCTGTCGAGCTCGGCGGCCATCGTCGTCTTCGTGCAGCTCGCGTTGGTGCTGCCGTTCTGCTACCGATGCGCGGCCGCCGCGTTGCGTCCGGAATTGACCATTCTGCGCGAAGCGGCCGCGAGCCTTGGTGCGCCACCGTCGATGGTATTGCGCCGCGTCGTGCTGCCGCAACTGGTGCCGGCGATACGCGCGAGTCTCGCACTCGGCTTCGCGCTCTCGCTCGGCGAACTCGGCGCCACGCTCACCGTGTACCCGCCGGGCTTTGCGACGGTGCCGATCGTTGTAGTGGGGCAGGTGGAGCGTGGTTATTACCTGCCGGCCTCCGCGTTGTCGCTGATTCTGCTGATGGTCTCGCTGGCTGCGCTGCTGCTGATCGCGGCGCGTGTTCCGCGCCGTCGGGCAGACTGACGCGCATCTTTTGACGGTTGTGTTTGCGTGCCATGCGGCGCGCAAACACAACTCGATGTGGCAAAATTTGTCAAAATGACCGAATATATGCAAACTGCTTCTGTCGATCCGATTGAGGTTGTGCGCAGGCATTCGCTGACGACACTGGTCCGCGACGAGATCGAACGACACATCATCGAAGGGGCGATCGAGCCCGGCGACAAACTCAACGAAGCCGACTGGGCCGCGCGTCTGCAGGTATCGCGTGGGCCGGTGCGTGAGGCGTTTCGCGCGCTGGAACAAGCGGGCCTCGTGCGCACTGAAAAAAACCGTGGCGTGTTCGTGCGGACGGTGTCGCTGGCGGAAGCGGACGAGATTTACGTGGTGCGCGCGGTGCTTGAAGAAGCGGCGTGCCGGATGCTGGCTGCGCGTATCGATGCGCAGAAGCTTGCGGTGTTGCGCGAGTGGGTCGACGCGATGCGCGCCGCGCTCGACGCGCAGGATCACAATGCTTACGCACGCGCCAATGTGGCGTTTCAAGACGCGATCGTGGCGGCGTCGGGCAACGTCAAGCTGTACGAGACGTATCGAAGGCTGGTGAGCGAATTGAGCCTGTTTCGCCGTGCCGCGCTGGTGGTGCATGCCGATGCGATGGAGCGCTCGCTCGCCGAACATCGCGCGATTCTGACAGCGCTGGCCTCGCGCGACGCCGAACATGCCGCCGCGCTCATGCACGCGCATGTGAACGGCGGCCTGCAGCGCGCGCGTGAGGCGTGCGAACCGGCGGGGCTGTTGGGCGCGGTGCAGCTGTCGGCGGCATCGAACGATTGAGACTGGTTGCAACAGATTGACTAGAGCACGCGTGCTCTCCACGCATGGAAGGTAACAATGGCAAACCCAAGCGAACGTACGATCGAAGTCAACGGCCGCAGCTACCAGCTGCCCTCGCAACCGACCGTCGTGGTGTGCGTCGACGGCTGCGAATACGACTACCTCGAAGCCGCGGTCGCGGCGGGCGTCGCGCCTTTCATCGGCAAGATGCTCAAAAGCGGTGCGGCCTTCAAGGGCGACTGCGTGATTCCGTCGTTCACCAACCCGAACAACCTGTCGATCGTGTGCGGCGTGCCGCCCTCGGTGCACGGCATTTGCGGTAATTACTTCTGGGACCCGGACGCGAATGGCGGCGAAGGCGCGGAAGTGATGATGAACGATCCCGCCTATCTGCGCGCAGGGACCTTGCTGGCGGTCGCTGCTGAAGCCGGCGCGTCGGTTGCCGTGGTCACCGCGAAAGACAAGCTGCGCCGTTTGCTCGGCTGGCAATTGAAGGGCATCTGTTTCTCAGCGGAAAAAGCCGACAAGGTGACGCGCGAAGAAAACGGCATCGACGAAGTGCTCGATCTGGTCGGCTTGCCGGTGCCAGATGTCTATAGCGCGGGTCTGTCCGAATTCGTGTTCGCCGCCGGCGTACGGCTTGCTGAAACCCGCAAGCTCGACCTGATGTATCTGTCGACCACCGATTACATCCAGCACAAATGGGCGCCGGGTACCGAAGGCGCGAACGCGTTCTACGCAATGATGGACGGCTATCTCGCGAAGCTCGACACGCTCGGCTGGGTGATCGGCCTGACCGCCGACCACGGCATGAACGCCAAGCACGATCCGCAGACCGGTGAGCCGAACGTGATCTATCTGCAGGACGTGCTGGACGATTGGCTTGGGCATGGGAAAGCGCGTGTGATTCTGCCGATTACCGATCCCTATGTCGTGCATCACGGCGCGCTCGGTTCGTTCGCGACGATTTACTTGCCGCAGGATGTGAGCGTCGCGCAGGTGATTGAGCGGATCGGCGGCTTGCAAGGCATCGAGGTCGTGCTCGACAACGGCGCGGCGTGCGCGCGCTTTGAGCTGCCGAACGACCGCGTCGGCGATATCGTCGTGGTCAGTACCCGGCATGTGGCGCTCGGTACGCGTCGCGACGAGCACGATCTGTCCGGACTAACCGTGCCGTTGCGTTCGCACGGCGGTATCTCCGAGCAGGAAGTGCCGCTGCTGTTCAATCGTCGCGTCGAAGGCTTGCCCACCGGTAAACGGTTGCGCAACTTCGATATCTTCGACGTCGCGTTGAATCACGTGTCGGCATCATGAACGCCGTGTTGCGGGACCATCCGGCATTTCGCGCGGAAGCGCTGCGGCTCAAAGGCGAGCGCGCGACGCGCTCGCGCACGCTCGACGTGTTCGATCCTTTTACGGGGACGCGGGTGGGCACGGTCCCGTTGGCAAGCATCGACGACGTGCGCGCTGCTTTCGAATATGCCGCCGCGTATCAGGCGACGCTCACGCGCTATGAGCGCTCGCAGATTCTCGAGCGCGCCGCAGCATTGCTGCGGGAGCGGACCGAGGAGGCCGCTGACCTGATTTCGCTCGAGTCAGGTTTGTCGAAGCAGGATTCGCGCTATGAGATCGGCCGCGTCGCCGATGTCTTCAAGTTCGCCTCGATCGAAGCCTTGCGCGACGACGGCCAGAGTTTCTCCTGCGATTTGACGCCGCATGGCAAGAAGCGGCGGGTGTTTTCGCAGCGCGAACCGCTGGCGGGTGTGATTGTCGCGATTACGCCGTTCAACCATCCGATGAACCAGGTCGCGCACAAGATTGCGCCGGCTATTGCAACCAATAATCGTGTCGTGCTGAAGCCGTCGGAGAAAGTGCCTTTGTCGGCGTTGTACCTGGCGGACATTCTTTATGAAGCGGGTTTGCCGACGCCGATGCTGCAGGTGTTGACCGGCGATCCGCGCGAAATCGCTGACGAACTGATCACGCATCCGCTCGCGGAGCTCGTGACCTTCACGGGCGGCGTGGCGATCGGCAAATACATTGCGGCAAAAGCGGCTTACCGTCGCGTGGTGCTGGAATTGGGCGGCAACGATCCGCTGATCGTGCTAGAAGACGCCGATCTCGAACGCGCGGCGACCCTGGCCGTGCAGGGCTCGTATAAGAACTCCGGGCAGCGGTGTACTGCAGTCAAGCGGATGCTGGTGCAGAAGAGCATCGCGGCGGACTTCACCGATCTGGTCGTGGAGAAGACGCGCGCATGGACCTACGGCGATCCGTTCGACGCGTCGAATCAGATGGGCACCGTGATCGACGTCGCCGCGGCGCAACTATTCGAGGCGCGCGTCAACGAGGCGGTCGGGAGTGGCGCGCGCTTGCGTATCGGCAACCAGCGCAACGGCGCGCTTTACTCGCCGACCGTGCTGGATGGTGTCGACCCGTCGATGACGTTGGTGCGTGAGGAAACGTTCGGCCCGGTGTCGCCGATCATCACCTTCGACACGCTCGACGACGCGATTCGAATTAGTAACGGGACGCCGTTTGGATTGTCGTCCGGTGTGTGCACGAACCGGCAGGACGCGATCACGCGCCTCATCAACGAGTTGCGCGTGGGGACGGTCAACGTGTGGGAAGTGCCGGGATACCGGATCGAGCTGACGCCGTTCGGCGGCATCAAGGATTCCGGGCTTGGCTATAAGGAAGGCGTTCAGGAAGCGATGAAGAGCTTCACCAACCTGAAGACCTTTTCATTACCGTGGGAGTAAGAGCGTGGCATTGAGTCTGAACGACATCCGTTCGCTATTTGAGCAATACGGCAATCTTGCCTACAGCGGCGAGCCGGTGACCCAGCTTGAGCATGCGTTGCAAAGCGGCGCGTTGGCGGAAGAGGCGGGCGCTGACGATGAACTCGTTGCCGCTGCGTTTCTGCACGACCTCGGCCATCTGTTGAATCTGCAAGGTGAAACGCCGACGGAGCGGGGTATCGACGACCTGCATCAGTATTTCGCGCTGCCGTTCTTGCGGGCGGTGTTGTCGGACGCGGTATTGGAGCCGATCCGGTTGCACGTCGACGCCAAGCGCTGCCTATGTGCCATCGACGATGCCTATTTTGGCCAGCTTTCCGCCGATTCGGTGCGGAGCCTCGAATTGCAAGGCGGCATCTTTAGTAAGGAAGAGGCTGAGGCGTTCCTGCAGAAGCCCTACGCGGAAGATGCATTGCGCCTGCGCAGATGGGACGATCGCGCAAAAGAAGAGAACCGCGTGACGCCGGGCCTCGATCACTATTTGAGCGTAGTCGAGCGCGTGATGCAGAGGCGCGCGGCCGCCTGAACGAAGCGGTTTCGGCGGGCTTTGGGTGAGCTTGTTGTGCCACGTGTTGAGCCATCTTCGCGCCATTTCTGGCGCAACTCATGCATATCAAAATAACGCTTGCAAGGCCGGGTCTGGCTCGCTAGAATCTCGCTCTTTCGTGCTTCGGACACCGGGGCACGGGAAGCGGGAAAGCCAGCAGTGGCAAGGCTTTCAGCGAAGTGAGCGGGTTGAGAAAGTTAGAAAAACCTGTTGACGACGTAGCGAAAGTTCTTCATAATCTCGTCTCTCTGCTGCTGATGCAGCGACGCAGAACGAAGCGGTGCCGGGTAGTTGAAGTCAGGCGCTGTGACGGTAGTGAATGCGTAATCGATCTTTAAAAATTAACAGCCGATAAGTGTGGGCGCTTGATGCGAGACGCGCGGTGAATCCTTCGGGGTTTGCTGGAAGCGAAAGTATCAAGTCTCACACTAGTATTAAAGGAAGGTTTTCCTGTTTTCGGACAGGATGATCATTCGTCAGTACGTTGAGTGAGCGACCGGTTTCGAAAGAGACCGAAAAACAGTAACAGGTTTGAACTGAAGAGTTTGATCCTGGCTCAGATTGAACGCTGGCGGCATGCCTTACACATGCAAGTCGAACGGCAGCACGGGGGCAACCCTGGTGGCGAGTGGCGAACGGGTGAGTAATACATCGGAACGTGTCCTGTAGTGGGGGATAGCCCGGCGAAAGCCGGATTAATACCGCATACGCTCTACGGAGGAAAGGGGGGGATCTTAGGACCTCTCGCTACAGGGGCGGCCGATGGCAGATTAGCTAGTTGGTGGGGTAAAGGCCTACCAAGGCGACGATCTGTAGCTGGTCTGAGAGGACGACCAGCCACACTGGGACTGAGACACGGCCCAGACTCCTACGGGAGGCAGCAGTGGGGAATTTTGGACAATGGGCGCAAGCCTGATCCAGCAATGCCGCGTGTGTGAAGAAGGCCTTCGGGTTGTAAAGCACTTTTGTCCGGAAAGAAAACCTCTGGGTTAATACCCCGGGGGGATGACGGTACCGGAAGAATAAGCACCGGCTAACTACGTGCCAGCAGCCGCGGTAATACGTAGGGTGCAAGCGTTAATCGGAATTACTGGGCGTAAAGCGTGCGCAGGCGGTCTGCTAAGACAGATGTGAAATCCCCGGGCTTAACCTGGGAACTGCATTTGTGACTGGCAGGCTAGAGTATGGCAGAGGGGGGTAGAATTCCACGTGTAGCAGTGAAATGCGTAGAGATGTGGAGGAATACCGATGGCGAAGGCAGCCCCCTGGGCCAATACTGACGCTCATGCACGAAAGCGTGGGGAGCAAACAGGATTAGATACCCTGGTAGTCCACGCCCTAAACGATGTCAACTAGTTGTTGGGGATTCATTTCCTTAGTAACGTAGCTAACGCGTGAAGTTGACCGCCTGGGGAGTACGGTCGCAAGATTAAAACTCAAAGGAATTGACGGGGACCCGCACAAGCGGTGGATGATGTGGATTAATTCGATGCAACGCGAAAAACCTTACCTACCCTTGACATGTATGGAACCCTGCTGAAAGGTGGGGGTGCCCGAAAGGGAGCCATAACACAGGTGCTGCATGGCTGTCGTCAGCTCGTGTCGTGAGATGTTGGGTTAAGTCCCGCAACGAGCGCAACCCTTGTCCCTAGTTGCTACGCAAGAGCACTCTAGGGAGACTGCCGGTGACAAACCGGAGGAAGGTGGGGATGACGTCAAGTCCTCATGGCCCTTATGGGTAGGGCTTCACACGTCATACAATGGTCGGAACAGAGGGTCGCCAACCCGCGAGGGGGAGCCAATCCCAGAAAACCGATCGTAGTCCGGATCGCACTCTGCAACTCGAGTGCGTGAAGCTGGAATCGCTAGTAATCGCGGATCAGCATGCCGCGGTGAATACGTTCCCGGGTCTTGTACACACCGCCCGTCACACCATGGGAGTGGGTTTTACCAGAAGTGGCTAGTCTAACCGCAAGGAGGACGGTCACCACGGTAGGATTCATGACTGGGGTGAAGTCGTAACAAGGTAGCCGTATCGGAAGGTGCGGCTGGATCACCTCCTTTCTCGAGCTAACGTGTCGAACGTTGAGCGCTCACGCTTATCGGCTGTGAATCAGGACAGACTCAGGGGTCTGTAGCTCAGTTGGTTAGAGCACCGTCTTGATAAGGCGGGGGTCGATGGTTCGAATCCATCCAGACCCACCACTGTTTCTGCGGTGGCTGAACTAACCAACCGAAGACACCCTGAAGTACTTGTGTGACTGGGGGATTAGCTCAGCTGGGAGAGCACCTGCTTTGCAAGCAGGGGGTCGTCGGTTCGATCCCGTCATCCTCCACCAATCTTCAATGCCTAGCGTTCGGTGCTAACCGAGCTTTATGCATTGGCGATTGAGCCAGTCAGAGTGATACGCGGTTATAGCAACCGCGATATCGGCTGTCGTTCTTTAACAATCAGGAAGAAGTAGTAAAGAGATTCACGAAAGATCACTTAGAGATGGGTGATTGAGTAGGTGAATCAGGGTTGTGATTGTATCAATGTATGAAAAGGTGATCGAAAGATTGCCTTGGAATACGGCGCAACACGAATACTCAACCTGTAGCGACTGTTGAAGCGTGATTCTCCGGAACCATGCAGAGACACACTCGTTATAGGGTCAAGCGAACAAGTGCATGTGGTGGATGCCTTGGCGATCACAGGCGATGAAGGACGCGGTAGCCTGCGAAAAGCTACGGGGAGCTGGCAAACGAGCTTTGATCCGTAGATGTCCGAATGGGGAAACCCACTCCTTTTGGAGTATCCATGACTGAATACATAGGTCATGCGAAGCGAACGCGGTGAACTGAAACATCTAAGTAACCGCAGGAAAAGAAATCAACCGAGATTCCCAGAGTAGTGGCGAGCGAAATGGGACCAGCCTGTACTCTTTATCTTCATTGTTAGTCGAAGGCTCTGGAAAGTGCCGCCATAGCAGGTGATAGCCCTGTAGACGAAAACAGCGAGGAAGAACTAGGTGTACGACAAGTAGGGCGGGACACGTGAAATCCTGTCTGAAGATGGGGGGACCATCCTCCAAGGCTAAATACTCGTGATCGACCGATAGTGAACCAGTACCGTGAGGGAAAGGCGAAAAGAACCCCGGGAGGGGAGTGAAATAGATCCTGAAACCGCATGCATACAAACAGTAGGAGCCTCGCAAGGGGTGACTGCGTACCTTTTGTATAATGGGTCAGCGACTTACATTCAGTGGCAAGCTTAACCGATTAGGGCAGGCGTAGCGAAAGCGAGTCCGAACAGGGCGTTCAGTCGCTGGGTGTAGACCCGAAACCAGGTGATCTATCCATGGCCAGGATGAAGGTGCGGTAACACGTACTGGAGGTCCGAACCCACTAACGTTGAAAAGTTAGGGGATGAGCTGTGGATAGGGGTGAAAGGCTAAACAAACCTGGAAATAGCTGGTTCTCTCCGAAAACTATTTAGGTAGTGCCTCGTGTATCACCTTCGGGGGTAGAGCACTGTCATGGTTGTGGGGTCCATTGCGGATTACTACGCCATAGCAAACTCCGAATACCGAAGAGTGCAATCACGGGAGACAGACATCGGGTGCTAACGTCCGGTGTCAAGAGGGAAACAACCCAGACCGCCAGCTAAGGTCCCCAAATATTGCTAAGTGGGAAACGAAGTGGGAAGGCTAAAACAGTCAGGAGGTTGGCTTAGAAGCAGCCATCCTTTAAAGAAAGCGTAATAGCTCACTGATCGAGTCGTCCTGCGCGGAAGATGTAACGGGGCTAAGCAATATACCGAAGCTGCGGATGCGAGATTTATCTCGCATGGTAGGAGAGCGTTCCGTAAGCCTGCGAAGGTGCATTGAAAAGTGCGCTGGAGGTATCGGAAGTGCGAATGCTGACATGAGTAGCGATAAAGGGGGTGAAAGGCCCCCTCGCCGTAAGCCCAAGGTTTCCTACGCAACGTTCATCGGCGTAGGGTGAGTCGGCCCCTAAGGCGAGGCAGAAATGCGTAGCTGATGGGAAGCAGGTTAATATTCCTGCACCATTGTTAAATGCGATGGGGGGACGGATCGCGGAAGGTTGTCCGGGTGTTGGAAGTCCCGGTCCTTGCATTGGAGAAGGCGCTTAGGCAAATCCGGGCGCGGAATTCAAGGGTGCGAGGCCATTCACTTCGGTGAAGAAGCAACTGGAAGTGGTTCCAAGAAAAGCCTCTAAGCTTCAGTTTAACAAGACCGTACCGCAAACCGACACAGGTGGGCGAGATGAGTATTCTAAGGCGCTTGAGAGAACTCGGGAGAAGGAACTCGGCAAATTGGTACCGTAACTTCGGGATAAGGTACGCCCCTGTAGCTTGACTGGCCTGCGCCAGAAGGGTGAAGGGGTTGCAATAAACTGGTGGCTGCGACTGTTTAATAAAAACACAGCACTCTGCAAACACGAAAGTGGACGTATAGGGTGTGACGCCTGCCCGGTGCCGGAAGATTAAATGATGGGGTGCAAGCTCTTGATTGAAGTCCCGGTAAACGGCGGCCGTAACTATAACGGTCCTAAGGTAGCGAAATTCCTTGTCGGGTAAGTTCCGACCTGCACGAATGGCGTAACGATGGCCACACTGTCTCCTCCCGAGACTCAGCGAAGTTGAAGTGTTTGTGATGATGCAATCTCCCCGCGGCTAGACGGAAAGACCCCATGAACCTTTACTGTAGCTTTGCATTGGACTTTGAACCGATCTGTGTAGGATAGGTGGGAGGCTATGAAGCGTGGACGCCAGTCTGCGTGGAGCCGTCCTTGAAATACCACCCTGGTTTGTTTGAGGTTCTAACCTTGGTCCGTTATCCGGACTGGGGACAGTGCATGGTAGGCAGTTTGACTGGGGCGGTCTCCTCCCAAAGTGTAACGGAGGAGTACGAAGGTACGCTAGGTACGGTCGGAAATCGTGCTGATAGTGCAATGGCATAAGCGTGCTTAACTGCGAGACCGACAAGTCGAGCAGGTGCGAAAGCAGGTCATAGTGATCCGGTGGTTCTGTATGGAAGGGCCATCGCTCAACGGATAAAAGGTACTCTGGGGATAACAGGCTGATACCGCCCAAGAGTTCATATCGACGGCGGTGTTTGGCACCTCGATGTCGGCTCATCTCATCCTGGGGCTGTAGCCGGTCCCAAGGGTATGGCTGTTCGCCATTTAAAGAGGTACGTGAGCTGGGTTTAAAACGTCGTGAGACAGTTTGGTCCCTATCTGCCGTGGGCGCTGGATATTTGAAGGGGGCTGCTCCTAGTACGAGAGGACCGGAGTGGACGAACCTCTGGTGTACCGGTTGTCACGCCAGTGGCATCGCCGGGTAGCTATGTTCGGAAGAGATAACCGCTGAAAGCATCTAAGCGGGAAACTCGCCTTAAGATGAGATATCCCCGGGGCTTCGAGCCCCTTGAAGGGTCGTTCAAGACCAGGACGTTGATAGGTCAGGTGTGGAAGCGCAGTAATGCGTTAAGCTAACTGATACTAATTGCCCGTAAGGCTTGATCCTATAACAAGTGTGTTTCGTTTCGGGTTAGCGCTTTAGCGCTTAGCCGAAACAACCCCCGAAGGGGGCAGCACACAGGTTGAGATCAGTGTTGTGCCTCGAACAACACAACCCGCACGTATTGAACGTGCAAAACGAGAGGCATCCTCTCAGCTACTTCTTCCAGATTGGTTGTGCCGCCCACAAAGGCGACACGACAACAAGTCATGCCTGATGACCATAGCGAGTCGGTCCCACCCCTTCCCATCCCGAACAGGACCGTGAAACGACTCCACGCCGATGATAGTGCGGATTCCCGTGTGAAAGTAGGTAATCGTCAGGCTCCCCAGCATGTCCAGAAACCCCGCCCGAAAAGGCGGGGTTTTTGCGTTTACGAGGCAAAAAACGGGGGCAAAAAACGCCACTGATGCCATCACAGATGGCCCGTCGCTTCGCAAACCGCATCGCTGCCTCGAGCAGGTGCGGCCTGCGCTTCCTTCTCAAATCTGTGTCAGTGCGCAGCGACGTCCCCATCCCCCATGCTGGCATCTCCAACAGGCGCCACGCCATCGGCGGCAGACATCTGGCCGACTTCCGCAAGTAACGCCACGTCGCGTGCAATCACGCTCGGCAAATGCGTACGTAAGAATTCAACCCACGTCCGTGTCTTCGCATCGATGAACTTGCGTGACGGATACAGCGCATAAACGTTCGTCTTCTGCAGCGTATAGTCAGGCAACACGCGGACTAAGGTCCCGTCGCGCAATCCAGCGATCGCGGAATAAAGCGGCACCATGCCAATGCCCATTCCCTCGCGAATCGCGACGATCAGCGATTCCGCGATATTCACGTGCACGGGTCCGTTCACTTCCATCGTCTCGCTGCCGTTGGGGCCGTCGAGTACCCATTCGTGGGGAGGAAATGCCGGTGTGTGCAGGATCAGACACTCGTGATGGGCCAGGTCGCAGGGCTGTTGCGGCGCGCCATGAGCGCGCACGTAAGCAGGCGATGCACACAGGATGCTGAAAGTTGTACCAAGCGGGAGCGACACGAGCTCGGAGTTCGGCAGAGTCGAGGCGCTGATCACAGCGACGTCGGCGCTGCCTTCGAACAGATCGGGCATGCGTTGCGACAACGTCAGTTCGACGGTCACTTCGGGATAAAGCGCGCGATAGCGCGAGATGGCCGGCAGCACGTAATGCTGGCCGATGCTGGCAAAACTGTGCATGCGCAACGCGCCGGTCGGGCGTTCGTGCGCGCAACTCGCTTCTTCTTCCGCCGTATCGACATCGGCAAGGATCTGCTGAGACCGCTTCAGGTAACGCTCGCCCGCTGTGGTGAGCGCGAGCCGCCGCGTCGACCGGTTTAGCAAGCGCGTACGCAGATGAGCTTCGAGTTCCGAGACGGCGCGGGACATCGCGCCAGTCGTCGAATTGAGTGACAGCGCGGCGGCGGTAAAACTCCCCGCTTCGACCACGCGCACGAACACTCGCATATTTTGTAACGTATCCATCGATCCTTCTATTTCACGGCAGAAGCCGTATTGTCCGCCTGTCCCGCAAGCGCATTGTTGTTCGTTCTGGAAGGGACGTTCCGCGCCCGTCATATTAATGCGCGCAGCGCATGCGCCTACAATCGGCGCCTTGCCTGCCGGTGTGCGCAGCGTTCACCGGTGTTTCTTTCAGCGACAAACCGGGACGCGTTGCTTTCTCATGAAACGCCAACATGCGATCAAACCGACGGCGGATTCCCGCCGGCCGTGGAGCGTCATGTTGTCAACACTCAGTCCGGCCGTCGGCGACTGGGCGAACAGCGACGGTCTGATCTGGCTGCATCTGCTGAAAACGGTCACCGCGGGTCTGCTGGCGCTGGGTATTGCCATGTTGCTGGATCTCCAGCAGCCGCGAATCGCCATGACCACGGTGTTCGTGCTGATGCAGCCGTTCAGCGGCATGGTGCTCGCCAAAAGTTTCTACCGGATTCTCGGCACAGCAGTGGGTACGGTCGCGGCCCTGGTGCTCGGCGCGCTGTTCGTCCAGCAGCCCGAGTTGTACATGCTCGGCATGATCGGCTGGGTGAGCGCCTGTATCGCAGCAGCGGTCCGGTATCGGCATTTCAGATGGTACGGTTTTGTGCTGGCAGGTTACACCGCCGCGCTGATCGGCATTCCGAATGTCACGGCGCCTCACGACCTGTTTCTGGCGGCGCTCACGCGCGCCGCGGAGGTGGCGGTCGGCATCGTGTGTTCGAGCGCGGTGAGTGCACTGATCGTGCCGCAGCGTTCCAGCCTTGCGTTGCGGCGCGCGCTCCACTTTCGATATACAAATTTTACTGCGTTCGCTGCCGACGTGCTGGGCCGTGGAATCGAGCGCGGCCAGTTCGAACGGCGCTTTGCGGACCTCGTCGACGAGATTGTCGGCTTTGAAGCGACGCGAACATTTGCTGCCTTCGAAGATCCAGCCATGCGTTCACGCAGCCCGCATCTCGGCCGTCTGAACGGCGAGTTCATGGACGCATGCGCGCGGCTGCATGCGCTGCATCAGTTGCTCAAACGTCTGCGCGTGAGTGGCCCGAGCCGGATAGTCGACGCCGTCACGCCGTACTTCCGCGAGCTATCGGCACTGCTGGCGTCCACCCAAGGCACGAATGCCGATGCATTGCGCGTAGCCGCTGGTTTGCGGGTCTTTCAGGCGAGCTTGCCAAGGCGCGTGCGCGAAACGAGACGGCCGCTGGAAGCCGCATCCGCTGAATCGCTAGCGGACTTCGATACGGCCGCGGAGCTGCTATATCGATTTGTCGACGAATGGATCCGTTACTCCGAGACCTATGCGTCTTTGGCGCGGCGCAAACCGGGAGCCGGGCAGCGCACCGCCGGCCGCTACGTGAGCAAGACGAACGGCTTTGTGGTCGCGTTTACCTTCGTCAGATCAGCGGCGGTCATGGCGATCGCCGGCTGGTTCTGGATCGCCACCGACTGGCCGAGCGGCGGTCTGGCGGTGATCGGTGCGGCGTTGGCCTGTGCGTTGACGTCGACCGCGCCGAACGCATCGAAAATGGCCGTTCAGATGGCGGTCGGTGCGGTACTGGCAACCATGACCGGCTACCTTTTCACGTGCTACGTATATCCGAACATCGATGGTTTTCCGCTTCTTTGCGCGATGCTCGCCCCGGTGCTTGCGCTCGGCGCCTTCATCGCATCACGTAAGCGCGCGGCAGGGTATGGCATCGGTTTTTCGGTGTTCTTCTGCCTGCTCGCCGGACCGGACAACGTCGTCAGGTATGCGCCCGACCTGCTGATCAACAATGGCATCGCTATCACGGCGTCGCTCCTGCTCGCGGCGATCATTTTCGCGGTGGTGTTTCCCGCGGATATGCCGTGGCTCACCCGAAGAATCAAAGGTGATTTGCGCGCGCAAGTCGTGTCCGCGTGCAAGGACGAACTGCCCGGGCTCAATCAGCGCTTTCAGTCGAGTACACACGATCTGACCTCGCAGTTGCGCATGCTGTTGACGCGGCGCTCCCGCCGCCGCCGTGATGCCTTGCGCTGGATGCTCGTCACCCTCGAAGTAGGGCACGCCGTAATCGATCTTCGCAATGAAGCGGCGCGTGCCGGCTACGCGCAAGCGCTTCATTCGCGCTGGCGTAGTAGCCTCGCGCAGACTTGCGACGACCTCGCGCGGCTTTTCGAGCGGCCTGACGCGCGTGGGCTCGAGCGGGCACTCGTATCGGTGCGCTCGGCCACGTGGGTCGCGCAGGACGTCCTGGAAACCGTTCATGCGGACCGCGACAAGCGGCACGACCTGCAGCGCATCCTGAGTTGCCTCCACTTCATCCGCACAGCGTTGCTCGACAAAGACGCGCCTTTCAATGCACGTTGACCCATGCGCGGTGGATCGGGCGTGCGTCCCGATCCTTCTGCCAGATGGAAAGATCACTTCCGTCCAGCCCCGTTTATCTGCATAGGTGGCGGTCATATAGTTTCATCACTGCCACGCAGTCTCCCAAGAGGACTTCCTACTGGCCGTAATCGTAAGTACTGGAGAACGAAATGAATGTGTTGAAGATTGCCCTGATTGCCTGCTCTTTGTCCGCTGCTGTCGCGCATGCGCAAACGGCGCCTGCCGCTCCGGAACAACAGGTTGCACAAGCAACTGCACCGCGCGCGAACAGCGTCGCCGAGCAAAGCCGTATCGTTGCACCGAAGGCCAAGGCTGAAGAGTGCGTCGGGCCTATGAGCTTTTGCAATCTCTACTTCGGCAGCTAAGCAGCGCCACGCGTAACACCCGCAGGACCTGTCGCGAGCTTTACACACGCGACGAAACGCCTGGCCGCGACGCCGTCCCATCGAGACGCCGCGGCTGGTGCGACGATCTGGCTACTGAGCGAAGCGCACCGCAGACGTGCGCACCGGTAGACTTGACTAGTGACTATGGAGAGACTCAGTTTCATGTACCAAGACCGGATTCGTTGCTCCGCGCTGCGCGGAAAAATCACTTCAGCCGCCGAGGCGGCGCTACTGATTCAGGACGGCATGCGCGTCGGCGCCAGTGGCTTTACGCGCGCGGGCGACGCCAAAGCTGTGCCTGTCGCACTCGCCGAGCGGGTCCGCCAGGAAGGCAAGCCGCTGCAAATTACGTTGATGACCGGCGCATCGCTCGGTCATGACGTGGATCGCATGCTCACCGAGGCGCATGTGTTGGCCCGCCGCTTGCCGTTCCAGGTCGACAAGACCCTGCGCGATGCGATTAATCGCGGCGAA
The DNA here is from genome assembly GCA_900142905.1 of Burkholderia sp. GAS332. Classification (NCBI taxonomy): domain Bacteria; kingdom Pseudomonadati; phylum Pseudomonadota; class Betaproteobacteria; order Burkholderiales; family Burkholderiaceae; genus Burkholderia; species Burkholderia sp. GAS332. The sequence continues at coordinate 2,095,634 of FSRV01000002.1, read as the reverse complement.
GTGATGTTCGTCGATCAGCACCTCTCCGAAACCGTCGAGATGCTGCGCGCCAATCAGCTCGGCAAACTCGACATCGCCATTATCGAAGCTGCCGCAATCACCGAAACCGGCGGCATTGTGCCGACCACATCAGTCGGCAACTCGGCCAGCTTCGCGATCCTCGCCGACAAGGTCATCGTCGAAATCAATCTTGCCCAGCCGCTCGCGCTCGAGGGACTGCACGACATCTGGATACCGGGCCGCAGGCCGCATCGCGAACCGCTGCCGATCGTGCGTCCGCAAGACCGTGTCGGCACGCAGGCCATCGAGATCCCGCTCGACAAAATCGCGGCGATCGTGATCACCGATAAGGCGGACAGCCCGTCCACGGTGCTGCCCGCGGACGCGGAAACCGAGTTGATCGCCGGTCATTTGATAACGTTTTTTCAACACGAAGTGGCGCGTGGGCGCATGCCCCGCCACTTGCCGCCGTTGCAGGCGGGCATCGGCACGATTGCCAATGCGGTGCTGGCGGGCTTCGCCAATTCACCTTTCGATGCCTTCGAAATTTACTCAGAAGTGCTGCAGGATTCGACCTTCGATCTGATGGACGCCGGCAAGGTGACGTTCGCCTCGGGTGCGTCGATTACGCTGTCGGCCGCGCGTCAGGCGCAGGTGTTCGGCGAACTCGAGCGCTATCGCGATCGCCTGGTGTTGCGTCCGCAGGAGGTGAGCAACCATCCTGAAGTGATTCGCCGGCTGGGTCTGATTGCGTTGAATACCGCGTTGGAGTTCGACATTTACGGCAATGTGAATTCCACGCACGTGGGCGGCACGCACATGATGAACGGCATTGGCGGCTCGGGCGATTTCGCGCGCAACGCGTCATGCGCGATCTTTGCGACGAAGTCGATGGCGAAGGGTGGCCGCATCTCGAGTGTCGTGCCGATGGTCCCGCACTGCGATCACAACGAACACGATGTGGACGTGGTCGTGACGGAGCAGGGCTTGGCCGATCTGCGTGGACTGGCGCCGCGTGAACGCGCTACGCTGATCATCGAGAACTGCGCGCATCCGCTGTATCGCGATCTGCTTCGCGACTACTATCGGGACGCCTTGCGATGGGGTGGGCAAACGCCGCATCAGTTGGACCAGGCTTTCGCTTGGCATACGCGGCTGCGTGACACCGGCTCGATGTTGCCGGCAGTGGAAGCACCACTCTAAACTCTAGGTAAAACCGGCGTCAGGTGGCATTCGCCCCCGACGCCGTAAGACATCAGGTGCTACGCTCAGGTGCCGCGCCGGACGAGCCGGATAAGAAACAGCAGAATGACGGCGCCGATCACAGCGGTAATGATCGAACCGATCCAGCCGCCGCCAAGCGAAATGTGCAGCACACCGGCAAGCCAGCCGCCGATGAACGCGCCGACAATCCCGACGATGATGTCGACGATCAGGCCAAAGCCGCCGCCCTTGACGAGCACGCCGGCCAGCCAGCCGGCGACTGCGCCGATGATGAGCCATGCAATGATGCCGTGTTCCATATTCGAGACTCCATGGTTGAGTGTGAAAAATTCACGGTGACAGAGCTTAGTCGAAGGTTATGGGACAGTCCATATTCAGGACGCGGAATTAACATTGTCTAAATCTATTGCAAACTAAGTGTAGACGATGCGCGCGAATATGGGGAGCTTACGCGCAGAGACTCACTCTGGCGTCGGTTCCGCTTCTTTGGCCGTCCAGCTGACGCTCGATACGCTCTTTTCCATGCTGATGCGGCTTGCCATCTGCTCGAGTTTCGGCTGGTCTTTCGGATGCAGCTTTAATGTTGCCGTAACGCGAATGCGTCCCGTATCGTCGTCGACATCTTCGCTCGTCAGGCTCTGGAACGACAGCGGTGTCGAATACATCGAGTTGGATACCGCGGTACGAATGTGAATCTCATCGGCCTCCCGGCATACGATCGTCAGCACATACTCGCGTACCAGGTCCGCGTTCGAAACGGGCGTCGCGTTGATCAAACGGCTCACTTCACGCAGCGCCGTATTGGTCAGCAGCACGACCGCGGTGCCGGCGAGCGCCGGGCCGTAATGCCCCGCACCGCACAATACGCCGACCGCTGCGGAGCACCATAGGGTCGCGGCGGTGTTGATCCCCTGAATGGAGCCCTTGTCGCGCATGATGACGCCGCCGCCGAGAAAGCCGACGCCGGATACGACATACGCGGCAATCTGCGTGATGCCGGCCGTTCCGTTGCCGGTCAGCACGCCGAGCGTGACGAACAGGCACGCGCCGCTGGCGACCAGCGTGATGGTGCGCAGGCCGGCGTTACGCTGGCGCATCTGCCGTTCGAGGCCGATCGCGACGCCGCAGCTGAAGGCGGCCAGGAGCCGCAAGACGAATTCAATTGTCATCGGTAAGAAAGGTTGAGGCGCGTATTCGCACAGTGTGAACCTTACGCGTGACAGCCGCACGCATCCATGCATGGCATGCAGCCGCGGTCAGGCGTGACGAGACAAGCGAGCCCAACGCTCGCGTGCTGAAAGTCATGGAGCATCGGCACGGCATTGAGCCATGCAGCACTTCACTGGCAGTGCGCGGATAAAAACGAGGTATAAACGACGTGCACCGTCGGGCCCGAAGGCAAGACGGCGACAGGTAAAGGCTGGCGCGGAAATCTTGCGGATCAGGCGAGCGGGCAGATCGAAGCTCGACGGGTACTCCTGCTACTGTCCAAGATCGTGATTCCGGTTAAATGAACTGGGCGAATTTTAGGCAGCTCTGCAAAGTTAAGTCAAGCCGGGATGGAGCAGGGCGGTGGAATACGCCGTCCGCTGCTTCGGAAAATCCCGCGACAAGTTAGGAACTTTCTTTGCATAAATACGGACTCCGAATGTTGACGGCGTCCATCCCGGAAAACACACTGTTTGCACACTTCGAAACGCGTCGTGCGTTTTGGCGCTCAATCCACGTTTCACTTCTCACGGTTTCGCCTAAATACTTTTTGGTTGCCCTTGTGTCATGCCACGCGCATCCGATCCGCACGACATCGTCTCTTTTCCGCTGCTCACCCAATTGAGGAATGTATGAAAGATAAGGCTCTTGGCATTGTTGCCGGTGCATTGATTGCTGCGGCTCCCCTCGTGTCGTTCGCCGCCGGTCTGCCCGCGCCGTTTGAAGGCAGCAGCACGCTGCAGGCAGATGGTGTCGTGAAGGCGGTTGACCAGACTCAACATTCGGTGACCTTGCTCGACGCACAGGGCGGCGAAGCGTCATTCACGGTTACCGATACGAGCAACCTGGCGCAGATCAAGCAAGGTGGCAAGGTCCACATCCGCATGATGCGCAGTGCCATGATCAGCGTGACGCGTGGTGCCGACGGCCACGGCGCCGCCGCCCAACCGGTACCGCAGAACACGGTGCAGCACGTGAGCGCCGAAGTTCAGGCCGTCGACCACGCGTCCGGCATCATGGCCCTGAAGGGCCCGAATGGCGCGGTGTTTCATATCCAGGGCCGCGAGCCGGCAAAGGTCGCCGGCGTGACGCCGGGTATGCAAGTGTCGGTGGCGTACGCACCGCAAGTCAGCGTGGCCGTGGCGCCTGCGCAGTAACTCAAATTAGCTGAAGCGGCGCTTCAGCGCTGGAGCGCGGATGTCCTTGGCGGACGTCCGCGTTATTTCGCGCTATCCAATATGACTTCGGTGCGCCGATACGTGGCGCATGGCTCGATGCATCAGTCGGGCTCGCCTGGCACGAGGCGCAATCGCGTGATCTCCGAGGGGGCGCCCAGGCGCTTCGGCGGTCCCCAATAGCCGGTGCCGCGACTCGTGTAGACCCACAGGCCGTTCAGCCGGGCGAGACCGGCCGTGAACGGCTGCTGGAGACGCACAAAGAAATTCCACGGGAAGAACTGGCCGCCGTGGGTGTGGCCGGATAGCTGCAGCGTGAAGCCTGCTGCTGCGGCTGCTTCGGCGGAGCGCGGCTGGTGCGCGAGCAGTACCTTGATCAGCACGTCGCCAGGGGCGCCGGCGAGGGCCGCAACCGGGTCGCTGCGATGCAAGGGGTCATGATGGCCTGCCGAGTAATCGGTGACCCCTGCGATCACGGCGCGCGCGCCGTCGTGTTCCACGATCACATGCTCGTTGAGCAGAACGTTCAACCCCAGGCGCCGGAATTCATCGATCCATGCGTTCGCGCCGGCGTAGTACTCGTGGTTGCCGGTCACAAGGAACGCGCCGTGGCGCGCACTGAGCCGCGACAGCGGCTGCGTGTGCCTGGTCAGTTGCGGCACGCTGCCGTCCACCACATCGCCGGTGACGGCAATCAGATCCGGCTTGAGACGATTCACCGCATCGACGATCGCATCCACATAACGGCCTTTGATGGTTGGGCCGACGTGGATATCGCTGATCTGGACGATCGTGAAGCCGTTGAGCGCTGCCGGCAAATCGTCGATCGGCACCTCGATCGTCACCACCTTGGCACGGCGCCGTGCGTTGAACAGACCGACGAGTGTCGAGAGCAGCGCAAGCAGCGGTACCGCTGCCGCCGAGCCGATGCGCCAGTGCGCGATGGCAATCGTGTTCGGCCAGATTGCATCGACGGTGAGCAGCGAGGCGAGCGCGAGGTCTCGCGCGAACGTCAGAACCAGCAGCGACGAGAAGAAGCCCATCGCCAGCAGGCCGATCCACGCGAGGCGGTCGCTGAGCGGCTGCTGTTTGATGGTGCGCGCCAGCATGCCGAGCGGTATCAGAAAGATCGACAGCACCAGCCACAGCGCGCATAACCACCGTCCGGTGGCGCTGACCGGCATATCGGGAATCAGACGAAAGCCGACGTAGATATGCAGCAGGATGCCAATCACGATGAAGCGAACAAGAAACGATGAGCGGCGCATAGAAAGGATAGAGGCGGGAAGGGGCCGGCACGAACGGAAAGACGGCGGCGGCTCGCCAACCGCAATCATCAAATAGCGGACGAGCCGGATCATTCTACCGAGATGTGAACCCCCTTGCCGACAGCGCCAGATTTGCTTCCAGGGGCGGCCGAATGCGGCCGTGCCTGGCGTGGAAGACGGATGCCGCATTGCAGCAATTTCCATCGCCGCATACCGCCGTTTGAACTGCCGCGGCAGTCTAATTAAATGGGCTTTGAATTGTGTTTCCCGTGCACTATTCTCAAATAGAAGCGGGTCGTCTCAGGGCCATCGCGGCCCGGCGGCGGTTCGTGTTGTGGTCGGTTGAGGGCGAGGCAGGAGGTGCATCATGAAACTGCTCGGATCAGGCAATCACGTACGCCACGGATTTCATGGGCATCACGTCGGACGAGAGGGCAGCCACGTCATGCTGCCGCTCGTGGGCATATCGTTGATGGCGATCGGCTTGTACTTCGGCGTGCGCGACATCGACTTCTCCGAGCTGGGCAAAAGCGCGTTATTCGACGTGGTGATGGTATGCGTTGCGCTCGGCATCGCGGGGCTGTTCGGCGTCGTCGGCGCGTGGTTGCGTTCGAATGGCGACGACGCCGATGAAGGTTTTTGCTTTATCGGTGCGGTGATCGGCGCGGTGGTCTTCTACGTAGCGCTCTTCAGTTAAACGCACCGGCGGCCAACGGCCTGTCAGGCGATCCGGGCCGCTTCGTCGAAGGAGAAGCGCGGGCTGCGCGGGAACAGCTTCGACGGATCGCCGTAGCCCAGATTGATCAGGAAGTTCGACTTCACGGTCGTGCCGGCGAAGAACGCCTCGTCGACCTTGGCGGCTTCGAAGCCCGACATCGCACCTGTGTCCAGACCGAGCGCGCGGGCCGCGAGAATCAGATAGCCGCCTTGCAGCGTCGAATTGCGAAAGGCCGTAGCCGCGATCGCCTTGTCGTTGCCGGCGAACCAGCTGCGCGCGTCGGCATGCGGAAACAGTTTCGGCAGATGCTCGTAGAACTCCATGTCCATGCCGACGATCACCGTGACCGGCGCCGCCATCGTTTTCTCGAGATTGCCGGGCGACAAGGCCGGACGCAGCTTCTCTTTGCCTTCGGGCGTTTTCACGTAGACGAAGCGGCCGGGGCTCGAATTGGCCGAGGTCGGGCCGAGCAGCACGAGCTCGGTGAGTTGCTTGAGCACGGCGTCGTCGACCGGTTTGGCCTGCCAGCCGTTATGGGTGCGCGCTTCGCGAAAGAGCTGATCGAGCGCCTGATCGGAAAGAATCATGATGGTAGTCCGTTGAAGTAGCAGAGTGAGAAAAATGGATGACAGCGGTGGATCACAGCGGCGGATGACTGCGCAAGCCCCTAGCGTGATCGGCATCGTCGTTGCCGCCATAATAGCCAAGGTTCTCACTCGCGCGCTTATCGCGTGCGCAATGGCATTCAGGCAATCTCATGGCGGATCTTTTCGATGACCTTCCCGTGCCGGACGTGGACTGGTATCCCGAGTGGCTCGCGCCCGATGCCGCGGCGCACGCTTTAACGCAACTCATCGGCGAAGTGGCATGGCGTCAGGACATGATGGGCACGCCTGCCGGCCGTGTGCCGCTGCCGCGGCTAACGGCCTGGCAGGGCGAGCCGGACGCGGTCTACGTCTACTCCGGAATTCGCAACGTGCCGCAACCGTGGACGCCGACCGTCGCCGAACTGCGGGCCGCTGCGGAAGCAGCCTGCCACGCGCGCTTTAACAGCGTGTTGATCAACCGCTATCGCAGCGGCACCGACAGCATGGGGTGGCACGCGGACCGCGAGCCGGAGCTCGGCGCCCAGCCGGTGATCGCGTCGGTCAGCCTGGGCGTCGCGCGCACTTTCGACTTGCGGCACAACAAGACCGGCGTCGTGCAATCGTTTTCACTCAAGGGCGGCAGCTTGCTGGTCATGAAGGGCGACACGCAGGCCGCCTGGCGGCATCGCGTGCCGAAAGAGCCGCGTGTGGCCGGCGAGCGCATTAATCTGACGTTCCGTTGGGTGACGCCGCGCGCGGCCAACCGCTAGCTTGCGGGCTAGCCGTCGGCCGTTTAGTCCTTGGTCCGAAAGCCGAAAGCCCAGCACCCACTCACTGCCTGCCCGAACCTGAAGCCGGGCACTTAAGCGCATAAAAAGCTTCTCAAACGCCGCGCTCCAGCACCGTTCATTCTCGAGCGAGTTCGCCGCATCGCCCGCGTCCAGGCCATCGCCGATTCCGCCCGCCATACCAAAATTGGTATCGCCATCGCGAATCATATGATTGGACGGTTAACGCCCCAGACACTACGCTACATCACGATCCACGCACCGTGAGGGCCGCAACCGCTGGGCGGGTTCGATGGATCGCCTACACAACAACGATCAGGAGACAGTCATGGCGAATACACGACGCGCCGCATGTCGTGCGTTGGGCGCGCTCGCGCTTTGCTCGAGCATTGGTGCGCTGATGCTGACAACGCCGGGCGCTTACGCGCAGGACAAACAGATCACCCTCGGTTTCGCCCAGGTCGGCGCCGAAAGCGCATGGCGAACCGCCAATACCGAGTCGGTGAAGTCCGCGGCGGCGGAAGCGAATATCAAGCTCAAATTCTCCGACGCCCAGCAAAAGCAGGAAAACCAGATCAAGGCGATCCGCTCCTACATTGCGCAGAAAGTCGATGTGATCGCCTTCTCTCCGGTCGTCGAATCCGGCTGGGAGCCGGTGCTGCGCGAAGCTAAAGCCGCAAACATTCCAGTGATCCTGACCGACCGCAACATCGACGTGAAGGACACGTCTTTGTACGTGACGATGATCGGCTCGGATTTCATGGAAGAGGGCCGGCGCGGCGGCCATTGGCTCGAAGATCACTATAAAAACGACCCAGGTCCCATCAACATCGCCGAACTTCAGGGCACGGTCGGCTCCGCGCCTGCCAATGACCGGCATGCCGGCCTGATCGAAGTGATCAAGAGCGATCCCAAATTCAAGATCATCGCGTCGCAAAGCGGCGACTTCACGCTTGCCGGTGGCAAGCAGGTGATGGAAGCATTTATAAAAACTTATGGAAATAAAATAAATGTAGTTTATGCGCATAACGACGATATGGCGCTTGGCGCCATCCAGGCGATGGAAGAGGCCGGCATGCATCCGGGCAAGGACATCACCGTCGTCTCGTTCGATGCGACCAAGGGTGGCTTCCAGGCGATGGTCGCGGGCAAGATGAACGTCGATGTGGAGTGCAGCCCGCTGCTGGGGCCGCAACTGATGTCGGCAGTCAAGGACGTGGTGGCCGGCAAGCCGCTGCCCAAGCGCATCCTGACGCAAGAGACCGTCTTCCCGATGAGCGTCGCGGCGCAGACTCTGCCGACACGCAAGTACTGAGGTGGACAGGTATGGGGCAGAGTGGATTGGCTAACTGATTAGCTATCCAAACGATAGGCGCAGGACACAAACGAAGTACGGACAGATCGCAGGAGTTTCTCCAGTGGTGCCTGACCGCCTGGCTGCTTCGGCAGCGGGCGGTCTCTTTTCCGCTGAATCGGGTTGCGTCCGACTTGGCGTACCCGAACTCATCCGACCAACGCACCGCCGATCGAGCGAGGTCTATGACGCATCCCGCTTCAGAACCGAATCCGCTACCCGCCAGTACCATTGGCGCCGTCACAGGTGACGCTCGCACTGGCGCCGACTCGAATGCACTCGAGCCCATTCTGGCGACCGCCGGTGTCAGCAAGACGTTCCCGGGCGTAAAAGCGCTGCAGCGGGTGGACTTTCGCCTGTTCCCCGGCGAGATCCACACGCTGATGGGGCAGAACGGCGCCGGCAAATCCACCTTGATCAACGTGCTGACCGGCGTGATCGCGCCTGACGCCGGCACGATCCGTCTGGGCGGCGAGATCGTGGCGTTTGCTTCGCCGCAGGAGGCCGAGGCGGCCGGCGTGCGCACGCTGTATCAGGAAGTGAACCTGTGCCCGAACCTGTCGGTGGCGGAGAACATCTTTGCGGGCCGGCAGCCAAAGCGTTTCGGCGCGATCGATTGGCCCGACATCAAGCGCCGTGCGCAGGACGCGCTGCTTCGTCTCGACGTGACGCTCGACGTCACCCGATCGCTCGACGCCTACCCGATCGCCGTTCAACAGATGGTGGCGATCGCCAGAGCGCTGTCAGTCGACGCACGCGTGCTGATTCTCGACGAACCCACCTCCAGCCTCGACGATGGCGAAGTCGCCCAGCTTTTCAAAATACTTCGCCATCTTAAGCAATCGGGCATCGCGATTCTGTTCGTTACGCATTTTATCGAGCAGACCTATGCCATCTCCGATCGCATCACGGTGATGCGCAACGGCGAGCGTGAAGGCGAATACCTCGCACGCGATCTGCCGGCCGATCAACTGGTCGCGAAGATGGTCGGGCACGAACGCATGAGTGCGCGGTTGCGTGAAGCGGCCCATGACGGGCACGCCACCCATGAAGGGCCTCAGAGCAAGGAAGCCGTTCAGCCGTTTATCGAACTGCGCGGCGTCGGGCGGCGCGGCACGCTGCAGCCGATCGACCTTGACGTGCAGCCAGGTCAGATCCTGGGCCTTGCCGGTCTGCTAGGGTCTGGCCGCACGGAGACCGCGCGGCTGTTGTTCGGCGCGGACCGCGCCGACAGTGGCACCATCCTGATCGAAGGCAGGCCCGTACGGCTGCGTTCGCCACACGACGCCGTGCTTCACGGCATCGGTTACTGCGCGGAGGACCGCAAGAAAGAGGGCATTGTCGCCGAACTGTCGATTCGCGAGAACATTCTGCTGGCGTTGCAGGCGCGGCGCGGCTGGTGGCGCAAGATCAAACGGCAGCGCGCGCATGAAATCGCGGACCTGTGGATCGAGCGTCTCGGCATCAAGGCGACGGACGCCGATCAGCCGATCGGGCTGCTCTCCGGCGGCAACCAGCAGAAAGCGCTGCTCGCGCGCTGGCTCGCCACCGATCCCAAGCTGCTGATTCTCGACGAGCCTACCCGCGGCATCGACGTCGCCGCGAAGTTCGACATCATGGACCGCTTGCTGGCGCTGTGCGCGAACGGTCTGAGCATTCTGTTCATTTCATCGGAGATCGGCGAGGTGCTGCGCGTGAGTCATCGCGTGGCGGTGTTGCGCGACCGCCGCAAGATCGCTGAAGTGGCCGGCAAGGCTTCGAACGAAGACAACATTTATCGACTCATCGCGGGGAGCGGCGAATGAAGCTATCGAACTGGTTCGTGCGCGACGGTGCGGAGCGTCCGCTGATCTGGCCGTGTGTCACGCTGGTGCTGTTGTGTGGCCTGAACCTGTGGGTGAACCCGCATTTTCTGTCGCTGCGGATGCTCGACGGCCACTTGTTCGGCGCGCCGATCGACGTATTGAATCGCGCGGCGCCACTGGCGCTGGTCGCCACCGGTATGACGCTTGTGATCGCGACACGCGGCATCGATATTTCGGTCGGCGCGGTTGTGGCGATTGCCGGCGCCGCCGCGGCCACGATCCTCGCGACGCAACCTACACCGAGCGCCGGCTTGATCGCGCAAGCCTTGGTGGCCGCGTTGATCGTCGGCGTGTTGAGCGGCATGTGGAACGGGCTGCTGGTGTCGTTCGTCGGCATGCAACCGATCATCGCCACGTTGATCCTGATGGTCGCCGGCCGTGGCATTGCACAATTGCTGACGGCGGGGCAGATCATCCCGATTGGCGCACCGGGCTATCTGTTCGTGGGTGGCGGCTATTGGCTGGGCGTGCCGTGTTCCGTGTGGATCGCGAGCGTTGCCGTGCTGGCCACTGCGGTGCTTGTTGAAGGCACCGCGCTCGGGCTCTTCATTCGCGCGATCGGTGTCAATCCGGTGGCGACGCGTCTCGTCGGTCTGCGCTCGAAAGCGCTGGTATTCGCGGTGTACGGATTCTCGGGATTGACGGCCGCGATGGCGGGCATCCTCATCAGTTCGAACGTGCGCAGCGCCGATGGCAACAACGCTGGGCTACTGCTCGAACTTGACGCGATTCTGGCGGTGACACTCGGCGGCACGTCGCTGCTCGGCGGCCGCTTCAGCCTCACCGGCACCGTGCTGGGCGCGCTGATCATCCAGACACTTACCTATACGACCTATTCGATCGGCGTGCCGCCGGAAGCGACGCTCGTCGTCAAGGCGGCCGTGGTGCTCGCGGTGAGCGTGATCCAATCGCCTTCTGCGCGCGCGCTTGCCGTGTCGCTCTTCATGCAGCGCGGGGTGGCGCGATGAGACGACTCCTCGACGCCTGGGCCCATATCGTCGATCCGCGCACGCTGCCGATCGCCGTCACCATCCTGCTGTTTTGCGCGCTGTTCGGTTTCGGCTCGGTGATGTACACCGGGTTTTTTTCGTGGCAAGTGCTGCTCGATCTGCTGGTCGATAACGCCTTCCTGCTGATCGTCGCAATCGGCATGACGTTTGTGATCGTATCCGGCGGGATCGATCTGTCGGTGGGCTCGGTAGTGGCGCTGACCACCATCGTCGAAGCGGTGCTGTCCGAACACATGCATTGGCCGGTCTGGCTGATCGTGCCGATCGTGTTGCTGATGGGCACGGTGTTCGGCGCGGTGCAGGGCGCGCTGATTCATTTCTTCCGCTTGCAGGCGTTCATCGTCACGCTGGCCGGCATGTTCTTCGCGCGTGGCTTGTGCTTTTTGATCACGACACAGTCGATCACCATCAACGATCCGACGTTCCAGAAGATTTCCGCGTTTCGCCTCAACATCGGCGTCGGTTCGGTTTCCGCCAATGTGTTGATCGCGCTCGTCACGCTCGCCGCGGCGATCTATGTCGCGCATTTCACGCGTTTTGGTCGCAACGTGTATGCGATTGGTGGCAATCCACGCTCGGCGTTGCTGATGGGCTTGCCGGTCGCGCGTACGCGGATCGGCGTGTATGCGCTGAGCGGGTTCTGTTCGGCCCTTGGCGGCGCGGTGTTCACGTTCTACGTGCTGTCGGGCTATGGCCTGCAAGGGCAGGGTATGGAACTCGACGCGATCGCGGCGACGGTGATCGGCGGAACCTTGCTGACGGGTGGCGTCGGCTATGTGATCGGCTCGCTGTTCGGTGTCGGCATTCTGGGCACGATCCAGACGCTGATTACCTTCGACGGCACGCTCAGTTCGTGGTGGACCCGTATCGTGATTGGCGCGTTGCTGTGCGCCTTCTGCCTGCTGCAACGGCTGATCGAGCGGCATGCAAAATCGGTGGGGCGTCCGGGAGGCACCGGTGCTGTCGTGACGCCACGCCGGGAGCGCGGCCGGGGTGACACAGCCGCGGCGTCCGATTCACATGTCATCGGACGCGCGCCGGAGCAGGCGCTATAGGAAGAATGTGCGGTGGCGCGGCTTAGGCTGCGTTGAGTTCGCGTCCCCTGGTTTCCGGCAAGGTCAGCGCGGCGAGGATCACGATACCGTATGCCGCGGCGGCGAATACGCCGATCGCGTGACCGAGCGTCATGGTCTGCGAGACGTGGCCAATCAGGAGCGGAAACGTCGCGCCGACCGCCCGCCCGAAGTTGTAGCAGAACCCCTGACCGGAGCCGCGAATGCGCGTCGGAAACAACTCGGTGAGGAATGCGCCCATCCCCGAGAAAATACCGGACGCGCAGAAACCGAGTGGGAAGCCGAGCACGAGCATGGTGAGGTTATCGAGCGGCAGTTGCGTATAGATCAACGCGATCGCACACGAGGCTAGCGCGAACGCGATGAACGCACGCTTGCGGCCGATTTTGTCGCTGACGTAAGCGCCCGTCAGATAGCCGCAGTACGAACCGACAATCACCACGCCCAGATAGCTGCCGGTGCCGATCACGCTTAGGTGCCGCTCGGTTTTCAGATACGTCGGCAGCCACGTGGTCACCGCGTAGTAGCCGCCTTGCACACCGGTCGCGAGAACGGATGCGCGCAGCGTCGTCCAGACGATATCGCCGCGGAAGATGTCGAGCAGCGAAGGGCGCGTTTGTGCCGCGGCTTGCGCTTTTTTCTGCTGCCGATGCACCTCCGGTTCTTCGACGAAGCGGCGGATCCAGATCACGAACGGCGCCGGCGCAATGCCGATCGCGAACAGCACGCGCCATGCGTAATCCGCCGGTATCCATGAAAACACGGCCATGAATAGCAGCGTCGACACGCCCCAGCCGATCGCCCAGCCTGCCTGCACCAGGCCGACCGCTTTGCCACGGTCACGCGGCCGGATCACCTCGCCGATCAGCACCGCACCTGCCGTCCACTCGCCGCCGAAGCCGAGCCCCATCAATCCGCGCGCCCACAGCAGCTGCGAGAAGTTCTGCGCCAGTGCGCAAGCGAGCGTGAACACCGCGAACCAGAGAATCGTGATTTGCAAGGTTTTCACCCGGCCGATGCGATCGGACAGCACACCGGCCGCCCAGCCGCCGACTGCCGAACTCAGCAGCGTGACCGTTCCGATGAGACCCGCATCGCCGCGCGTGATGCCCCATGTCGCAATGAGTGTCGGAATCACGAAGCTCAGGAATTGCGTGTCCATGGCGTCGAGCACGTAGCCGATCTTGCAGCTCCAGAACGCACGCTTTTCGCCGGTGGAAATCTGCCGATACCACGCGAACGGTCCTTTCCCTGTGCCGGGAGCGTCGTAGCACTCGGCGTCTGCGGTCAACTGCGCTTCGGTTTTCATGCTTGGGCTCCGGTCGTAGTCAGTGGCCGCGTCTTACCGCGCGGCTCGTGGTTGGGACAAATGAGGCTGCGGCTAAAAGACCGCCAGCGTGGTGTTGGGAATGTCGGTGACGAGCATGTGTCCCGGTTTGTGCGCGATCGCAAACGGCAAGCGCGCGCTTTCTATTGCGGCTTGCGGCGTGACGCCACAGGCCCAGAAAACGGGTAATTCGTCGCTGCGCACTTCGACCGCGTCGCCGAAATCGGGCCGCGTGATGTCACGGATACCGATCAGCGATGGGTCGCCGATATGAACCGGTGCGCCATGTACCGCGGGAAAACGGCTGGTGATCTGAATGGCTCGGATCGCGTCGGCGGCTTTCATCGGCCGCATCGAGACCACGCGGTTGCCGCCGAATACGCCTGCGGCCACGTTGCGTTCGCGTGTTCGATACATCGGCACGTTGACCTGCTGTTCGATATGACGCAGCGGAATGCCTTCGCGCCGCAACATTTCCTCGAACGAAAACGAGCAGCCGATCGCGAACACCACGAGATCGTCGCGCCATAGCTCGTCGAGGCTATGCACTTCCTCGGTACGCTCGCCGTGGCGGTACACGTAAAACGCGGGGACGTCGTTGCGTATGTCGAGATCGGCGCCGAGCGACGGCACGCGCCATTCGCCCGGTTCGCCGATGCCGAGCAATGGGCAAGCCTTCGGATTGAGCGTGCAAAAGCGCAGGAAGTCGTCGGCGTATTGCTTGGGCAGGATGGCGAGGTTGGCTTGCGCATAGTCGCCACAGTAGCCCGCAGTCGGCCCGGACAGGCGGCGGCTGCGAATCTGCTGACGAAACTCGGAAGGCGTGTAGGACATGAACGGCTCGACTCCAGCTAGGTCTGGGTGACTGACGGAATCCAGATTAGTAACGCCAAAAATATCCATCCAGCGAGTTATTCTTGTGTTTCGTTAAATTAAACTTAACAGCGTTGCCACTGGTTTTGCGGCGATGATCGAGTACTTCGGGCCGCTGTTGAGAGAGCTAATGCAATGAATACCCGCTTTGTCGAAACGTTTCTGACGCTCGCCCGTCTAGGCAGTTTTCGCGCGACCGCCGTTGCAATGCACGCAACGCCCGCCGCGATTTCGCTACGCATCAAAACGCTTGAAGCCGAGTTGGGCGTCGAGTTGATCGAGCGCGACGCTGCCGAGTTCCAACTCACGACGCATGGCGAACGGCTGCTTGCGCATGCGCGCTCGGTGGTGCAGGCCACGCGCTCGCTGCAACTGGCCGCACAGGACGAAACCCAGGTGACGAAGCGGCTGCGGCTCGGCGTCATCGAAACGGTGGTGCATAGCTGGTTGCCGGACTACATCCGGATGCTGAACGTCGAGTACAACCGCATCGTCGTAGACCTGACCGTTGACTCGAGCGCCGTACTGGGGCCGCGGTTGCGCGCTGGCGAATTGGATCTCGTCATTCAGGTGGAGGAAACCGGTGAGCAGGAAGCGTCGATCGTTTCGACCTTGCTGGCGAGCTATCCGGTGCGCTGGATAGCGCGCCACGATCTGATTCCGTCGAACCGCGCGAAACATGTGCAGACGGTATTGCAGAAACCCGTGCTGACGTTCGGCCGTGGCACCGCGCCGCAAGTCGCCGTGGAAGCGATCGTGGCGACGCTCGCGAAGCGCGCCGGTGTGCCGCTTGCGGATACCCAGGTGACCTGCATGCCGTCGGTGGCGGTGATTGTGAAACTGTTGCGCGATGGCTATGGGATTGCGGCCGTGCCGGCCTTGTTCGTCGAGCCTTTCCTGAGCAGTGGCGAACTGGGGCAATTGCAGGTGCGTCCACTGCCGCCGCCGATCGACGTTGCCATGTATTACCGCGACGACGCTGACGTTGGTGTGCTGGCGGCGTCACATGTCGCGCGCAGCGCATGTGATCACTACGCGAAGGCGATGGGGCGGCAGTTGATCGAGAGGCGGTGAAGCGAGCGATCGAAAGCACGCAAAACACGTCATTCGTCTTATGCCATTTGCCGTGCTACACTGTAATAACATTGTGTTTACTTTACTGCCCCGACCGTTTAGGATTTCACTTCAGGTTCAGCCATGAAAACGACCATCCGCAGAATGGGTAATTCCCATGGTGTACTGATTCCGAAACCGATCTTGACCCAACTTGGGCTGGAGGACGAAGTGGATATGCAAGTGGAAGGAAACGCGTTGGTGATACGGCGTCCGCAAAAGAAAGCGCGTGCGGGATGGGCCGACGCAAGCCGTTCGTTGGCGGCATCGAAAGACGACACGCTGGTGATGGGCGAATTTCCCAACGCCGATGACGCGGGGCTCGAGTGGTAGCGCGCGGCGACGTCTGGCTCGTTGCGTTGGATCCGACCGTCGGCAGCGAGATTCAGAAAACGCGTCCTTGTGTCGTGGTTTCGCCGGCAGAGTTGCACGATCACCTGCGGACCGTGATTGTCGCGCCCATGACCACTGCCGGTCGCGCGGCGCCTTTTCGTGTCCCGCTCACGTTCCTGCGCAAGAAGGGTTTGATCCTTCTCGACCAGATTCGCACGGTAGATAAGACGCGGCTTGTGAAACGCGCCGGCTCGGTGTCTGATACGGCGCTATCGAATGCGTTGTCTACGCTGCAGGAAATCTTTGTCGAGTGAGCCATGAAGCGTGCGTCGGCCGAATGGCGGCGTGCCTGTGCTCAATTTGCCTCGAGGCGCCGTTGGGCCGTCGCCACCAGCCTTTCGAACGTAAAAGTACTCGCGGCAAGGGCGGTGGTATCCGGAAAGTTCTCGCGTGTAATGTCCGTCAATACCTGACCCGGAGGCGCTTCGATTAGCACGCGGGCGCCCATTTCCTGCATGACCGTGAGCGCGTCGAACCAGCGTACGGTGTAGCGCATATTGGTTGAGAGATCGTCGCGAATAGCCTCTGCTGTGTACAGGGGGCGGCCCCCGCGATTGCCGATGTAGGTGCTGTGCGGCGTGTGGAAAGGTACGTGCTGTGCGTAGGCAACCAGCTCGTCCGTGGCATGCGCGAGCAGTTCGCAATGTGATGGCACGCTTACCGCAAGACGGACGGCTTTGCGTGCGCCTGCCGCCAGCGCCCGTTCGATGAACGTGTCCAGCGCACCATTCGCCCCCGCCATGACGATCTGGCGCGGCGCGTTCACATTGCCGACATAGACACGTTGACCGCTCGCATCCGCGTGCTGTGCGGCGAGTGTTTCCAGTTGGTGTTCGGTCAAACCCGACACAGCAGCGAGACCGTAGCCGGACGGGTACGCTGTCTCCATCAATTCGGCGCGTTTTCGCACCATCCGTAACGCGTCGTCAAAGCGTATCGCGCCGCAACTGACCGCCGCTGCGTACGCACCCACTGACAAACCCGCGCTGATCTCCGGCGTGAACTGTTCATTCGCCAGTGCGCGCGTGATTGCCACCCCCGCGACGGTCAACCCGATCTGAACGGCGATGGTCGAGCGCAAAGCGTCTGGCGTGTCGAGTGTGAGTACGTTGGTGCCGAGCACCTGAGACGCTTCGTCGAGTGTGTCGGTTACAGCGTGGTGCTGCGGCAGGCGATGCAGAAATCCGTCGGATTGCGCACCCTGGCCGGGAAACAGAAGGGCGAGCATCAGGCATCGACGTGAGCGGGCGCCCACGGATCGGTCACCAACTGTGGGCCGCGAGCATGGCGTGCCATTGCGCGTGCTTTGCCCGCTGCCCATTCGGCCAGCGCAACGCCGCCTGCGGGCGTTTCAAGTTGCGCGTCGACGCGAATGCCGGCGCGTTGCGCGATGGTTTGCAGCTGGTTCAGCAACTGAATGGCCGTGTCGTGGGAGAGTTTTTCCGGCGCGCGGATCAGCAGATCGAGATCGCTCGAGAGCGTGACGGTGGGTGCCTGAGTGGCCAGTTCGAAGCCTGTGCTGCCAGTTGGTCCCCAGACGAATCCAGCCAACACGCCGGCCGTGTCGCCGCCGACCGCGTCGCGTTGTAATGCGGCAAGGGCCGCGAAAGCAGGTAACGCATTGCGCCCCGCGAGCGGGTTGAGTCGCGCTAACGCTTCCGGCGGCACCGCCGTTTCAATATCGTCCAGATGCACCCACGTGCCGTAACGCTGCGAGCGCTCCACACCGCGCAAGCCGATCGCCACGAAGCCGTCAGCCGCCAGCGCGCGTCTCACGACCGCATACGGCGCACGTTCGAATGCCCCGCGAACCCACGCGGGTTCGCCGTCAGACTGCGGCAAACGGTGCAAGCGCAGCAGATCATGCGCTTGCCACCGCGCATCGCACGACAACGCATGATCGGCTGCAAACGGCGGCGCCGCGCAGACCTGCATTACACGGCATCCCATTGTTCGGCGAGACGCCGCCGCACTTCGATCGACGCGGCGCGATTCTTCTGAGCCGCAGCCGATTCCAGACGATGCGACAGGTCGGGTTTTCCGTCACGCGCGCTGTGAACCTGTTCGACTAACACCTGACGCACGCGCTCGATCTGCGCAGCATCCGGCGCATCGGCGTCGACGCCTTCGATCAGCTGATCGAGCAGGCCGAGCTTGGCAAATGACGTCATCGAGTACGACATCGGCACAATGGTTTCACCGAGCGCGTCGAGTTCTTCGACTGTGCGCCGCGTGACGCGTGCGGCCGCTTCCTTGCCCATTGCGTGGACCATCGTGCCTGGCGCGTCGAGCGCGACGATCCGGTTGGCCTGATAGCCGTGCGCGAGGAACGCACCCGACATGGCGGGGCCGACGATTAGCGCAATCACCGGATGCCCGGCGTCGCGCGCCGAGGCATACGCATCGACCGCAGCGGCGCAGGCGAGGTGAATGCCGAGCATTTCTTCGCGGTAGCCGTATGCCTGGCTTTTGACATCGACGATCGCGACGATCGGGCGGCGCGTACCGCTTGCTGCGTCCTGCGCGATGGCCTCGCGCACAGCGCGCGCGAGTTGCCAGCCTTGTTCTAGACCGACGACGTTATCGGTCGCCCGCGGAAAGCGGTTGTCGGGATCGGGAACGACGGCAATAAAGCGGGTGGTCTCGCCGCCGAGCGACGCATCGCCGCTCCATATGGGCGCTTTACCTGATGGGTCACCGGCCAGCGCATGGAACCAGCGCGCGCCGCGGCTGAGAGTGGTATCGCTCATGCCTGCTCCTTGCGTGTGTTGTCCTGGACATGCGGGTTGAACACGTCACGCATCGTTTCCGGCGTGACGCTGGCCGGGTCGATCTGCGCGAGGCGGTCAAGGAAAATGTCGACCTGTTCGCTGCGATGCGCAACTGGCACGCCTTGCCTGAATGCTGAACGCACGGCGGCGCGCACGGCGTCCCCATCGTCGTCGACCAGTTGATCGGCGAGCGCGGTTGCCGCCCGTTGTTCGCCGCCAATCAACTGCCAGACGCGGCGCCGATCGCTCGAGTCGAGTTCTTCGATACCCGCTTCCTGTTCGATCACTTCGGGGCCGTTCATGCCGAGCCGCCCTTGCTTCGTCACGACGAGTGTCGAGCACAGGGCCGCCGCCAGCGACATTCCGCCGAAGCAACCGACCATCCCCGCGATCACGCCGACCACCGGCACATGCCGGCGCAACGCGACGATCGCGGCCTGAATCTCGGCGATCACCGCGAGGCCGAGGTTGGCTTCCTGAAGCCTGACGCCGCCCGTTTCGAACAGCACGACAGGACGGACGATCTTGCCGCGTTCGCAGTCGCGTAAGGCCATGTCGAGCGCGGCGGCGATCTTGCTGCCCGACACCTCGCCGATGCTGCCGCCCTGGAACGCGGACTCGATTGCGGCGACGACGGCCGGCTCGCCGTCGATGGTGCCGCGCGCGATCACGCAACCGTCATCCGCCTGGCAGACGACGCCTTGCAGCGGCAGCCACGGCGATTCGATCTTGTCGAACGGTCCGAGCAGTTCGCGGAACGCGCCCGCGTCGAGCAGCGAGCGGGCGCGTTCGCGCGCCGGCAGTTCGATGAAGCTGTCGCGCAGCATCGGCGCGGAACGTGCAGTGGCGATCGTACTCATGCGTCGTCTCCCTGTTCCGCCGCTTCGATGGCTTCCGCGAGCCGCAGCGCTACGACGCCGGGTGTCGCGCCGAAGTCGTTGATTTCGATTTGCGCGGCGCCGTCGTAACGGGTGAAGAAGCGATCGAGCACGCTCTTCCAGATGTGGCTGTAGCCGTCGACGCTGGTCCGCACAACCACATGCGCGCTCAGGGCCGTGCTGTTTTCAGCAGGCGACAGCAGGACTTCCAGATCGCCCGAACCGACCACGCCGACATGCGCGCGGGTCGTGACGGCGCGTTGCGCCGGATAGTCGAAGGTCAGATGTTCCATGAGGCTGAGCTCCCGCTAGCGTCGTGATGCGCCAGCATATCGAGAAAGAGAGTGGCGGCGAGCAGATCGGCTGCGCCGCCAGGCGATGCGTTGAGCGACAGCAAGTCGTGCTCGAGTGCGGCCAGGGCGGTGTGCCCGTCCGGTGTCGAACTTCCACCCGCTTGCAGCACGCGGCGCGCGCCTTGTTGTGCCGCGTGCAAACCAGGCAAACCCGCGCGATGCAGCAGGCAGGTGTCGTCGAGCGACACCATGATCGAGAGCAGGGCGTCGATGCGCGCGGCGTTTTCGTCGACTCCACCGGCTCGCGCGGCGAGCAAGGCCGGCAAACCGATATCGATCACGTGCGGGAAACCGTCTTGTGCCTCACGGCGTGCTCCGCCCACCTGATAACGCTGCCGCGCGCGTTCACCGTGGCTATCGGCGGGGGCGGCGAAGCGATCCGGGAAGCAGGCAATCTGCGCTGCGATTGTGCAGACGCGCGACGCGTTCAGACGCGTGCCTCTGCCTGGCATCGAAGCACCCGCCACCAGCAAGCCGATAATCCAGATTGCACCGCGATGCGCGTTGCTGCCGGCTGTGGCATGCAGCATGTCCTGCTCGCCGGCGCGGCCGACTTGCGCAAGTTCAGTGCGTAGAAGCTCAGATGGTTCGCCACGGCGGCGCGCCACGCGTGCGAGCGCCGCGAAGGTCGGTTCGAGCGCATGCGCCGAGCGCAGCATGATGGCGAGATCGAGGTCGCGATGCGCACCGCTGCCGCGTCGGTCGACCAGTGCGGGTTTCGGCGTGAGTTGCGCTTCTTCGATCAGCGCGGTGACGGCATAACGTGCGAGTTGGGTATCGGACAGTCCCCTCAGCTGCGCCACCGCGGCGCTGTTTGCCGAGCTCGCCGCTTGCGCCACGGTGCCCGTGCGGCGTGCTGGCGCAACGGACCAGCGCAGGGCGGCGGAGTCAGCTTCGGCCTCCTGCCGTGGCGCGCCTTCGACGGCCCATTCGAGCAAAGCTTCGCGGGCGCGCATGGTTACCAGCTCCTGAAGCGGGCCGGCGGCGCGTACAGGCCGCCCGACCACGTCACCAGATCGTCGATGCTGCGCGCGGCCAGCAGTGAACGCTTCGCTTCGCCACGCCGAATGCCGAGATCTTCCGGGTACGCGACGATGCCGCGCCGGCGCAATTCGGCCGTCTTGTCGGGTTTGGCGCGCAGCCCGATCGGCGTGACACCGGCCACGGCAGCCAGTGCCGCGCGCCGCTCGTCCAGCCCTTCAGCTTTGTGCAGATACGCGATGCCTTCCTCGGTGACGACATGGCTCACGTCGTCGCCATAGATCATCACCGGGGCGATCGGCATGCCGCTTTTCGCGCCGACGGCGACCGCATCGAGTTCATCGACAAAGGTCGGTTCGCCGCCTTTCTTGTAAGTCTCGGCCATCTGTACGACCAGCTTCTGTCCGCGCGAGACCGGACCTTGATCCTTCAGCAGCTTGAGCCACGCTTCGCTCGAATGACGCCGGCCGCGCGGATCGTGACCCATGTTCGGCGCGCCCCCGAAGCCGGCCAGGCGGCCGCGCGTGACCGTCGATGAATTCGCGTCCGCGTCGATCTGCAAGGTCGAGCCGATAAACAGATCGACGCCGTATTGACCGGCCAGTTGGCAGAGCACACGGTTCGAGCGCAGGCTGCCGTCGTTGCCCGTAAAAAATACGTCAGGGCGCGCTTCGATGTACGCCTCCATGCCGACTTCGCTGCCGAAGCAATGGATGCTGTCGACCCAGCCCGATTCGATCGCGGGGATCATGGTGGGATGCGGGTTGAGCGTCCAGTTGCGGCAGATCTTGCCTTTCAGACCGAGCGATTCGCCGTAAGTGGGCAACAGCAATTCGATCGCCGCGGTATCGAAGCCAATGCCGTGATTCAGTGACGTGACGCCATACGGTTCGTAGATGCCGCGAATCACCATCATCGCGGTGAGCACCTGCAGGTCGCCGATATGCCGTGGGTCGCGCGTGAAGAGCGGTTCGACCGCGAAGGGCCGATCCGCCTCGACGACCACGTCGACCCACGAGCCCGGAATATCGACGCGCGGCAGTTCATCGACGATTTCGTTGACCTGCACGATCACGATGCCGTGCCGGAACGCGGCGGCTTCGGCGATGGTCGGCGTGTCTTCCGTGTTCGGACCGGTGTACAGATTGCCGTGACGGTCGGCCTTGTCCGCGCACAACAGCGCGACGTGCGGCGTCAGATCCACGAACATCCGCGCGTACAACTCGACGTACGTGTAGATCGAGCCGATTTCCAGCTGGCCGTCTTCGAGCAACTGCGCGACGCGCAAACTCTGCGGCCCGGCAAACGAGAAATCGACTTTGTGCGCGATGCCGCGCTCGAACAACGTCAGATGCTCAGGACGGCCGATGCTCGAAATCAGCAGATGCACGTCGTGGATTTTTTGCGGATCCACCTTGGCGAGCGACCGGGACAGGAAGTCGGCCTGTTTCTGATTGTCGCCCTCGAGTGCGACGCGGTCGCCCGGTTGAATCAGCGTTTCGAGTGCATCGATGATGCGGTTTGTCGGCAGGATGCCGTCTTCCAGCCATGGCGCAATGGCCGCGAGGCGACGGTTCTTTTCGTCGCGGCGCGTGGTCCAGGAACGTGCGGGGGTGGAAGCGTCGGCGGCTTCGGCGGGTCGGTTCATCGGCGGATTCAGCTCCCGGAAGTGGTGCGCGTGCGTCTGGCGCGCGGCTTGGGTTGATTCGCAAGCGCGGCTTCCGCCTGCGCGCGTTCGGTCAGGAAACGATGAAGCAGGTCGCCGGTGCCGAGCAGATGCGCGACGACCAGCGACTGTGCAGCAGGAATATCGCGGCGTTGTACCGCGTCGAGCAAGGCGGCGTGTTCATTGTCCGACTCGCCTTTGTACGACGGCAAGCCGAACTTCAGGCGCAGATACCGTTCACCGCGCCGATGCAGCGTGCCGATCATGTCCTCGAGTTGCGGACGGGCGGCGGGTGCGTACAGGCTCATATGGAACGCCTCATTGCGCCCGACGTACAACGACGGGTCCGACTCGCGTTCAGCGGCACGGCACAGGCCGGCGGCTTCACGCAGCGTGGCGGCGGTGTGATTCGGAATGGCGAGGCCGATGGCAAGGCTCTCCAGCGCGGAGCGGATTTCGTAGATTTCGCGCGCTTCATCCGCCGACAACGGCGCGACGGTCGCGCCTTTATGCACAGCGGTCCTGGCCCAGCCTTCGCTTTCGAGCTGGCGCAAGGCCTCGCGCACAGGAATTGCGCTGACCGAGAAATGCCGTGCGATTGCGTCTTGCCGCAGCGGCGCACCCGGTGCCAGGGTGCCGTCGACAATTGCCGCGCGCAGCGCCTCCGCGATGACGTGGGACATGCTCTCACGCGGCGCCGCAGCCGGTAGAAGCGGGCTGCGCGCCGGGGCGTCCAGGGGAAAACCATCGATTGCGTCGCTCATGATATCGAATATTATATATGAAATTGCGCACTTTGCAGGCGGGCAAACCCGGAAAGTTTTTCACCACCGGCGGTCTGTGGTGTCCTCTCAGCGCCGTATCTCTCAACGTTATACGAGGCGCACCGGTTCAGTAACAAGCGCGCGATCCCGTCGTTCCCTTTATGTCAGTCACGTACGCCACGTACGTCAACCGCAGGGCCGGAGGAGCATGATGAATTCACTAACCGACCGCACGTCGGTCGCGCGGCGCCGCACGCCGCTCAATCGTTCGCAGATCGCAGGGTTTTGGGGCGCATGGGCCGGCTGGACGCTCGACGGGATGGACTCGTTCATCTACGCGCTTGTGTTGACGCCGGCGTTGACCGAGTTGTTGCCGCGTTCGGGGTACGCCGCGACGCCCGCGAATGTCGGCCTCGCCGGTTCGATTCTGTTCGCACTGTTTCTGGTCGGCTGGGGGCTGTCGTTCATCTGGGGGCCGTTGGCGGACCGCTTCGGCCGCACCAAGGTGCTGGCGGGCACCATTTTCACGTTCGCCATTTTCACGGGACTGGCCGCGACCTCGCACAACGTGTGGGAGCTTGCCATCTATCGCTTCATTGCCGGGGTCGGCATTGGCGGCGAGTGGGCGTTGGCGGGGACGTATGTGGCCGAGTCATGGCCGGAAGATCGCCGCAAGATGGGTGCGGGTTATCTGCAAACGGGCTACTACGCCGGATTCTTTCTGGCGGCCGCGCTCAACTATACGATCGGCGTGCACTTCGGCTGGCGCGCGATGTTCCTGACCGGCGCGGTGCCGGTCGTGGTCGCGATTCTGGTGCTGCTGCGCGTGAAGGAAACGGAGAAGTGGCAGAAGGCGGAGGCGGGCACCGTGCCGGTCAAACCGTTGCGCGAAATTCTCGGGCCGACCTATCGGCGCCGCACGTGGGTCGCGTGCATTCTGCTGACCATCGCGATTGTTGGTTTGTGGGCGGGCGCGGTGTACGAGCCATCGGCGGTGATTCAACTGGCGACGAAGGCCGGCATGGCGAAGAACGATGCGATCAGGACGGCGTCGCTCGCGACCGGCTTGCTGTCGATTGCGACGATACTCGGCTGTCTCGCGTTGCCGCCGATGGCCGAGCGGATCGGCCGCAAGAAGACGTTGGCGATCTACTTCACTGGCATGGCGGTGGCGATTGTCGGCAGTTTCGGCTGGGCGTTCTATCTGCCGAACGGGCTCGCGCCGTTTATCGCATGGCTTTTCGTGCTGGGTTTCTTCGGCGGTAATTTCGCGCTGTTCAGCTTGTGGCTGCCGGAGCAGTTCGAGACGCGGGTGCGTGCGACGGCGTTTGCGTTCTGCACGTCGTTCGGACGGTTTGTCGGAGCGGGGGTCAACTTTCTGCTCGGCGCGGCAGTGTTGCATATGCATACGCTCGGCGTGCCGGTGGCGTTGACGGCACTGGTGTTTATCGTGGGGCTGTTCGTGATTCCGTTTGCGCCGGAGACGAAGGGGGAGGTGCTGCCGCAGTGAGATTGGCCGTTTGGCTGAGTGGCGGGTGTGGGCGCTCGCGGGCATGCTTCGTGTTGGTTGGACGACGTGTTCCTACACCGTTCCAGGTTTGCCGATTTGTACAGTGATCTGTACAATGAATGCGTGCGGTTCTGGTGCAGCAAGCCGCCGCCTCATTTGGCAGCCTACGGGGTAGAAGTACTCCGCTCGGCGGTGGAAACGTCTCTAACTTTTTGACAGGAGCGACTGGAGGGAAACCTCTCAGATCGAGAAAACGAATGAACGTCCTTACTTATAGCGAGGCGCGGGCCGGCTTTAAGCAAGCGATGGACGACGTCTGCCGCGATCACACGCCCATGCTGATAACCCGGCAGAGCGGCGAAAATGTGGTCATGGTTTCGCTCGAGGATTTCAATGCGATGCAGGAAACCTTGTATCTGTTGAGTTCATCGAAGAACGCCCAGCGGCTTGCCAAATCTATCGCTCAGTTGAATGCCGGTGGTGCGACTTCGCGCGACCTGCTGACCGATGAACAAACAGAAAAGCCGCAACGAGGAGGCCGCAAAGGCTGATAGCATTTTTATGTTCACGGACGAAGCGTGGGACGACTATCGGTACTGGCAAGAGACTGATCGAAAGGTCTTGCGCAAGATCAATACGCTGCTAGAGGAGTGCCGGCGCGATCCTTATCGCGGTACGGGAAAACCGGAAGCGCTGGTGGGCAGCTTAAGCGGCTTCTGGTCACGACGCATCACTCTCGCGGATCGTTTGGTTTACCTGCCGAGAGACGGAAAGGTCTATGTGATTGCCTGCCGGTTTCACTACGACGAGTAAAACGAAAAACCGGGCGCACTGCCCGGTTTTTTCGTTTAGCGCATCATATGCCACGCATTACACCAATCACATATGCCACCGCGCCGACACCGTCAGCGTGCGCGGTGCGCCCGGCATGTTGTACATATCCGCGTTGCCGTGTGCCGCGATGAAGTACTTGCGGTCGAACAGGTTATCCAGTGTCAAGGCCACGTCGACGTTCTTGCCGTGATACCCCGCGCCGAGATCGAACGTCACAAACGAAGGCAACGTCACCGCATCGCTCGCCGATGTATAGCGCGCCGACTGGAACTGCGCACCGCCAGCCGCGTAGAACCCGTACTTCAGATCACGTTTGATCCACACGCTCGCGCTATGACGCGGCATCAAGCCCGGCGTATTGTCGTGCAGCACCAGCCCGGCTGAACTCGCTTGCGGCGAACCGTCGACGTTTCCGTTCAGATACGCGTAGCCCGCATACACGGACCACTTTGGCGCGATCTCGCCCGTCATCGAAAGCTCGAGACCGCGCGTGTGCTGCGTGCCGATCGGCAGCGCGTATGTCGGATTGGACGGATCGGCGATCTGTTGATTGGTCTGCTTCATATCGAACAGCGCAACGCTCGCGCTCGCGCGGCCCAGGTCGAATTTCGAGCCGACTTCAAAACTGGTCGTCTTTTGCGGCGCCAGCGCCGAACCGTTCGCGAACGCGCCGCTGCTGATCAGCGTATCGGCGAGCGGCGAGAACGACTGGCTGTACGACGCGTACAGCGACACCCAGTCGAGCGGCTCGTAAATCAGGCCGACGCGCGGACTCCACGCGCGGTCCGTGCGATCCAGATTGACATGCGCCGAGGTGTAGTCGTTGCGGGTCTGCGTCAGATAGTCGAAGCGCAGGCCGGCGAGGATCTTCCAGTGCTCGGTCAGCGAGATCAGGTCTTGCGTGTAGACGCCGGCGAGTCCGAGCACCGTCGCTGCATTCGTCTTTGCCGCCGTACCCGGTTTGACGCCCGGCAAATCGATCAGCTGCGGATCGTACAGGTTGTAGGTAGCGACCTTGTTGGTCGAGTAGATCGTGTCGAACTTCTGCTGCTGTGACAGCTCGACGCCATATAGCAACTCGTGCTTCATGCCGAACAGCGTGGTCTTCTGCGTCAACTCGAACAGGCCGTCCACGCCGTGATCCTGACGAAAGCGGGTCGACTGGTCGAGCGTCACGACCGGGTTCAGCGTCGTCTTGATCGGTTCATACGTGACGTAGTTTTTGCGTTCGAGCGAAAAGTCGTACGCGCGCACGGCAGTGTGCAACGACAGCGAATCGTTGAAGCGATGATCGAGCGATACGGTTGCGCTTTTCGCGTCGACATCGTTATACGACGTGTTGGCGGCGTCGGCCGAACCGTAGTACGTGTTGATCGGCACATTGACCGGACGGCCGAGATAAGCGGGCAGTCCCTGATCCGACGTGCGGCGGTCGTGCAGATAGTCGGCTTCGATATTGATGATGGTGTCTTTATCGATGCGGAATTGCGCGGACGGCGCCACGGCCTGGCGATTCAACTGGAACTGATCGCGAAAGCTGTTCGAGTTTTCGGCGGCACCGGTGATGCGAAATCGTGCGGCGTCGTTCGCATTCCAGCCGAGATCGAATTCGCCGCGCCGTTCGCCTTCGGTGCCGAGCGTCACGCCCACGGCCTGGGTTGGATCCGCCGTCGGCTTCTTCAGGACGCGGTTGATCAGGCCGCCAGCCGAGCCGCGTCCATAGAGCACAGCCGCGGGCCCCTTCAAGACGTCGACGCGCTCCACATTCGACAGATCGCGGTAGTAAAGCGCATCGTCGCGAATGCCGTCGACGTATTGATCGGTGATGTTGTTAAAGCCGCGCAAGGTGATCTGGTCACGCTGGCCGTCGCCGACCGAAAAGCCGATGCCCGGCACATTGCGCAATGCGTCCTGCAACGAGGTGGCGTTCTGTTCATCGAGTAGCGCGCGCGGCACGACGTTGACCGTTTGCGGTACGTCCATTAGCGACATGTTCATCTTCGTCGCGGTGTTCGAGGTGCTTGAGTCGTACGAGCGATCGGCGGCGGCTTTGACGGCGATGGCGGGCAGGGTACTGTCGGCCGCGCCGGCGGCGGGTGTCGTCTCCTGCGCCAGCAAAGGTTTGGCGCTGGCAAGAGACGTGGCGAGCAGCAATGCGCGGTAAGTATTCTTATTGACGTTCATGGCGACGTTCTTCGAGTGTGGATCGGTGGTGCTATGGGTTTTGGTGTGCAGCGGAAAGCGGTGACGCAAAAGCGCCAGGCGGGCGCAAAAGAAGCGCAAGCAGGCGCGCACGGTCCGGCAAAGGCCGTGTGGTCGGTCAAGCGAGTTGAAGTGGTGATTCCCCTGTTGCGGTCGAATGAATTCGAAAATTGAAACGGCCGGGGCGCCGTGCGTCAGCGTGCGAGATGCGCTGACGTGACATCGGCTGCCTCGGAACGGCATATCGATGTGGGGATGGGAGGTGCAGCCGAAGCCGGATCAGTGCCCGGCTTGTAATATCTTGAAATTATAAACGAGAACAATTCTCGATTGTGCGAACTGAATGGAAAATGCGGGGTTTTTGCAGGGAATTTTTCGGCGAAATGAAAGCTGATGCCGTGAACGCGAACTGTCGCTCGGTTACGGCAACCGGTGTGCAAGCGGTGTGCGACTGGCATGCAACCAGTCTGGAACCGCCGGCCTACTGCTCAACGCTCAATCCGCGTGATGCCGCGCCCGTCCACCGGGACGCAGCATCGAAAGCAACGGCCAGCCGAGATTCACGCCGAGGCTCGCGACGACGATCAACACCATGCCCGCGAGTTGCGGTAGCGACAGCGCCCGCCCATACACCACGGCATCGACCACGATCGCCGTCAGCGGATAGACGAACAGCAGCACGGCGATGATCGGTGTGGTCAGCTTCGGCAGCGCGCCGTAGATCAGCACATACGACAGCCCCGTATGCAGCACGCCCATGCCGACCAGCCAGAACCACTGCATCGGCCCGATATGCACGGCAGTTAGCGGCGCAATGAATGGCAGGCACACCACGCCGACCGCGCATTGCGCGAGCGTCAGCAAATGCGGCCGCAAACTGCCAAGCCCTTTGGCGATCAGCGTGACGCTCGCATACAGCACCGAGCCCGCCAATGCCTCGCCAATGCCGATCAGATAGCTTGTATGTCCCTGCAGATTTTCGGTTGCCGCGACACCCGAGGCCAACACAAGCCCGACGAAGGCGGTCGCGATCCAGCCGAGCCGGTCGACGCCGAGCCGCTCGTTGAATAGCGCCGCGCCCATCAGCACAACCCAGAACGGTTGCACATGAAACACCACCGTCGCCACCGCAATGCTGGTGCGATGAATCGCGTCGAAGAAACCGACCCACTGCGTGACCATCAACACGCCGGAGATCAACGCCAGTGCGACGGTGCGCCGCGTGAAATGCGCGCGTGTGAAGAACCCTTTCCATGCGCAATACGCGGCGAGCGAGAGGAAACCGAACAGGCAGCGAAAGAACACCAGCGTCAGCGCGCCGAGCCGCGCTTCCTCGACGAAGATGCCGAGCGTGCCCATCAAAAGCCCGCCGCTGGCCAGCGTGATGGCGCCTTGTTGACGTTGGGTCAGGGACATGCGAAGCGGCTCCATAAGGTTGAGCCACAAGTATTGCGCGGCTTGCGCAGCACCGGCAAACGAATTAAATTGAGTAATTCCATAAGCTGGATTGATAAATCATGCACCCCGAATTCGACGTCGATTTGCTGCGCACCTTCATCGCGGTGGTGGAAACGGGCAGCTTCACGAAGGCGTCGACCACGGTGCACCGCTCGCAGGCGGCGGTCAGCATGCAGATCAAGCGGCTCGAAACCATGCTCGGCACCACACTGTTTGCCCGCAACACGCGCAATCTTTCGCTGACGCGGCCCGGCAATACGCTGCTCGAATACGCGCGGCGCGTACTGGCGTTGCATGAGGAGGCGTGGTCGGCGATCGTGCGGCCCGAGGTGACCGGGCGCGTGGTGCTCGGCGCACCGGACGATTACGTGTCATCGCTGCTGTCGCCGGTGTTGCGGCGCTTTTCAAATCTGTATCCACACGTGGAGATCGAAATTGTCTGCGCGCAGAGCACGTCGCTCGCACCGATGCTGGCGGACAACAAGATCGATCTTGCCTTCGTCACGCGTGACCGCAAATTGCGCGGCGAATTCGTGCGCAGCGAGCCGATGGTGTGGGTGGGGGCGACGGTGGATACGCCGGTGCTGGCGGCGTCGCCTCTGCCGGTCGGACTTTACGAGCCGGGCTGTGTCGCGCGCCAGCATACGCTGGCGGCGCTCGACGGTGCGCGCATCCGCTATCGGGCGGCCTTTAGCAGCGCAAGTCTGATGGGTCTGGTGGCGACGGTGGATGCGGGGTTGTCGGTGATTGCGCTCACACGTTGCAGCGTGCCGCCGCGGCTGGCGATCCTCGGCGAGGCGCAAGGCTTGCCGAAGATCGCGCCGCTGGAAATCGTGGTGGCGCGCAGCGCTAAATCGGACCGGCCGACGTGCGATTATCTGGCCGCGCAGATGGTGCAGGATTTGTCGCTGCGGACGCAGGCGTCGACGCGCGGGCCGGCGGCGTCTGCGTGATGATGCTGTGATGAACGCCCCCTAAAGCGCGTTGCTTGAGCGCGCAATTTACTGCATGGCTCAACCGCGCGACTTGTGCGCCTGACTGAACCCGTGACTAAGCCGCCTGCACCGCTCAACCTCGCGGATAAGCCGTCACCTCGCCATCCACCGCCAGTCGCACGTGTGCTCCCGGTCGCGGCGACAGATAACCGGGCACCCGGGCGCGCACCACCGTCCTCGCACCCGACTGCAATTGCAGCGTGACGCCTGCGTCCTGCCCCTGAAAGATCACCTCCTGCACGACGGCGTCATACGACGCCGCGCCATTCGGCATCGTCTCTTCAGCGCGCAGTAGACGGATCTGTTCAGGCCGCACCATGACGTCGACCGCGCCATTGCCCATCGGCTCGCACAACCGCAAATCACCGAGCTCGCAGCTCACGCGGTCCTGCCTGACCGTGCCCGGCAGCAACACGGCCTCACCGACGAACGACGCGAGTTCACGCGTCACCGGCCTGCGGTACAACGTCTCCGGCGTCGCGGTCTGAATCAGCCGGCCGTTCCACAGCACCGCGACCTCATGACCGAGCGACAGCGCTTCCGATTGATCGTGCGTGACCAGCACGGCGGTCGCGCCGGTCGCGGCGAGCGCGCTTGCCACCGCTTGCCGCGTTTCGAGCCGCAAGGCGGCGTCGAGCGACGAGAAGGGCTCGTCGAGCATCACCAGAGTGGGCGACGGCGCGAGTGCGCGAGCCAATGCCACGCGTTGCTGCTGACCGCCGGACAACTGCTGCGGCGCGCGCCTGCCAAAATCCGCCGGCAAGCCGACCAGCTCCAGCAATTCAGCCACCCGATGACGTGCGCGCCGCTGCGTGCGCGGCAAGCCGAACACGATGTTGTCCGCCACCGACAGATGCGGAAACAGCGCGCCTTCCTGCGGCACATAACCGATGCGACGCTGTTCGGACGGCATATGCAGGCCGTCGCCGGCTACC
The DNA here is from genome assembly GCA_900142905.1 of Burkholderia sp. GAS332. Taxonomy (NCBI): domain Bacteria; kingdom Pseudomonadati; phylum Pseudomonadota; class Betaproteobacteria; order Burkholderiales; family Burkholderiaceae; genus Burkholderia; species Burkholderia sp. GAS332. The sequence goes on along the minus strand of FSRV01000002.1, from coordinate 2,064,310 downwards.
CGGCGGCCGTCGATTTCGACGCTGCCGTTATCCGCGCGTTCGAAGCCGCACAACAGACGCAGCAAGGTGGTCTTGCCGCTGCCGGACGGTCCGAGCAGCGCGAGCAGCGTGCCGCGCTCGACGGAGAGGTCGATGCCGTGCAGCACCGGATGGCCGTCGAACGATTTTTGCAGTCCGCGGATACGAAGTTCGCTCATGAAAATCCGATGGAAAAATGCGGGCGCATGGTCAGTGATAGTCAGCGATAGTCAGCGACGTTCAGCTGCGTTCGCCGAGTAGCGCCGATTTGCCAAGCAACGCGAACAGGAGGCCGGACGCGAATAGCGAAATGCCGGTGAGCAGCGCCGCATAGGGCGCTGCGGCGGCGAATGCCATTGTGGACGTGTCGGCCCAGACTTGGGTCGCGAGTGTTTGCGTGTCGATGGGGGAGAGCAGCAGTGTCGCATTCAACTCGGTGACAACCGAGATGAACACCATCGCCGCGGCCGCACCAAGCCCAGGACCCGCCAGCGGCAACACCACGCGGAACAGAGTCTGAGACCAGGTCAGGCCGAGTGCGCGGGCCGTCTCTTCGAGGCGCGGCTGGGCCTGCATGAAGGCGGCGCGCACACTCACCAGCGCTACCGGCATGAACAGCATCGCGTAAGCGATCACCAGCAGCGTCGCGCTTTGATAAAGCGGTTGCAGGGCGTGCACCGCAAGCGACACGATGGCCAGCGCGATCACCAGCCCCGGTATGCCTTGTGCCAGGAACACGGTGCGTTCGAACAGCGTCGCGAAACGCGTCGGATAGCGCACCAGCAGGAACGCGAGCGGCACGACCAGCAGCGTGGTCAGCAGCGCGGCGGCGAGCCCGAAACCGAGCGACGAGATCGTTGCGTTGAACAGCAGTTCGGGCGACACGTCGGCCGGCGTGACAGCAGCCGCGCCGGGTTGCGTGAGCCAGTAGCCGATCATGCCGAGCGGCACGCCGAGCGTCGCGATCGCCAGCGCGGCGAAGCCGGCGACGACGATCCAGCGCCATGCGCCGAGGTCGTAGCGCAAGACCGCGCGACGCGTCCCGCGATCGACGCGTTCGTAACGCGCGGCGCCGCGCACACGAAACTCGAACGCCAGCACGATGAGGCAGATCACGATCAGCAGGCACGCGAGCAGCGAAGCGCCGCCGCCGTCGAAACTGGTGCGGTACTCCGCATAGATTTGCGTGGTGAAGGTGTGAAAGCGCAGCAGCGTAAACGCGCCGAATTCAGACAGCACGCCGAGCGCGACCAGCAGCATGCCGCCGAGCAGCGCCGGCCGCAGTTGCGGCAGCACCACGCGAATGAAGGTGCTCCAGCGATTGCAGCCGAGCGCGCGTGCGCTTTCTTCGAGCGCCGGGTCCATGCTGCGCAACGCGGCGGCCACCGGCAGATAGACGAGCGGGAAATACGCGGAGCTCAGCACCAGCAGCGCGCCGTTGAAGTCCTGCAAATCCAGACTCAGCGACACCCAGGCATAGCTCGAGATGAAGGCCGGCATGGCGAGCGGCGCGGCGGTGAGCACAGCCCAGATGCGGCGCCCCGGCAAATGCGTGCGTTCGACAAACCATGCGGCCGCGGTGCCGACCACAGCGCAGACGGCCGTGGTGGATACGGTGATCAGCACCGTGTTGACGAGCAGTTCGCCGACCAGCGGCCGGAAGATCAGATCGACCGCCTCGCCGATACCGAAACTCGCTGCACGCCAGAAGGTAAACGCAATCGGCAGCAACACCAGCAAAGCGCTGAGTGCTGCTGCCGCGAACAAACCGCGCGGCGCGCGCGAACGGGCGCGCGCCGGGGCGGTGGTTACAGCCGGAGGCCCGGCTGACACGGCTTCGCTCATTTACAGCAAGCCTGCCTGGCGCAGCAGTTTGCCGGCCTGGCTGTCGTCGCCGAGTTGCTGGATCGTCAGCGCCGGCGGGTTCAGTTCACCGAACGGCTTGAGGATCGGGTCCGGTGCAACGCCTGCATGCAGCGGATATTCGAACATGACGTGGCTGTTCGCCATCAGCTTCTGTGCGCGGTCGCTGACCAGATACGCGAGAAACTTCTGCGCACCGTCGGTGTTGTGCGCGGACTTCAGCACGGCCGCGCCCGACACGTTCACCAGCGCGCCGGCATCGCTGTTGCCGAAGTGATAGATCGCGCTGCGGGTTTTCGCGTCGCCGATTTCAGCGTGCAGACGCGCCCAGTAGTAGTTGTTGATCAGGCCGGTCTCGACGCCGCCACGATTGACGGCGGCCACCACGCCTTCGTCGTCGTCGAAGATCTGCGAATTGGCTTTCAGGCCCTTCAGCCATGCGACGGTTTGTGCTTCACCCTTCAGGGCGAGCACGGCGCTCACCAGCGGCAGGAAGTCGCCGTCGCTCGGTGCGATGCCGACCTTGCCTTTCCATTCCGGTTTGGCCAGATCGAACAGCGACTGCGGCAGTTGCGACGGTTGCAGCTTGGTCGTGTTGTAGGCCAGCACGTTTTCGCGTGCGGTCACGCCGACCCATTCACCCGTCGGCGAGCTGAAGCGTGCCGGCACGGTGGCGAGCGTCGCGCTGTCCACTTTGGTCAGCAGGCCTTTCTCTTCGAGCAACATCAGTTCCGGCGAGTTTTCCGTGAAGTAGACGTCAGCGGGCGTGGCGGCGCCTTCCGCGACGAGTTGCGCGGCCATGGCCGGGCCTTCGCCGCTGCGGATCTTCACCGAAATGCCCGACTCTTTTTCGAAGTCTTTAGCCAGCAGATTGACCACCTGCTCGTGCTGCGCGCTGTACAGCGTGATCGATGCAGCGTGCGCCGTCGACGGCACCGTGACGACGGCCGCCAGCGTGAGGGCGGCAGCGCTGCTGAGGAGGCGCAGGCGGGTGCCAAACCAGGAATGAGCCATGATCCTAAAATCCGTTAGTGATGTTGTTGGTCTTCGATCGGCCGCCGCCCGCCTGATGGCGTGCCGGCGGCCTGCTTCGCGGCTTGCATTACGTCTCGAACAATCCCGCGCCGATATACGAACCCGGCTTCGCCCCCGGCGGCACGGCAAACACCGCGCTGCCGACGTGCGTCGTGAACTGGTTCATCATGTCGAACTTCGCGAGCTTTTCGTTGATCGGAATGAAGCCCTTGCGCGGGTCGCTCTGGTGAGCGACGAAAATCAGTCCCGCGTCGTACTCGGTTTCCTGGCGCCACGGCGGCCAGCGCTCGATGTAGAAATTCGTGCCTTCGTTATACGAGTACGACCGGCGCAGAATCTGCGCGCCGTTGTTGCTCGCCTGATTCGACAGACGCACGTGCGAGTTCTCCGGAATCACCGGATTGCCGTCCTTGTCTTCTTCCTTCAGGTCCACCGGATCGAACTCGTTCTTCTTGCCGATCGGCGCGCCGCTGTACTTGTGACGGCCGAACACCTGTTCCTGAAAGCCGACCTCGGTGTTGTCCCAGTGTTCGAGCGTGATGCGGATGCGGCGAAACACCGTATAGGTGCCGCCTGCCATCCACGGCGCGTCGGGGGTGGCGTCGGCCCAGATGAACTCGTTCATCAACTGCGGCTTGGCGGTCGACGGGTTGTTGGTGCCGTCCTTGAAGCCCATCAGATTGCGCGGCGTCTGCCCGCGCGGACCCGACAGGAAACCGGACTGGCCCCAGCGCATCGTCGCTATGCCGTTGGCGAGGCGCGACAGTTGCCGGACCGCGTGGAACGCGACCTGCTGATCGTTCGCGCAGGCCTGAATGAACAGGTCGCCGCCGGTTTTCTCGGCGATCAGCTGATCGCCGTTAAAGCGCGGCAGATCGACGAGCGCGGCGGGGCGGCGCGAGGCCAGCCCGTAGCGGTCCTTGCCGTCCTTCGTGAAGAGACCCGGGCCGAAGCCGAAGGTGATCGTCAGTCCGCAGGGGCCGAGGCCGAGCACATCGGCGGAATCCGGGGCGCCCTTATTGCTGGCTGCGTCATACGCGCCATTGGCGTTAGCCGCGCTGGCCGTATCAGCCGGACTAGCCGCGTCGGCCGGCGGCAACGGCGCGGCCGTCTTGCCTTGCGTCATGCGGGCCGCAGCGTCGGTCCAGGCACGCAGCAGGGCGATCACGTCATCGCGTTTCTCGGTCGTGAGATCGAGGGCGGCGACATACGTGTGGCTTTGCTGCGGCGTGACGATGCCGCCTTGATGCAGGCCGTAGAACGGCTCGACCGCCATGGTCGGATCGGCGGCTTGCGTCGGCGTCTTGCCGAGCGCGGCCTGGGCGACGCCGCTCGCGCCGAGGCTTGCGCCCGCCGCGACCGCCGCACTGCCAGCCTTCAGAAAGCCGCGCCGTGAGGGCCGCGGGGGTTGATCGTTTGCCATGGTTACTTCACCTTCTTTTGGCCGTGGGAGGTGCCGGGGTTGCGTCCGGCTCGGTGGCCGGATCTGCGTCCGTCTGTGCTTCTTCGTTTACTTCGCGAGCACCAGGGTGTTCACGTCGTCCTGTACGTAGTAGAAACCGTCGCCTTCGGGCGTCATCGCGAGGCCGAACAGATCGCCGTTGCCAGGGGGCGATTGTGCCTTGTCGGTGTCGATCCAGCGAGCGTAAATCTGCTTGCCGCTGGCGGGGTCGATCTCCACGATCTGGCCATTCAGCGCGTTGGTGACGAGCAGGTGGCCGTTGGGCGCGGTGACCAACGCGAGCGGGCGGTGCAGCAGACCGTCGGCGGTCAGTTGACGGCCCACGCCGGCGCTGGTGTCGCGCGTCATCGGTTCATCGATTTCGGTGATGCGGTTGCCGATGGCATCGGACACGTACAGCAGTTTCTGATCGCTCGACAGCGCGAGTCCGGTCGGACCGACGAGGAACACGCCCTTGTCAGCCTGCGCGCCGAAGCCGCTGCCGATGACGGTTTCCTTCTTCACGACGGGCGGCTTGCCGGCCGGCACGTCGAGGTCCAGACGCAGTACGGTAGCCTGCTTGAACACCGGCGGATTGCCGTCCGCACCGCCCACGCCGAAGCCGGCATTGCTGACGAACAGCGTCGCGCTCGTGCCGTTATCGACGACCGCCATGTTGCCCCACGGATCGTTGATGTTCGGGCTGGTGATGGTCGACGCAACCTTGCCGTTCGGATCGATCACGATGAGACAGCCGGCGCCCTTGGTGCCGGTCGTACCGTCATTGCTCGGCGTGCTGCCGACGATCACGTAGCCCGACTTGAGCATCGTCATCGCGGTCGACAGGCCGATGCCGCCGGGGCACTCCTTCAGATCGCGCGGCACCGTGGCGAACACCGTCATCTGCTTGGTGTCCGGATGGTAGTTGATGATCGTGCTGCCGGTGCCTTGCAGATTGGTCGAGTTGTTGAAGTTGCCGACCAGCACGTCGCCTTGCTTGACGGTGCCTGCCGTGACTGGTGCGACCACGACCGCGTACGGATTCTGATCGCCGTTATCCGGCACGGTGTTGATCAGCGTGGTGTGATGCTTGACGGTTTCGAGGAAACCTTGCGGCTCAGCGTGCGCGAGGCCGGCCGTCGCGAATGCGGCCGTGCTGACCGCGGCGGCGATCAGGGCCCGCGCGGCGCGTGGCGAAAATTTGCGCGTGGGATTGTTCATGATTGAGCCTCCGTGCCTGCGCACAAAGCGGTAGTTGCGGTCATGATCGAAAGCATGGGATTCGATTTGTCTCGAGCGTATGGGGTGATGGCGAACGGCATCAGAACGTAATGTTGGTCCGCAAGCCGACGACGAACGTGTTGCGCAGCGGTTGCGTCGGGTCGCTCGGGTTCTGGCCGGCGCCGGCATTGAACGTGTATTGCGCATCGGCTTGCAACTGCCACCACGGGTTGACCTGGTATTGGTAGGTCGCTTCGAGCGTGGTTTCGCTGGTGCGCACGCCGTACGGGCCGCCACTGAATGCGAGGTTGTCCTGGTCGAGACCGTTGGTGTGGTTGCCGATCTTGATGTACGTCAGCGCGATGCCGGCGCTGTCATTATCGCGGCCGGCGAACGGTGCTTTCAGGACGACGCCGAGGTTGGCTGCGACGCTCACCAGGTTGCGGTCGCCCGGTGCGCCCATCACGCGCGCGAAGACGTTGAGGCTGCGCGGCTCGTCCGGATCCGGGCGCCAGACCATCTGGTCGGCCACCGCATAGAAGCTGTAATCGCCGTGATGATTCTGCGCGACGCCAGTGCTCGCCGGGTTCGCCAGCGAAAGGCCGGTGTTGTCGAAGCGTTGATCGGCGAAGCTGCCGTTGTTGTACCAGACACCGAGTTTGTAGGTGCCGGGCAGACCGCCACCACCTGCACCGACCATTTCGCCGTCGGCCGGCTGGTTGATCGCGTACTGCAACTCGCCGATGAACAGCGTGCCGTTATGCAGGTTGAAGTTGGTGCCGCTCTTGTTGTTCGGATTGTTGCCGAGCGGGTCGCCGTCGAATACGCCGGCAAGCGCGGTCAACGAAGGCGTGATCTGTCCACGCACACGCACGCCGAGGTCGGACAGCGGATAAGCGGGGCCACCAGACGGCATGTCGTAGGACGGCAAGGCAGGCCAGCCGAACATCGTATTGACGAACAGCGCCGAATTCGAGCTGGTGATGAATTCTTGGTCGATACTTTGCTGACCGATTTTGACGTCGACACGTTTGTTCAGGAACGACTGCTGATACCACAGCTCCCACAGGCGCGTGGCGTCATCGGCTTCGATGCCGCTCGCCGTGTTCAGCGTGCCCAGCTTGTTGGCGCTGAGGTTCGCCCCGTGGATCTGCAAGGCGCTGACATTGAACAGACCACCGGGCAAACCGAACGCCTTTTGCGTATCCATCTGCAAAGTCGCGGTCGTGAGGCCGTCGTAGTCGGCGCCGCGTGCCAGACCGCCGCGCAGGTTGTCGAGCACTTCACTGGTTTCGGTGAGCGCGAACGTCACGCCGTATTTGCCGAGCCACGGGCGCAGGCCGCCGATGTCGCCGAGCAACGTCGCGCGGTTCCAGACGCCGGTCCACTGATCCGTCTGGGTTGCCTTGATGTTCAGGTCGGCTTCCGGCGCTTCGGGGGTGGCATCGGGATTGGCGTCGGCCATGGCCACACCGGCGGTCAACGAAGCCCACGCGAAAGCCGTGCAAAGCGCGGCACGCCGCATCGAGGGCACACGCGAACGGCGCATGGCGCCGACGCGCGAGGCGGAGTCGCGAAATGAACGCGCCTGGCCGGCGGGTTCAGTTGATTGGGCGAACTTCATCGAAATCCTTATTTGTGTTGTATCGACTGATCAAACCATCGCGGCGGGACGTTACCGTGTGTCTGCGATTTGCCGCATCGGTTCGCGACGCCAGATGCAGCAGATGGCGAGATCGTACGCATGCGAAATGGGTGCGTCAACACTAATGAGAACGATTCGTATCAATATTGCTAATGTGTAATTTGAAATTTTACGGACTGCTACTAAAGGTTGTTTGGTTGTAAATTAAATCGAATTAAAACGTAATGTTTTAGTATGGTTGTGGCCGTGTGCGGTGGCGTATCGACCTACACGGGGCCAACACGGACCACTACGAAAACAAGGAAGGCTGACACCTTGGGCGGACAACAAAAGAAGCTATGATCAACTTTCGAAGCCGCGCGGCAGTGCGAAGCCCTTAAGCACCCAGCGCCCCACACCAAACCGGGACAACACCGATGTCACACACCGTGAATCTGGAAAACTACTTCACCCGCATAGGCTACAAAGGACCGCGCGCGGCGACGTTGGAAGTACTTCAGGCGCTCCACGAGTTGCACCCCAGATCGATCCCCTTCGAGAACCTGAACCCGCTCACGCGGCGTGCGGTAAAACTGGATCTCGAATCAGTCGAACACAAACTGATCACGCAACAACGTGGCGGCTATTGCTTTGAACAGAACGCACTCTTCGCGAACGTCCTGACGCAGTTGGGCTTCAACGTAACGCCCCTGCTAGGCCGGGTCCTGTGGGGGCGCGAATCCGACGCCATCCCCCCTCGCACGCACATGGTCCTGCGCGTCGACATCAAAGACGAAGCATGGATCGCCGACGTCGGCTTCGGCAGCGTGACGTTGACCGCACCGCTGCGCCTGATTGCAGGCACTGCGCAGCCCACGCAACTGGGCACGTTTCGCCTTGCCGACGCATCGCGCAACGCGCTCTACCTTGAAGTCCAATCTCACGATGACACCTGGGCCCGCGTGTACCGTTTCGACCTGCACCCGGTTGAATGGATCGACTACGAAACCTCGAACTGGTACACCTCGACCGCACCGGATTCTGTCTTCCTGAACCACCTGATCGTTTGCCGGATCCAAGCAGAATCACGCCTGACACTGTTCGACGATCAACTGAACGAACGCGCGGCGGACGGCCAGGTCATCAGCGAACGGCAACTCAAGACCGCTGCCGAACTCGCAACCTGCCTGCATGATCAATTCGGGCTGAACACGGGCGACGTCGACATTGCGGACGTATTCGGGCGCGTGCGCGCTCCGGCGGCGGCCTCCGCCTGAGACAGGCGCTTAACGGGCACCAACTACGCGCACCGGCTACGCGCACCGGCAACCACCAACGAGCGTCACGACCCAACCATGATCACGCGTCTCATCCTGCAAACGGTGGTCTGGCTGGTCTTCATGGGCGCGTTGCTGTTCGGCGCCGCAGGCACGCTCAACTGGCCCGTCGCCTGGTGGTATCTGATCGAAACCGGTGGGCTGAGTCTCTGGATCGGATTGTGGCTGGCGCGCCACAATCCCGGCCTGCTCGCCGAGCGTCTCGCGCCCATCGTTCAGGCGCAACAAAGCCGCTGGGACCGGTTCTTCATGGTGAGCGCGACGGTCACGTGGTGCGTCTGGCTCGTCCTGATGGGATTCGACGCAATGCGCTATCGCTGGTCGGCGCCGATGCCGATTTGGCTGGTGAGCCTTGGCTCGCTCTGCATTTTCCTCTGCCTCTTCATGTGCCTGATCGTGTTCAGGGCTAATAGCTATGCCGCGCCCGTCATCAAGATCCAGGCAAGCCGCGGTCATAAAGTCATCGACACGGGCCCGTATGCCCATGTCCGTCATCCCATGTATGCCGCCGCGCTGCTGCTGTTCATCGGCACGCCATTGCTGCTCGGCTCGTGGTGGGGGCTGGCCTGCGTGCCGGCGCTGGTGATCGGTCTCGGCTGGCGCGCGGTGCGTGAGGAGCGCGTGCTGGCCGCGCAACTCGAGGGCTATACCGACTACACCACGCGTGTGCGCTATCGCTTCGTGCCGTTTGTCTGGTAGGGCGGGCAATGCGCCAACTCGAAGCGCGTCAGCGTTTCAAGCACCAACCTGTCTAGACAAAGTGCACCACGCTGGCGGATCCAACCGCCGCCAGCACACCATGCCTCTGCGTTCAAAACGCCCTTAACTGCCTTGCTGCACGGGATTGTGCCGGGGGCGACCGGACGCTCCCCGCTTTTTTGCAATTCGTCTTGCGACGACTTTCTGACTCGTACAGACGTGTCTATAAGGGTATGATCGCCGATGGGATGCCGCCACCGTTGTCAAGCCTGAGTAATATTCGGCCCGGCCCGGCGTGTACCATCCGCGTACCACCCACGAGGTCGACGTGAACACTATTACAAACACAAACGCGCAAACCGCAGACACGCAGGACCGCCCTGGTCGCACCCAGGAGACACCCGCCAAGGCCATGCCCGCCTATGAGCAGATCAAACGCTACGTGATCAGGCGCATCAGCGAGGGGGACTGGAAGCCGGGCGGCTTGATCCCATCCGAAACGGAGCTGGTCAAGGAATTCGGCGTCGCGCGCATGACGGTATCGCGCGCACTGCGCGAACTCACCACCGAGCGCGTGCTGACGCGTGTGCAAGGTTCCGGCACGTTCGTCGCGCCGCAGCGCTACGAATCGACGGTGCTGGAAATCCGCAATATCGCCGACGAAATCGCCGCGCGTGGCCATCGCCATTCGGCGCGCGTGCTGACGCTCGAACCGAGCGACGATCCGCACGCGCTCGAAGCGCTCGGCCTCGCCAGCGGCCCGGCATTTCATTCGTGCATCGTGCACAGCGAAGAGGGCGAGCCGATCCAGTACGAAGATCGCTACGTCAATCCGAAGGTGTTCCCCGACTACCTGCAACAGGACTTCACCGTCGAGACGCCGAATCACTACATGGTGCGGCTCGCGCCGATCCAGCGCGCGGAGTTTCGCATCTATGCGCAGAAGCCCGACGCGTATGTGCGGCGGCATCTGATGATGGATATCGGCGAGCCCTGCTTGCAGCTATGGCGTCGCACGTGGGTCGGTGACGACGTGGCGACGTCGGTGCAACTGTGGCATCCGGCGTCGCGTTTCCATCTGGCGGGGAACGTTTAACGGCGCGTGTGGCGGCGTTCGCGCCGCTAGCCCTGGCGCTGCGACAAATCCGGCGTGAATCGGCAACCCAGCCGATAGCGCGAGCCCGGATGCACGAAACGCGCGAACGTGACCGCAACGCCGCTCGTCCAGGTGCGGCGCATCAGCGTCAGGCACGGCTCATCGGCGCGAATTTCCAGCAACTCGGCTTCGGCGCGCGTCGGCAGACCTGCGTCGACGACATGCTCGACGTCGTGCGCCGGCACGGTCATGTACAGATATTCGGATGGCCTCGTCGTGGAGAAATCCTGTTTCAGGAAGTCAGGCGCGGTTGCCGGATTGACGTAACGGTCTTCGAGTTGCACCGGCAAACCGTTCTCGCGATGTACGCAAATCACATGAAACACGGAAGCGCCGGGCGCGAGCCCTAGCGCGTTCGACACCGTCACCGGCGCGGCTTCGCGTTGCGAGAGGACCGTGTCGTAGCTGTATTCGTGACCTCGTGAGCGGATCTCGTCGCCGATATGGGCGATCATCAGCAGCGTCGATTGAGGCTTGGTTTGCGCGACGAAGGTGCCCACGCCGGACACGCGGGTGACGAGGCCTTCGTCGGCGAGTTCGCGCAGCGCGCGGTTTGCCGTCATGCGCGACACGCCTAACGCCGTGACCAGGTCCTGTTCGGACGGCAGACGGTCGCCCGCTTGCCGCGCGCCCGATTCGATGATCTGGCGGACGTGGTCTTTGACCTGTTCGTAGCGGGAGGCCGGTGCGTCAGTCACCCCGTGCGCGGTTTTCATGGCTGCTCGATATCGTCTGGACCGCGCGCCCAGAAGGCATTGCGGTCGAAGTAGTTTTGCAGGAACTGCCGCAAACGTGGCTGCCCCGCGTCGTGAAAGACGTCGCGCGGCTTGCCCTGCACGGCGATGCGCCCCTGGTCGATGAACATCACCTTGTCGGCAACCTGCGCGGCAAAACCCATTTCGTGCGTGACCACGGCCATCGTCATGCCGTCGCGCGCGAGCTGCTTCATCACCTGCAGCACTTCGCCGACCAGTTCGGGATCGAGCGCCGAGGTCGGCTCGTCGAACAGCATGATGTGCGGCTCCATCGCCAGCGCGCGGGCAATGGCAACGCGCTGCTGCTGGCCGCCCGAGAGTTTCGACGGGTAGGCGTCTCCCTTATGCGCGAGACCGACTGTTTCCAGCATCGCATGGGCGCGGCGGCGCGCTTCGTCACGCGACAGATGGCGCACGCGCAGCAAGGCTTCCATCACATTGCCGAGTGCGGTCATGTGCGGCCACAGATTGAATTGCTGAAACACCATGCCGACGTTGCGCCGCACGCGATTGATCTCGCTTTGTGACGCTCGCACGCGTTTTCCATTGCGCTCGCTATAGCCGAGCAGCTCGCCTTCAATACGCACGTCGCCCTGATCGTAGGTCTCGAGCGCGGCGAGGCAGCGCAGCAGCGTGCTCTTTCCCGAGCCCGATGGGCCGATAATGCAGACCACTTCGGAGCGGGCGATCTCGAGATCGACGCCGCGCAGCACTTCGACTTCGCCGAAGCGTTTCTTCAGGTCGCGCACTTCGATCAGCGGCGCGCCGGGTGGCGTATGGACGGCAGCGGTGGACGTGGAGGACGGCATGTCGGCGATAGCGTTCATAGGGTGGTCCGGATTTCCGTTCATGCCATGAAGCGCGCGATGCGGGTTTCGGCCCACATGCCGACGCGCGAGGTCAGTTCGACCAGCGCGAGATAGCACACGCACAGCACCAGCAGCGTTTCGACGAAAGCGAAGGTGGCCGAACCGATGCCGGTCAGCACGAACGTGAGCTCGGGCACGGTGACGATCGACAGCACCGCGGTTTCCTTGCTCAGCACGATAATCAGATTGGTCAACGCGGGCACGATCAGCACCAGCATTTGCGGCACCTGAATGCGCAGGACGGCTTGCCAGCGGGTCAGTCCGAGACAGGATGCCGCTTCGAGATGGCCTGGCGGCACCGATTGAAAGCCCGAGCGGAATGCTTCCGCGAAATACGCGCTGCCGTAGAGGCCTAAACCGAGCACGCCAGCGGTCATTGGTTCGAGCGTTAGGCCGAAGGAAGGACCGCCATAGTAGAGCAAAAACAGTTGCACGAGAAACGGCGTGCCGCGAAACAGTTCGATATAGAAGCGCAATACGCCACGCACCCAGCGTCCGCAAAAGAGCTGCAGCACGGCGATCAGAAAGCCGATCAGGATGCCGATCGCCACCCCCGCGGCCCAGGTGCCGAGTGTGGTCGCGAGACCGGCCGCAATCGGCTGCAGATTGTGCGTGATGACGGTGGGGTCGAGCTGTTGCATGGCTTAATCGGTCTCAACTCAGGGTCGGTCAGGCGTGCTGCAAACGGTATTCGGCGGCATGCGCGACGAGCGCCAGGCTTCCGCAGATCACGAAGTAAATCAGCCCGGCGGCGAGGTAGGCTTCGAGCGGCCGATAGGTACTGGCCGCGATGTTCTGCGCGGTGCGCGTCAACTCGGCCACACCCACCACGGAGATCAGCGACGAAGCCTTGATCAGCAGCACCATTTCATTGACGAGCGAGGGCAGCGTCAAGCGAAACGCCTGCGGCACGAGAATGCGTCGCAGCATATCGAACGGTGAAAGCCCGAGCATGCGCGCGGCTTCGATATGTCCCGGCGGAATGCTGAGGAAACCGCCGCGCAGAATCTCGGCGATATAGGAAGCGGAACACAGCGATACGGCGCTGATCGCCGCGACGATGGGCGACACGTTGATTCCGGCGAACGGCAGCAGGTAGTACACCAGCAGCAGTTGCACCAGCATCGGCACGCCGCGAAAAAAGAACACGTAAGCGCCGCCGAACATGCGCGCGGCGCGCTTTGGGGAGAGGCGTGCCGCACACACGCCGATCGCGACGAAGAAACCGATCAGGAGACCCGTTAGCGAAATGCCGATGGTGGCGAGCGCCGCATGCATCAGCAACGGCAAGCCTTGTAGAAAGACGGTTGTGCTGAACATAAGCGTCGCACTCGCTAGAACGGAGAGGGCGATGCGGCTCGTCGAAAAGCGCGCATCGCATGCATCAGGAACGCGTGCTGCAAAATATCAAGCCATCAAGCCTGCGGTGCTTCAACTGCATCAATAGTTCGGCGCCGGCATCGTCGTCGGCGCATCCATTGCGACACCGAACCACTTTTTCTGTAAGGCCGCGAGGCGCCCGTCGTTGTGCATTTTCACGAGCGCAGCGTTGAAGGCATCGGCGAGCGGCTTGCTATCCGCGTCTTTACGCAAGCAGTAAGCAAAGTACACTTTCGCGCCGAACGGCGGCTGGACCACGGCGAAGGTGTCGGGGCGTTGTTTGGCGACGTACGCGATGTTGGTCATCGAGTTCGCGACCGCCACGATGCGACCGGCAGCGAGGTCGGCGTAGGCCTGATTGTTGTCGACGTATTCGCGGATTTCAGGCGGCTTCGGCAAGGTGGCGACGTATGTTTTCAACTGGTCGAGTTGGGCCGAGCCCTTGCCTGCGCCGACGATCTTGCCGGCGATATCCGACGATTGCTTGACGGAGGTGTCGTTGGCACGCTTGAGCAGCGCGTCGGTGGCGTCCGCGATCGGCAGGGTGTACGTGTAGCGTTCCATGCGTGCCTTGGTGACGGTCAGCGGGCCGCCCACCATATCGAACTTGCCGGCTTCGAGACCCGGCAGCACGCTCGGCCACGGCAAGTCGATGAAGCGCACCTTCACGCCCATTTCCTTGCCGACCTCGGCGAACAGGTCCTTATTGAAGCCTGCTTGCTGGCCGTTTTCAAGAAAGTCGAAGGGTGCGAACTGCATCTCGGTGCCGACTACCAGTTCGCCGGCTTTCTTCACTTTGGCGAGCTGGTCTTCCGCGTGGGCGGTGACGCTTGCCGCGCACAACGCCAGCATGACCAAACGACACTTCCAGCCTGCAAGGATGCTCATGGGATTCTCCGGTTGGCAAAGCGGTGTCGCGCGAAAGCGGTTCGTCAGCGGACCCGGCGCGAGTCATGCGAGGCAGTATATACCGCAGTTTTCACGTGAAATAAATAAATGCGCGAGTAGAGAAAAGCCCTTACGTGCAGCCTCGCGAAGCAACTTGCGGGTGCGCTTTTGGCGGTATATACAACGAAGATGCACGAGGCGCGCGAGCGAGTCGCGAGTGATGTGTAAGCCTCCGTGTGTAAGCCTCTTTCTTCAGTTGAATTGGCCAGCCCTCCAGGGAGCAGCGCAATGCCCGTGACCCGCATTCCGATCATCGATCTTGCCGGCGTTCGCGCGGGCGACTCGCAGGCTTTGACGCGCGTGGCGCACGAAATCCGCGAGGCGTGCACGACGATCGGCTTCTTCTACATCGTCAATCACGGCGTGCCGCAAACGGCAATCGATGCAGCCGAACAGGCGGCGCGCACGTTCTTTGCATTTCCTGTCGAGACGAAGCGGCGCGCGGCGGTCAATCAAAGACACCGAGGTTTCAACGCGCTCGGCGACGCCACCATGTATCAGGCGAAGCGCCCCGACTACAAGGAGTTCTTCAGCATCGGCCTCGAGTTGCCGGAGGACGATCCCGACGTGCGCGCGGGCCAGGCGCTGCGTGGGCCGAACAACTGGCCGGATTTCATGCCCGAGTTGCGGCCCGCGCTGTATGGTTACTACGAAGCGGTCGCGGCATGCGGCGCCGATCTGCTGCGGGCGGTGGCGGTGAGTCTCGGCGTCGACGAGCATTTCTTCGCGCCGCGCTATACGAAGCGGATGCAGCGCACGCAGATGGTCTACTACCCGCCGCAGCCGCCCCAGTCGGACGCGGATCAGTTCGGCGTCGCGCCGCATACCGACTACGGCTGCATTACCTTGCTTTGGCAGGATCGGGTGGGTGGCTTGCAGGTGCGTGAGATCGCGAACGATACGTGGGTCGATGCGCCGCCGGTCGAAGGCAGCTTCGTGGTGAACGTCGGCGATCTGCTGGCGCGCTGGACCAATGACCGCTTCCGCTCCACCTTGCATCGCGTGATCAATGCGTCGGGGCGCGAGCGCTATTCGATCGCGACGTTTTATGATCCCACTTACGGTGCGATGGTCGATCCGCGTGAGCTCGGCACGAGCGACGCCGATCTCAAGTACCAACCGGTCGCCGCGGGTGACTATATCCTCGGGCGGATCAACGATTCGATGGGCTATCGGAAGAAAGCAGCCGTAGAAGGAAAGCAAGGAACTACGGCATGACAGATAACAGTTTGGCAAACGGCGTAGCAGGCAGCAGCGCGGGCCGCAACGCAACCCACAGCGCAGCGCCGCTTTCCGCAACGCTCGATGCGCTGCGTGCCGCGCTCGGTGCCGACGCGGTGCGGGTCGGTGAGCAGATCGGCGAACACGCGATGACCGACTGGACACGCCACGATCCGACGCGTCCTGCCGCGCTGCTCTTGCCGCGCGGCACGGAAGACGTCGCTCGCGCGCTGGCGATTTGCCACGCTGCGCATCAACCCGTGGTGCCGCAGGGCGGCATGACCGGTCTCGCCGGTGGCGCAATTGCGCGCGCGACCGATATTGCGCTGTCGCTCGAACGGCTTACCGGCGTGGAGGAAATCGACACCGCTTCGGCTACGCTAACCGTGCGCGCCGGCACCACCTTGCAAGCGGCACAGGAAGCCGCCGCCGAAGCCGGCTTCGAACTCGCGCTCGATCTCGGCGCACGTGGCTCGTGCCAGATCGGCGGCAATCTGGCGACCAACGCAGGCGGCAATCGAGTGATCCAGTCGGGCACTGCGCGCGACCAGGTGCTCGGTCTCGAAGTCGTGCTTGCCAACGGCGACGTGTTGACTTCGCTCGGCAAGATGGTCAAGAACAACACCGGCTATGACCTGAAACACTGGTTTATCGGCTCGGAAGGCACGCTCGGCGTGATCACGCGCGCGGTGCTGCGGCTCCATCCGCCGCGCGCGGCGCGCCACACGGCGCTCGTCGCCCTTGAGGGGTACGACGCCGCGGTGAACCTGCTGCGCCGCCTGTCGACGCGCTTTGGCAACGACATCGGCGCGTTCGAGATCATGTGGCCGGATTTCTACGATTTCGGCGTGAAGCTGACGGGCACGCGTTCGCCGTTCGCCGATGCGCATCCGCTCTATGCACTGATCGAACACGCGAGCTTCGACGCGAGCGACGATGGCGAACGCTTCTCTGCCGCGCTGACGGAAGCGCTCGATTCAGAAGCGATCCGCGACGCGGTGATCGCGCAATCGGTCGCTGATGTGCGCGCGCTGTGGGCGATTCGCGAGTGCACCGCCGAGTTTCCGGTGCGGCTGGATGCGATCAACTTCGACGTGAGTTTGCCCATCGGCGAGATCGGCGCTTTTGTCGATCGTTGCCGCGCGGCGCTCGATCAGCGCTGGCCAGGCAACGCGTCGTATTTTTTCGGCCATATCGGCGATTCGAATCTGCATGTCACCGTGGACGGCCATTCGATCCCCGGCGTCGATCATCATGCGGTGTATGCGTTCGTCTACGAGATGCTCAGGCCGTTGCACGGCTCGGTGTCGGCGGAACACGGGATCGGTTTGCTCAAGCGCGAGTTCTTGCCGATCTCGCGCTCGCCGGCTGAATTGGCCGCCATGGCGGCGATCAAACACGCGCTGGACCCGCACGGCATTCTGAATCCGGGCAAGCTGTTTTGAGCGGGACGTGCCGCGCGATTTACTGCGGCGCGTTTTCGACGTGCGTCAGCAGTTCGCTGGCGTAGCGCCGGTATAGCCATGACATTGACGCAGCGGCTAACACGATGAACACGGCATTAAACAGCGTTTGGCCAATCGTCGTGACGGCGAGACCGGGATGCTGGCCGAGTATCGAACGCTTTATGCCGATCACAATGCCGAAGATCACGGAGACAATGACTAACGGCAGGTAGCTCACGATGCCCACGCCGAAAATACTCCACACATGTCCGCGGCTGTCGTTCCACGCCGCGCGCAGCTTGACACGGCTACCTAACGCGATCGCGGGATAGACGAGGCTTAGCCGGGTGAGTACAAACACGAACACGACAATCACCGGCACGTAGATCAGGACGGCAAAGGCGTGCGCGGCGCGCACCACCAGAAAAAGGGCTACACCCACCACGACCATGCTTGCCGCGACGCTTAGCCATACCAGCAGATAGCGGCCGAGCGGCTTGCCGTTCAGCGGGAGCAACGGCTCTACGCCCTCGCCAATGAGCACGAAGCGATGGACCTTGATCGTCAGCACGCCGTAGAGGGCGCCCTGCAAAACGGAGCTGCCCAACCAAAGCAGGGCATTGCCGGGGGATGGGACGGTTGTGATCTCGCCGGTGGGGCCTCTCATATGCGAATCGAATAGCAGCGAAGTGCACGCCAGCACCGCACAGATCCCCAGAAACAACCAGGGCATTGCGATAATCGCTTGCCACGAACTGCCCCACGTTTTCTTGACGCAAGCCCCGAAGGTTAACTGTTCCATAGCTTTCAATGAAATCGCCCTGACTTTCTAAGCCCCTCAGCGTTGCGGATGTCGAAGGAGGGGCTCGATTTTGTCTTGCAAGGCAATGTGGATGGGATGGAACGCGTTCCGTGTACGCTGAAACGTTAAAGCGGGAATTGCGCGCCGGCCGTCATTGCAGGGCACATTGTGTCTCGAACCCCGCTCAGGCGTCTATACGGAACATACGGCGTGTGGTCCGGCGCACACCGGCGGATTGGCTAAGGCGCTGCGACGGAGTCCAAGCCGGTGGATCTGACATCGGGTCGCGCCGCAGGTGAAGCGAGATAGTCGAGCAGCGCTTTCGCTTCCTGCGGATGCTGTGCGCCGACGGGGATGCCTGCGGCAAACCGCGTAACCGATTGCACCGACTCCGGAATCTTGCCAACGAAGGTGGCGCCCGGCACCGGCAGCAATTCGCTGACCTGCTGGAATCCCACCTCGTAGTCGCCATTGGCGACGACCGACGCGACCGGAATTCTCGGCACCATCTTCGCTTTGGACTTCACCTGATCTTCAATGCCGAGCTTCTTGAAGAGTTCGCGCTCGATGTAGACGCCGCTCGCGCTGTCCGAGTAGCCGATGGATCTGGCGTGGAGCAGGGTCTCCTTCAGCGATTCGACAGAGCTGATATCCGGTTTCGGTGCGCCGTCACGCACCACCATACCGATGCGAGAATCGGCAAGCTCGACGCGCGATCCGGGAATCACCTTGCCTTGCTTGATCAGATCGTCGAGCGCGTAGCCGACCATGATGACCACGTCCGCGGATTCGCCGCGCTCGAGCCGGTTCGGAATGGCTTCCGGCGATTTACCCATCGACGGCCCGAGTATGGTGTCGAGCGTATTGCCCGTCGACGTGGTGAACTTAGGGCCGAGCAGTTTATACGCGGCGGTGAAGCCGCCCGAAGTCATCACGTGGAGTTCTGCCGCCTGTACGGTTGCGGTTGCAACGGTGCTGCTCAGCAGCCCGGCGGTCAACATGCTCAGAAAGAAGGTTTTCATCCGAATAAGCGTGACAAGTCTGATGTGGATAAGGGCGTGATGAGCTCACGAGGCCGCGCGTGCCGCCCGTAAGCGGTGACCCGTCTCTCTTATCCATACCATACCCGAACCGAAGCCAGAATAGCGAGTGGCGCGCAACAGTTGCGCGCGCCTGCCTGATTCCCCGATCCGATAGCAAGCCCGCGCCCAAGCTTCGTCAATGCGCATTCAGATACCTGGCAATCACGGGATAGACATCCACCGCCGCGTTCTTGCCGAAGATGCAGTCGATATGCCCGTAGCCGGGAATGATGTGTCGTTCGTAAGGCTGCTCGGGGAAATGCTCGACCAGCATGTCGTAGGTGATCAGGGTACTTTTCGGCAAATAGGTTTCGTTTTTTTCACCGTGAATGAAGCCGATCGGCCGGCGCATGCCTTCCAGACCTTTCATGCCGTCCATCCCCCTCAGGTAAACGTCCTGACCGGCAGCATCCACAACCTTGCCCGCTCGCACCATGGCGGCGAGATGCCTGAACACCTCGATGTCGTGCACGCCGAATAACTCCTGCAGATTCGAGTGAAGCGTTTCGCTCAATTGCCCATGTTCGTAGAGCAGGCCGTAAAGGAAGGTCGCCCGGTGGCAGATCGGGCTGCCGCAGCCCTGTTTGTGATTGAGCGGGTAGAAGCGCAACGCTTCGTCAAGCAGGTTCTGGGGCCACGATCCGTGTTCGGTGAAAGCGGTCAGGTCGTGCACGCCAAGATGCGCCATGATGCCCGGGACGTGCAGACCGCACTTGATCTTTTCCAGCGTGCCTGGCACCGGATGCGCCGAGACCTGCGAGATGACCACAGAGCGCACGCCCTCGAGGCCGGCCAGCAGCGACATCGTGAGCGCGATCCCACCCATGCAGTGGCCCAGCACCTGAATCTCCGGCAGGCCGGTCAACGCGCGCACTTTGGCGACCGCAGCCGGAATGTCTTCGAGCGCGACTTTGTCGACATTGGTCGGCACCATCACACTCGGCATTTCGATGCTGACGCGCAGGTCGACGAGCCACACATCGTAGCCGGCCGCACAGAGATATTCCACCAGGTTGGTCGTGACCAGATCGGTGGAAAAGATGCGGCTCGACACACCCGAGCCGTGGATCAGCAGCACGGGACGCAGCGGTGTGTTGGGCGGCCCGGCGTAGCGCGTGAGTCGCAGCGTGGTCCCGTCGGGCGTATCGAAGAAGACTATTTGCGGCGCGGGTGCGCGCAGCGCCCGCTTCAGGCGCGGCGAAGTCTTCGGATCATAGAACTGCAAGGGTGCGGCCACGCCGCCATATTCGGTGAACAGCACGCCCGCGAAAAATTTGCCGAACTTCAGGGTCCATTCAAGGCGCGTTGTCAGATCGGGTGCGTTGGTAACTTCAAGCGTGCGTTGTTGCTTGAGGAAATTCTCGGGCGTGATGATCAGCGTTGCTTTGCCGATCGCCGGTGCACCCGCTTGCGCCGACTCGCGAATTTCGGCGTACAGCGTGTTGGTCTGGTCCCATAGATTGATCGGCGACGTACGCGTAATGATCTTCTGTCCGCTCAAAGTGTAGGATTTTCCTTCGGTGGCATTGAGCGTCATGAGGTAGTTCATGTTGCGCTCGTCCACGTCCGATTCGTTGACCACGAACAGGTTGAAGGTGCCGTCCGTGATCGTCATCGGTTGCGCGGAGAGGGCGGGGCAGGTCAGCGTGCCAGTGGTGTGGGCCAGATGTTGCGGATTGCTCAGCATATCGGCCAGATCGTCCGATTCGACGGTCAGCGTGAATTCAATCGGATTGGTGGCGGCATCGCCCGCCACCGCGTGCGTATAAGTGCCGATCATCGTTTCGGTGAAGCGCAGGCCGATCTTCTGGGGCGGCGGCGTACCGGCCGTGCCCTTGGCGAGGTAGTCGATCTTCCAGCCTCGCGCGTTCGCAAGCAGCGCGCAATTGCGTTCCGCCAGCGCGGAAATCGTCAACAGTGGATTGACGCCGAGCGACATCGGCATGACCGCGCCATCCATCACATACAGGCCTTCGTGCACGGCATCTTCTGTCGCGCCGCTGAAGACCCGGCCCTGATGGTCGACCACACCGCGCTCGGCATCCTCGCCCATCCCGCAGCCGCCGAGCGGATGCACGGTGACGGTGCGGTTCTTGAGCATTCGGGTCGAGATCGGGTTGCGCACGTATTTGCCGCCGAGCGGCAACTGCGCCTTCTCGAGCGTGTCTTCAACCGTGCGGAAGATCGGCTGCTTGCCGGCGTTCGGCCAGTTGATGCGTGGTCTGCCCTTGTCATTCACGCTGATCTGGCCGCTTTCGTCGTCATGCGCCATCACCAGGTAGGTTTGCGTATGGTTGAGGGCGCCGTGATAGGGGCCGCGCAGCAAGCTTTCGATCACGCGGGCGTCGTAGTCTGCCGGTTCCCCGGCGGCGCGCAGCGCGGGAATCTCGACGCCTTCGAGCGGCGCGGCGCCGCCAAGCAGGGCGACCATCGCGGCGCCGATCGGCCCGGCGAGCGAGCCTTCTTCGATCACGAAGCCGTCTGTCACGTCAGGGGTGTTGCGATGGTCGATGATGCCGGTAATGGTCGGCCCGACCGGCGGGATGTCGCCCTGCAGGTGTACGCCCCAGCCGACACCGTTGATCACCTCGTCGGTGTTGTACGCGAAGGCCAGGACGTCGCCGTTCCCGGTGAAGTGTTGGCCGAGCATGTCCGAAACGGTCAGCCCCGCCTCGCGCGAGCGCAGCAGCAGGGCGGTCGAGCCGATCGTGCCGGCCGACACGATGACGATGTCGGCGCTCACGAACAGATCAGGCGCGTCATAACTCTCGCGGCCCAGCTTGACCTCCTGAAAACGCACGGTCCACTTTTGCGTGGCCGCGTCGCGCACCACCGAATGCACGGCTGCGCCCGTGAAAATATGAGCACCGTGCCCGACCGCATCGGGCAGATAGTTCATGTGCGTCGAATTTTTCGCGTCGTAGTTGCAGCCCGAGTTGCAATCGCCGCATCCGACGCAGGCTTGCTGCGCAACGCCTGCAGCGTTGATGCGGCCCTCGAAGGTGACGGTGACCGGCGGTGGGTAAAAGCGATCGGCCATACCGAGCGCCTGCGCGGATTGTTTGAGCGCCTGCAGTTTCGGCAATTGCAAGAAATCGCCGGACACGGGCGATGGTTGCAGCATGGCGCGGGCCAGTTCGTAGCCCTTGTCGCGTCCCGCCTGGTCGCCGCGTAGCGCCGCGGGCCAGCGGACGTCGTCCCATAACCGCGGTTCGGCTTCGAGCGCGACGTTCGCGTTGATCAGCGACGTGCCGCCCAGTCCACAGCCCACCACGGCATTCACGTCTTCATTCACGTGCACTTCGAGCAGTGCGAGCGGCGAGCCGACTTGCGCGAGGGCGGTGTTGTATTGCACCTGCGCGGCGCCTTCGAGCGGCGTGCGCGGAAACTCGCCGGCCATGAATTCGCGCCCCCGTTCCAGCACGCACACGCTGCGGCCGGCGCGCGCCATACGGCTCGCGGCAATCGCACCGCCGTAACCCGAACCCACCACCACGACATCGTAATGCGGCTGCATGGCCGTCAGGGCGCTCGATAAGCGGTTCATTCAGACCACCTCGTCAGGAAGGGGATGCCGGGTAGGGGAACCCGGACTTCGGAAGGAAGACGGCGTGCGGCTGCGGCTTTTTTATCGTAGGCGGTGCGCGATGACAAAAAAAGGCGCATCGTACGTGGCGCGTGGGTGGCGCGTGCCCGATGTGCGGAAAGGGGAAAAAAGCCGCCATCGGTCTACGCTCGCCTTGGAATACGCTTTTAGGCGGCTACTTCATTCATTTCGCTGTCGCTCGATTCGGCGGCGAGCAGGTTTAACGCGAGCAGAATCGCGGGCCGATTGTCGAGTTCGATCTCGATGCCGAGCACGTCGATCAGCCAGCGGCCGATCTTGGTATTGGAAAATTCGTCGGCGCCGGCCGTCTTTTTCATGGTGACGCCGAGTTTGACGGCGCGATAGTGATACGAGGGCACACGATGCTGAGCAGCGACCGCCGACAGACCGCCTTTGCCTTCCGAGCACCAGCCGAGGCTGCCGGCCAGCACGATGCGTTCCGGCTCGTCGAGGCCGTCGATAAAGGCGCGCGCCGCGAGCCGCACGCGTTGCTCGTCGAGGCCGTATTGCAGCAACACGCTTTCGACGGGGTCTTCCAGCGCTTGCGCGTGCAGATCGATTTCCTGCGCCATGCCTTCGTTTTCCATCGACACATTGCGTTGATGACCGGCGCTGCGCAGGCAGTCGATCAGGTAACGGCGAAAATACGCGCACAGTGCGTAGCCGTTGGAGGGGGCGCTGTCGGCGCAGGCATGGGTTTCCGTGTGGCCGGGCGCGAGGCGCAGTACTTTCGCGTAAATGAACTGCGCAACCAGTTCTTCCTTGTCCTCGCCGAGTGCCTGCAACTCAAGCGGGTGATAGGTGCGCAACGCCCGCTTGACCAGCTCGACCATCGACACCATTTCGTCGGCGGACAGTTGGGTACGCCGGCGCCACAGGTCGGGCAGGATCGCATCGTCGAGATTGCGGACGAACGCGTGGCTCGGAACTGCGCCCATGAAAACCTCCATAAGGGGTAAGGCGAGGAGCGCGCGGAGCCTCGACTGCAGGCAAGGAAGGGGGTTGTTGGAGCTTGTAAGCCGCGCTGGAATGTGAACCCAGTATGGTTTCCGGCGACGGCTTCGCCTATATGGATTAAGTGGTAGCTGATGGGTAAACTGCCGGGTAAACCATCCGGTCAGCATAATTTGCCGTGCCCCACAGCTTTGCATGGGACCGGAGTAAGTGCTCTGCATGGGACCGGAGTAGGCGCTAAAGCGCCAACTCCGGTCGACAGCTAAAGCGCCAACTCCGGTCGACAAAGGAGACCGCATGATGCGGGCCGACCCGATCCAGCGTGCAATCGACGAAGACCTGGTGCGCGTGCTGTACGCGCAAGATCCGATCGCCTTCTTTTCGCACTGGTTCTCGATCGCGGTGCTGGTGGCGATCTACTGGCCGAACATTCCGTCGCCACGGCTGTTCATCGCGTGCTTCGGGTTCTATGCGGTGGCCAATTGCGGCAGCCTTGCGCTGTGGATCTGCAATCGCCGCTACCCGCACCTCGCCACGCCGCGCGGCTGGATCAACTTGCACGCGGTGCGCGGCGTGCTCCTGTATAGCGCGCCGGGGCTGGCGGTATGGTTCGCGTTTCAGAGCCCGCAAACCGATTTGCCGCTGCTGCATACGGTGATGCTCGTCACGCTGGCGGCCGGCGTGTTCATGTCGAACGGCTTCGATCTGCTGAACTTCTCGACCGCGATTCCGTTTCTGCTGGTCCCGTCTATCGTGCTGCATTTCGGCACGCATACATTCGATCGCACGATTCTCGCGATCGTCCTCGCGTTCTTCTTCTGCGCGATCAACGTCTATGCGCTGAGTTATCGCAAGCTGTTCCGGCAAGTCGTGCAGGCGCGCGTCGATCAGCAATACCTGGCGGAATCACTGGCGGCGCAAAAGCGTGTCGCCGAAGAAGCCAGTCTCGCCAAATCACGGTTTTTTGCCGCCGCGAGCCACGATTTGCGCCAGCCGCTGCATGCGATCGGACTGCTGGCGGCTTCGCTCAACGACACGGCCGCGACGCCCCTGCAGCATGGGAAGACCGCCGAGCACATCGTTTATAACGTCGAGGCGTTGAATCAGCTGTTCAACCAGGTGCTCGATCTCGCCAGGCTCGAAAGCGGTGTGACCCAGGTGATCCGCTTGCATTTCCGGCTGTCGGAACTGTTCGAGCGGGTCGGCAGCCAGTACCGCCCGCAGGCGGCGGCCAAAGGCCTGGCGCTGCGGATCGCACCGGCCTCGGTGGTCGTGCATGACGATCCGGTGCTGCTCGAACGCATACTGAGCAACCTGCTCTCGAACGCCGTGCGCTATACCGAGGAAGGCGCGATCTGGGTCGGCTATCGCCGCGCCGGGCGTCGGTCGGGCGGCTATGTCGAGGTGCGCGATTCGGGTATTGGCATTGCGGCCGAGGAACACGAGCGCATCTTCGAAGAGTTCTATCAGGTCGCCAATCCGCAGCGCGACGCGCGCCAGGGGCACGGTTTGGGCTTGCCGACGGTGAAGCGCCTGGTCGAGATGCTCGGTGGCGAGTTGCAGATGCGCTCGGCGCCGGGTCGCGGCTCGGTGTTTCGCTTTCCTGTGCAGCCGGGCGACGCCGGCGGGATTGTCGCGAGCCTGAACGAAGCGGTGGCGGGCGGTCCATCGGCACAAGGGCGGCGTGTGCTATGCATCGACGACGAACCGTCGATTCTCGAAGGCCTTGCCAGTCTGCTGGGACGCTGGGGTTGCATCGTGCGTGGCGCACGCGACGAAGTCGATGCGCTCGTCGCGCTGGAAGACGGTTTCGTCCCGGATGCCGTGTTGTGTGACTACCAATTGGCCAATCACCGAACCGGCGCGCAAGCGCTGGCGGCCGTGCGCAACGTGCTCGCGCGGGCCGGGCACGAAAGCGTGGTGACCTTGCTGATCACGGGCGATATGGCGTCGGCGGAACTGGCGGCGCTGGCCTTGCAGGGGATTCCGGTGCTGCATAAGCCGGTTACGCCGGCGCGCTTGCGGCGCACCCTGGAAATGCTCTGGCAGCAGGCGGAACTGGATAAGGGGCGGGCGGCGTGAGCGCCGCCCGCTGATCCGCTGTTACAGGGTTCTGCCGGCTTCCAGCCAGCCGTTGATCACGGCGATCGCCGTGGACCGGTTGTGCACACCGAGCGCCCGGAAGATCACCGAGAGATGCACCTTGACTGTGCCTTCTGCAACGCCCAGTTCACGCGCGATCATCTTGTTGGTCCAGCCGCGATGCACGAGCCGCATGATGTCCTGCTGTCTTGGCGACAGGTTCTCCAGCAAATGTTGCTGGTGCGGCTGCAGTGCCTGGATTTGCGCGATCGGTTCGGTGAGTGCGGCACCGCCCTGAGTCGAGGCGGGGGCACCGCCCTGAGCGGAACGCTCGGCCGCCGTTTCGGCGTGTGTTTCACGCGAGCCCAGCAGGCTGAGTGCTTCCATTGGCACATAGGCGCCGCCTGACAACACTAGTTCGATTGCCTTGAGCATGACGCTGGCGGGTTGCCGCTTGGGCACGAAGCCGAGTGCGCCGGCGGCCAGCACCGCGCGCATTTCGTCGGGCGATTCTTCGGCGGAGAGCACGACGACCGGCAACGCAGGGTTTGCCTTCAGCAGCACTTCAAGCGACGAAGCGCCGCTCATGCCCGGCATATGCAGATCGACGATGGCGAGGTCGTGGTCGGCGTCGGGCCGCGCGGCGGCGGCGAGTGTTTCCCAGCTATCGGCTTCGTCGAATTGCGCGTCAGGATCGAGCCCGCGCAACAGCCCTTTGACACCTTGCCGGATCAGTTCATGGTCGTCGGCCACAAGAAACTTCATGATGTCTCCGCGAGTCGGACCTGCGCGTTGTGGACTACCGCCGCCGTGCTGCTGGCTTTACTTCCGGTTTTACTTCTATTTTCGAATGGCGTCATGGCCGGCTACCCCGCGATCATATGCCGATCGGTGGCGCGGCGCGCTTTCCGGCGCGCCGCCTATTTGACAGTCTATTTATATGATCGCCGGCTGGCTTGATGCACCAGCTTATTGTGTAAGGCAGGTCTCTCGCGCATAGGTTCCGGCTTGCTACGAAGACGAGTCGCATGCCCCAATTTTGAAGCCGTCCACGCAGGAATCCGAAGGTTATGCGCGCCGAATGAAATCACGCCCAAGCCGTCGTCATTTGACTGCAAATAGCGTCGCATTCATCAGAAGCTTGAACGCGAAACCGAGCGACACCGCCGAGGCCACGCCGAAGCACCAGAGGGCAATGAACCACAACCAGCCCGGCAGTTTGCGCGCCGGCGTTTGAGACGCACTGCGGGTGGCTTCGGCGCTCGCGTCCTTAGTGATAGTGATGTTGGTCGTCATGACGCACCTTCCCGCGAAATACCCAATAACCCATCGTCGTATAGGCGATGATGATCGGCAGAATCACCGCTGCGCCGACCAGCGTGAACATCTGGCTCGAGCGCGGCGCGGCGGCTTCCCAGAGTGTCATGCTCGACGGAATCGCATACGGCCACAGGCTCACCAGCAGCCCGGCGTAACCGAGCAGCACCAGCAGGAGCGCCAGCACGAACGGCGTGTTGTGATGCCGGGCACGCACCGCGCGATGCATGAAGAACGCGCACACCGCCACGAGGAACGGCACCGGCAGCAGACGGTAGAACAGGTTGTCGTGGAACCAGCGTTGCGCGATATTCGGATCTTGCAGCGGCGTCCATAGGCTGACCATTGCGATGAACCCGAGCAGCACGAGCGTCAGCGGCCACACCACGCGATGCAGACGGCGTTGCAGATCGCCTTCGGTCTTCGCGACCAGCCAGCAGCAGCCAAGCAGCGCGTAGGTGATCACGAGGCCGAGGCCCGTCAGCAGACTGAACGGCGTGAGCCAGCCGAAGGCGTCGCCCGCATAGCCGCCGTCGATCACCGGAATGCCTTGCAGGAACGCGCCCAGCACGATGCCCTGAAAGAACGTCGCGCCCGCCGAACCGCCGATGAACGCCAGATCCCACAGATGTTTCGTGCGCTTGGCCTTGGCGCGAATCTCAAACGACACGCCGCGGAAAATCAGGCAGACGAGCATGAAGATCAGCGGCAGATACAGCGCGGACAGCACGGTCGAATAGACCACCGGAAACACCGCGAACAGCGCGGCGCCGCCGAGCACCAGCCAGGTTTCGTTGCCGTCCCACACGGGTGCGACGGTGTTCATCATCAGGTCGCGTTCTTTCTCATCGGGGAAAAACGGGAAGACGATGCCGATGCCCAGATCGAAGCCGTCCAGCACCACGTACATGAATAGGCCCAGCGCGATGATCGCGGCCCACGCTACGGTTACGTCCATTTTCTTTCTCGCAAGCAGGGGAGGTTAGGCGGCGTCGATCATCTGATCGGCGGCGGACAGCGGGCGGCGCGCGGTCTGATTCGGTGTGTGCTCAGGCACGCCGTGTGGCGTCTGGCCCGGCAGAGCAGGACCCGAGCGCATCAGCTTGAGCATGTAGTAGATGCCGGTGCCGAACACGAGGAAGTACACCACCACGAACGCCATCAGCGAGATGCCGACCTGCTGCGTGGTGAGCGGCGAGACCGCCTGTGAGGTGCGCATCACGCCGTACACCACCCACGGCTGACGGCCTGCTTCAGTGGTGACCCAGCCCGCCAGCAGCGTGATGAAACCGGTCGGGCCCATCGCCACCGCCACGCGCTGGAACCACTTCGCTTCAAACAGGCGTTCGCGGCGGCGCAGCGCCCATGCCGCCAGCGACATCAGGATCATCAGCACACCGAGCCCGGCCATGATGCGGAAGCTCCAGAACACGACGGTGGAGTTCGGCCGGTCCTGCGGCGGGAATTCCTTCAGGCCGCGAATTTCGCCATCCCAACTGTGCGTGAGGATCAGGCTGCCGAGGTGCGGGATCGACACCGCGTAGCGCGTGGTCTCTGCTTGCATGTCGGGAATGCCGAACAGGTTGAGCGCGGTGCCGCCTTTCTCGGTTTCCCACAGACCTTCGATCGCGGCGATCTTGGCCGGCTGATACTTGCGCGTATTCAGACCGTGCTGATCGCCGACGAATGCCTGAATCGGCGTGAGGATCAGCAGCAGCCAGAGCGCCATCGAGAACATCTTCTTGACGGCAGGATCACGCCGGCCGCGCAGCAGATGCCATGCGCCCACCGCCGACACCACCAGCCCCGCGACGATGAAGGCCGCCAGCGCCATATGCGCGAGCCGGTACGGGAACGACGGATTGAAGATGATCTTGAACCAGTCGAGCGGCACGACATGGCCGTCGACGACTTCAAAGCCTTGCGGCGTTTGCATCCAGCTATTGGACGCAAGAATCCAGAAGGTCGAGATCAGCGTGCCGATCGCCACCATCAGCGTGGCGCCGAAGTGGGCGCGCGGACTCACGCGCTGCCAGCCGAACAGCATGATGCCGAGGAAGCCTGCTTCGAGAAAGAACGCGGTCATGACCTCGTACATCAGGAGCGGTCCGGTGATGGGTCCGGCGAAACTGGAGAAGCCTGACCAGTTGGTGCCGAACTGGTAGCTCATCACGACGCCGGAGACGACGCCCATACCGAAGGCCACGGCGAAGATCTTCGACCAGAACAGGCAAAGATCTTTGTAGTAGGCCTTACCGGTTTTCAGCCAGCGCCATTCGAGGACGGCGATGAAGCTGGCGAGGCCGATGCTGAGCGCCGGAAAAACAATGTGAAACGAGACGGTGAACGCAAACTGAATGCGGGCGAGATCGAATGCCGAAATTGCGGAGTTCATGAGCGTGAAGTGACTTAGGTGCGTCGTGCCCGGAGGCGGACTACGCGCGTCGACCGTTGTCGGTGCGCACTGCGCTGGGCAGATGGCGCAAGAGTAGGGGATGAGCGGTTTTTTTGCTGCGATGCGACGTGCGTCAAAAAACCGCGTTGTTTTACGCGGTTTTTCGTTTTTGAGACGGCAAAGCCTTGATAGGTATCAAGTTTTCCTTAGTACGTCCTTGCGTGCGTCTCTCGTGGTCTGCGCGGAACTGCGGCAATAGACCGCGCTGCAACAATGCAACCCCGGCGCTTTCACGCCGATTGGCGTTGGCCTGGTGTTTCCCCGCAATTCACTTGACTTGAAAACTTCCTGAGCATAAAGTTTTGTTCATGTGCAGGAATTAACGGCAGTGGTGCGCCATCGTCCAATCAGGAGACACGCCTTGCTCAATCTCACGCCCGGTTCGCTCGCAGGGCTTCGCGTCATCGATCTGTCACGCGTGCTGGGTGGTCCGTACTGCACGCAAATCCTCGCCGACCACGGCGCGGAGGTCGTCAAGGTCGAGCCGCCTAACGGCGACGAAACGCGCACGTGGGGGCCGCCGTTCGACGGCGACACGGCCTCGTACTTTGTCGGCGTGAATCGCAACAAGCTCGGTGTGGCGCTCGATCTGACCCAGGAGCCCGACCGTCAGAAACTGCTGGCGCTGCTCGACACCGCCGACGTGCTCGTCGAAAACTTCAAGATCGGCACGTTGGAGCGCTGGGGCCTTGGCTACGACGCGTTGCAGGCGCGTTATCCGCGTCTCGTGCATTGCCGTGTGTCCGGCTTCGGCGCGGACGGTCCTCTCGGCGCCTTGCCGGGCTACGACGCGGCCGTGCAGGCGCTGACCGGTTTAATGAGCGTGAACGGCGAGGCGGGCGGCGCGCCGTTGCGCATCGGCGTGCCGATCGTCGATCTGGTCACCGGGCTGAACGCGGCGCTCGGCATCCTGATGGCGCTGCGCGAACGCGAGACGAGCGGACGTGGTCAGTTCGTCGAGTCGACACTGTTCGACAGTGCGTTGTCGATCCTGCATCCGCATACGCCGAACTGGTTCTACTCGGGTAAAGAGCCGCAACGCAGCGGTAACGCGCATCCGAACATCACGCCGTACGACATGTTCCACACCGGTAGCGTCGATATTTTTCTGGCGGTGGGCAACAACACGCAGTTCGCGGGACTGTGCGCCGTGATTGACGCGCAGTCGCTCGTCGACGATCCGCGCTTTGCCAGCAACAAGGAGCGCAGCGCGCATCGCCGCGAATTGCGCGCCGAACTCGAGAAACGTTTTGCGTCGTGGGAAGGCGAACTGCTTGCCGATACGCTGATCCGGCGCGGCGTGCCATGCGCGCCGGTGCTTGGGCTGGGCGCGGCGCTGGAGCATCCGCATACGGCGCACCGCGGCATGCGGGTGGAGATGGGCACGTACAAGGGGATTGCATCGCCAATCAAGCTGAGCCGCACGCCGGCCAGTTACCGCAGCACGCCCCCGGCGCTCAATGAGCACGCCGAGCAGGTCTTCGGCAAACCGCCCGCGGATGACTGACGTTTTCGCCGCACCTCGATAAATCCCGTCGATACAACAAAGAGCGGCCGCGTGCCGCCAAGGAGACAGCATGTGCATTCACCGCGCAGGACGGCGCTCGCCGTCGGGCTTCATGTCGCGTGTCATAGGGCTCGCTGGATGGACGGCTAGCTCGCAAGGAGCCGCACAATGCTCGCGCTGATCGGCACGGTTGCCATCGTCGCGCTGTTCGGGTTGATCATCACGAAGCGCCTTTCGCCGTTGGTGGCGCTGATCATCGTGCCGATCGTGGCGGCGCTCGTCGCCGGCTTCGGGCTGTCGACGGGCAAGTACATCGTGCACGGCGTGCAGAACATCGGGCCGGTAGCCGGCATGTTCGTGTTCGCCATTCTGTTCTTCGGCATCCTGACGGATGCGGGCATGCTCGATCCGATCATCAACGGCGTATTGCGCGTGGTCGGCTGCCATCCGACACGTATTGTGATGGGTTCGGCTTTGCTCGCGCTGCTGATTCACCTCGACGGCTCCGGCGCGGTAACCTTTCTTGTCACGTTGCCGGCGATGCTGCCTTTGTACACGCGCCTCGGCATCGACAAGCGGATTCTCGCGTGCGTTGCGTCGATGGCGGCAGGTGTCAATTTTCTGCCGTGGGTGGGGCCGATGCTGCGGGCCTCGGCGGCCTTGCATATTCCCGGCACGGTGATTTTCTATCCGATGATTCCGGTGCAGATCGTCGGCCTGATTTTCGTGTTCGGCACCGCTTACATGCTCGGCAAACGCGAAGAAAACCGCCTCGGTCTCGACCGCGCCAGTGCGGCAACGGTCGCGGTTACCCCGCGCGAACTGACGCCCGAAGAACAGGCGCTGCGCCGCCCCGGCCGTTTCTGGATCAACCTCGCGTTGACGCTGATTGTGCTGGTCACGCTGGTGTCGGGCATCGTCGATCCGATGGTGATGTTCATGCTCGGCACGGTTGCCGCGTTGATCATCAACTATCCCGACGTCAAGCAGCAGCGCGAACGTATCGACGCGCACGCCAAAGCCGCATTGATGATGGCGAGCGTGCTGCTGGCGGCGGGCGCGTTCACCGGCATCATGTCCGGCACCGGCATGCTCACGTCGATGGCGCAAGTGGTAGTGCAGAACGTGCCGGTCGACCACGCGCGCCATATGCCGTTCGTGCTCGGGCTCGTCTCGATGCCTTTGAGTCTGTTGTTCGATCCCGATTCGTTTTACTTCGGCATTCTGCCGGTGCTGGCCGAGAGCGGGAAAATTCTCGGCGTGCCGCCGGTGCAGATGGCGCAGGCCGCCTTGCTCGGTCAGATGACGACCGGTTTTCCGGTCAGCCCGCTGACGCCGGCGACGTTTCTGATCGTCGGCCTGACCGGCGTCGAACTTGCCGAGCACCAGAAGTTCACGATTCCCTTTCTCTTCGCCGCCACGCTCATCATGGTGTTGACCGCGGTGCTGGTCGGCGTGTTTCCGCTTTGAGCGTGTTTGGATAAGCGCAGGTACTACCCAGCAACAACCCAGGACGTTGATATGAATTTCGATCTCACCGAAGACCAGCAATCGATCCAGTCCGCGATCGAAAAGCTCTGCGAAAAATACGACGACGAATACTGGCTCGCCCGCGATCGCGACGGCGGCTTTCCGCACGACTTCCATCGCACGCTGGCCGATGCCGGATGGCTCGGTATCGCGATGTCGCCGGAATACGGCGGCTCGGGTCTCGGCATGACCGAGGCCGCGCTCATGATGCGCACGATCAGTGGCTCGGGCGCGGGCTTGTCGGGCGCCTCGGCGGTGCATATGAACATTTTCGGGTTGAACCCGGTACAGGTGTTCGGCAACGAAGAACAGAAGCGCCGCTTTTTGCCGCCGCTGATCGAAGGCCGCGACAAGGCCTGCTTCGCGGTCACCGAACCGGACGCCGGGCTCGACACCACGCATCTGAAAACCCAGGCCGTGCGCGACGGCGATCACTACGTGCTGACCGGTCGCAAGATCTGGATCTCCACGGCCCAGGTCGCGAGCAAGATGCTGATCATCGCGCGCACCACGCCGCTCGAGCAAACTGCCAAACCGACCGACGGTCTCACGCTGTTCTATACCGACCTCGACCGCGAGCGCGTGGAAGTGCGCGAGATCGAGAAAATGGGCCGCAAGGCGGTCGATTCGAACATGCTGTTCATCGACAATCTGCGCGTGCCCGTTGAGGACCGCATCGGCGACGAAGGCGCGGGCTTTCGCTATCTGCTGCACGGCCTGAACCCCGAGCGCATCCTGATTGCCGCGGAAGCGATCGGTCTCGGTCAGGTCGCGTTGAAACGCGCGACACAGTACGCGAAGGAGCGCGTGGTGTTTGGCCGGCCGATTGGCCAGAACCAGGCGATTCAGCATCCACTCGCCCAAGCCTGGATGCAACTCGAAGCGGCCAACCTGATGGTGTTCAAAGCCGCCTCGCTCTACGACGCCGGCCAGCCCTGCGGCGCGGAAGCCAATGCGGCCAAGTACCTCGCGGCGGAAGCCGCGTTCCAGTCATGCCAGACGGCGATCGCCACGCTCGGCGGCATGGGCTATGCGAAGGAATATCACGTCGAACGCTACCTGCGGGAGTGTATGATTCCGAGGCTCGCCCCCGTGAGCCCGCAGATGATCATGTGTTTCATCGCGGAGAAAGTGCTGGGCCTGCCGAAGTCGTACTGAGCGTTCACCCCACCGCCATGGATGTCAAACTCGTTGCACGCACGTTAGACCTGTTCGAATTGTTCGCCGCCGAGCAACGGCCGCTGCCGCTCACTGAACTCGCGCGTTTGTTGAACGTGCCGGTGTCCAGTTGTCTCGCGCTTGCCCGCACGCTGGTGAGCCGCGGCTATCTGTACGAGGTGAGAAAACGCGGCGGCTACTATCCGACGCGACGCTTGCAGTTGCTCGCAAGCGCCATTGATGCGGTCGACCCGATCGTCGAGATGGTGCATCCGCGGCTCGTCGAATTGCGCGACGCGAGCGGCGAGACCGCGGTGCTCGGCAAGATTCACGGCACAGCCGTGGTGTATCTCGATGTGGTTGAATCGACCAAGGCGATTCGCTACACGCGTGCGCCCGGCGAGTTGCGGCCCTTGCACGCGAACTCGATTGGCAAGGCGATTTTCGGTGAGCTCGATGCCACCGCACAGCAGTCACTCGGCGCGCAGCTGTCGTTCGAACGCTTCACCACGGCGACCGTTGCCGACCTGCCCGCGCTCGTCGCGCAAGCGGCGGCTGCAAAGGCTAAGGGTTGGTGTGCCAATCTCGGCGAGAGCGCGCCGGAGTTGTCGGCGATCGCGATCGCTTTGACGATTGGCGGGGACCTGTATGGTCTTTCAGTCGTGGGCCCGACCGAGCGCATACAGAAAGATCAGAAGGCGCATGCCATCGAATTAATGCGCGTGAAGCAGGCGATCGAAGCGCAAGAACAGCAGGAGCCGCAGGAGTAGCGACGCCGGCTACGCGATCGAGATAAACAGTTGCTTGCCACACGCGGCCGCGTATCTGCGCAACGTGTCGATAGAAGGCGAGTGCTGCCCCGAAGCCAGTGCCCGTTCCAGCCGGGTGATGGCCGGCGCTTTCGTGCCCATGCGCTCGGCGACTTGCGCCTGCGTCAAGCCGGCTTCGCGGCGCGCGGCGAGCATCTGGTCGAGCAGCGCGAATTCTTCGCGGTTCAGCCGCTCGTATTCGGCGCGTACTTCGGGATCGGCGAGCGCCCGTTCGCGCATTGCCTTATAGGTTGCCATTTCTGATCTCCAGCAGTCTTTTGCGCGCCACGTCCAGTTCGTTACGCGGCGTGGGTTGCGACTTCTTCACGAAGCTGTGAAGCATGACGATTTTTCGTTCCACGATCGAGCAGTAGAACACTCTGGCGATACCCTCCGCGCCTTTCAGGCGCATCTCGAATAAGCCACCACCCATTGACGCGGTATGCGGCTCGCCGAGGTTCGGGCCGTATTCCTCCATGCGATCGGCCAGCGCGATGAAGCGTGCGAGCAGTGTTTTCGGCAAGGAGGCAACGTTCACTTTGACCTTTTCGTTGTAGAAGTCGATCGTAAATGCCATTGGAATTCATGATAACAAATATGTTACTTGCGCGCAAGCAGGCGACCTTCCCGTTTGCTGCTGTGATTCAGCAAATGACGAAGGCATTGCCCGGCACGGAATCGAACGATGGAAAGAGGGCGAAAGCAGGACCGCGATGAGCGGTTACGACGGCGTTGGCGCAACTAGCTGTTCGGCTGGATTGAGTCGTGCGGAACGCGATATCGGGCGCGGCACGGTGAAGGTCTCCTTTGGCATGGGTGGGCTGAATGGAAGTAACGGATCAAGGTCCGCTCGTCATCAACCGACAATAGCTCCGTTCGTGCCGACTTTCTATTAGCCTGTCGGCTAGCCATCAGGCTAGTTTGCTTCTACCATGCAAGCTGCTAAGCGGCGGCTCCTCCAGCGTCACCGCATGCTCGACATGGATGAACGCTACATCGCCATTCGCTGTTTCATTCCTACTGATTATTTCGAGTACCGCGTGAGCCGATTCGGTTCTTCGTGGGTCCGTCATCAAAGTGTGTTGCAGGCCGTGCCATGCTTGGGTGAGCATCCCTGCCGTGTATCGCCGGTCGTTTTTCTCCCATGCTCCGTCCCTATGCGCGTCGAGTTCGTCCTGCGTTCGCTGTTAACGGTTTTCGTCGGACGGCACGGATCGTGCCGTTCGAATGGTTTGAGAGGCATGCTTCATCCACCTGCCGGCAACGGCAGACTTCATCCAGAAGGAGTCAGCAGATGAGCACGATCACCACGAAAGACGGTACGGACATCTTCTACAAGGACTGGGGCAAAGGCCGCCCGGTTGTCTTCTCGCACGGTTGGCCGTTGTCCGCGGACGCCTGGGACGCGCAGATGCTGTTCCTCGGCAGCAAAGGGTTTCGCGTGATCGCGCATGACCGGCGCGGTCATGGCCGTTCGGCGCAGACGTGGGACGGCAACGACATGGATACTTATGCCGACGATCTCGCCGCGCTGATCGAGCACCTCGACCTGCAGGACGCCACGATGGTCGGCCATTCGACCGGCGGCGGCGAGGTCGCGCACTACATCGGCCGGCACGGTACGAATCGCGTGGCGAAGGCGGTGCTGATCGGCGCAGTGCCGCCGCTGATGCTCAAGACCGAGGGCAACCCCGAAGGCACGCCGATCGATGTGTTCGACGGCATCCGCAAGGGCGTGGTCGACGATCGTTCGCAGTTTTTCAAGGATCTGGCGCTGCCGTTTTACGGCTACAACCGTCCGAACGCGAAGGTGTCGCAAGGCGTGATCGATTCGTTCTGGGCCCAAGGCATGGTTGGCTCGATCAAGGGGCTGTACGACTGCATCAAGCAGTTCTCCGAAGTCGACTACACGGAAGATCTGAAGAAGATCGACGTGCCGACGCTGGTCCTGCATGGCGACGACGACCAGATCGTGCCGATCGGCGCGGCAGGCCGCAAGACGGCGAAGATCGTGAAGAACGCCACGCTCAAGGTCTACCCGGGCGGGCAGCACGGCATGTGCACCGTCGAGGCGGACAAGGTGAACGCCGATCTGCTGGAATTTATCAGCGCGTAATACGCTGGCGTGGCGTGGCGAGTGCGGCGGCGTGCGGCGATTGCTTTGCGCCAGCCGCACCCGCCTGCCTATGATGGCGCCGGTCAGGCCGTCGGCCAGCCGATGCGGGCCGCCCGGCGCAATGATGAGCGAACCACCAGCCGGTGGAACGGTGCGATGGCGAGGATATAGAAGCGACCGAGTCCATTGTGGCAGTGCACGACGGTGGACAGGATCAAATAGCGCGCGCTGCCCTCGTGCGTATCGCGCGTTTGCTGCAATACCGAAAGCCGGAAGTCGAGATGGCTGTCGTTCTCGCCGAGGATGATCTCGCGCGCGCTGCGCGTGTAGATTCTGAAGATGTCGAGCCGTTCCCTGGCGCCGTGCGAACCTTCCGCGCGCAACTGCTTCGCCGTCTTGAGTCCGAAGCGGGCGACCAGCGCATCACGCAGGCTCAACAGTTTCGCAACCCATCCCGGCTGGTGTGCGAACAGAAAACGCGCGAGTAATTCCGGATCGGCAATGGCCTCGTCCGGCAAGCGGACGGCGTACGCGTCCGCGAGGTCCGGGGCATCGTACAGGCGGGCTACGCCGGATTCGGCCGGCACGGCGACGGAAAGCACGGAACGGTTGGTGTCTGACATGGGAAGCCGCTGAGCTGAAGATAAATCGTGGTGATTGGGGCGACGTCGCTGCGGGCGCGCCGCAGTTCGATCGCGTGCATGGCGCGTCAAGTCTACGCGCGTCCGACAACACGCGCTCGAACGCCGGTGCCCCTCGAGCCAACCGGGCGTGTGCGCTGGATGGCGTATGACTCAGCGTTAATTTACGTCTAATGTTATACGACGTCATATAAATAGAGCGGACGTATATGTTTGTTTATTAACGACAAATTGCCGCTCATCGCAAGCCACTACGGGTAAGTGCCTGGTTGAAATTGACCTTGAGATCGCAGATAGTACGTTATCGTACAACTACGGGCCGTTCTCGACTCGATGCCGCCACGGCTCGATCGCTTGCCGTCCTCCGGCTCAATCGCGCGCAGCGCTGTAAAGGAACCTTATGAAGAAGATTGCCCTGAGTGGGGCCGGCGGACAGCTCGGCTCGGTAGTCCGTGCGGCGTTGATCGCGCGCGGCATTCCCTTGCGTTCGGCCGCGGGTTCCAGGGCTCTGGTTCCGCTGGTGGAAGGCGAGGACGTGATGCACGGCGACCTGCGCGATCCCGCCGTCGTCGATCGTTTGCTGGAAGGCGTAGACGTGTTGATCCACTTCGCTGGCACAAGCGTGGAACGCCCGCTGCCGGAAATCATCGACAACAACCTGCGCGCGCTGGTCGAGGTGTACGAAGGCGCGCGCCGCCAAGGCGTCAGGCGTGTGGTGTTTGCCAGTTCCAACCATGCGATTGGCATGTATCCGGTCACCGACCATCTCGATCTCGATTGCGCGCTGCGCCCGGACGGCTTCTACGGCCTGAGCAAGGTGTGGGGCGAAGCGCTGGCGCGCATGTATTGGGACAAGCACGGCATCGAGAGTATTTGCGTGCGCATCGGCAGCTGTCTTGAGCGGCCGACCGAGCAGAGGCACTTGAGCACCTGGTTCGGTCATCGCGACCTGCTGCATTTCCTCGACCGTTGTGTCGAGGCAGAGGACGTCGGTTTCATCACCGTGTGGGGCGTGTCGGCCAACAAACGGAGCTGGTGGGACAACAGCGGCGCGGCGCGCCTCGGTTATCAGCCGACCCAGGACGCCGAGGCGTACGCCGAGGAAATCCTGCCTCGGCCGAATCCGCTCGATGCATTGGGTCAGCGTTACCAGGGCGGCAGCTTTGTCGGCATCGATTACTCGCGCGACGAAAATGTGAGCAACGACAGCGCGAGCCGGCCGTCCTGATTGGTTAAAGAGTAGAAGGAGACACAGTCATGAAAATCAAGGGCATCCGCTGGTGGATGGTCAGTCTGGTCGCGGCCGGGCTCATCATCAATTACCTCGCGCGCAATACGTTGTCGGTGGCGGCGCCGACGCTGATGAAGGACCTCAATATCACGACCGCGCAGTATTCGCATGTCGTGGTGGCGTGGCAGCTTTGCTACGCGTTCATGCAACCGGTCGCGGGCTACGTGCTCGACACCGTCGGCACCAAGCTCGGCTTTGCGGCGTTCGCGCTAGCCTGGTCGCTGGCCTGTGCCGCGGCGGCATGGTCGACGGGCTGGCGCAGCCTGGCGTTCTTCCGCGGCATACTCGGTATTGCTGAAGCGGCAGGCATCCCGGCCGGCGTCAAGGCGACAAGCGAGTGGTTCCCGGCCAAGGAGCGTTCCGTTGCGATCGGCTGGTTCAATATCGGCTCGTCCGTGGGCGCGCTGCTGGCGCCGCCGCTGGTCGTTTGGGCGTTGTTGCACGGTCAATGGCAATGGGCTTTCCTGATCGTCGGCGTGGCGGGGATTGTCTGGAGCGTGCTGTGGATGCTGCTGTACAAGCACCCGCAGAAACAGAAGCTGTTGAGCGACGCTGAGCGCGATTACATCCTCAGCGGGCAGGAGGCGAAGCACAGCGAAGCCGGCGCGGTCAAACGCAACTGGATTGCCATGCTCGGCAGCCGCGATTTCTGGGCAATCGGCATTCCGCGGATTCTTTCCGAGCCGGCCTGGCAGACCTTCAACGCCTGGATCCCGCTGTACATGATGACTGAGCGCCACATGAACCTGAAGGAAGTCGCGCTGTACGCGTGGATGCCTTTTCTGGCTGCGGATATCGGCTGCGTGCTCGGCGGCTACCTCAGCCCGCTGTTTCATAAGTACGCGAAGGTTTCGCTGTTCACGTCGCGCAAGATGGTTTTCGTCGTCGGCGCGCTTTGCATGATCGGGCCGGCCTGCGTCGGGCTGGTGGCGAGTCCTTACGCGGCCGTTGCGCTGCTGTGCGTCGGCGGCTTTGCCCACCAGACCCTGTCGGGTGCGCTGTATGCAATCACGTCCGACATGTTCGGCAAGAACGAAGTCGCCACCGCCACAGGCATGGGCGGCATGGCGGGCTACCTGGGCGCAGCGGCGTTCACGGCGCTGTTCGGTGTGTTGGTCACGCAGATCGGCTACAGCCCGTTGTTTGTGGTGCTGGCAGTGTTCGACATCATTGCGGCCGGTGTGGTGTGCCTGCTGGCCCGAAGCAATGACAAGGTGCCTGATCCGCGCTGGGTGGCGGCGAGTGCCGGGGTCAAGTGAGTAACGTTAGGGATTAGGCCTGGTCGCGAATCGCGGCGGGTAATAAAAAATGGCGGCGCCCGAGGGCGCCGCCATTTTTTTGCCATCCCGCTAAACACTGATCGACGTCCGTCGTGTTGCAAGTCGCCGAGCCGATGATCGATCACGCGCGTTCTCCGGCATCGTGCACGCCGGAGACCGCGTGTCCGTCAGCCTACCAGCGCGCTGTTATACGTGACGCCACCAATCACCACGTTGCTGAGCGTGATGGATTTCACGTTGTTCACGAAGACTGGGCCAGGCGTGGTCGTCGTTGCCGGTCCCGTGCAGATCGGCGTGCCCAGGTTGCAGTTCGAGATCGTCACGCCGGTAATCGGCTGCACCGTCGGGACAGGCAGCGGACCGTTGTAGTCCGCAGCCACCGGACCCTGGGCAACGATCGCCTGGAAGCACGAACCCGACGTCGCGGAGAAGCCCGACGTCAGCGTATAGCTCACCGCACCGGACGTGTTGGTCGCGTTTACGTTCGTGATGTTGACGTTGTTGATCGTCGCCGGGTTCCAGCGCACCGCATCGCCCGAGGGGCTGTAATCGCAGTCGAACGTGATCAGGCCGCCCTGGCCGGTAGAAGGGTTAGCCGCGAGACCGACCGTGCCCGTGCCGGGGACCGAACCCGGAACGCTCGAGCCCAGCGCGCCGCCGCCGTATTTGCCCGTCAGGTTCACGCCGTTGGGCAGCGTCACGCCATTGATCCACACGTTGTTGATGAACCCGCCGCGGTTCATGTTGGTCTTGAAGCGCAGCGCGATGTTCAGCGGATTGGTCGCCCAATTCGCGTTCTGCATCGTCAGATTGCGGGCGTAGACGTTTTCCACGCCCGCGCTCATTTCACTGCCGATCGTGAGCCCGCCGTGGCCGCTCTGCATCGTGCAGTTCTGGACCACGATGTTCTGCATCGGGCCGTACTGTGTGTCGAGACACTTGCCCGACTTGATGGCGATGCAGTCGTCGCCGGTATTGAACTGAACGTTCTGCACCAGCACGTAGTTACACGCATCCGGGTCGAAGCCGTCGTTGTTCGGGCCGATGCTGTCCGCGAACACGCCGTCGATCACCACGTTCGTGCAATCGGTCGGGTGATGCTGCCAGAACGGCGTGTTCTGCGTGTGGTAGTTCTGCAGCAGCACGTTGGTGCAGCCGATGAACTCGACCATGCACGGCCGCAGAAAGTGGCCCATGCCGAAGACACGCTGCAGCACCGGCACGCCGAGTTCCGACAGCGCGGGCAGATAGTTCTGATCCTGATTCCAGCCCGAAGCCGTGAGCAGTTTCAGCAGCGTCGTCGTGGTCCCATCCTGGTTCGTGAACGACACGTTGGCTTGCGGATTGGTGATCTGGGCGGCGGACAGACTGGTCAAGGCGGTGTTGCCCGCGTAAGAGGCGCCGTTGGCCGAGTAGGCGGTGGCGCCCGTGTTGGCGTCAGCCTGCGAAACCGGCGCGCCACCCGTAGCCGGTTTGACGTAACCGTACTCGCCGCTCGTGCCCTTGAACGTCCACCAGCACGACGTCGGCGGTTGCGTGCTCAACTGCATCGGCGTCATCGCCTGACCGTTCAATACGCAGGTGTTGTCGTCGGCGGTTAGCGCGATGTTGGTTTGCTGGTACGCATAGATCGGTGCGCCGAAGTTCAGACAGTCGTTTGCCTGCCAGCGCGACCAGAACAGATTGCCGTTCGCCGTCGGGTACGGACCACTCTTGGCGTAGTCAGTCGGGTTCGGGCTGAAATAGATCGTGCAACCGGACGTCAAATGGAAATTCACGTTGCTCAGGAGCACGATCGGGCCGCCGCAATACCAATTGCCGGCCGGAACCACCACGCGCCCGCCGCCCGCCGCGTGCGCGGCCTGAATCGCGGCATTGAACGCGGAGCATGAATCGTACGTTGTGTCCGTCATATCCCACGGCACCATCACGTTCGAGCCGGGGCTTTGCGGCGACGCGGCGGCCTGCGAGCCCGTCACCCATGGAATTGCGCCACCGGGCCACGCGCTTGCCTGGATCAAGGCGGACGTCAGCAGCGTCCGTGCGCCGTAACTCGTCACCTGAAAATCAACCGACGGGAACGTCGACGTGGTGATGCCGGCCAGCTTGTTGATGATTGCCGTTGCCTGGCCGGCCGGCCCCCAGATCGGGTCCGCAGCCACGGGCGGTGTGGTGGGTGCAGTCGCTTGCGTTGGGGAGCCTACCGAGGTGCTGCTACCGCCGCAGGCGGACAGTCCGCCTAGCAGCGTTGCGCCTGCGGAGGTTCCTGCGAGCACGATAAACGCTCTGCGTTTAGGTGAATTCGGTTCGTCCTGGCCGCGGATTCTCGATGTTGCCGGCTTGCCGTTGTTTTTATCTTTAGTTGCCACGGATGTCTCCTTGCCCTTTGCGGGCGTTGTGAGTAATCGTCAGTACTCGATGAGACGCAGTTCTTCTATCCGTAGCCCGAATCAGCGATGGATATCGAAACCGCCTCTCTAATCGTAAGTCATCCTTAATATTTGTAATAAAGCGCTAAAAGTGAGCGCGAAGCCGTTGTCGTTGCGATTCGTTAGCTCAGGCCGTGAACGCGCAGAGGCGCCGCTCCATCTTCTCCATTTGCATAGAGCACGTGGAACGGCGCCTGGAATAGGGCCTGCGGCTTAGGTGGTCTGCTGGCCGATTTCGTGATTGGCGAGTATTTCGAGCGCGCGCACCATGGCGGAGTGATCCCATGCTTTGCCGCCATGCGCCACGCAGGCGTTGAAGAGCTGCAGGCAGGTGGCCGTATTCGGCAAGGAGACACCGAGCGCCTGCGCTGTCGAGAGCGCGAGATTCAGATCCTTCTGGTGGAGCTCGATCCGGAAGCCCGGATCGAAACTGCGCTTGGTCATCCGTTCACCGTGCACTTCGAGAATGCGCGAGGACGCAAAGCCGCCCATGAGTGCTTCACGCACGCGCGCCGGATCGACGCCGGCTTTGGAGGCGAGTAGCAACGCTTCGCCGACCGCCTCGATCGTCGCGGCGACGATCACCTGATTGGCCACCTTGCACACCTGGCCTGCGCCAACCGCGCCGATCAGCGTGACGTTCTTGCCCATCATGTCGAAGAGCGGCTTGACGCTATCGAAGGTCGCCGTTTCGCCGCCCACCATGATGGTCAGCGAACCGGCCTTGGCGCCGACCTCGCCACCTGAAACCGGCGCATCCAGATAGTCCGCGCCGTGCTCGCGCACGCGGGCTGCGAAGTCGCGGGTGGCCATCGGCGAGATCGAACTCATGTCGACCACCGTTTGTCCTGGGCGCAAGGCGTCGGCGAGGCCGTGTTCGCCAAACAGCACGCGTTCGACGTCCGGTGTGTCCGGCACCATGACGAAGATCACGTCAGCATGCGCGGCCACGGCGGCGGGGCTGTCACATGCAACCGCGCCGGCCTGGATGAGCTCGTCGGGCACGCCGCTGCGCGTAAACGCAGCAAGGGCCACGCCGTTCTTGAGAAGGTTGGCGGCCATGGGCTTGCCCATGATGCCGAGTCCAATAAAGCCTGCTTTTTGCATGGAATGCTCCGTAGATGTCATGGCGGCCGTCTCTACTTCCGGGCTGCCTATTTCTGCATGAAGTGTTTTTGAACCGTCTGCGCGGCGGTTTTCAGTAACCCCATATCCGCACAGACGGCGACGACGCGGCAGCCCATCGCGAGATAGCGCTCCGCGTCAGCCTGCACGGGTGCGAGGATGCCGCTCGGCTTGCCGGCGGCCTGTGCGCGCTCGAAGACGCGCGCTATCGCTTGTTGCACGTCGGGATGGTTCGGGTTGCCGATGTGGCCGTGGGCAGCCGCGAGATCGGACGGTCCGACGAAAACGGCATCGACGCCGTCCACGGCGAGAATTTCGTCAATGTTGTCGACGGCCTTGCGGCTTTCGATCTGAACGATGACGCAGACGTTGTCGTTGGCAATGTCGAAGTAATTGGCGACCGTCGCATAGCGATTGCCCCGTTGGCTCACCGAGACGCCGCGGATACCCTGCGGCGGGTAGCGCGTCGCGGCGACGGCGCGGGCCGCGTCTTCGCCGCTGTCGACGAACGGCACCAGAAAATTCGAGAAACCGCTATCGAGAAGCCGCTTGATGAACACGCTGTCGTTGGCCGGCGGCCGCACTACCGGCGCGCTCGGGCTGTCCTTTAGCGCCATCAACTGGGGGATCAGCGTCAGCACGTCGTTCGGTGCGTGTTCGGCATCCAGCAGCATCCAGTCGAAGCCGACAATGCCGAGCAGTTCCGTGACAATCGGGCTGGCGAGCGAAGCCCAGCAACCGATCAGGGTCTCGCCACCGCAGACGGCGCGGCGAAAGCTATTGGGTAAGGGCTGGTAAGGCGTGGCGGCTGTCATGGGATGTCTCCTCGAACTGCGATTAACCGGGCATGCGCTGACGGGGTAGGGCTGGACTGAATGTTATAAGTCGTCGTACCTCTAAGTGAAGATTAGCATCGGGCCGTATGATTGTAACGGCCACGTAAACCCGAATTCCTCCTGTAGCAAGGGTTTCAGGTTGCGTGCTGGCCTCTCTGTGTTGTAGGATGACCTATATCTTAGATGTCCATCCAAGGAAAGCGAAATGTCCATTACCGGCGAAATGCTGATTGGTCGCAAAGCAGTGCGCGGCGAGGAAAAACCCTTGCGTGCGTTCAATCCCGCCACGGGATCCGACATCGCCGAACCGGTGTTCGGCAGCGGTTCGGTTGCGAATGTCGAACTCGCCTGCGAACTCGCGCAGAAAGCGTTCGACCCGTACCGGCATCTGCCGCTCACGGTGCGCGCCGAGTTTCTCGAGCGTATCGCGGACGGCATCA
The DNA here is from genome assembly GCA_900142905.1 of Burkholderia sp. GAS332. Classification (NCBI taxonomy): domain Bacteria; kingdom Pseudomonadati; phylum Pseudomonadota; class Betaproteobacteria; order Burkholderiales; family Burkholderiaceae; genus Burkholderia; species Burkholderia sp. GAS332. The sequence continues at coordinate 2,019,837 of FSRV01000002.1, read as the reverse complement.
CGGCGCTCGGCGACGCGCTGATCCAGCGCGCGCAGGAAGAGTCGGGCTTGCCGAAGGCGCGTCTCGAAGGCGAGCGCGGCCGTACGACGGGTCAGCTTAAGCTGTTCGCGCAAGTCGTGCGCGCCGGCCAATGGCTCGCCGCCACACTCGATTCGCCGTTGCCCGAGCGCAAGCCTTTGCCGCGCTCCGACCTGCGGATGCAAAAGATTCCGCTGGGTCCGGTCGCGGTGTTCGGTGCCAGCAATTTCCCGCTCGCGTTTTCGGTGGCGGGTGGCGATACCGCTGCGGCACTCGCGGCGGGTTGCCCGGTGGTGGTGAAGGCGCATCGCGCTCACCTGGGCACCTCCGAGATGGTCGGCCGCGTGATTCAGCAGGTCGCGCAAGAGATGGACCTGCCTGAAGGCGTGTTCTCGATGATCGTCGGCGCCGGCAATTCCGTTGGTGAGGCGCTGGTCGCGCATCCGGCGATCAAGGCGGTGGGCTTCACGGGTTCGCGGGCTGGTGGTACGTCGCTGATGCGCGTCGCGGCCGCGCGGGCTGAACCGATTCCGGTTTACGCGGAAATGAGCAGCATCAACCCGGTGTTTCTCCTGTCGAATGCGCTGTCGCAACGCGGTGACACCATCGCACGTGGCTTTGTCGATTCGCTGGTGCTTGGCGCGGGGCAGTTCTGTACCAACCCGGGGCTCGCGATCGCCATCGACAGCGACGCACTCAAGGGCTTCGTTGCAACGGCGTCCGAGGCGCTGAGCGGCAAGCCTGCTCAGACCATGCTGACCGCCGGCATTCACGCGGCCTATGAAGAGGGTGAGGACAAGCTGGAGGCGACCCGGGGCGTCGAGGCGGTGGCGCGCGGCGTCGAGGCAACGGGGCCGACGCAGGCTCGCGCGGCCTTGTTCGTGACCGATGCGCTGACCTTCCTGTCCACACCGGCACTGGAGGATGAGGTTTTCGGGCCTGCGTCGACGATCGTGCGTTGCAAAGACGAGCAGGAAATGCTGGCCGTTGCCGAGCACTTTGACGGTCAACTGACCGCCACGGTGCAGATGGATAGCGCTGATCTGGCGGCGGCGAAGAAGCTGGTGCCGATTCTCGAGCGCAAGGCCGGGCGGATTCTGGTCAACGGTTTCCCGACGGGCGTCGAGGTCTCGCACGCGATGGTGCATGGCGGTCCGTTCCCGGCCACGTCCGATAGCCGGGCGACGTCAGTGGGGACGACGTCGATCGAGCGCTTCCTGCGTCCGGTGTGCTATCAGGATTTCCCGGCCGATCTGTTGCCGGAGTCGCTGGCCGACGCCAACCCGCTGGACTTGTGGCGTCGCCGTGATGGCGAGATCACGCGCAGCTAAGCGATGCATGAGTGGCGCGCAAGAGGGCGCCGCGTGAGATAAAAAAATGGCCGGGATATCCATCCCGGCCATTTTTTGCGTCCAGCGCGACGAATCAGCGCTTGCTCAGCGTCAGCGCGACAAATCAGCTGTTCGCTTCAGCGGCTTCGTTGGCGCGCCGCAGCCGCTCGCGGCTATTGGACAGGTGCATGCGCATCGCCGCGCGCGCCCCTTCGGCATCGTGCCGGGTGATCGCCTCGAGAATGCTTTCGTGCTCCAGGTTGACGAGCGACAGATAAGCGTCGGGCTCAGCATGCGCGATCCCCGCCGAGTCGAGCCGGTTGCGCGGAATCAGCGCGCTGCCCATTTGCGTCAGGATGTCGACGAAATACCGGTTGCCGGTGGCACGCGCCACGGAGATATGGAACTGCAGGTCGGCGTCGACGCTATCCAGCCCGTTGTGGCGGGTGGCCTCGATCGCGTCGAGCGCGGCGCGCATGCGCGCGAGATCGTCCGGCTTGGCCCGTTGCGCTGCCAGACCCGCGCATTCCGTTTCGAGGCTGATACGCAGTTCCAGGATCGACAACACGTCGCGCAACGTGGTGGCGGGCACCATGTCGATGCCCAGCTTTTCGCGCTGCGGCTCCAGCACAAAGCTGCCGATGCCGTGGCGCGTCTCAATGATCTTGCCCGCCTGCAAGCGTGAAATCGCTTCACGGATAACGGTGCGGCTCACGCTCAACGTGACCATCAATTGCGATTCGGTCGGCAGTTTGTCGCCGGGCTTCAAGGCGTTAGACGCGATTTGCTCGGTGACGTAGCTGACGACAAACTCGGCAAGATTACGCGCGCGTCGTGGCAGTACCGCGGATGCCAGTGGTGTAGCCATCGAAAACGCCCCTTAAATCAGATAGTTGCAGGTACTTCCTGTGATCCATTATACCGTCGTCTGACGACTGATTATATAAAGGCCGGATCATTTTCGGTATTGACGTCGGACCTGCAGTCGATACCCGGTTTCAGGCGCCTGGCGGACAAGCCGCGTGGTTCGGCAGGCGCCCACGGAAGTACGATAACCGCCCGTCTGCTAGCCTTGGCGCAGTTCGACCCGTTTGATGTCTTTCACGATCACGAGGTAGCTGAACACCGTCAGCAAGGCATTCAGGCCGACGAAAACCAGCGCGCCGTTGAACGACCCGGTCTTCGCGACGAGATAGCCGATCACGATGGGCGTCACGATACCGGCGACATTGCCGAACATATTGAAGATCGCGCCCGACAAACCGAGCGCTTCCTTCGGCGACGTATCCGCCACGACGGCCCAGCCGAGCGCGCCGATGCCTTTGCCGAAGAACGCGAGCGACATGAGCGCGACGACGATCCAGTCGGTCGACACGTAATTGCAGCCGATGATGCACACCGACAGCAGCATGCCGCCGACAATCGGCACCTTGCGCGCGATCGTGAGCGAATGTCCGCGCCGGATCAGCCCGTCGGACAGGATGCCGCCGAGCACGCCACCGGAGAATCCGCAAATCGCGGGCAGGGATGCCACCAGACCCGCTTGCAGAATCGTCATGCCGCGCGCCTGCACGAGGTAGATCGGAAACCAGGTCAGGAAGAAGTAGGTCAGCACGTTGATACAGTACTGCGCGAGATAGACGCCGAGCAGCATGCGGTTGGTCAGCAGTTGACGCACCTGCGACCAGCCGCCGACGCCGGCGATGTCCTCAGCTCGGGCTGCTTTCTTGTGGCCGTTCACCACGCCGCCGCCCTGTTCGATGTAGTCGAGTTCGGCGCGCGAGACGCGTGGGTGGTCGGCGGGGTTCTTCATCACCTTTAGCCAGGTGAGGGCGAGCAGCAGTCCGGTCACGCCCATGACGAGATAGACCGTGTGCCAGCCGAACGCGTGGGTCAGCCATGCCATCAGCGGCGTGAAAATCACCGCCGCGAAGTATTGAGCTGAATTGAAAATGGCGGAGGCGGTGCCGCGTTCGTTGGTGGGGAACCAACTGGCCACGACTTTGGCGTTGGCCGGAAACGCCGGCGATTCGGCCGCGCCCATGGCGAAGCGCAGCACGAACAACGCGGTCACCGCGGCGGCTGCGCTGCCCAGCAGGCCGATCGAGCCTTGCAGCAGCGTAAACAGCGACCACAGGAAAATGCTTGCCGCGTAGACGCGCCGCGCGCCGAAACGGTCGAGCAACCAGCCCGCCGGCAATTGCGACAGAACGTAGGCCCAGCTGAACGCGGAGAAGATGTAGCCCATCTTGATCGCATCGAGGCCGAACTCGCCGCGCATCGCGGATCCGGTCACCGAGAGCGTGGCGCGGTCCGCGTAATTGAATGTCGTGATCAGAAAGATCAGCAGCAGAATCGCGTAGCGGACCTTGGTGCGTTTCGCAGCGTGGGCGGGGCTCGCCGTGCGGCTCATTTCCATGCTTGTCTCCTGAATCTTATGCAAGGGAGTGGACTCCCAGGCGTCGTGCCGCAATCGGCCGGCCGCCGCGCTCCTGGCTGGTTCGAACCCGCGCTTCTTCGTGGGATGCGCTGTGCGTCAAGGCAGCAAAAAACGCAGTAAAAAGCGCAGTAAAAAAACGCCCGGCGACGTTGCCGTCCCGGGCGCCCTTTGTGGTGCCGTGCGCGCGACCGAGGTTCGCACGGCTTGGCGCCGTACTGCGTTACTGAGCGCCCAGTTTCTTGATCAGTACGTCGAGTTGCGCCATCTCGTCTTCGGTCAGATCGGTCAGCGGTGCGCGCACCGGACCTGCGCTGTGGCCGACCAGCTTCGCGCCGGCTTTCACGATGCTGACCGCGTAGCCCTGGCGGCGGTTACGAATCGCCAGATACGGCAGGAAGAATTCGTCGATCAGCTTGCCGACGGTCGCGTGGTCGTCCGCGGCAATCGCGCGGTAGAAATCCATCGCGGTCTTTGGGATGAAGTTGAACACGGCCGACGAGTACACCGGCACGCCCAGCGCCTTGTATGCCGCGGCGTAGACTTCAGCAGTAGGCAGGCCGCCGAGGTACGAGAAGCGGTCGCCGAGGCGGCGGCGGATCGTCACCATGTTCTCGATCTCGCCCACACCGTCCTTGAAGCCGATCAGGTTGGGGCAGCGCTCGGCCAACCTTTCGAGCATGTCGGCGTTAAGCTTGGAGTTCGCGCGGTTGTAGATGATCACGCCCATGTTCGGCACGGACTTGCAGACTTCTTCCGCGTGGGCCGCGATGCCTTCCTGGCAAGCCTCGGTCAGGTAGTGCGGCATCAACAGAATGCCATTCGCGCCGTGACGTTCGGCTTCCTGTGCATAGGCGATTGCCACGCGGGTCGGGCCGCCGGCGCCGGCGAGAATCGGTACCTTGCCTTTGCACACTTCTGTTGCCGTACGCACGACGTTCGAGTAGTCGTTATGCGTGAGCGAGAAGAATTCGCCCGTGCCTCCGGCGACGAACAGTGCCGAGGCGCCGTAAGGCGCGAGCCATTCGAGGCGCTCGGCATAGGTATCGGCGCGGAAATCGCCTTGTTCGTCGAAGTCGGTAACGGGGAAGGACAGAAGGCCTTCGGAAACGATCTGCTTCAGTTCCTGCGGTGTCGTCATGATAAGTATCCAGGGCGTCGAATTGGGGCGGTATTGAGAAATGGAGATTTCTTATACGTCATCGTACAACAACAAATCGGCTAACTCAACGGTGTTTTCACGGCATAATGCACGCCATAGGGTAAATACGGAACATCCATGCAATCTTCTATGTTGTAGGATGACGTATGAATGGTTGCTGCAGCAGGCGTGAAACCGCCATAAGGATCGATGCAATGGAACAAACCCCGCTCTACATTCGCGTTCACCCCAATGACAATGTCGCGATCGTCGTCAACGACGGCGGTCTGGGGGAGGGCGCCGTATTTCCCGATGGTCTTGCGCTGCGTGAGCGTGTTCCGCAGGGGCACAAAGTCGCGCTGGCCGATCTCGCGGAAGGCGACGAGGTCATCCGCTATAACGTGGTGATCGGTTACGCGCTCAAGGCCTTGCCGAAGGGCAGCTGGATCAACGAGCACGTAATCCGCATGCCGAGCCCGCCCGGACTGGAAGATCTGCCGATCGCGACCATCAAGGCGCCGGAGATGCCGCCGCTGGAAGGCTTCACGTTCGAGGGCTATCGCAATGCCGACGGCTCGGTGGGCTCGCGCAACATCCTGGCCATTACGACCACGGTGCAATGCGTGGCCGATGTGGTTCAGCACGCGGTCACGCGCATCAAGGCCGAACTGCTGCCGCACTACCCGAACGTCGACGATGTCGTGAGCCTCGGGCACACCTATGGTTGCGGCGTCGCGATCGACGCGCCGGACGCGATGGTGCCGATCCGCACGGTACGCAACATCAGTCTGAATCCGAATTTCGGCGGCGAAGTGATGATGGTCAGCCTCGGTTGCGAGAAGCTGCAACCCGAACGCCTGATGCCGCCGGGCACGATTCCGATTGCCGCTGCGGCGAATGTCGCCGAAGTGGCTGACATCGGCGACGTCGAGGCCGATCTGAACGGCGATGTGGTGGTGCTTCAGGACGAAGCGCACGTCGGCTTCCAGTCGATGATCGAGTCGATCATGAGAATGGCCGACGGCCATCTGAAGCGCCTGAACAATCGCCGCCGCGAGACCTGCCCGGCCTCTGATCTGGTGATCGGCGTGCAATGCGGCGGCAGCGATGCATTTTCCGGACTGACTGCGAACCCCGCCGTGGGCTTTGCCACCGACTTGCTGGTGCGCGCCGGTGCGACGGTGATGTTCTCCGAAGTCACTGAAGTGCGCGACGGTGTCGATCAACTGACGGCGCGTGCGGCCAACGCGGAGGTGGCGGCTGCGATCATCCGCGAGATGCAGTGGTACGACGATTATCTGAAGCGCGGCGGCGCGGACCGCAGTGCCAACACCACGCCAGGCAACAAGAAGGGCGGCTTGTCGAACATCGTTGAAAAGGCGATGGGTTCGATCATCAAGTCGGGCAACTCGGCGATCTCTGGCGTGTTGTCGCCTGGTGAAAAGGTCAAGCAGAAAGGCTTGATTTACGCGGCCACGCCGGCCAGCGATTTTATCTGCGGCACGCTGCAAGTCGCAGCGGGCATCAACCTGCATGTGTTCACCACGGGCCGCGGCACGCCGTACAGCCTCGCGGAAGTGCCCGTCATCAAGGTCGCGACGCGCTCCGATCTCGCGCGCCGCTGGCATGACCTGATGGATATCAACGCCGGTACGATTGCAACCGGCGCCGCGACGATTGAAGACGTGGGTTGGGAACTGTTCCGCCTCATGCTCGACGTCGCAAGCGGACGTAAAGAGACCTGCGCGGAGAAACTCAAGCTCCACAATGCGTTGACGCTGTTCAATCCGGCGCCGGTGACCTGATAGTTTTGATGTTTCTGATAGTAATCACGACAAAGACTGAGACATGACTGACTCGAACCTTGACCGCCCGGCGGCGCAGAAACCTTTCCGCCGTCTTCTGCTCACCGGCGCTGCCGGTAACCTCGGCAAGCAGTTGCGCGGTGCGCTCGCCGCGTGGGCCGATGTCGTGCGCGTCACCGATATCGCGCCGCTCGGCGACGTGGCGGCGCACGAAGAAGCATCGATCGTGAACCTCGCGGATGAAGCCGCCGTTCACGCGTTGCTCGAAGGCGTGGATGCGGTGGTTCACCTTGGCGGCATTTCCGTCGAGGCGCCGTTCGAAGATCTGCTCGAAGCGAACATTCGCGGGCTGTACAACCTCTATTCGGCCGCGCAGAAGCAGGGCGTGAAGCGCATTGTGTATGCGAGCTCAAATCATGCCGTGGGTTTCCATCCGACGACGTCGGTGGTCGATATCGACGCGCCGCTGCGTCCGGACAGCCTGTATGGCGTGACGAAGTGCTTCGGCGAATCGCTGTCGCGCTATTACTTCGATCGCTTCGGTCTCGAGACGGTGTGCCTGCGAATCGGCTCGTCGTTCGAGCAGCCGAAGAATCCGCGCATGCTCGTCACCTATCTGAGTTTCCGCGACTTTATCGAACTGGTGCGCTGCTCGCTGTTCACCAATCGGGTCGGGCACGCGATTGTTTATGGCGTCTCTGATAACCGGACCAAGTGGGTCGACAACACCAAGGCGGCGTTTCTCGGCTTTCGTCCGCAGGACAGTTCGATCGAATTCGAGCACCTCTTTCCGGTCACGGCGCCCACGACCGATCTCGACGATCCGACCCAGCATTTCCAGGGTGGCCCGTTCGTGCTGGCCGGTCCGATGGAGCCGAGGCGGTGAGCGCCGTGGCGAACCCGCGGGTGGAGCGTATTGAAGCGGCAGGGCAGGCGCCCGCGTCGGTCGGCGAGAGCCCGGTGTGGCGTGCCGCGGAACAGGCGCTCTACTGGGTGGATATTCCGGCGCAAAAGATCGTGCGGCTGCGGCTTGATTCGGGAGAGCGCGCCGAATGGCAATTGCCCGAGAGGGTGGCGTGCATCGCCTTCGATCGTCACGGTACGGTGCTGGCGGGCTGTGAGACGGGGCTCTTCGCAATCGCGCTGACCGAAGGCGAGTCCCGCGGCGAGCCGATCAAGGTGACGGGCAGAAAGCTCGCCGCGCCGGTCTTCGCGTTCGACGATATGCGGTTCAACGACGGCCGTTGCGATCGACAAGGGCGCTTCTGGTCCGGCACGATGGTGCAGGACATGGCGGCCGCCGTTCCTGCTGGCGCGCTCTATCGCTTCGATGAGCGCGGCGTGTTGTCGGAGCCGGTCGTCGACGCCTTGATCACGCAGAACGGTCTGGCGTGGTCGCCGGATGGGACCACGATGTATCTGTCGGACTCGCATCCTCTGCGCCGGCAAATCTGGGCATTCGATTACGACATCGAGGCGGGTGAACCGAGTAACCGGCGCGTCTTCGCTGATCTGCATCACTATGCCGGGCGGCCGGACGGCGCCGCGGTGGACGCGGATGGTTGCTACTGGATTTGCGCGAACGACGCGGGCTTGCTGCTGCGCTTTACCCCACAAGGCAAGCTCGATCGGCAGATTGCGGTGCCGGCCGTAAAGCCCGCGATGTGCGCGTTCGGCGGCAACAATCTGGACACGCTGTTCGTGACGTCGATTCGTCCCGCGGCTGGCGCGAGCGAACATGATGGCCATCTCTTTGCCGTTCGCCCCGGTGTGACGGGGCTGCCCGAGCCTGAGTACGCAGGCGAACTCTGAACAAGCAATGTGTATGAGACGGGGCGCCGGGTATTAGCACGTCGGCGCCCAACAGTTGTCATCTTTTATTCATCACTTGTCGTACAACATAGTGGCGAAAATGCCACTTTCGAGTCATCTTCCGCTGTACGAAAAATATAAACGAATGAAGCATGGGAGCGGCTCGAATCCTTATCTGTATTGGCTTTCCGCCTGATTCTAATTCGTAAACTCTTACGTTCAACTCGCTTTCCTGCGGGTAAATACCGGCTGTACAACTCAGATTACGTTTTATAGACTTCATATGTCGTCGTACAACATATCAGGCCAAACACATTCATTTCGAGATAGGTTTGGCCGCTGAACAAAGAGAGCGGTGTGCGCTGCGCGTATGACCAACGCGCGCAAGGTTCACGCTGATGCAGTCGAAGCAAAGAAGTCGAGTTGTCCGAGAGGAGTGCTGAGGATCTTTGCCGGGGATATCGCGCAGACCCACACGTTAAAACTCTCGCCACCCGAAAGGGTGGTGATCGCACGGCAGAGAAAAAAGCGCGGCATTTTTTGAAGCCGGGAGACGCATTAAGACCATGTCGCAGCATCCGCAATCGATTGGATGATCTATTTTTCAAGGAATGTCACGATGAATAAGAAGTTTGCCTCTTCCCGTGTTTCGATGATTGTCGCGGCCTCCGTGCTGGCGTTCAGCACCGTGTCGGCTCACGCGCGCGTGTTCCGTGTGTCGGACGTGCATGGCGACACCTATCCGACCAATATGGCCGTGAAATACATGGGTGAAGAAATCAGCAAGGCAACCGGTGGCAAGGATTCCGTGAAGGTCTTCGGCAACAGCGCGCTGGGTTCCGAAAACGACACGATCGATCAGGTGCGCATCGGCGCACTGGACATGGCGCGCGCCAACGGTGCTGCGTTCAACGAGATCGTTCCTGAATCGATGATTCCGTCGTTGCCGTTCCTGTTTCGCGACATCGACCATTTCCGCAAAGTGATGTACGGCCCGGAAGGCCAGAAGATTCTCGACGCCTTCACGGCGAAGGGCATGATCGCGCTGACGTTCTATGAGAGCGGCGCGCGCTCGATGTACGCGAAGAAGGCGATCCATTCGCCCGCCGACATGAAGGGCCTCAAGGTGCGCGTGCAGCCTTCGGATCTGATGGTCGATGAGATCAAGGCGATGGGCGGCACGCCGACGCCGATGCCGTTTGCCGAAGTCTATACGGGTCTGAAGACGGGCCTCGTGGATGGCGCGGAAAACAACCTGCCGTCGTACGAAGAGACCAAGCACTTCGAAGTCGCGCAGGTCTATTCCGAAACCCAGCATTCGATGACCCCGGAAGTCCTGGTGTTCTCCAAGAAGGTGTGGGACACACTGACGCCACAAGAGCAGGAGATTATCAAGAAAGCGGCGGCTGACTCGGTGCCTTACTACGAGAAGTTGTGGACCGCGCGCGAAGCCGATGCGGCCAAGACGGTCACCAAGGGCGGCGCGACGATCATCGCCGCCGCGCAGATCGACCGTCCTGCTTTCGTGAAGGCGATGCAACCGGTGTGGGCGAAGTATGAGAAGACGCCGCAAATGAAGCAGATCGTCGACGAAATCCAGGCAGTCAAGTAATCCGGAAGTAGGGCGACGGCGCAAGGCCTTGCAGGAAGCGCTGCAGGCCTTCCCCGTCGCGCGGTTTCGTGGCCGGTGAAGGCTGGCAGGATTCCTGAAGATTAAAACTAAGTCCGTCGTATGCAAGGATGGGGTCAATGAGATTCATGAAACGCCCAAATGATTTTCTCTTCCGCGTACTGGTTGTCGTGGCGTCGACGAGTCTCGCCACGCTGTGCTTGTTGGTGATTTATAGCGTCGTGATGCGCTACGTCTTTAGCGACGCGCCGGATTTCGTCGAGCCCATTGCCCTCTTGCTGGTGATTGTGATAGCCATGTTCGGCGCTGCACTCAAGGTTCGCGAGGGTGGCCATATCGGGCTGGATTCGCTCGTCAAGAAATTGCCACCGAAAGGCCAAGTGGCAGCCCACGCGTTCCAGCATCTTTGCCTGATCGTGCTCGCAGTGGCGATTTTCTTCGGCTGCTGGCAGATGGCGGAGACGACCATGGACGACAAGATTCCGATTCTGGGCCTTCCGGAAGCGCTTCGTTACATCATTCCGATCGTTGCCAGCGCCTGCATCGCACTGTTCTCATTTGAGAACCTGCTGGGGCTTTTCGCACAGAAACAAAAATAGAAGAATCATGGAACTTGCCATCCTCTCAGTTAGTTTCCTCGTTTTCCTCGTATTCGGGGTTCCGGTTTCGTTTGCGTTGGGACTCTCGTGCGTCCTGACTTATCTGTATGAAGGCTTGCCGGCGGCCACCGCCATGCAGTCGATGATTTCGGGCATGAACGCGTTTTCGTTTCTCGCGGTCCCGTTCTTCATTTTCTCCGGCGAGTTGATGCTGCACGGCGGTATCGCCGACCGCATCCTGCGTTTCGCGCAGGCCACGGTGGGCCATTTCCGCGGTGGGCTCGGCATGGCCAACGTGGTCGCGTGTACGTTGTTCGGCGGCGTGTCCGGTTCGCCGACGGCAGATACGTCCGCGATGGGCGGCGTCGTCATTCCGCTCATGAAGCGCGAAGGCTATAGCGCGGCCTATGCGGTCAATGTGACGACCCATTCGTCGCTGGCGGGTGCGCTGATGCCCACCTCGACGAACATGATCATCTATGCGTTCGCGGCCCAAGGCATCACCGGGACCTTGAACGGTCAGCAGTTGAGCGGTGTGTCGATCGGCGATCTGTTGTTTTCCGGTCTGTTGCCGGTTCTGTGGGTGATGGGTTTCGTGCTCATCGCCGCGTACTGGCAAGCAGTCAAGTTCGGCTATCCGCGCCGCCCTGACGGCTCGACCGAATTGCAGCGCTTTCCCGGCTGGTTCGCGGTGGCGCGCACGTTTCTCGGTGCGCTGCCCGGCTTGATGGTGATCGCGATCATTCTGTTCTGCGTGGCGAGAGGGATTGCCACCGCGACGGAAGCGGCAGCCATTGCCGTGGCTTATTCACTGGTGTTGACCATCGTCGTTTATCGCTCGATGACGATGAAGAAGCTCGCTCATGCGCTGTCCAAGGCGGCTAAAACCACGGGCGTGGTGTTGCTGCTGATCGGCGTGTCGAACATGCTGCGCTATCAGATGGCCTATCTGGAGATTCCGGATGCAATCGAACACATGCTCGACGGTGCAACGAGTCACGCCTGGTTGATGCTGCTTTACATCAACGTCCTGCAGATCTTCCTCGGCACGTTCGTCGACATGGCCGCGCACATCCTGATCACCACGCCGTTGTTCCTGCCGATGGCGATGCACGCCGGTGTTGGCCCGGTGCAGTTCGGGATCATGATTTTGCTGAACTGTGCATTGGGCCTCGTGCATCCGCCGATCGGCTCGGTGCAGTTCATCGGCTGCGCAATCGGCAATGTGTCGATCGGTGAAACCACCAAGGTGGCGTGGCCTTATTACCTGGCTATCTTCAGCGCGATCAACATTGTGACTTACGTCCCGATGTTTTCGACGTGGTTGCCTAGCCTGATCAACGGCCATCCGGTGTTTTGAACGCTTGATTAAGAGTCGGCGCCGGTGAGGCACTCCCAGAAGCAAAGAATAAGTTTTTTACAAAGGAGCAGAAATGAAAAAGGCATTAGCAACCTCGGCCCTTGGGTTGGTCGCCCTCGGCGCACACGCTCAAACCAGCGTGACGTTGTACGGTATCGTCGATACGGGGATCGGCTATCAAAGCAGCTCAACATCGCTCGGTTCGACGACGGGTGGCCATTCGGCCGTCAAGATGGTCAACGGCATCTGGGCAGGCAGCCGCTTCGGCTTGAAGGGTGCTGAGGATCTGGGCGGCGGCACGAAGGCGATCTTCCAGTTGGAAGAAGGCTTTAACAGTGCAACGGGCGCACAATCCGTTTCCGGTCTGGCGTTCAATCGGCAAGCCTATGTCGGGTTGGCTAATGCCACCTACGGTTCGTTCACCGCTGGGCGCCAGTACACGTCGTACTACTCGCTGCTGTCGCCCTATAGCCCGACCACGTGGCTGACCGGCGCTTACGGCGCGCACCCGGGCGATATCGATTCGCTGGATACGCTGTATCGCGCGAATAACTCGCTGGTGTACACGTCGCCGAACATGTACGGCTTGACGGTGAGCGGTTCGTACTCGCTGGGCGGTGTGGCGGGTAGCACCAATGCGGGTTCGACGATTAGCGGGGCGATCCAGTACCTGAATGGTCCGTTCGGTATCGCGGCAGGCTACCAGCGCATCAATAACTCGACGCCGGGCGGCGGTGCGTGGGGCGCAGACTCCACGACGTCGAATGCCGGCGCGCAGGCGGGTGTGTCGGGTATCAACAACGGTTACCAGACGGCGCAGGCGCAACAGCGCGTTGCAGTGACGGGCGGCTATGCGTTCAGCTCGCAATGGGACGTCTCGTTCTCGTACTCGAACGTGCAATACATCCCGGGCGTCAACTCGTTCTTCCACGGCGAGGCGATCTTCAACACGGCTGGCGCAGTGCTGCACTTCAAGCCGCTGACAGCGCTAGACCTGGCTGCCGGCTATAGCTATACCCGCGCGACAGAGTCGAATGGCATTACGAGCGCGGCCAGCTATCAGCAATTCAACCTCTCGCAGTACTACAGTCTTTCCAAGCGCACCGGCCTGTACGCGCTGGAAGCCTATCAGCGTGCGGGCGGCCAGACGCTCGGGACGAACGGCAAGAGCATCATCAACGCAACGGCCGATATCGGCGACGGCCAGAACAGCGCGCCGTCCTCGTCACGCAGCCAGGTCGCTGTGGGTGTGGGCATCATCCACCGGTTCTAATCGTGGAGTGAAGTGGCGGTGTCGGTGGACGCCGCCACGGCGACGCGTTGCAGATACGCGTCGCTCAGAAGTACCTGCTGCGCGCGCAACGCGCGCAGCGTTTTCGACGGCGGCCGGCCTTGGAGCGTCGCGCAGTTTGGCCCGACTGAAGATGAACTCAGTGGCGGCGTTTTCAGCATTCAAGATCCGAATCCCTGCTAACCCTCGAACGCCGCCCGACGCTCACGCCTCCGGTTCGGACCACAAACGTCCACCCGTCGCCCAGTTTTCGCGTTTGACGTCGGTGAGGATGATGTCGACGGAGTTCGGCTCGACGCCGAGCGATTCGCAGGTCGCTTTGGTGATGGCTTCGACGAACTGGCGTTTTTGTTCCAGCGAGCGGCCTTCGAAGAGTTCGATATGAAACGTGGGCATTGCGCGACTCCGTGATGAGTGACGTTGGGAAGTGAATTTAATTGCGGTACGTGCGATCGAGCCGGTCGAGCTTGCGTAGCAAAGTGGGCCATTCCAGCGCCCCTTCGATCGCACCGCCGTCGTACAGCTGGTCGGCTGTGCGTGCGGCTACCGCTTCGCTCGGCACGACGAGTTCGCTACCGCATGCTTGTGCCTGCAACTGGATTTCGCAGGCCTTGATCAGCGTCGCCATCAGCACATAGGCCTCGGCGACGGTGCGGCCGGCAGTCAGCGTGCCGTGATTGCGCAACAGCATGGCCGGTTTATCGGCGAGATGCGCGACGAGGCGTTCGCCCTCCGCAGGTGAGAACGCGAGGCCTTCATAGTCGTGATACGCGAGGTGGCCGTAAAAACGTAATGCGTGTTGCGAGGCCGGCAGCAAACCGGCCGGTTGAGCGGAAACAGCCACACCCGCCGTATTGTGCAAATGCATCACGCAAAAGGCATCGGTGCGTGCCGCGTGTACGGCGGCGTGCAGTGCAAAGCCGGTGGCGTTGACCGGATGCTCGCTCGCGCCGACGATGTTGCCTTCGATATCGATCTTCACCAGGTTTGACGCACACACTTCGTCGAACGCGAGGCCGAACGGATTGATCAGAAAGTGGCCGGGCTCGCTAGGAACACTGGCTGAGATATGCGTGTAGATCAGATCGTCCCAACCGTTGAGCGCCGCGAGGCGATAGGCGGCGGCGAGATCCACGCGGGTCTGCTGTTCGGCTTCGGACAGCGGCCCGGCCTCGGCGACATGGCCGGCGGGTGTGTGGGTGAACGACATGGCTGTCTCCTGAGATTGTCTGGTGGGCTGTGGCTGCGGCCTGAGGGTGGGGCTCAACCTGCGGGCTGAATCCGCGCCCAGACTTACGGCTTAAGCCTGTGACCCAACCCTGCCGCCCAACCCGCGCGCCTGACCGATGCCGGCGATCTGGCCGATGCCGGCAACGCGACGGGCCGCCTGGCTTCGGCACGCTCCGCCGGTTTGGGTACTGCCGCACCACGCGTAAAACGGCCCGTGAGCCACTGCATACTCCACGTCGCGAGTACGAACGGTGCTGTCATGGCCGGCAACGCATAGTAAGCGGCCGCCGTTTGCAACACGACCGAAAGCGCAACACCGCCGAGCGTCGCCGCGATGCCGCAATCGGCCAGCGCGATCGCGGTCAGCGCACCGTTGAATCCTAACAGGCCGGCGTCGAACGAGCTTGTACTCGCGCCGAGCAGCAGGTGCAAGGCGCTCGCGAGGCCCGCGCCGATCAATGCCCACAGCGCATGTCGCCTCGACGCTACGGCGATGCCGATCAACACGAGCAAACCCGGCAGCGCGCCGGACGCAAATCCGGTTTGCGCGAACCCGGAAAGTAACCCGTTACTCAATTGCGCCGCGCCGAGCGTGGGCTCATTCATGAGGCTCGCTGGCTGAGCGACACGCGTGACCAGCGGCAGCCAAAGCCACGTGACGATCAAACAGGGGCTTGAAAAATAGCCGAGACCACGTGCGCGCAGCCAGCGCGACCACGGTTCCAGTAGCCACGCAGTGCCCGTCGCGGCCAGAATCGCCACGGCGGCGGCTGTTGCGTTGTCGGCGACGAAGCTGAACGCGGCGAGTCCGGCCAGTGCACCGTTAAATCCGTGCAGGCCGGCGCGTGTGTCGTCCTCCTGATAGCCGGCCAGCACCGCGCTCACGTTGGCCGCGATGGCGCCCATCAGCGCCGCGCAGGCGAGGCGAGGGTCGCACAGGAGCCACGCGGCGAGCAGGCATGCGCCGGTGAAAGCGTTCGGTTGTAGCACGATCTGGCCGAGACTGCGCAACAAGGTGCGCAAGGCGGCGGATCGTGCTTCGGTTGCGGCGGCGTGCATGGTTTAAGGGGCTGCGAATTCGATGCGGTGCGACGTTGCCGCGTGCGAGTCGGGCGCACGTGGCTGGGGTCAGAATGAAAATGAACCGCGAGCATAGGCTACTGGCGCCGCGCCGGGCATTGCCGGGCATTGATAGTGGCTATTTACAACACATGCGCGCCATGGCGCCACTAGCGGAAAAGCAGTGTGTCGGTGGGCCGAAAACTTTCGCGCTACGATAGGAGCCCGGCGCGCCTGGCGCGCCGTTCCACAAGGAGACAGACTGATGCGTGAATTACGATGGGCATCGGAAGAGGACGACGGCATCGAACATCTGGCCTTCGACTCGCGCGCGGACGGCTTTGCGGTCGAAAGCGTAGTGGTCGGGCAGCGCTACGGCAAAGCGTATGGGCTGCACTATAAGGTGCGCTGCGATGCGCAATGGCGCACCACCTCTGCGTGGCTGAAGATCGTCGGCGGTGGTGAGCTGGAATTGCACGGCGACGGCGCCGGCCATTGGCGCGATGGCCATGGCCACGAACTGAGCGCGATTGAAGGGTGCATCGACATCGATATCGCCGCCACGCCCTATACGAACACGTTGCCGATCCGCCGTCTGCAACTGGCCGAAGGCGAGCGTCAGCCGATTTCGGTGGCCTATATTTCGACGCCGGATTTACAGGTCACGCGTGCCGAACAGGCGTATTCGTGCATCGAGTTGCATCGCGTGTATCGCTATGAGGGCATCTTCCGCAATTTCAGCGCGAACCTGACGGTGGATGAAGACGGTCTCGTGATCGACTACCCGACGCTGTTCACACGCCTGCCGCGCGGGCGTTGATCGTCGAAGCGCCGGCGCCTCCGCCGCTGTCTGCCGGCTGCCGCCCTCGGTGCTGCTCGACAAAACGCTCGATGCCGGCTGCGATACGCTCGGGGTCGCGCAAGACGACCCAATGGCCGGCATCGATTTCAGTGCGCGTATAGGCGCCGATCCAGCCTTCGAGTCCCATGGAGAGCTCGGGCCCAACGTAGCGATCGCGCAGTGGCACGATGAACTGTACCGGCGCATGCGCATGGCGTGCGCGCGGATGCAGCAACCTGTCGATGAAATTGGCGCGGTAGAGGTTCAGGCCGTTGATCGCGTTGCGCGTTTGCGCGGGATCGCGCTCAGCGCGTACCCCTTCGGTCAGACGCAGCCAGAACGGCCACATGCGTGCGCCGCCGGCGCGCCACACCAGCTCAGGCAGCAAGGGCAGGTGAAAG
This sequence comes from Burkholderia sp. GAS332, assembly GCA_900142905.1. Classification (NCBI taxonomy): domain Bacteria; kingdom Pseudomonadati; phylum Pseudomonadota; class Betaproteobacteria; order Burkholderiales; family Burkholderiaceae; genus Burkholderia; species Burkholderia sp. GAS332. Next base: position 2,002,882 of record FSRV01000002.1, on the reverse strand, counting down.
AAGAAGATGTACCAGGATTTGAATGTTTGCCGAAGACCGCTGCCGAACGGGCGTTTGGCTGCCGGAGGTGCTTTGGGCTGTTCCGCATGATCGGCACCAACGCCAGCGCTCGCGCCGCGTAAGCCGACCGACGCGTGATCGAGGCACGGCCCGGAGATCGACGTATACGACGCAATGCGGCCTTTGAAGGCCGGGTCGGTGACTGCTTCCCAGCTTTGAATCGATCCCCAGTCGTGGCCGACCAGGTGAAACGGCCGCGCGCCGCAGGTTGCATCGGCGACGGCCGCGAGGTCGGCGGCCAGCCGTTCGAGCCGGTAAGCCGCGCGCGACGCCGGCGCGTCGGAGGCCCCCGCGCCGCGCACGTCATAGCTGATCACACGGTAGCGCGCGTCGAGTTGCGCGCGCACCGGTTCCCACACGGTCGCCGAATCCGGATAACCGTGCACCAGCACGATCGGCGGCGCGTCGCGCGGTCCGCTCACGTAGACCGCGAGCCGCACGTCGCCGGCCTCGACCGACAGCGTGTCGCGTATCACGCGGCCGCCTGCACGCCGCGTCGCGCGGCTTTGCGAGCGTTCGGCGTGGCTGCGTTGGTGGCGTCGACCGCGGCCAGCAGACCGTCGATGCGCGACAGTTGCGCGCGATTGTCGTGATCCCACGGATGGAAGCTGGGTCGGAAAAAGCTAAGCCATTCACCGGCAATACGCGGAAACACCCCGTGACGCGGGCTATACAGATACTTCACAACGCGCCACATGCCGCGGATATGCCCGCCGCGCTTGCGGTCGGCGATCAGCAAACGCAGGTGGTAGTCGAACACGATCAGCCAGAACATCAGCGTCGTGGTGAGCATCGTGCCGGTGCGCAGCAGGTAGCGTCCGAGACCGGGCTTCAGCACCGCATTCCACACGTCGTACGAAACCGACTTGTGTTCGGTTTCTTCGAGCGCATGCCAGGTCCACATCTGCGTATAGCCTTCGACCGAGCCGCCAATGCGCGATGCGTCCTCCAGCAGCAAACCCGCCAGCATCGCCGTGTAATGCTCGAGGCAGACCGTAACCGCGAGTTGATACGAATGCGGCAGGATCTTGCGGCCGAAGTTGAGCATCGCCCACAGGCGCTTGTCGAGCTTATGCGCGGGCAAGCCGGCTTCCTGCAGCAAATCGTTGTATTCGATGTGCTCGCGTGTATGCATCGCTTCCTGGCCGATGAAGCCGAGCACCTGCTTCTTCAGCACGGGATCGTCGATCTGGTCGCGGTAGTTGCGCACGCTGTCCATGAAGAAACGCTCGCCGGCGGGGAATAGCAGCGAAAGCGCGTTGAAGAAGTGTGTCACATGCGAGCCCTGCACGTGCCAATCGGCGGCGCGTTCGGGCGGTAAGTTGAAGCGGAGGTCGCGGCGAACCGGCATCATGGCCATTCTCCTTGTAATCCTTTGTGTGCTGCTGAGCGTGCTGCTCGGGTGTTTTGCATTGCGCGCTACATGGAATCGGGTGACGGGCGCCGCATCACGCGCGCCGGCCGTCCACTTGCGCGGCGCGGCGTGCGCGCTTTTCCGCAATGCGCTTCATGCGGCGTGTCTGCATCACGACCAGCGCCTGATAGGCCGCCGGCAACGTACGCGCCAACCAGTCAGCAGCGCGCGCATCGCGGCCGATCAGCACGCGCCGCTTGTTCTTGCGCACGCCGTCGAGAATCACGCGTGCGGCTTCGTCGGCGGTGGTGATGAAGAACTTCTCGAAGTCGTCCTTGCCTTGCTGTTCGTTTTCCAGCATGAAGCCGACCATGTTCGACGAGATCCGGCTCGATTGCGCGATGCCCGTGCGAATGCCGCCGGGGTGCACGCAGGTCGCCGACACGCCGCACTTCATCAGATCGAGCTCCTGGCGCAACGCTTCGGTAAAGCCGCGCACGGCGAACTTGGTCGCGTTGTAGCCGCTCATGCCGGGTTGCGAGAAGAGGCCGAACACGCTCGACGTATTGACGATGTGTCCCGCACCCGACGCCTTGATATACGGCAGAAACGCCTTCGTGCCGTGCACCACGCCCCAGAAATTGATGCCGACGATCCACTCCAGGTCGGCGTACTCCATGCCTTCGATGGTGCTCGACAGCGCCACGCCCGCGTTGTTGAACACGAGGTTCACGCGCTGATGCTGCTCGGCCGTGTCGGCGGCCCAGTCGAACATCGCGGCGCGGTCCGACACGTCGAGTACACGCGTGGTGATACGCAGCGGCGAGCCGACGATATGCGGCGCGGCGGCTTGCGCGAGTTGCGCGGTTTCGGCGAGGCTTGCCGCATTGCGATCGGCGAGCGCGAGATGGCAGCCTTCGCGCGCGAGCCGGATCGCGAGCGAACGGCCCATGCCTGAGCCTGCGCCGGTGATCGCGGCCACGCTGTCGGTGAAGTTCTTCATTGGCTTATCTCCTGTCCTCTCTGAACGGTGCCTTGTCGTTATGCTTTTTTCAGGTTGCTTCGGCGGATGTCGTGGCCGCGTTGCCGTGCGCGTGCACAGGCTGCTGCTGCGAACCCCCGTGCCCACTCAGCGGCTGCGCCGCGGGCGAATACGCGAGGTAGTCGTTCATGCTGAAGGTGCTGGTTGCCTGGCGGAATTTGTAGGCGAATCCCGGCCACAGGGTGGTGTTCTTGCCGGTCTTCGGATCGAGATACCAGCTCTTGCAGCCGCCCGTCGACCAGATCGCCCGGCCGAGTTTCTGCTGGATCTGTTCGTTGTAGGCCCGCTCGACATGCGGACGCACTTCGATCGCAGCGGCGCGCTCGGTGTTCATCGTCTTCAGCGCGCGCAGGACGTATTCGACCTGCGACTCGATCATGAACACCATCGAGTTGTGGCCGAGACCGGTGTTCGGGCCGACGATCATGAAGAAGTTCGGGTAGCCGGGCAGTGTCGTACCGAGATACGCATGCGCGCCATCGCGCCACGTATCGACGATATCGACGCCGCCACGCCCGCGCACCACGCCCGCCGGAAACGGATCGGCCACCTGAAAGCCGGTGCCGAAGATCAGGCAATCGGCCGGATGACGCGCGCCGTCGGTCGTGATCACCGCGTCTTCTTCCACACGGGCGATGCCGGTGGTCGTCACCGACACGTTCTGGCGCGACAGCGCCGGGAAGTAGTCGTTCGAGATCAGAATGCGCTTGCAGCCCATCGTGTAGTTCGGCGTGAGCGTGGCGCGCAATTGCGGATCGGGCACCTGGCGGCGCAGATGCCGTTCCGCGACTCTCTGCGCGGTTTTCATCAGCGACGGATGAATCGCGAAGCCGAAGGCACGCGATTCGAGCATGCAGTAGAGCGCCGAACGCATGATCTTCTGCGTGAACGGCAGATGCTTGAACAACCACTGTTCGAACGGTTTCACCGCGCGGTCGGCCTTCGGCATGATCCACGGCGGGGTGCGCTGGAACAGGTTCAGATGCGAGACGCGCGGCGCGATCTGCGGCACGAACTGGATCGCGCTCGCACCGGTGCCGATCACCGCGACGCGTTTGCCTTCGAGCGAATAGGTGTGATCCCAATGCTGCGAGTGAAACGCCTTACCTTTGAATGTCCCGATGCCGGGAATGTTCGGCAGGGCCGCCCGCGACAGTCCGCCCATCCCCGAGATCAACACGCGCGCCGACCATTGCTGGCCGTTGGCGAACGTCAGTTGCCAGCGGTGGCGGGTTTCGTCGTAGATCGCGGAGGCGAGTTCATGGCCGAAGCGCAGATGACGCTGGATGCCGAAGCGCTGCGTGCATTCTTCCAGGTAGGCGCGAATTTCCGGTTGACGCGCGAACATGCGGGTCCAGCGCGGATTTGGGGCGAAGGAGAACGAATAGACGTGGGATTGCACGTCGCAGGCACAACCGGGGTAGTGGTTGTCGCGCCAGGTGCCGCCGACCGACCCGGCCTTTTCGGCGATGACGAAATCGGTCATGCCGGCTTGCCGCAGTCGGATCGCCATGCCGAGCCCCGCAAAGCCGGAGCCGATGATGGCGATATCGGTATCGATGGGCGCGGATGCGTTGGGCGCCGCGTCGTCGGGGGGCATCATGCGTGCGTTCATCCGATCCGTCTCCTTGTTGTTCATTCTTAACTGTTACATTGGTTGATGTAACAATAGAGGCTGTCAAGGGATGACGCAAGCAGCGGGTTAGACGGGAAACTCTATGGCGCGGAGAAGCTTGTAGCGCAAGGCCCACGCGGCTAAGGCGCCGACCGGGCAGGGCTTGGGGACGGATACGGAAGCGTGTGTCGTTCCGCTATGTGAAAAATGCCGGTCGGATTCGCATCGGAACCCGCCCGGCTGACTGCTGTAACCGTTATTGCATCGAAGCCTTCGGCGTGGCAATCACGCGAGTCCTTGCGGACTCGTCGGTGTCGTTGCTTTGCACGATATGCAGTTCACGGGTGCGAACCGGCAAACCGCATTGCGCGTCGTTGAGCGTTTGACGGACCTGGCGAGCGAGGTCCCAGCGCATATCCCAGAACACGTCGATATTGGCCCACACGCGGATGTTCAGGACCACGGTGCTGTCGTCGAAACGGGTCACCATCACCTGCGGCGCGGGCTTCGGCAGCGCGCGCGGGTCGGCAGCGGCGAGGTTGCGCAGGGCGGCCAGCGCCTGGTCGACGTCGTCACGCACGGAGATTTCCACTTCCAGATCGAGGCGGCGGGTCGGGTTGCGATTGTAATTACGGATTGAATTGCTCCACAGCGCGCTGTTCGGCACGTATTCGCATATGCCGTCGGATTTCGTGAGACGTGTGGTGAACAGGCTGATTTCTTCGACGGTGCCCGCGACGTTGCCCGTGCCGGCGTCGATCGAATCGCCCACCTTGAACGGCCGCAGCAGCAAAAGCATGATGCCGGCCGCGATGTTTTGCATCGTGCCCTGCAGTGCGAGACCGATAGCAAGGCCGGCGGCGCCGAGCACGGCGACGATGCTCGCCGTCTGGATACCCAGTTGCGACAGCGCGCCGATGATCGAGACAACGCGAATGCTCCACAGGCAGGTGTCGCAGAGGACCGGACGCAGCGTGGCGTCCATGCGCGACTGGCTCGCAAGCAGCCGGTTGAGCGAGCGTGCGACGCGGCGGGCGACCCACCAGCCCACCATCAGGATCAATGCGGCCGCGCATAGGTGCATCGTGATTGTGGTGAGGGCGTCCCAAAGGAAGGTCCACTGATTAGAGTGAATCTGAGTGAGTAGATTCTGCATGGCCTTGACGGTCCTGATTTTCTGGGCGGCGGCGTAATGTTCGCCGCACGGTTTGTAAGAAGCATGGATGCCGCCGCGTCCGCGTAACGCGCGTGCAGCGTGAGCGCGACGCAATGACGAAGCGGTATCCGGAAAATGACGCGAGTAAAGCGTGCGGACAAGGGACCGCTTCGCAAAAGGAAAGTTCTACCGGTACACGCTTTTTTACAGATTGGGTACCGGATGCGACAGATCGGACGGCGCGCGATAGCGGCGTGAGGGGCGGTTTGTTGTGGCCCCGCCATGGATTGAATGACGGGTGGCCAGCGAAATGTGGCGTGACCTGAGAAACTATTTATCAGGTCAACACATCGTCATCGCATCATTTGATATGGATGGCGAATTAATTAGGCATGCTGTTGTTCGAGCTTTCAACGCCTATTTTTCCACGAGACTGGCTGTCACCTCGCGGTTTTGCCAGACGTTGTCCTTCACGGTGATCTTTTGCGGAATCAGATGCGCGCCGTAAAACGCATCGGCGACGATCTGCTGCGAGCGCACGATCTCGTCGGTCACGGCGGTGGTGCCGTACGGATAGCGGCGCACCCAGGTTTCAACCAGCTTCTGATCCAAACCGACCTTCGGCGCGATCAGCGCGGCGGTGTCCACCGGATGATCGTTCACCCACAGTCCGGTGACGCGCAACTGCCTGAGAACTGCGCCGATCACATCGGGATGCCGCTGGGCGAAGTCGCGTGTGGCCTCATAAAAGTTATAGGGACTGTTGAGATCCGAATAATCGACCAGCGTACGCGCCTTCAGCGCCTGTTGTGCGGATGCGTAGTAAGGGTCCCAGATCACCCATGCGTCGACGGTGCCGCTTTCGAAGGCGGCGCGCGCGTCCGCGGGTGCGAGGTACACCGGGCGAACGTCTTCGTAACGGAGGCCGGCTTTTTTCAGCGCTTCGAGCAGCAGATAGTTCGAGCTCGAGCCTTTTTGCAGCGCGACGCGCTTGCCCTTCAATTCCGCCACGCTATGCAGCGTCGAATCGCTTCGGACCAGAATTGCTTCAGCATGACGGCCTGACGGTTCCGCGCCGACGTACACGAAGTTCACGCCACCCGCCTGCGCGAATACGGGCGGCGGCGCCCCGGTATAGCCGAAGTCGAGGCTGTTCGCGTTCAGCGCTTCAAGCAATTGCGGGCCGGCCGGAAATTCAAACCACTTGATGCTGTAACCGAGCGGCTTGAGTTTTTCGTCGAGCGAGCCTTGCGCCTTGAGGATCGCGAGCAGGCCCGATTTCTGATAACCAATGCGCAGCACGTTGGCCGGCTCGTTGCCGCTGCCGTTGTTGTTGCTCTGCGCGGTCGCGCTCAAGGTGGTGAGCGCCGCCAGCAACGCGGCGGCGATGGGAAGCGAAATACGGGTATGACGGGCCATGCTGCGAATCTCCATTGCGTTCGATTGATCGAAGATCGTCGCATGGACGACCCGCGGATCAAACGAAGCAATGCAGATTTGAATATGACGCTCGCGCGAACGCTAAGGGGCACGAAAGCGGCCGCGTAAACGGCGACAGGAGCGGTGCTTGTCGCAACGCGGGTGGTTGCGAGCGCCCGCCTGTCTGGCTATTTTTGGGGTTTAATTTTCTTTGCCGCAACGCGCTCCGCGGCAGCGCCCTCGGACGGATGGCCCAGCTTCTTTTCCATAATCGCCGCGACGCGGTCGCCGAGATAATCGCCGGAGGCTTCTTCCAGCGCGCGGTTCATTTCGCTTTCCACCAATACCATTGCCAGCGGCCGCACGCGCCAGATCGCCTCGACCAGGGCGGGGACATCGGCAGGCGGTGGCAGCGCGTCGGCGTCGTAGCGGTCCAGTTGGCGAACCACCAGATCGACCAGCGCCTTGGCGACCGCATTGAAATGCGGTCTTGCGACACCCACGGCGTCGAGCAGGTCGGCGAGCGGAATGCCTTCTTTCGCCATGGTCGCGCCGGCGGCCAGCGCCGTGGGGTTGCCGGACACGAAGGAGAGGCCTTTGCGTTCCAGCAAACCCAGGTCGACCGCTTTGCCGAGCGCGCTCGGCGAGGCTTTGTCGCCGAACATTTGCAGCAGATCGATCAGCGAGTATTTCTTCGGCCGTTCGCGCGACCAGCGGCCACCGATCGCGGTTTCAAGGCCGAGGATCGAGCGTAGATCGTGGCCTTCGTCGACGGCCATGATCAGGTCCTGGATGTTCGCGAGCGTGTAGCCCCGCGTCAGCAGATGGTTGATCAGCTTGAGACGCGACACATGCGTGTCGTCATACACGCCGACGCGGCCGCGCTTTTCAGGCGGCGCGAGCAGGCCGCGGTCCTGATAGGCGCGCACGTTGCGCACGGTGGTGTCGGTGACGCGCGCGAGTTCGTCGACCGTGTATTCGTTGCGCGGCGTGTCGCTTGCCGGGACACTCGGGGCGTCGGGCAAGGGCGGGAAGGGAGGCGGCGTATTGGGCATGGGGGATTTTAACGCGGCGCACTTAGTCGCAGATTGCGATGATCTGGTTCAACTGCTCGCACGCCGCTGCAAAGACTTCATCGGGTACACGCTTCCACGGATGCGCTTTCGCACCCCGCGCTCGCCAGTCGAACGCCTTGGGCTGGTGTCCAAGCACGTAGCTCGTAACGTTTTTCGGCCCCTGAAATTTGATAGCAAACGGATTCGTGTCGTTGAACGCCGCTGTCGTCATCGGGAGTCCGATAACGATGCTGGTTCGCTCGTTGAATGGCTTCGGTGACAGGACCAGCATGGGGTGCAAATCCTTCATCTCGCGGCCGACCTGAGGGTTGCAGTCGATCCAGATAATGTCGCGGCGATCCGGCACCCACAAAGCGCCCGCCATCAGAACACCTCCGTACCGATGCGCCCGGTGACCATCGCCTCGCTGCCGTGCGTTGCAGGATCGAACTTCGCCAGCTTCTCCGCGAGCGTGAGCTTGCGCGGGCCAACCGGCTTTACCGTCACGCCGATCTCGTCGGTTGTCACCTCGACTTCCTGGCCGACCTCGAAATGCGCCGAGCGTGCGATAGCTGCGGGGATGCGGACAGCCAGGCTGTTTCCCCATTGCTGGATCGTGAGCGTCGCTGTTTTTGGCATGATCCCGACCTCCTATGAACGTTTAGACAAGTTTATACGTTCAGCTAGAAGGTTTCAACATGTTTATACGTTCAGCAGGCGGGACGTTATCAGCTTAGCAGCCTCTCCGAGGCCGGGGTGACACTCGGCGCTTCAGTTACGTCCCTGCGCCACCTCGTCCGGCACGGATGAATCGCCGAGCCCCAAGGTCCGCTGCATCAGCGTGGTGTCGAGCCAGCGGCCGTGCTTGAACCCAACTGCCTTCAACGTGCCGGTCAATTCGAAACCCAGTTGTGCATGCAGGGACAGCGACCCGCCGCTGCCGCCGTCGGCGATCACGGCGACCATCTGGCGCCACGGTCCGGTTTCGCAGCGTTCGATCAGCGCCTGCAATAACACGCGCCCCAGGCCTCGTCCGCGATACGCGTCGTTCACGTAGATTGAATCTTCGATGGTATTGCGATACGCGGCGCGCGGGCGGTACGGCGTCGCGTAGCAATAGCCGGCGACTTCGCCGTCGATCTCGGCCACCATGTACGGCAACCCGTGACTGCGCACCGACGCGAGCCGTGTGCGCAGGTCGTCGACGGAAGGCGGGATTTCTTCGAACGAAGCAACCCCGGTCAGCACGTGGTGCGCGTAGATCGCCTGGATCGCGGGGAGATCGGCTTCGGTGGCGTCGCGGATCACGGGCGCGGTGGGTGGCTGGGTGGCGGCCGAGTCGGCTGAATGGGGCGTGGAGGGCGCGGGGCGGGTGGTGCTCATACTTGATCCTGTCGTGGCCAGTGGTTCTGGGGATAGGTTTTACTATGCCCGCCGCGCGCACGAATTTGAAGCGAGTCAAAAATCGCCACGATCTATAGGGAGTATTGGCGAATGTATAGGTGACCGGCGCGATCCCGCACCTGGCGTGGAGTGCCCGGCCATGCGGCCGTGGCGGTACTACGGATTTTCGTCGCGAAGATGCACGCGGGTGGCGTGCATTCCTGCGATCAGTTATGCGAGTACGTGTCCGGCTGCGTCACATGCCCACGGTGATGCTTTGCCTTGTGCTTCGGCTTGGCCTTGGCCCGCGCATGCGCGGCGGATTGCGGTTGCTGCTGGGCTTGCGGCTGTTGAGCCTGCGCGCCCGGCGCCGGTGCCGGATGGGCATTGCCGGACGGCAGCGTGCTCTGGCCTTCGCCGAAGCGAAAGGTCTGCGAGGTTTGCGCGTACGCGGTGGCGGACAGCGTCAGGGCGGCAACCGCGAGGCAAATCGAAAACTTCATGAATCCATCCTCCTTCTGAACGAGCCGGTGAGGATACCGCAATGCGGCCTCTGGTTCCTTCGGCGTGGGCAGGCCAACGAGGGTGTCGACGGTATCGAGGGTGTCGGCGCCTTCGATGCCTGCAAATGCGGACGATGGGTCGGTGACGCGAGGTCGGTCATATCCGTTCCGGATGTTTGATGCGCGTACGAGAGATGCGCGTTTCGCGCTGTAGCAGCGCATCGTGCTCCTGGGCGGGATGCAGCACCACGCCTTCGAGCAGGTCGCGAGTCGCGTGCTCGATCGATTGCAGCAGCGCGTCGACGGCGGCGCGGCGCGGTTTGCCCGCCGGCGTCACGACGCCGAAGAAAAACGGAATCGCGCAGTCGAGCGGCCGCGCCGTCACGCCTTCGATCGACAGGCCGAGACCCGTGGCGGGATCGACGATCGCGACACCGGCGCCGGCGCGAGCGGCCATCACCGCATTCAAGGATGCATTGGTTTCGAGGAACACGTCGGCGGACATGCGCGCGGCCGCGAACGCTGCATCGATCCGATGCCGCAACCGAAACCGGTTCGCGACGGTAACGATGCGGCGGTTCGCCAGATCGCGCAGCGCGATCTGCGGCTGCGCGGCGAGCGGGTCGCCGCTCTGCACGAGCGCCACGCAGGGCGCTTCGGCGATCCAGTGGATGTCGAGCCCCGCATGCCCGATCGGCAAGGTGACGAGGCCGACATCCGCGGTACGGGTCAGGACTTCATGGACGACGTGTTCCGCCGACAAACTGCGTAACTGGAATTGTGGCGCGCGGCCGAGTGGCGGCAGTGAGGCAATCGCGGGCGGCACGATCGACGCTGCCAGCGCGGGTGTGGCCGCCACGCGCAGCGGTTCCGCTTCGCCGAGACCGATGGCGCGTGCCCGTTGCTCGATGGTCTTCAGTCCGATCAGCGAACGCTCGACTTCTTCGTAAAGCAGAAATGCACTATGCGTCGGCGTGACACGCGGACCATTGCGATTGAACAGCGCATAGCCGAGATCCGCCTCGAGCTCCTGGATCTGACGCGTGACGGCCGGCTGCGAGCGTTCGAGCAAACGTCCCGCACCGGTGATGCTGCCGGCGGACATGACCGCCGAAAACGCTTCGAGTTGATGCAGCTCCATGACTCGCCCTGGCAATTCGGTCTGCGCATTGTAGGGTCGTCTGAATGCGGGATTTATATAATCAATTCCGATATCGACAGCCGAAAAAATGCGAAGCGGATCGGCGCGCGAGCGCGTGGCGTCTCCGGTTTTGTTCTATACGGCGCGTGTCGAAAGGGAGAAAAATCAATTGCATCAAGGACATGTCTTGGTGTGTCTGCGCAAGACCATGAGCCGGGGCTCACCACGTTGTCTTGAGCGAGCAGAGGCATGTTCGCCAACGAGATAACCATATTCCCAAAACTTCGTTGGGTCGCCGGAATTCACCGTGGTTACATGGCCTCACTTTGAAGATGACAGTCGGGGCAAACATGAAACACGTATCCAAATCGTCGCGGACCTATTGGTCACGCTGGTTGAAGACGCTACCGGTGCTCGCCGCAGTGATGGGCATCGCAGCAACCTCGTCGGCCTATGCCGGCGCCGCAGCGGGCGAGCCCTATCTGATCGGCGTGAGTGGACCGCTTACTGGACAGGATGCGCAATACGGCACGCAGTGGAAGCGCGGCTTCGATCTCGCGTTGGAGCAGATCAATGCGCAGGGCGGCATCAAGGGCCGCCCGCTTGCCTACGACTTCGAGGACAGCCGGAGCGATCCGCGCCAGGCAGTGTCGATCGCGCAGAAGTTCGTCGGCGATCCGCGCATTCTGCTGGAGTTGGGTGACCTGTCGAGCACGACCTCGATGGCGGCCTCGCCCATTTATCAGCGCGGACAACTCGTGCAATTCGGCTTCACCAATTCGCACCCCGACTTTACGAAGGGTGGCGACTACATGTGGAGTACGGCACTGAGTCAAGCCGAAGAGCAGCCGCTGCTCGCGCATTACGCGACGAAGGAACTCGGCTTCAAGCGCATTGCCGTGCTTTATCTGAATACCGACTGGGGCCGCACCAGCAAGGACATCTTTGCGAAAGCCGCCGCGCAGGATGGCGCGCAGGTCGTCGCGGCGGAAGGCTATCAGCCGACTGAAAAAGATTTCCGCGCGACGTTGGTGCGGGTCAACGAAGCGAAGCCCGATTCGCTCGTGCTGATCTCGTACTACGCGGACGGCGCGCAGATCGTGCGCCAGGCGCGTTCGTCTGGTTTGACGCAACCGATCGCAGCCGTGGGCTCGGTCTATTCGCCGAAGTTTCTCGAACTGGGCGGCGAGGCCGTGAACGGCGTATTCACCGAATCGAATTTCTTCCCCGGCGACAAGCGGCCCGAAGTGCAGGACTTCGTGCAGCGTTATCGCGCGAAGTACAACGGCGAGCCCGATACGTTCGCCGCGCGCGCTTACGACGCGATGATCGTCTCGGCGGAAGTCATGCGCCGCTATGGCGTGACCCGTCAGGCGGTGCATGACGGCCTGAAGCAGATCAAGGATGTGCCGAGCCTGATCTTCGGCAAGGTGCAGTTCGATCCGCAGACGCGCCGCGTGGCCGGCGCGCGCAGCGTGTATCTGGTCGTCAAGGACAATCAGTTCACGCAATGGGACGGTGCGAAGCCGCTGGTCGCTTCCAAATAATGGTTCAGTAACGCTCACGTGTCTGCTTCTCACTGGATCTGAATGCTATGGCTTCATGGCTCGACTACACGATCAACGGACTGATCGTCGGCAATATCTACGCATTGCTGGCGGTCGGCCTCGCGCTGATTTTCGGCGTGTCGCATCTGATCAACTTCGCGCACGGCTCGGTGTACATGATCGGCAGCTTCATCGGCTGGCTGTGTCTGACGCGGTTCGGCTTGCCGTTGCCGCTGGCCTTGCTCGCGGTGGTGCTCGGCTGCGGGTTGCTGGGCATCGCGATCGAGCGCATCGGCTTGCGGCCGTTGCAGGGTGCGGCACGCATCGCCCCGTTGCTCGCCACGATCGGTATCAGTTTCGTGCTCGATCAGTGCGCGCAGTTGCTGTTCGGCGCCGATCCGCGGCCGGTGCCGAGCACGCTGCCCGATTGGCACTTTCGCGTCGGTGGCGCGACGATCGGTTCGCTGGATCTGCTGATTGCCGGTATCGGCGTGACGGCGGCTGCCGTGCTCTATGTGTTCTTGCGTTTCACGCGCCTCGGTTGGGCCGTACGTGCCACTGCGCAGGACCGGGATGCGGCGCAGCAGATGGGCGTCAACGTCAACGGCGTCAATCAGGCGGTGTTTGCGATCGCGTGCGCGCTCGGCGGCGTGAGCGGCTTGCTGGTCGGCATGTACTACAACAGCATCGATCCGGCGATGGGCTTCCAGGCCACGCTCAAGGGCGTGGTGGCGTTGTTGATCGGTGGTCTGGGCAACGTGCCGGGCGCGATTGTCGGCAGCCTGTTGCTGGGTCTGGTCGAAAGTTATGGCGTGGCGATCTTCGGCACCAGCTACCGCGATCTGTTCGCGTTCGTTCTGCTGTTGCTGTTTCTGGTGTGGCGTCCCAACGGACTCTTTAGCGGCAGCCGTCGTTTGCCGCCCGAGCCGATGACCGGCACGTTCCTGTCCGCGGGCAAAGCGGTGAAGGTGCCGCGCGCTGTGGTGATTGCCCTTGCGCTGGCTGCGGTCGCGCTGCCGTTCGTTGCCAGTTCGTCATACCTCCTGCAAACACTCACCAATGCCTGGCTGTACGGAATGTTGGCGTTGAGCCTGACGCTGGTGGCGGGCACGGTCGGACAGATTTCGCTCGGCCATGCCGCGCTGCTGGTGATCGGCGCATACGCGTCTGCGTTGCTGTCGACGAATCTCGGCTGGTCGCCGGTCGTGACAATCTTTTGCGCCGGTCTGATCACCGCCGCGCTCGGCACGCTGCTGGTCTATCCGGCGTTCCGTTTGCGCGGGCACTACGTGTCGATTGCAACGCTCGGTATCGGTGAAGTGGTGAGCCTCGTGATTCTCAACTGGGACAGTCTGACGCGCGGCCCACTTGGCATCGCGGGCATTGCGCCGCTGTCAGTGTTCGGCTGGACGCCGGACAGCGCGCGTGCGATCTACTGGTTCGCACTGGGCGTGCTGATTGTGCTGGCGCTGCTGCAAACGCGGCTGTTGGGCTCGCATCTGGGGCGCACGCTGCGTGCAATTCGCGAAGACGAGGTCGCGGCGCGCTCGCATGGGATTCGCCCGAACCGTTACAAGGCGATTGCGTTTGCGTTCGGTGGATTGGCCGCCGGCATCAGCGGTGGGATAGCGGCGCATCTGTATAGCTACATCAACAACCAGACTTTCGACTCGCAAGTGTCCATCCTCGCCTTGACGATGGTAATTCTCGGTGGCCTCGGCAACGTGCTGGGTGGGATCGTCGGCGCGGTTGCGCTGATCGGCTTGCCGGAGATTTTCCGCTGGGCCGCCGACTATCGGATGCTGATCTACGGGCTGGTTTTGCTGTTGCTGGTGCGGTTCAGGCCGCAGGGTTTGCTGGGAACGGTATGACGGAGCACACATGACACAGACTCTTCTCGAGGTGCGCGGCGTGACGCGGCGCTTCGGCGGACTGACCGCGGTGAATGGAGTCGATCTTTCGATTTCGGAGGGCGAACTCGTCAGCGTGATCGGGCCGAACGGCGCGGGCAAGTCAACGCTGTTCAATCTGATCACCGGGCTCGATACGCCGGACGCAGGCAGCGTGCAATTCGATGGGCGCGACATCACCGGTGTGCGGCCGGAAAAGCTTGCCGCGCTCGGACTGGCGCGCACGTTTCAACATGGACGGGTGTTCGGCAATCTGAGCGTGCTCGACAACGTGTTGATCGGCGCGCATGCGCGTTTGCGCGCCACTCGCACGGGGTGGCCGATCGTCGGCGCCATTGCCGAAGTGGCGCGCGCGCTTATCGGACCGGCTTCGATCCGCCGTGAAGACGCGGCGCTGCGCGACGAAGTGCGCGAGATCATCGCGGGATTTGGCGAGCGCCTGACGCCGCGCATCGATCATCCGGCGCATAGCTTGTCGTATGCGAACCGGCGGCGCGTCGAGATTGCCCGCGCGCTCGCTTTGCATCCACGCATCCTGCTGCTCGACGAGCCGACGGCCGGCATGAACGAATCCGAAACCGCCGAGATGCTGGTGCTGATTCAGCAACTGAAGGCGCGCGGACTGACTATCCTGCTGATCGAACACAAACTCGATATGGTGATGCGCTTATCGGATCGCGTGATCGTGCTCGACAACGGCGCGAAGATCGCCGAAGGCCTGCCGCGCGACGTGCGCAACGATCCGCGTGTGATCGAAGCGTATCTGGGCCATCGCAATGTCGGCGGCGCGGCGACCGTGCGCGTTGCGGCCTGAACTTTTGGAACATCGACGATGAGCGACGCTTTACTGAAACTCGAACACATCGAGACGTTCTACGGCCCCGTCCAGGTGCATTTCGACGTCAATTTTCAAGTGCGGCGCGGACAGATCGTGAGTCTGCTCGGCGGCAATGCGAGCGGCAAGTCGACCACAATGAAGCTGATTCTCGGTCTGCACAAGCCGCGCGCCGGCAGCATCACGTTCGAAGGCGAGGCGATCACAGGACTCAGCACGCCGCAGATCGTGCGGCGCGGCGTCGGCTCGGTGCCTGAAGCGCGGCGGCTGTTCGGCGACATGACGGTACGTGAAAATCTGCTGATGGGCGCCTATACGCGGCGTGACCGCGTTTCCATCGACGAAGACTACGAGCGTGTGCTGGGCCTTTTCCCGCGCGTGAAAGAGCGCCTGACGCAAAAGGCGGGGACGCTCTCCGGCGGCGAGCAGCAGATGCTGGCCATGGCGCGTGCGCTGATGAGCCGGCCGAAACTGATCTGCATGGACGAACCCACCATGGGTTTGTCGCCGCTTTACGTCGACAAAGTGCTGGAGCTGATCGACACGATCAACCGGCAGGGTGTGACGTTCTTCATGGTTGAGCAGAACGCCAGCCTCGCGCTGGAGATCGCGCATTACGGCTATGTGTTGCAGACCGGCCGCGTCGTGCTCGAAGGCACGGCTGAATCGCTACTTGGCGATGAGCGGATCCGCGATGCGTATCTCGGCGGCGAGGCTGCGGCGACCACGGCGTCTTGATGCGATCAACGCATGACATCAAGCGCAGCGGGCGGTTTGTGCGGTTGCCAATTCGATCACCCGTGCGTTGCACCGCGTTGCAACATGTGCTTGCCATTGGTGACGCGGGCAAGCCCGATGATCCGGCGATTGTTCGTGGCGAGTACGGCGAAAGCGGCTTCAAAGATCGAACTGATCGAATTCGCTTTGCAGTTCGCGATTGCGTGCAACGCGTTCATCGATGCCCGCCCCGAGCCGTTCGACAATCGCCGAGATCAGCAGGTTGAACAGGCACGTGAGCGGCGCCAGCGAGTCCCAGAACTGACCGACGTCGGTCTTTACCTGCAAAAGATCGCCGTCGAAGTCACGCGCCCATGGGCAGTAAATATCGGTGACGAGCGCGAAGGGCAGGCCACGGCGCGTGGCGGCTTCGCAATAACGGCGCGCGATCATCGAGTAGGCGCGCGTATCGGTGACGATCAGATACGGTGACTTGAACTCGGAGTTCAGCGAATCGACATAGGAACCCGACATGCCGTCGGAATAGAACACGCGCGGGCGGATGTACTCGAGGTAGCTGTAGAACGCGTTGCTGATGCCGCGCGTGGACTGGATGCCGAGGATATAGACGGCGTCCGCATTCGAGATGCGTTCGGCCACGCGGGCGAACTCCGGCGATTGCGCAAGCTGGTAGACATGCTGGATCGCGCCGATTTCAAGTTCGAGCGAGTGAGCGAGAGCCGGGCTGGGGATGGAGTGGGGCGTGCCAGGTCCGCTCGTGGCCGGCGTGCCTTCGTCGTGCGGGCCGGAGGCGCGGCGAAACGCGTCGAGCCGGTCGGTGATCAGCCACGGACGCTCCTCTGCGCCGCGTAATTCGCGCTTCAGGTCGTCGAGGTTCTGGTAGCCGATGCTGCGCAGGAACCGGCCCACCGAGATGCCGCTGGTGCCGGCTTGCCGGGCGATCTGATCGGCGTTTTCGAGGCCGAGGCGGTCGAGATTCGCCAGCATGTAACTGGCGACGCGCTTGGAGGTGGGCGTGAGTTCGGCGAAGTGGGCTTCGACGGTTTGTGCAAAGGCGGTCGGCATCGTAGTCGCGGCGCGGGGCGAGTGGTGGGTCGATCATTGGGATGATGACATAGTCAACCGCTGGCCAACCCCGCGTGGTCCCAAAAATGAGGGCGCGCACGCGCGGGCGAGACGCCGTTCAGACTGCTGGCCGCGCCGGCGCGGCTCGCGAGAAGCGCCGCGCGCCTGCCACACACGCCACCACCACGACCGTCACCAGGATCATCGCGGGCGGTATCTGTTCGTGCAGCAGCAAACCGGCGAGCAACAGGCCGAAGAACGGCTGCAGCAACTGCAGTTGCCCGACCCCCGCGATGCCGCCGAGCGCCAGTCCGCGATACCAGAACACGAAGCCGATCAGCATGCTGAACAGCGACACGTACGCGAGCCCCCACAGCGCCGCATGGCTCACGCCTTCAAACGATGCGGGCCGGCTCCACCAGGCGAGCGGCAGCATCACCGGCAGCGACAGCACCAGCGCCCACGAAATCACCTGCCAGCCACCGAGATGGCGCGACAGCCGCGCGCCTTCGGCATAACCGAGGCCGCAGACGACGATCGCCGCCAGCATCAGCGCATCGCCGATTGGCGACGCGTCGAGGCCGTGGCGCAAGGCGAACGCGACCACCGCGCCGCTGCCGAGCGCCGAGAACAGCCAGAACGCCGGCTGCGGGCGCTCGCCGCCGCGCAGCACGCCGAAGATCGCGGTGGACAGCGGCAGGAGCCCGACGAACACCACGGCGTGCGCGGCGTTCACGTGGCGCAACGCAAGGGCGGTCAGGAGCGGAAAGCCGACCACCACGCCGAGCGCGACCACCACCAGCGGAATGAGATCGCGCCTCGCGGGCCGAGCCTGGCGAAACACCAGCAATAGCAACAGACCCAGCGTGCCCGCGATGGTCGCGCGGGCGACCGTCAGAAACACCGGATCGAGGCCCTGCACGGCGATGCGGGTGGCGGGCAGCGAGCCGCTGAAAATCAACACGCCCACCATGCCGCTCACCCAGCCGTTCGTTGTCTTGTCCATCGAAAGAGTCCATGCGCATTGAAAATGGAACCCATAGCATCCGCTTTTGGGCTGCAAAGGGTAAGCTACGGATCAGTACAATTCGTACAAACTGTACCGAACATGGAGCAGTACAGATGGCGGAAAGCGATAGCAATCGGGTGGCCTCGGGCACGCAAGGCGGCACGCGTGTCGGCACCGTAATGGACAACTTGCGCGAGCGCATCGCGAGCCGTGCGCTGATGCCAGGCGCGCGCGTGCCGTCCATTCGCGTGATGACCGAGGCGCTCGGCGTGTCGAAGTCGACGGTGGTGGAAGCGTACGATCGGCTGGTCGCGGAAGGGGTGATCGTGGCGCGGCGCGGTTCCGGCTTCTTTGTGTCCGGCCATGCGCCGCCGCTCGCGCTGGCCGATCTCGGGCCGCGGCTGGATCGCGAGGTCGATCCGCTGTGGCTTACGCGGCAGTCGCTGGAGGCCGGTGCGAAGGTGTTCAAGCCGGGTTGTGGCTGGATGCCGCCGTCATGGCTGCCGGAAGACGGCGTGCGCCGTGCGTTGCGTGCGGTGGCGCGCGATCCGCAGTCGCCGCTCGCCGACTATGCGAGCCCGCTCGGTTTGCCCGCGCTGCGTCAGCAACTCGCCTGGCGGCTCGCGCAGCATGGCGTGGAAGCGCCGCCCGAACAGATCGTGCTGACCGACGGCGGCACGCACGCGCTCGATCTCGTCTGCCGTTTTCTGCTCGAACCCGGCGACACGGTCCTGATCGACGATCCGTGCTACTTCAATTTTCAGGCGCTGCTGCGCGCGCATCGCGCCCGCATTGTCGGTGTGCCTTATACGCCGTCCGGGCCCGATCTGGCGGCATTCGAGCGGGCGTTGATCGAGCATCGTCCGCGGCTCTACGTGACCAATTCCGCGATCCATAATCCGACCGGCGCCACGCTCGCGCCGGCCATCGCGCATCGGCTGCTGAAACTGGCGGGCGAGCACAATCTGCTGATTGTCGAGGACGATATCTTCGCCGACTTCGAGGACGAACCGGCGCCGCGTCTCGCCGCGTTCGACGGGCTCGCGCGGGTGGTGTCGATCGGCAGTTTTTCGAAGACCTTGTCCGCGGCCGTGCGCTGCGGTTACATCGCGGCGCGCAGCGAATGGGTCGAGCCGCTGGTCGATCTGAAGCTGGCCACCACGTTCGGCAACGGCCAGCTCGCGGCGAGCGTCGTGCATCGTCTGCTGGTGGACGGCACCTACCGGCGGCATCTGGAATCGATGCGCACGAAGCTCGCGGACGCCATGGGCGAGACGATCAGGCGGCTGGGCTACGCAGGCCTTGAAGTGTGGACGCGGCCACGCGCCGGTATTTTCGTGTGGGCGCGTCTGCCGGATGCGCTCGACGCCGCCGACATCGCACGTCAGGCGTTAGCCGAGAGTGTGGTGTTCGCGCCGGGCAATGTGTTCAGCGCGTCGCAATCGGCGGCCGGCTTCCTGCGCTTTAATGTGTCGCAATGCAACCGGCCGAAGGTGTACGAGGCGCTGCAACGGGCGATGGACGTGTCGGCTGCCTCGCAGGAGCGCGCCTGAACGCGTGCCTCTCGCCACGCGACTTTACTTACTTGCACAGCAACAGCAAACGCTCCTGATCCGTGCACGAGGCGTGCGGTTTCTGCGCGGCGGCTTGCGCCGCCGTCGCGCTGATCGCCGCGCTTTTGTTCGTGAGACACGCACGCAAATGTTTCTCCACGGGCCCGTAGTATTTCCATCCGCGCACGAGAGTCGGCAATTCGAGTTTCACCTGCTTCCACTTCGGATGCCCGTGTTCCTGCAGATTATCGAAGTTGGTGCACAGCGAATCCGCAAAGCGATTCAGGTTGACCACGGTGTCGCGCAGACCGTAATCGTAGGTGACGAGAAAGGCCTTCACCGTCAGCGTGGGGACATCTTCCTTCAACCAGTTCGGATAGCTGGTCGCGCGGAGCGTCGCGGGGAAATAGGTCTGCTTCGCACGGGCGGTTTCGGGCGCGTTGGGATCAACCCTCAGCGGGCGAAGCTGTTGCAGCAATTCGGGATTCATGTCGGTGAACAGTTTCGCCGGCTGTCCGACCACGATGATCGCAACATCCACTTTCTTGACGATCAACGCGGCTAGCGCGTCTTCGTTACTCAGGTGCTGGATGTTCTGCTCGGGAATCGCCTGACCGAACATCAGGTGATAGAGGGTCGTGGCCGATTGCGCGGTGCCGCTGCCGATCAGGCCCACACTGATGCTCTTGTCCTTGATGTCGGCGAAGGTTTTCATCGGCGAGTCCGCGCGTACCACGACGTTAATTTCCTCGTCGTAGAGTGGCATGATGAGCCGCAGCGGCCGGATTGCCGTACCTGCGTCGGCGTTGCCCGCGTTGGCCATGTCGATGTAGGCCTGATACACGTCGGACTGCACCAGCGCGAGCTTCACGCCCGGCTCGAAGCGCATGCGCTGCACGTTTTCAGCCGAGCCCTTCGACGCCATGACTTCCAGGTCGATGCCCGCCGGCTGCGCCACCCATTTCGACAGATCCTGGCCGATCTGAATGTACGTACCCCGTTCCGGACCGGTGACGATCTTGTAGTGCGCAGGCTCCGCGCCGGCGAACGAACACATGACCATTAGCGCCAGCCCCAGCCATCCCGCGAGAAGTCTCTTCAGCATGGTCTATCCACCTTTCGGTCAAGTTTGAACCGCCTCTCGCGTCGGCGCGCGCGAAGCACTCGCAAGCCGGTTTGCCATCTCATGTTCAATGCGCTGCGCATGCCATGTCCGTCTGTTGCCGCTCAGAGGGCACGCGAAACGGCAGTGCGATCGGGCGTGCCATGATTCATGAGGTCAGTCAGGAAAATCGGTCGCGCGGACCGCTATGAAATTCGGTATCCAGATGATTTATCACTGACCGGACTGTCGATCGCCGCATGCGGTTTGAGCGGCGCCCAACCTGTCTCCTGAATCACGCGTTCGAGGATCGTCTTCGCCGTGTCGTTGCCGGTGTCGATCGCGAGCGCCTCATTGGCGTGCTGGCGTGCGCAACTCCACGACTGCTGCGCGGCACACAACTGTGCGGCCTGCAACGCGGCGTCGCGGCGCGCGGCGAGCGGCTTCAGTTCGGTCAGCAGACTTTGTGCGTCGGCGTTGTCGGGTTGCAGCGTTTGCGCCGCGCCAAGCGCCGCTTGTGCCGCGGACAGATCGTTGGCCCCGAAGGCCAGACGCGCAGCCTGCAGCGCTTGCGCCGCATCGCGGAATTGCGGCGCCGCTGGTTTCACAGGTGTTGCGGCTGCCGGCGGCGTAATCGGTGTGGCTGGGATTGCCGGTGCCGCCTTGGCGGGACTGCTGGGAACAGCGGGCTTAACCGCTGCAGCCTGGTTCGTCGATTGAGCCGGTGTGTACAGCGCAATCGTGCCGGTTGCCGTTCTTGCGTCCTGCGGGTTGTCTGCAGTCTGCTCGGTGTTGGCGTTCTGCGATTCGTGGTTGTCGCTGAATAGTGCATAGGCGACATACGCTAGTCCGATTGCGCCAATGACCACGATTGCGATCAGTATCCGGCGCAACGGGAACACGCTGCGACCGCCAGAATGCGGCGGATCGGCAGAAGGCGGCAGATCGGCGGAAGGCGGCGGCTCAACGCGCGGAGGATACGACGCGAGTACCGGCAGCATCGGGGGCTCGATAGGGGCGGCTTCGTCGATGGACGCAGCCTGCGCGGCGAGCTCGGCTTCGCTCGGCTGTGCCGGGTCGAAGCTGCTTTTCTGCGCCGTCTTGTTCATGGCACTGGCGCGGCTGCCGGGAATCACAACGCGCTTGTGTGGGTCGGTGTCGAGTGGATGCACCGCGCCGCAATACGGGCAATAGTCGACTTGCCGGTATAGCGCACCGCCACAGCGTTTGCAGGGCGTCGGAAAACTATGGCCGGGTATTGTCTGGGTGGACATACTGTGGACCCACCTGTGGAAAACAATGCCTATACGGCATGCTCCAGATCGCGTTGAGGCGCGAAGCAAAGTCCGCGGAAACCACGATCCACGTGCGCTGGAGAACCTTGGGACGCAAGTTCTCGCTTGCGGTGCCGCTGCTTGCAATATGTGGCGTTTCGGTGAGAACGTCAATCGACGTTCTCACCTACTTCAGGTGCGCTGGAGCGCATTTGTAGGTACGACGAAACACTGCCCATGTCTGCAGAACGAACAGGCGGATGGTTTTTTTTACGCCGCTCGCGCAGGCGATGGCGCGATGGTGGAATCAGCAGAATGGAAGGGCGGCGATGAAAGCAGAACGAGGTCGAAGCGCGTTGCGTTCGACCTCGTCATCAAGCGCTTGCAGAAAACGCTTGCGGGAAACGTGATACGGCATTTAGTGCTTGCGCAGCGGATGATCCTTCAGAAGCCACGCGAGTGCGAAGGCCAGCACCACGACGCAGGCCGCTGACAGATACACCGTGTGCAACGCGCCGGCAAACGCCTGCAGATAATCGTCGCGCAGCGCTTCAGGCAACTGGTGGATGGCCAGCGGTCCGAGTGCGTGCGGCAATTCGGTGTCGGGCGGAATCAGCTTTTCCAGGCGCGCGGCGAGGCCATTGGAAAACACCGCACCAAAACTGGCTACACCGATCGAGCCGCCGATTGAGCGGAACAACGTCGCGCCCGACGTG